>NZ_CP021422.1:2400000-3101406 GCF_002201475.1 Acutalibacter muris | reverse complement strand
CTGTACCAAAGTTCAATTTTACTGCCGTTTTTAATCTCCATCGTGGTGGTCAGCTACATTGTGTTCGCCCTTTTGAGCCATGAGAACGGTATGTTCAATAAAACCCTTCTGCCCCTGCTGGGTTTAGATCCCGTGCAGTGGTACAATGACACCACCTGGTGGCCGCTGATCCTCATTATCACCAACTGCTGGAAGGGCGTGGGCTACGGCACACTGATTTACATTGCGGCCATTGCCGGTATCGACCAGAGCTTCTATGAGGCGGCGGAGTTGGACGGAGCCAGCAAGTGGCAGCAGATCACCCAAATTACCCTGCCCTGCCTGGTGCCGTCCATCATTACCCTTCTTATCATGAATATCGGGCGCATCTTCTACTCGGACTTCGGCCTGTTCTACCAGGTGCCGCAAAACTCCGGCTCGCTCTACTCTGTGACCAACACCATCGACACCTACGTCTACCGGGCGCTGATGAGCACCGGCGGCATCGGGCGGTCCTCTGCGGCGGGCCTCCTGCAGTCTGTGGTAGGGTTCACGCTGGTAATGGTATCGAACCTTGTGGTGCGTAAGGCCAGCGCCGAAAACGCGATTTTCTAAGGAGGCAAACATCATGATCATGTCAAAGGGCCGTAAGGCCTATCAGATAGTGATAAACATTATCCTGCTGCTGGTCTCGCTGTGCATGATACTGCCTCTTGTGCTGCTGTTCATGTCATCCATCACAGACGAGAACACCCTGGTGGCAAACGGCTACTCTTTCTTCCCAGCCAAACTCAGCACAGGGGCTTACCAGTACATTCTGCAAAACTCCGCCACCGTATTCCGGGCTTATGGAATCACGGTGCTGGCCACCATAATCGGCACGTCCCTAAGCATTATCCTCTCTTCCTTGATGGCCTTTCCTCTGTCCCTAAAGGACCTGCCCGGGCGGCGGATCATTACCTTCTATGTGTTTTTTACCATGCTGTTCTCTGGGGGCCTGGTGCCGTCCTATATCATGTGGACCACCACCTTCGGTATCCGTAATACCATCTGGGCCTACATCTTCCCCAACTTCCTGCTGGGCGCGTTCAACATCATCCTGGTGCGCACCTTTTTTGCTACCAGCATACCGGCGGATATTTACGAAGCGGCAAAGATAGACGGTGCGGGCTATATGACAATTTACTGGAAAATTGTCCTTCCCTTGGGCAAACCCATCTTGGTGACCATTGGCCTGTTTACCGGCCTGTCATACTGGAACGACTGGACCAACGGCCTGTACTACATCAACAAGTCCAACATGTTCAGCATCCAGACCCTGTTGAACCGCATGATTCAGGATATCCAGGCTCTGGCGGCGCAGTCTACGGCCAATTCCGGTTCACTGATGCAGATCCCTCAGGTGTCCATCCGCATGGCCATCGCATTTGTGGCTATTTTGCCCATTTTGGTGGTGTACCCTTTCCTGCAAAAATACTTTGCCAGCGGCATTATGCTGGGGGCTGTGAAGGGCTAAAGCCTACTAAGCTCACAAAATATTCTCACCCCCTGCCTGGCCCGGGACAGTCTATCCCCGGGCCAGCGCTATATGGGGCACACTGATTCAAGCAAAGAAAGGAATGTGTTTATCATGGCCAAGTTTACCTGCAATTTCATCTCCTACACCTTAAAGCGTACCGTGGACATCACCGTGGTCATCCCCAGCCCCACCATCCCCGATTCCATGGGCATGAACGGCGGCGGCAAGCCCAGCCACACCCCCAAGGAGAAGTACCCCGTGCTCTACCTGCTCCACGGTATGGGCAACAACCACGCCACCTGGACCGGCTACACCAATGTGGAGCTGTTCGCCGAGGAGCGGCAGATTGCCATCGTGAATCTGTCCGCTGAGAATAAGAGCTACGTGAAGCTGGGCGGCGATGATTTCTTCACTTTCGTCTCCGAGGAGCTCCCCGACTTTGTGGGCGGTATGTTCCCCATCGCCCGGGAGCCGGAGCACACCTACATCGCCGGGCTTTCCATGGGCGGCTACGGCACCCTGGTCCACGCGCTGACCCATCCGGAGCGCTTCAAGGCCCTCGGCGCATTCTCCGCGGCTGTGCAGTTGAACCCGGCCCTGCTGGTTGCTGACGCTATGGCCGCCGCAAGCGGCCAGGCGGAGGTAGACCCCTCTATCGATCCCGCCTCCCTGGCCGAGAAGCTGGCCGCAGATGGGAAAACCTTCCCCAAGGCGTACGTTGCCTGCGGGGCCAAGGACTTCCTCTATAAGGCCAACCAGGACTTCCGGGATAAACTGGTCGGCCTGGGCGCGGACGTGACCTGGGACGAGCATCCAGATTACGGCCACGAGTGGCGGTTCTGGAACCTGGAGATCGAGAAGTTCCTGGATTGGCTGCCCCGTACCGACTGCTATGCCCAGGCCGGCAAGCGGCAAATCTAACTTTTGGCCTCCGGCAAGACCTTGGGAGCTTCTCGCCCCCAAATTCCTCGCCATGCGCGCAAGAGTTGCAAGTAACTCTCGCGGCGCTGGACCCGCCAAATTCATTCACTTTTGGGATAATAATGGGACCGGGCCCTCTTGAGGAGCCCGGTCTTTTCTTTGGATGCACCTGATTTTTTCCATTTGCAGAGCCTTACTGTCGCGCGTGAGCCCTACGGTTTGTCCCGAAAAAGGTTCGAGGTAAAAGTTTTGTCCACTTTTTCAAAAGTGGCGGGGTTCTTAGGGGCGGAGCCCCTAAGCCGCCGGATGCCCACGCTCTCAGCGGTTCTTGCGCCGGTACTCGATGGGGGTGAGGCCGGTTTTCTCCTTGAACACATGGGAGAAGTAGGAGATATTGTCGTAGCCCACCTGCATGGCCACCTCGTTGACGGGGGTGTCGGTATGGGCGAGGAGTTCTTTTGCCTGGCACATACGAACCTCCTGGAGGTAGCCGCCGATGGAAACGCCCGTCTTTTTCTTGAAAACCCGGGAGAGATAGTCGGGGTTCAGGTAGAACACTTTGGACAGGACGGCCCGGGTTACATCCTCGCTATAATGCTCGCCGATATAGTCCTTCATCTTGCTCACCACCGAGCCGGATTCCCGGATGTACTCCATATATTCCCCGGCGGTCTCTACCACGTAGCATAGGTAGCGTTTCATATGCTCCACCGATTGCAGGGAGCTTGCCCGCAGGGAATCGAAGCGCTCATCGGAAAACAGGTCATGGGCGGAAATCTGTTTTTGCTTGAGCAGGGTGTGAATGGTCTGCATCAGGTCAATGCGCATATATTTGATAAAGGGCATGTTCAGTTTCCCCTGAGCGGAAAGCTGATCCAGATAGGCACAGATATCCTTTTGCACCTGGGCCGTCTGACCGGAAGAGAGGGCGCTGCCCCATTCCCGCACCTTTTCCCCATCATAAGGAAAAGAATTCTGCTGATAGTCCCTGGCCGCACAGGCGCCCCCTTTTCTGGACACATCGTCGTCCGCACAGACCCGGACCTGGGCGTATGCTTGGGGCGCGTCCTGGACGCCTGTCCCCAGGGCGTAGTACAGGTTGACCCAGCCCGACAGATACTTCTTCACAAAGGAACTCAGCTCCTGATGAAGCTTGAGCAAACGCGTCTCGCTCCCTTCGTCCCCTTCCCGGATTATGATGCAGACTTCCCCGCCCGGCAAAGTGAAAAGCGCCTCGACGGCCAGGCTCAGGTCCTCCGCCATCTCCTCCAGGACGTTCAAGGCCGCATACTTTTTCCAGCTGCTGATCTGCTCGGAGGAATCGCCCAGGATGCAGACGCAGAGCATGAACCGCGCTTGGGGCTCATAGCTGACGGAATCCCCCGCATGTTCCACGGACTTGGGGATTTCGTTCAGCAGGAGCTTCTTCCAAAACCTCTCCTTGCGATCCCGCAATCCTGCCTTGGGGTCGCTTTCGGGGCGTTTCAGGCTGCGCAGCCGCAGGGCCTCGTCTCTGGCCCGGAACAAATGCCCCTGCAGCTCCGGATAGGCGATGGGCTTGAGGAAGTAGGCAAAGCTGTGCAGCTCCAACGCTTTTTGGGCATAGTTGAAGCTGGCAAAGCTGGTGTAAAACAACGTGACCACGTCCAGCTGATTGTCCCGCACCCACTCCAGCAGTTCCAGCCCGCTGCCGCCCGGCATCTCGATATCGGTCAGCAATACGGAGACATCCTGTTCCTGAAGAATCTCCCTGGCTCTTTTCGCGCTCTGGGCCAGATACACCTGCCGGAAGCCCAGCCCTTCCCAGTCCACACCGTCCATGATTCCCTCTATCACATCCAGGTCATCGTCCACCAATAAAATGTTCATTGCCCATTCACCTCACTTCATGATAAGTTTAGCACAAAGAACGGCAAAAAGCAAACTCCACTTGGAGGCACGCACGGAAATTACCTCTTGCTTTTAACATTTTTTGTCTGTTTATTGCTAGCATTTTTACCGGGGGTTTGGTATAATTGTAGAAAACCGAGCTTGGGAGGTCAAATCAATGGAACTGAAAAACGAAAACATGAACGAACGGGGCATGATCTACGGCAAGTGGATGACCTCGCCCAACACCTGGACTATCAGCTTTGGCGGCGGGGTGTACTGCTACCTGATCATCGGAGAGGAGAAAGCGCTGCTGTTCGACACAGCCTATGGCATCGGCAACCTGCGCGCGTTTGTGGAGGGCATCACCGACAAGCCGGTCATGGTGGTCAACTCCCACGGCCATTTCGACCACACCGGCGGCAACCCCTGGTGGCCGGAGGTCTGGGCGGGCCCCGGCGCTGAAGAGAGCATGAAGGTAGCTTTCAGCCCGGAAATGCAGGAGGATTTCAACAAGAAGCCTTACCCGGATTATACCGTCCATACCGTGCGGGAGGGCCATATCTTCGACCTGGGCGGCAGGCAGCTTGAGGTCATTGAAATCCCCGCCCACCACGAGAGCAGCATCGCCTTGCTGGACCGCTCCAACCGGGCGCTGTATTCCGGCGACGAGCTGGAGGCCGGACAGGTGCTGCTGTTTGTGCGGAATCATCTTCTGCCGCTGCGGGAAGTGGTAACCAACCATCTGAACAACATGAAGAAGCTCAAGGCCCATTGGGACGAGTTCGACACCATCTATCCCGCCCACAACGGCCCCCAGCTGTACAAAAGCTACATAGACGATTACATCGCTTTGTCTGAGCACATCCTGTCGGGGGACGCTCAGATCATGCCCAACCTGGCGGGCTTCGGCTGGGCCCCCAGCGTGGAGGGCTCCCCCTTCGCCGAAAAGGGTGAGTTGGAGCGCGCGCAATACGGCGGGGCGTCCTTTATCTACGTAAAAGAATGAGCGAATCATCGCGGCCTCGCTTCGGGGCCGTTTCCGTATAGAGGAGGCTGACCTTATGCTTGCGTTTCTAGGCTTTTTGACGGTCGTACTGATGCTCGTCCTTATCCTTGCAAAAAAGCTTACCCCCACCGTCGCACTGATCTCAGTCCCCCTGGTAACAGGGCTGATCGCCTGCGGCTTTATGGTCACCGACCCGGAAAACGCCTCCGGCCAGGTTGACTTTTGGGCGAACGTCCAAAGCATCAGCGGGATGGTCACCGGGGCCAGCGGAATCGGCTCTGTGGCGGCGACAGGTGTGATGTTCCTGTTTTCCATCCTGTTTTTCGGCATACTGACCGACGCGGGGACCTTCCAGCCCATCATTGAGGGTATCATCAAGCGCATGGGCTCGGACCCGGTGCTGATCACCCTGGGGACGGCGCTTCTGGCCATGTGCGTTCACCTGGACGGCTCCGGCGCGGTGACCTTCTTGATCTGTGTGCCGCCGCTGGTCCCCCTTTACGACGCCATCGGCATGAAGAGGACCACCTTAGCCGCCACCGTCGCCATGGCCGCGGGCACCATGAACATCCTGCCCTGGGGCGGGCCCACCATCCGGGCGGCCAGCGCCCTGGGGGCGGGCAATGACCCGGTGGGGTTCTTTCTGCCGGTTCTGCCCGCAGTGGTGGTGGGGCTGGTGTCTGTGCTGGCCTTTTCCGCGCTTTTGGGCTTCCGGGAGAAATCCCGGATTGGGAGCGTGGCTCTGGCAGGCAGGGAATACCAGTCAGCCCAGCTGAGCGAGGAGGAACAGGATCTGCTGAGGCCCAAGCTGTTTTGGGTCAACATCAGCCTGATCGTTCTGGCTATTGTTTGCCTGCTGTTCTCTGGCTTTGCGCCTGCTGTGATCTTCATGGTGTTCTACGTTCTGGCCACTGTCATCAATTATCCGAATGTGGAGCAGTCCAAGGCCCGGGTAGATGCTCACGCCCAAAGCGCCATTATGATGTGCTCGGTGCTGTTCGCCGCCGGATGCTTCTGCGGGATTATGAAGGGTTCAGGAATGATCGATGCCATGGCAAAGAGCCTGGTTTCGGTGATGCCGGATTCCCTGGGGCGGTTCTTCCCCCTAATCACTGGTGCGATTTCCATGCCCGCCTCCCTGCTGTTTGACCCGGACTCCTTCTACTACGGCGTGCTGCCCATCCTGGCTGAGACGGCCAAGGGTTTCGGAATAGACCCCGGCGCGGTAGGCCGGGCGGCGATCCTGGGCCAGATGACTACCGGTTTCCCCGTCTCGCCCCTGTCCCCGGCCACCTTTTTGCTGGTGGGGCTCAGCGGGGTGGAGCTGGGGGAGCATCAAAAGAAAACCATCCCCTTCGCTTTTGCGCTGACTATCATTATGCTGCTCGTGGCCGTGCTGACCGGCGGGGTGAGCTTATAAGGAGGAATCAACTTGGATGACAGACTGCGAGCGGTCATAAATAGCTATAAATCTTCCGGCGTGCCGGTACGTTACACTGATATAGAGGAAGGCGAGGAGTGGGTGCCATGTAAGGACGGCGTCAGGCTGAGGGTATTCTGGTTCCGGCCTGTGGGCGGCAGGTCTTGGCCCACCATTGTGCAGCGCAGCTGCTACCCCATGGCCCACGAAATGTACCGTGTCCACGGGCAGGAGCTTGCCAGGCGGGGCTATGCCTATATCTGCCAGTATTGCCGGGGCACCGGCGGTTCGGAAGGCCAGTGGGAGCCAAACATCAACGAGCCCTCCGATGGCGCGGATTTCATCCGCTGGGCGGACGGCCTGAACTGGGTAGAGAGCATCGGCTACTGGGGCTGCTCCTACCTGGCGTCAACGGGCTGGGCCATCACCGGGGCGCTGCCTGCCAAGGTGAAGTCCATGCTCCTGTCACACTATGGCACCGAGCGCTTCACCTCCGCATATCAAAGCGGGCTGTTCCGGCATGACATCCTCACCGCCTGGGCCATGGGGAACGCCGGGCGGGAGATAAAGGCGGACTATCTGAAGTCCTGCCGCTACCGTCCCCATGTCGAGGTGGACAAGGCTCTGTGGGGCGGCGAACTGCCATGGTACCGGGAGTGGGTGACCAACACCCATGGCAGCGACCCTTACTGGAAAGAAGGCTTTTGGAAGTTTATGTCCGACGCGCCCCGCAAACTGAAGGTGCCCGTCTGCATTGTGGAGGGATGGTACGACCACCATCTCGGCAGCGCTTTGGAATCCTTCAAAAATCTCTCCCTGGAAGCCGCCGCGCACAGCCGCCTGGTCATCGGGTGTTGGAACCATGGTTTCCAGCCCTGCGCCCAGGGGAAGGTTCAGGAGCATTTAGAGAACGACGAGGTACATCAGGTGCTGGACTGGTTTGGGGAAACCTTGCTGGAAAAGAAATCTCCGGCCCGGCGGGTTGACTGGTATGTGATCGGGGAAGACGCCTGGCGCAGTTGGAGCGATATCCCGGCAGGCCAGACAGAGCTGGTCTTTTATCTGGACGCTGGGCGCAAGCGGCTGGAAGGAAAGGCCGAGGCAGACAGGGAGATTTCATACCAATACGACCCGGAAAACCCGGTGATGTCCCGTGGCGCGGAGTCCCTCTTTGCCAGCTTTCAGGAGGTGGGCAGCCTGGAACAGCCGGAACCGGACTACCGGCCGGATGTGGTCAGTTTCTTGTCAGAGCCCCTGGAACAGAGCGTCACTTTACTGGGAGAGGCAAAGGTAGAGCTATTTGTAAAGAGCACGGCGGAGGACACCGCTTTCACCGCCAAGCTGATGGAGGTCACTTCCGAAGGGAAAGCATATAACATCCGGGGCTCCATTGCTACCCTGGCCTATGAAACGCCCTATGTTCCCGGCGAGGTCCGGAAAATCACTGTCTCCATGTGGGCGGCGGCTTATCAGATTCAGTCAGGCTCCCGGCTGCGGCTGGACATATCATCATCGGATTTCCCTCAGTACGCGATACATCCAAATCTTCCGGGTATCTGGGCGAAGCAGGAATCCACTCAGACAGCTTGTCAGACCATATTGACCGGGGAGAGCTACCCGTCCCGGGCGGTGCTGCCGGTTGGAGAATAAAAATTAAGGAGCGATATCTATGGCAAAAGAGTTTTACGTTACAAAAACCGCCCCCATCGTGGAAACGCCCAAAGGCAAGCTAAGAGGCTTCCACTACGATGGCGTGGACCACTTCTACGGCATCCGCTACGCGAAAGCAAAGCGCTTCCAGATGCCGGAGCCGGTTGCCCCCTGGGAAGGCGTAAAGGACGCGGGCAGCTACGGCATGATCTGCCCGGTGCTCAACGAGCCCATGCCCACCGGCGAGGTGCAGACTCCCCACCGTTTCTGGCCCTCCTCCGAGCACTGCCAGTACCTGAACGTCTGGACTTCCAGCTGCGACCCCGCGGCGAAAAAGCCCGTCATGTTCTGGATTCATGGCGGCGGGTACGCTGCTGGGTCCTCCATTGAGCAGGTTTGCTATGACGGCTTCAACCTGGCCAAGCTGGACGACGTGGTGGTGGTGTCCGTCAACCACCGGCTGAACGCTTTTGGCTACATGGATATGTCCGCGTTTGGTGAGAAGTACAAGAATTCCGTCAATGTGGGCATGGCCGACCTTGTAGAGGCCCTGCGCTGGGTGCGGGACAACATCGCCTGTTTCGGCGGCGACCCGGATAACGTCACCATTTTCGGGCAGTCCGGTGGTGGCGGAAAGGTCACGGTCCTGGGGCAGATCCCCGAGGCCGAGGGCCTGTTCCACAAGATGATTGTCATGTCCGGCGTAATCCCCGGCGGGCTTTTAGATGGAACCTGCGACCCCAAGGAGTTTGCGCTGGCCGTCCTGGGCAAGCTGAACATCCCGGAGCAGGACGCGGAGAAGCTGGAAAAGGTGCCGGTGCCCCAGTTTATCTGGGCGGTCAACCAGGCCTCCGCCGACCTGCAGAAGCAGGGCAAGCGCGTGGGCTGGACCCCCATGCCCAACGATTACTATGTGTGCGACCCCTTGGAGGGGGACTTCACCAAGCATTCCCTGAACATCCCCACCCTGGTGGGTACTGTGTTCGCCGAGTTCGGGATGCCCCAGGACTACGGCGACCGGGCTCAGCTCACCACGGAGCAGAGGGAGAAGTATGTAAAAGAGTATTACGGCGAGGAGGGCGGCCAAAAAATCCTGGACGCTTTCCGCAAGGCTTACCCCAACACCAACGAGGTCTACGCCGTGGACCTGGACGGTATGTTCCTGCCGCTCACCGTGGAATATGTGAAAAAGAAGGGGAAGGAGGCTTCCGCCCCCGTCTATAACTACATCTTCGCCAAAATTTACGACTACGACGGTGGAGCGGCCGCCTGGCACTGTGCTGACATCCCCTATTTCTTCCACAACGGTGCCTTCATCCCCATCTGCCACCAGAAGGGCTGGGAAAAGTTGGACAGCCTGATGTCCTCATGCTTTGTCAACTTCGCCCGCACCGGTGACCCCAACGTCCCCGGCCTGCCCCAGTGGGATGCCTGCGAGGGCGGCGACATGGTGACCATGGTTCTGGACGACCAGTGCTACACCCAGAAAAATATGCAGGATGAGCTGCTGCCCCTGATCAAGGAGTATAAACCGCCTTTCCGCTTCGAGTTCAAGGCCAAGGATGACGACGATGAGGAGAGCGGCAGCGCCTGGGTGTTCTGAGAACATTTTGAATTTTTCCGATACGTGATGGACTTGCAGCCTCCGGGATCATCTTCCCGGAGGCTTACTTTTGTAAAAATCCAATTCAGTTAGATTCACATAGATACACAAATTAAAAAAGTAGAGTTGGACAGAGAGAGTCACCCTGCACCATCGGCTCAACAGTCGGAAAAAGTCTGGTACGGTAACATGCGCTCTACAGACCGAAACTTCGTTCCCAACAGCAAGGTAAACAAGTTGCTCAACTCGGTGGGAAAGAACGAGCAGCAACTCATCGGCTTACTCTCTAAGGAAGAACAGACAGCGTTTCAGGAATTCAAGAACGTCCAAGACGAATTGTCCGGCGTGAACGAATACGAATTGTTTACGCTGGGCTTTCGTTTAGGCGCATGGTTTATGCTGGAAGTCATGGAGGGACTGGATATTCCTTTCATCGATGAGTAAAAATTAATGCGATAACCAGTCCGCTCTACTCAGCGCATATGATTTGCAGCGCATGCTCTTCAGTCATTTTCCCAGCCAGGTAGCTGTCTCTGGCTAGAGTGGCCTGTGCCAGCCAAGCATAATAATCAGAATAGCTTAGATTCTTATTGGAGGGCTTTGCTCCGGTATCCTCCGTTCGCTCATACCGCTTGTACATCCTGCGCTTGGCACGGTCAAATTCCTCAATTACTTTCTGACGTTTCGCATTGAGCTTGTGTTTCAAAGAGGGTGCCAGCTCTTTACAGCTCTTTCCGTCTTTCAGGACTCTGTCACAGTATAGGGTCTTCTTTTTTGTTTTCGGAATAAAATAGCGGCCACAGCACTCGCACATGGCAACATTTGGTTTCCACTGGATAAAATGCACAAGCAAGAAATAGTAGTATTCTGTCAGGGAACGAAAGCGGTAGCGTGAAGTCCAGCCTTCCCCAAACTCAAAAACCTGTGTGAGCTCCAGCATCTGCAAATAGTTATGTTTTTCCTTAATGTCAAGTGGAATCCCCTGCCTTATGTCGCTTAGAATTTCATTGATCTTCATCTGGAGTACCATAGCCTCACAAAGAACCGAAATAATCTTGTCTGCCGCTTGATAAATGTATAATCCCATTCCATTATCTTCCGGCACTTGATCCTCCAGCATAGTCCGGGTCAGAGTCCCTTGCAACGGCTGCTCCTCCTCAAGAGAAAGAACCAAATCATTAGCGGTATCTACAAGGAACTGAAACTCCTCCACGCTGACTTCTTCAATATGTCCGTCCACAGATAAGTTTGATGCAGAATAAATCAGAAGGTCAACGACTGCGGCGTAGGGGCCAAACGCCAACTCAGAGAATGATATGATCTCGTCTTCAACAGTAACATCATCCAAACAGACCTTGCCGGTCACAGAGGTAAGGTCTCGTTTCATTTTCCCATCAGGGAGGATGGTAACATACAGAGCGCAATCGGTTCTCATGTGCATACATCCTTGTCTGCAAGTAAACTTTTCCAGTTTTGGGTAAAATCACTTGTCGATTTCAAACCGTGATTTTTTCTTGTATTATAACATATGGGCAGAAAAAAGAAAAGCCATATTGAAATCTCAAAAATGGATTAATGAATACTGCTCCCACTTTTGTGGGGCGAAAAACTGAAAGGAGGGCTTCTATGACCCCAAACAAACACGATCTTCATCTGATCCGAATGTCCGACGTAGAAACTCAGGAGGTGCAGTGGCTGTGGTATCCCTATATACCACACGGCAAGCTGACCATCATCCAAGGGAATCCCGGCGAAGGCAAGACCACTCTCGCTCTGTGGATCGCAGCCATGTGCAGCCAAGGTCAAGCTCTGCCCGGCATGGAACCTGGCTCGCCCATCAACATCCTCTATCAGACTGCGGAGGATGGCCTGGGTGATACCATCAAGCCCCGGCTTGAAAGTACAGGCGCTGACCTTAAGCGCATCCTCTGCATTGATGAAGCAGAGCGTTCTCTCTCTTTGCTGGATGAACGAATTGGACAGGCGGTCAAGGCCACTAACGCCAATCTGATGATCCTGGACCCGCTCCAGGGTTACCTGGGCCGGAATGTGGACATGAACCGCGCCAACGAGATACGTGACGTCCTCAAGCGGCTTACCATCACGGCCGACCAAACCGGCTGTGCTGTGGTTCTGATTGGCCACCTCAACAAGGCAGTCGGGTCCAACAGTGCCTACCGTGGTCTTGGCTCCATGGACTTCCGCGCTGCAGCCCGGAGCGTTCTGTTGGTAGGCAGAATGAAAAAAGAGCCGAGCATCCGCGTCATTGTCCACGATAAATCATCTCTTGCTCCGGAGGGGAAATCGATTGCATTCAACATTGAGGACGGCAGTCTGCGCTGGGTAGACGGCTACGAAAAGATTACTTCCGAGGATTTGTTGAACGGTGGGCCGGCAGATTCAAAGGTAGACATGGCCGAAAAATTGATAAGGGACAGGTTGAACGGCGGGGTTTCTGTACCAGCCAGCGAAATGTTCCAGGCGGCAAAGCAGGCCGGTATCTCCAAGCGGACGCTGAAAATTGCCAAAGAAAACCTCGGAGTTGATTCAGTAAAGAAGGGGGAGAGATGGGATTGGAAACTGTCATGTTGAAGGGGGCAAGGGTGCAAAAGTTTTTAGCTGCACTCTTCTATCTTGTGTCAGCGGTGCGTTTTAAACTCTACATAATGTGTGCGCCTGCAAAAAACTTTGGAATCCTCTGCACCCTTGCACTCTTGCACCCTTGGATTCAGACACGACCAAGGCAGAGCGACAGCAGCCACATATTCGGCCCGTGTCGGCCCCGTGTGGCGGTTTTTAGGGCTGGGTGGGGTAGGAACCGCAGTCCACCCGGGCAGGCCCGTGTGTGGCCGCACAGAGGCTATTCTGAGAGTGCAAGGAAGTGTGGAGCAGATATTTTTCTTTTCTGCAAATGCCCTAAACTTGGAATTCGCAGCCGATTGTGTCCTACAAAGATCCTCCCCTTTGGGGAGGGCAAGCAGAGCACTCGTCCGACGTTGTCGGACGGCACGTTAAGCGGGCAGTAGCCCGCACCCACTATGATTGGAGGGATCAAATGAGCAAAAACAAAGACAGGGCATTTACAGTGCGATTCACTGAAGAACAATTTCATCATATCAAGGAGCAAGCTGACCGTGCCATGATGACACCCAGCAACTACATCCGGGCGGCGGCAATGCGAGGCAAATTGAATGTAATTCTGGACGGAAAGCTGGTGGCTCGGGAGCTGAACGCTATCGGCAACAACCTCAATCAGCTTGCTATGCTGGCACACATGGGGCAGATCAATGCGGTGTACTTGGAGCAAATACATGAGGATATGAACAAGCTTTATGAGCGATTCTTTGCTCTGGCAGACAAGGAGGTACGCCAATAGCTGTAGTTGAATTTATGCCATATAAACGGCAATCCGTAAAAGCGTTGGGCAGGGCGGTCAGTTATGTTTTACAGGAACGCAAAACTGTGGATGCAGATGGACGTCAGTGGGCCACTGGAATAAACTGTTCTCCTCAGTTTGCTTTCCAGGAGTTCCGTGCCACCCGCGCCGCTTACCGCAAGGACAGCCCCGTCTGGTTCTACCATTACACACAATCCTTCGCACCGGATGAGCCCATCACCGTCCAGCAGGCTCACGAGTTGGCGAAAGAGTTTGCGGAAAGAGCTTGGCCTGACAGCCAAATCTTAATCGCAACTCACATGGACACAGACCACATACACTCGCACTTTGTGGTCAATTCTGTGTGCTATGAGAGCGGCTATATGCTTCGCCAGGGGCCGACCACGCTGAAAAAGATACGTAAATTGTCCGATGAAATTTGCTTGGCGCACGGGTTCTCGGTGCTGCCGCCCGACCCTCCCAAGCACAGCAAACAGCTTGGTGCCCGCGAGTACCGCTCCATGGACAAAGGGCAGAGTTGGAAAATGCAGCTGATGATTGCCATAGAGGATGCGATGGTACTGGCGCGATCCCGGGAGCATTTCATCAAGTTGCTGGCGCGAAAGGGGTACAAGGTCAAGTGGACGGACGAGCGAAAGAGCATCACTTACGCCACGCCCAGCGGTATGAAATGTCGGGATATCAAGTTGTACGACGCAAAATTTTTGAAGGAGATGATGGAGTACGAGTTCAAACTACGAGAGGAAATCCTTGGAAGAATTGAAGGAACAATCCCGCAGACAGACGAAAGCGGCGGCAGAAGTGGTGCCCTGCGTTACGGTGACGGACAAGAATTGGACAGCACTGCTTGGGTTGCAACAGACGCAAATCCAACTGCTGATAGAGGTTCAAACAGCGGCGGCACAGCTGGCAACCAAGGCGGAGTTGGTGGAGTACCTCGACCAGCGGGTGCAGGAATTGGAGAATTACGCAGCAGAAATGCAATCATCAACACAGAATTTCCAGCGGGAGATGGAACGGTCTGCCTCGGAGATTGCGAAGGGCCTATCGTCACAGGCTGGGAAAATGAGCGAAGAATTTTCGAGGAATCTCTCTTTGCAGGGGGAGCAGATGAAGAAATTTTCTACGGTACTGTTCTGGGTAGCCCTAATCCCATCGGCGGCGCTGGTGATTTTGGAATTGATCTCGCATATCTTTCCGCTGATATTGCCGGGATAATTGACGACCGTCGTCCGCAGGACAGCACGGCTATGCGAAAGCCGCGCCAGCGCAAACGTGCTTTGGGGCAAAAATCGGATGAGCAAGACCAGAATCATGGTCAGCAGATGTAAGGGGGAATTTTATTGGCAAGTATCAAGCAGTTAGACGAGCGTAAATTCAAAATTACTGTCAGCAATGGTTACCGCCCGGATGGACGGAAGATTTCAAAGGCAAAGACCATTTCTGTGCCGGACAGCATAGGTAAGCGTGGTATCCGACAGTACGTTGTCCATGCCGCCGAGGAGATGGAACGTACCATTAAGCAAGGCTTTTGCGAGGATACCGAGATGACTTTTGAGGAATACTCTCTCCGTTGGCTGGACAGGCAGGTGAAGTACGCGGCGGGTACCATCGCAAGCTACCGGCGAATGTTGAAAGTGACTTACCCGTTCATCGGTGCTATCAAGCTAAACAAGCTGCGACCTATCGCGCTGGAAAATATGCTGGTGGAACTTCGCAAGCGCAGTAATCACGGCAAGCCTGTGCAGGAGGCCACGGTGCAAAAATATTTGACGGTAGTGTCAGCGGTGCTGAGCGACGCCAAGCGCAACGAGATTATCCCAAAGAATCCAGCCCATATGATCGACCTGCCCGACACTGAAAAGCGCCAACAATTTATCCCCACCGAGGAACAGGCGCAGCAGTTTATTCTTGCCCTATTGGACGAACCAGAAGTGTATAAGACCTTCTATCTGCTGGCAATTTATACCGGATGCCGCCGAGGTGAGCTGTGTGCTTTACGCTGGGACGATTTCGTTTTGGACGATTATCGTTCCATCTTGACCGTCAGCCGCTCCCGGAGTATCGTTGCCGGTGACGGTGTGCAGGAGGGGCCCACGAAAAATGGCCGCAGCCGCACCATTGCCATTGATGAGGATATTACGTCGTTTTTGCAAAGTTACTACTACATCAAACGGCGTGATGAGGACTCCGTTGGCGCAGAACACAGCCCATACATGTTTACGGATGAGCACGGGACGTTCATTCATCCAGATACATTTACAAAACATCTGCGGAAGATTTTTAAGCGGAACGGCTTCCCGGATAACTTCCACCTGCACACTTTAAGGCATCTTTTTGTCAGCACTCTGCTCCACCACGGCGTGGATAAGCAAACGGTTGCAGAGTTAGCTGGTCATGCTGATACATCATTCCTGGAGCGAACCTACTGTCACCCTCAAATGGAACTGAAGAATCAGGCAGCGCAGGTAATGACCAACGCCTTGCTCCACAGTGCCTAGCAACAAAATGATGGACATACCAACAGCCATAGCTCACACATTTTGTTGGTGTAGTAGAAAGTGAATCTGCCGCTGGACTTCCGCAAAAGGGTGTGGTATTGTGAGGTTGCCTCAACAGGGCAAATCACAACAGAAAGCAGGTTGACAGTATGGCGAGCATTCGTAAGCGAGGAAACAGCTACTTGCTGGTCGTGTCCATGGGCTATGATTTCGATGGCAAACGCCGCAAGCCCCAGCAGAAAACCGTTCATCCACCCGATGGCCTAACGCCAAAGGCCAAAGAAAAGTGGCTCGAGGAGGAAGCCGCACTCTTCGAGCGCCAGTGCCGAAACGAGCCACTCAAAGCGGTTGATAAAACCATCACTCTCGCAGCTTATACCGAGATGTGGCTGCGGGAAATTGCTCCGAATAAGCTGGCAAAATCCACCCTAGCCCGTGACAAGCAGGACATTGACCGCTTCATGCCGCACCTGGGCGGCTACAAGCTGACCGACCTCAAGCCTGAACATTTCCGCAATTTGTACGCTGAACTTCGTAAGCAAAAGAATTCTATTACCGGAAAGCCGCTCTCCGAATGCACTATAGAGGGTGTCCACGCTTGCTTGTGTGGCATCCTCTCCGATGCGATGGAGGGCGGCTTTTTGTCGCATAATCCAGCGTGGCGTACCTATAAATATGCTGGCAAAAAGAAGAAAAAGCAAAACGTGGCGGATGAGGAAACTACTCAGAAACTCATTGCCGCGCTGGAAGAAGAAAGCATCAAGTACGAAACTTATTTCAAGCTGATTATAGCCACTGGTATGCGCCGGGGCGAGTGCTGTGGCTTGAAATGGTGCGATTTGAACTTCAAAGAGAAGTCCATCCATATCTGCCGGAACGTGGTCAAAGTCACAGGTGAGGATATAATTGTCAAAGAACCCAAAACCGCTTCGGGTGACCGTTACGTCTACTTCTCCCCTGAGATGGCAAGCCTCCTCAAAGAGTATCGCAAATTCTGCGAGCAGGAAACTGAAACCTATGACGAACGAAAGCTGTCCGCTGACGACTATATTTTCCGCAGGCATGGGATGGAATTGCCTATGACCCCCAGCAGTTTTACTTGGCGGTTCAAGCTGATATTGAAAAAGCATGGCTTGCCATCCAACCTAAACGTCCACAGCCTTCGTCACACCGCAGCCAGCTTGATGATAGCAGGCGGAGCCGATGTAGCTACGGTGTCAGGTTTACTCGGCCACTCCCAGGTGTCCACTACGCTGGATATCTACACCCACGCCTTCGATGATAAAAAGAAAGCTGCCAGCGCGGTTTTGCAGGAAAGCCTTGATATATAACTCAAATGCAACCGCACATCCTGTCCATCAAAAAATCTTTCACCTCTGCTAAATGCAAAAAGCATGGGCTCCCTTCCCGGACAGCTGTATCCAACAGCATATTCGCCCCGAAATCATGGACGCATACAGCGTCTATGATTTGTTCTGTGAATATCTCTGGATCGGCGTCCGTGAACAGCCGCAGCAGATCCCCGCGGCAGTGGAAAAGCTCAAAGACCAGCGGGGCCAACTCATACCACCAGGGGCCGGACAGGAGTCGGCGCAGTCGATTATGATGGGCTGGTCGTTCGCTCCAATCAGGATATTTTCTCCGGTCAGATCGCCATGTACCAGCACAGTGTTTGTCAAATCCAGCCTTTCCGCACGGTCTGTCATCTCATCGCGTAAGCTGACTGGCAGACGTTCCAGGCGCGGATTTTCCAAGGCCCGTTTCAACAAATCCATCGGTGGAATCAAACCTTGTGCCGGGCGGTGCATGGTCTGGAGGAGCTCTTTGAGCTGCCGGATAAAGCCCTCCAATTGGCTGGGGCTGGCACATTCCAGCCATGGCCCAGCCAACTCGCCGGGGCAGTATTCGGTAATGATGTAGTAGAAAAGGTAGGTATCCTGTATCATCCCATGGGCGATCAGGCGGGGCGTGGATATCCCCCAGCAGGTCAGTGCCTCACAAACAGCGGCCTCGTTGGAATAGTCTAACTGCGAATCCATGCTAGACTCGCGGGGGCAAATATTTTTACCACATGATCCCCCGTGTGAAAGACCGCGTTCGTTCCGGGAGTCAGATTATTTAACTCTGAAAATGTCAGCCCCTCACGGCGGAAAATTTCTTCTGCCAGCGGGGTGAACGCCTTCGTCGATTGAAATATTGCACCCCATTCGTTCCAATTATGGATGGGCTCGTTGAATAACATTGGCCCTACTCCTTGTCCGGGTTTGCGTCCAGCAGACGCTGGATCCCCTCATCCGTGTACGAAAGCAGCTTGCCGTACCGCCGGGCTATATCCTTGCGGCACTCTGCATAAGTACCAGCAGCGATTGCCCTTTCTTTCTCTGCTTTCAAATCGAGATATTCCTGCAAAGCGGATTCATCCTGGTAGAAAATCACATTGAATTTGCCCTGATTCAGCGATAGAGGAAAGAGGTCGGTAAGAAATGCTGCATTTTCAACGTAGTAATGCACCCCATACTTCTCACACAGCTTATCAAATTCCGGCAGAAAGCTATCCCGCTCCTCCTGAGAATCACAGGGATGGGACAGCGCTATGCGCTTTACCCCTGCCCGAACCATCTCGCAAAAACAGTCAGCCACACCAAGATGATATGAGAATTTATCAATCTTCATATGATACCCTTTTCTAAATGTGATTTTTGGTATAGCGATATTCGCCATGCCGCCCAGCTGCTCAAAGCACTTCGTTCTTGTCTTTATCAGTATAATTCTTTCTCCATCAACCGTAGGAGAAATCAACAATAAAACCGTACCTGGCAAAAAAACGCAACCCACTTATCAATAATCTCTTGACTACGTGCTTCAATCACTTTCATTATATTGTTGAGGGTGGTTGACGGTATGCGGGAATTGTTATTACACAGGTAACATTTTCCAGCCTGCGTGATCCATACTTTTGTGGCACCGGCCTGGGGCGCTCCCATACAGATATGAACGTGGATCGGCTCCAAAGGGCCGCTCTCATTTGCCCAAAAGTATACCCAATAAGAGCCGACCTTAAAGACCCGCGGCATGGTCAAAGCCTCCCTCTTGCGAGAACTGCAAAATCAAATGGGCTGTAGAACGTATCACATCCTGCAGCCGCTCCATTTCTGTCTCGGAAAATCCGAAAACATCTTCCCACTCATATCCCGGCAAAAAGCAAGTTGCATGAAGGAACCCCAGCTTTTCGTCCGCCCGCTCCATATAAACTTTCACCCGGCTGTCCGGCAGCATCTCCGAGTGAACAATCTCCGTCCCGTCATCCAGCGTAAGAAATGGATACATCATTTCAAAACCTCTCTGCCAAATGATTACTAATACTTCAAAAGCCCCCGGAAAACCGAGGGCTTTTTACTATTGGCGCGCTTGACTGGATTCGAACCAGCGGCCCTCAGAGTCGGAGTCTGATACTCTATCCAACTGAGCTACAAGCGCATATTTATGAGAACCGCGAAACCCGCGGTAGTCAACCTTGTAAAAATAGTGGTCAAACAGTAGTCAACGGCGAAATTTTTTCTCTCTCAAGACCCCGCCAGCCCTACAAAACACTGGGCTTTCCGGCCTATCTCAACTAAACCGGCCTGAAACGTCGGAGTCTAATACTCTATCCAACTGAGCTACAAGCGCATATTTATGGCAACCGCGAAACCCGCGGTAGTCAGCTTTTTGAAGCCTGTGATTTTCAAGGCTATCACATTATACAGTACCGCCAGCGAAAAAGTTGTCGCTTTCTGTCGCAGGGCGGTGAATTATTTGAATAGGGGAACGAGGATCAATAACTGTGCCATTTCGTTTCGGAGCTGAAGCGTTCCTTTAATACGTCAAGGGCGTCGTCGGGGGAGATCCTCTTGTCGCGCAGGAACGCGACGATGGACTTCTCGCTGGTGGTAAGATCGCCTATCTTCTCCGGGTCGGCCTTAACTTTTTTTGAAACACGCTTGGCCCCGGAGTCATAAAGCATATCGGCCTGGGAGAACATCTCATCTTCAAAAAACTCCTCCACCGATAAACCAAACAGTCTGGCGATACGGTTCAGCGTGGCGGGGTCGGGGCTGGTTTTGCCCAGCTCATAATAAGTATAGGTAGACCGGGAAACATTCAGTATCTCCGCCACATTTTTTTGTGTGAAGCCCACCTGTAAACGATAACGCTTGAGCTTGGTCGCCAAGTCCTCATTCTGTACAGGAACATATGCAATTTCTTTCATACGGCCCCCCCCTTCCCAAGCTTTTCTTTTCGCAAATGTGAACATTATGATTATATACCAAGCCCAAGAAAAAATCCAGACCTAAAATGCGAAAAGATAATAATGTGACTTATCTTCACTGGTTTAAAGCCTATTCCCTCCTTATTCGTATATACGCCCCCTCCTCAAGGGGCAGCGTAGTCCTCCAGTAGACCGGCATCTCCGCGTGGGGCGCGCTCTCAAGGGGCTCAAAGTCCTCATTGTATATCTCCGTGAGCGTTGCGGTGAAGGCCTCGCCGGGCTGGAGCACGTCCACGGCGGCGCCCCTTAGGAATTTGTTGCGTTGTCGAAGGAGCACGTACTCCCCGGACCTGCCCGCGCAGACCGCCGCCACCTGGTAGTTCCGGGTATAATGGCTGCAGTCCGTGGTCTGGCCTGGCTCGCCGCCGAAGTAGAAGCCGGGGGAATAGGTTCTATGGCTTATCTTTTCCGTCTCCGAAAGTATCTCCGGGGGCAGCTTTTCTCCCGGGTGCTCATAGAAGAAATCTATGGCCCGCCGGTAAGCGGCGGTGACGCAGGCCACGTAGTAGGCGGACTTCGCACGGCCCTCTATCTTCAGACTGCAAATGCCCGCGTCGAGCATCTCCGGGATATGCTCTATCATGCACAGGTCGTTGGAGTTCATGATGTATGTGCCGTCCCCCCGCTCCACGATGGAGAAGTGCCGCTCCGGCCGCTGCTTTTCCGTGAGAAAATACTCCCACCGGCAGGGCTGGGCGCACTGGCCCCGGTTTGCGTCCCGGCCGGTCATGTAGTTGGACAGCAGACAGCGCCCGGAGAAGGAGACGCACATACTGCCGTGGACGAAGGCCTCCAGCTCCAGGTCGTCCGGGATATTTTCCCTTATCTCCTTTATCTCGGAGAGGGGTACCTCTCTCGCCAGCACCACCCGCCTTGCCCCCAGGTCGTAGCAGGCTTTGGCGGCGGCGTAGTTCACTATGCCGGTCTGGGTGGACACGTGCAGGTCCACACCTGGGGCGTATTCCCTGGCAAGGCTCAAAACCCCCAGGTCGCAGATTATCAGCGCGTCCACACCTATTTCGGCACAGTAGGAGAGAAAGCCCGGCAGTTCCCGGAGCTCGTGGTTTCTGGGCAGGGTGTTGCAGGTTACGTGCACCCGCACCCCATTATTATGGCAGAGCTCTACGGCCCTTTTAAGCTCCTCCCGGGTGAAGTTGCCCGGAGCGGCGCGCATACCGTAGTCCTTGCCAGCAAGGTACACCGCGTCCGCGCCGTAGCGCACCGCGGCTTCTAAGCGTTCCATATCCCCGGCCGGGGATAAGAGTTCAGGCTTGGGCCTGAACTCGTGTTCAGATTTCCTCATCATTCCAGCCCCGCCAGCTGCTTGTTGTACTCGTGGTCGTCGGCGTTGGTGGCATAGAAAGCCTCGCCCTCGGCCGAGTGGCAGAAGTACAGGTACCTTGCCGCGTCTCCGGAATCGTTGGGCTTCAAAGCGGCGTTTAGGGCGTCCAGGCCGGGGTTGCATATGGCTCCGGCGGGCAGGCCGCTGACCTGATAGGTGTCATAGGCCCCGTGGCTGAGGGTGCCGCCCATCTGGTCCATCTCCTGCTGGTTCTTATAGGGATAGAAGGAGGTGGAGTCGCATTCCAGGTTGTATATGCCGTAGTCCCCGCCGAAGTTCAGGCGGTTGTGGAGAACGGCGGATACGTTGAACATATCCGTGGTGCCGGCGGCTTCAGCCTGGATGATGCTGGCAAGGGTCACCACCTGGTCAAGGGTCATGCCCGAGGCGTCCACCTTCTCCTGGAGCCGGCCCGAGAGCTTTTGATGGAAGTTCCACAGAAACTTGCCTATCACGTCCTCCAGGTCCTCGCCTTTATAGAAGTCATAGGTGTCGGGGAAGAGGTAGCCCTCCAGCTTATAGTATTTATTGCCGGTGTCCGAACCCAGGGCGGCTATCTCCTTATACTCCGAGTAATCCCCGGAGTTCACCTCTGTCAAAAACTCCTGGGCCGTGCAGACCTCGTTCTCCTCCAAAAGGTTTGCCATCTGTAGAACGGTGCTGCCCTCGGGGAAGGCCACGGTGACTATCTCCCGGCTCTCGTTGCCGCCCTTAAGGGCGGTAATAATAGCCTCGTAGTCCATATTGGTGTCCACCTGAAGCCTAGTGCCCGGGCTGAAGCTGTCGATGTTCTTTTTTATCTTGCAGTAGAGACTGAAAAACTCCGGCTTGCTGATTATCCCCGCCTGGTGGAGTATTTCGGCCAGCTGGTCCTCGGTAAGCTCCCCCTCGGGTATGGTCACGTCGGCCTTGCCCTCGGGCCGGCCCGCGCCTAAGAAATCGTTGGAGCCGCCGATAAGGTAGCTGGCGAAGGTGAAGGATATGAGCAGCACCATGCAAAGCCACATTATCTTGAAGATGCGCTTGTTCTTCCGGGCCTTCACACGGTTGCGCTTTTTATGGGCCCGCTTCTCCGCCCGCAGCTCCTTGTCGGTGAGCTGGGCCTTTTTCATGGAGGGTGGCTCGGAATACAAGTCGGGCTGTCTTCTTCCACGGGGCTGTTCTATGGGGCCGGTCATCAGGTCCCGCTGGTCGATATTCACCTGGAAGTTTCCGGGGCGTGGGCCGCCCTGCTGGGGGCCCGCGCTGCTGCGTTGGGGCGCGCGCTGGGGCTCTCCTCTGTGCTGCGGCTGCTGTGGTCTTTGGTTCATAGCTTAGTTACCTCCCCTTCTTAGGCGAACTGTATGCCCGCCTGTATCTCCGCGGCGGTCTCCGGGGTGGTGAGCGCCGCCGCCAGGGCCAGCCCGAACCGGGTGGACACGCCCATGCCCCGGGCGGTGATGAACTGGCCGTCCCGGACTACGAAGCTATCGGAGAGCTCTCCGCCGCCCTCTGTGACGTCCTTCTGGAAACTTGGGAAGGCGGTGGCCTCCCGGCCCTTCAGGAGCCCCTTATGGGCCAGTATGGAGGGCGCGGCGCAGATAGCTCCAAGGAGTTTCCCCTCCCGTGCGCAGAAATCTATGAGCTCCTGGACTTTTGGGGACTTTTCCAGGTTCAGGGTCCCCGGGAGCCCCCCGGGCAGGATAACGCAGTCCAGACCGTCAGCCGTGGTCTCCGATATCTCAAGGTCGGCTGTTATGGGCACGCCGTTGGAGGAGCTTACCGTTTTGCCGGTGACCCCCACCGTTTCGACCTCCACCTTCGCCCGACGCAGTACGTCCACCGGGGCCATGGCCTCCACCAGCTCGAAGCCCTCCGCTAAAAGTACGTATACCATAAATATTGCTCCTTCCTAATATTTTAATCAAGGGCGGAGACCACCCGGCGGTGTATCTCCTCTATACTCAGGGGTTTGGCCCCTCTTGCGCACCCTATGGCCCGCCAGCCCAGCTTCTCTGCCGCGAATCTGGCGCACTGGGCGCAGCTCTCGAGGTAGCGCAGGTCCCGCTCGTGCAGGTCCTTTTTCTCGTCGTGTCCCCCGTACCTTTTTGAGAGCAGCTTCTGGGCCGCGTCAAGGGGCATATCCAGAAAGATGACCCGCTGGGGCCGGGGGAGACCCAGCCTTTCATATTCAAAGTCCTCTGCCCAGGAGATGTAGCCCTCCCACTGGGACCGGGGCAGCTTCTCCATCTGGTATATCATGTTGGAGGTGGTATATCTCCCGGCAAGTATCGTCACTCCGCTCTCATAGTCCCGCTGCCAGTCCTTTTTGAAGCTGGCGTAGCGGTCCACGGCGTAAAACGCCCCGGCGGCGTAGGCGTTAACGTCCCCGGGCTTATCCCCGAACTCGCCGCCAAGGTACATCTTCACCAGGGCCGAGGAGGGGGAGGAGTAGTCGGGGAAGGACACCGTGCGCACCGGGCCCCGCCGCCGGAGCTCCTGTTCCAAAAGGGGCAGCTGGGTGCTCTTGCCGCTGCCGTCCAGGCCCTCGAGAACTATCAAGCCCATATGACCGGCTCCTTTCCAAATTCCCTGATATATTCCATGACCTTTTCCCGGCTTTTGGCTTTCTCTATAAGCTCTCCGGGGTACAGCTTCAGACCTTCAGACAGTGGCCTTTTCCCGGCGGTATTCAGCGCCTTTAAAAGCTCCGTGTCCCGGCGCTTGCGTTCGGACTCTGACGGGGGCCAGCCCACGCCGAAGTCTCCGTCAAAGAGCTTCTCAAGGGTGCACTGTAGGTTTATCTCCCCACACCAGCCGAAGCCCAGGCCCAGGGGCAGTGAAGCCGCGTTGCCGCCGTTTATCCGGCCGAACAGAAACGCGTCCTGGGGAGTGGGCAGGTAGCCGCAGAGGACCCCGGGCAGACTGTTGCAGGCAAGCATCATCCCCTGGCCCGAGGAGCAGCCGGTGACTATGAAGTCCACCGCTCCGCTTGAGAGCAGGAGACTTGATAGAAAGGCGGTCTCCACATAGGACCAGTTCTCTGTCTCCTCCGGGAATACCCCGAAGTTTATCACCGTATGGCCGTGGGGTTCGGCGGCCTTTTTAGTGCAGTCGTATATCAGGGGGTTCTTCTCCCGCTGGGAGGAGGCCTGTATCACGCCGACCTTCATTTTCCGGCCCCCATCTTGCCAAAACGCTCCCGGACTTCATTGGCTTTGCCGCAGCTCATTTTCCCCTCGGGGCAGGAGCCCCTTAGGCAGGGGGGGCCGGCCTTTTTGAACAGGTCCGGAGCCACGGCCTTCACCTGTCGCAGCATTTCGTCGGCAAGGGCCCGTATCTCCCACTGGGCCCTGTTGCAGCAGCGGTGGGTGAAGAAGTTCATGAGCGACCGGGCGTTCATGGTGCAGATAAGCTTTGTGGCGCAGGCGTTGGGCAGGACGAAGCGGGCGTCCTCGATGGCCTTCTTCTCGGCTTTCCGCTTTGCTTCCTTTTCACTCAGGCCCTGGGCTAAAAATTCGGTTTCGTGCTTTCGCTGCAAGAGCTCCGCCAGCCGCTCGTAGTGCCGCTGGTCCTCCTCCATGGCTAATAAAAACTCCCGCTTTGTCTCGGGCATGGCTTCTATCTCCGGGGGCAGGACAAACTCAAAGGCGGACTCCTTTACATACCGCTGGCTCTGGACGCTGTAGGAGGCCAGCCGGTGGCGCGTCAGCTGTGCCAGCAGGGACCGGGACACCCCCTCTATGCCGAAGGTGAAGCTGGCGTGCTCGACGGGGCTCTCGTGGCCCAGTTCGGAGAGCATATTGATAAAGGAACTGGTCTTTTCCTCTGTAAGGCCCTCCATCACCGTGTCTATGTCCGCGGCGGCGTAGCAGAGCTTGGCGGCGCAGGCCACGGTGCGCTCGGGGTCGGGCGTATAAGCTAAAAGCTTTACGTTCATGGGTTTCCCTCCGTATTATCTGTCTGCCAGGGCAGCTTGCCGCCCCCGGCGGTGTATTCCTCAAGAAGCCTTGCGTACTCCTTGTCAAGCCCCACCAGCATTTCTCCGGCTGTGACGTCCCCGCTCTCAAGGCCGCTGAGAAGGGAGGAGAAGACCGGGTTATTTACGCCGGTGCTTTCCTCAAAGACCACCGGGGCGCTGGCGTAACGGTAGCTGGGGGTGTTCAAAAGGTCGGTTTCGCCGTACCAGCCGCCCTCCAGCAGGGAGGGCTCATAGGCCTCTATCTCCCGGTAGAGGGGCTTTACGCCATAGTCCTTGAGCTCCATATACATATGGGTGTTATTATCCGCGTTTGTCATATACCAGAGGAAATGCACGGCCTTTTCCGGCTCCGGGCTGTCCTTGTTCACCCCCCAGGCCGACCAGCCCAGCAGGGGGGCTGTCTTGCCGCCGATACCCTTTGGCAGGCCCACGGCGTACCAGTCCTCGTTCACCTTTCCGGGCATCTCCTTGCTGAGCCTTACCATATCCATGCCTGTGCCCAGGTACATCCCGGCTTCGCCGTCTATAAAGGCCCCTATGGGGTCCTCCGCCCCCATATCCAGCTTCAGCACCTGCTCGTAGGTCTCCGCGGCGTTTTGGGCGGATTCCAGGGTGAAGATGGTGCTGCCATCGGGCTGGTAGTACCCGAAGGCCGGGTCGGCAACGCGCCGCTGGCCCACCCAGCTCCAGAGCAGGGCGTCGAAGAGATAGGGCTTTACGGTCTTGTCTATGGCCAGCCGCCCTTTGTCACCAAGCTTCTCCCCGGCCACGAGAAAACGGTTCCAAACGTTTACCGACGCTTTCTCCTCCTCGTTGTAGTCCAGATTGTACTCGTGGAACCAGTCCCAGCGGTAGTAGAGCATTATCTGGTCGTAGCTAAAGGGGAGGGCGTAGATATTGTCCCCGCCCATAAAGCGCATTATAAGGCTTGCGGGGTTCGACACGGTGCCCTCGTCGGTCCAGGCCTCCTCGTAGGGGGTCAGGTCCAGGAGCCAGTCCGTGTTCCGGGGGAGCTGCTCCTTGTGCTTATAATAGGGGTCCTGGCCTGTGAACAGCTCGATATCCGGCGCGTTCCCGCCCCCGGCGGCTATTTTCTCGCCCCGGGCGTCGTATACGAGCTCTATCTCGGTGTCGGGGAAGTCGGCCTGATATTTTGCGATTATCTCCTTCATCACCCGCTCCAATGCCCCATTTGTGTTGATAAGGGCTATGTCCTCGGGCGACTCTATTGCTACAGTCAGCTTTGCGGGCCGACCGTCGTTCTTTGGCAGCAGGGGCTCGTCCGCCGCCACGGGCTCCGTCTGGCCGCAGCCCCCAAGGGTCAGGAGCGCCGCCAGGGCCGCGCCCAGCAGTCCCGCTTGTAGTCTCCGGCTTTTTTTCATATGACCACGCCTTTCTATCAACTCAGCCAAAAGGCCGGAATTTTCCAGTTTGCTCTTATTATAACGGCTTTTGCGGAAAAAAACAAGCCGCAGGAGCGAATATCTCTCCCGCGGCCCGGAAATTTACCGTCAGTTCATGATTTATACAATTTTTATATAGCCCTCTTTTCGGGGCTTCGGCTGGGGAGGCTGGCCCTCCGCGTAGCCCAGGGCCAGGGAGCCCACGCCCCGCAGGTCCTCGGGAAGGCCCCATTTTTTCAGCAGGGCCTTGCCCTCGGGCAGGTCGAACATCAGGTGCTCGCCGTGTATCCAGCAGGAGCTGACCCCCAGGGAGTGGGCCGCCGCCATCATGGTGTTGAGCACGCAGGAGCCGTCCTCCACAAAGGTGCCGGTGATATTGCTGTCCGCCAGCACCAGCACGATGGTGGGCGCGCCGTAGTAGGGGTCGCCGCTGCCGCCCCGGGCCTTTTTGTTGAGTTCCATGACGGCCTTGCGGTCCTCGGGGCTCTGCACGGCCACTATTACCGAGGGCTGCTTGCCCATGCCGCTGGGGGCGTAGGTGCCGGCCTCTAAAATGGCGTCAAGGGTTTCGGGGTCCACCTGGTCCGGCTTGTATTTTCGGACGCTCCGGCGGGTCTTAAGTACGTTCAGGGTATCGTTCTGCATATGAAATACCTTTCCTTCGGTTATTTGATAAGGCCGCACAGCTCCGCGGCAAGTTCAATAAGGCCCACGTTGTACCCAGCGCTGACGAAGCGGGCACAGCCCTCCTTATCAGCCAGCACGGCCAGGGGCAGATGGCCCGGCTCCTGGAACAGCCGCCGGGCCATGGTCTCGGCGGCGTATTCCTCCCAGGGGTGGGGGGTTATGCCGGGGCCGAAAGCCGCCTTTGGCTGGCGGCAGATAAAGTGTATAGGACAGGGAAATTCTCCAAAAGCTTTCAGCTCGTTTAAAAGGTGCTCTGTGGGCTCGGCCCCCGGGTCTATCCAGCACAGGAGCGCGGGGCCCCGGAAGCTGAAGCCCGGGTCGGGCAGGGGGAGCTTTTGCAGCAGGTCGTTGGGACTGGCCTTGCGGAAACTCACGGCCAGCTCTGTGGGCTCGTCAGGGGCCAGGGTGAAATCCGTAAGCCTTCCCAGCTGGGCTCCGCTTGGCAGGCGGACGGAGGTGATGAGCCGGTATTTTCCCGCAGGCAGTTCGGCTTCAGTGCCGGGGGGCATTGTGACGGCCCACCAGCCCTCCTTCCAGCGCATGAGCCCCACCGCGCCCTTGCCCTGGCCACGGCACAGGGTGAGCTTTCCCACCGGGCCGCTTGTATCGTGGGCAGAGCCGTCCTGCCAGAGCTCGGGCACTTCCCCGGCCGGGAAACGCTCCCAGGGCCATAGCCTGGGCTTCTTTGGCACAGAGCCGCCGCCGGGGTGGTGGCTGTCGTAGAGCTCCTTCGCGCGGTTTAGGGCCTTCTGCCGCTTGAGCCTTTCGGGTTCTGATAAGGCAAGGGGCTTTACACTGCTGCCTTCGGGGGGGAGGAAGTCGAAGCTGGCGGGAACAGAGTCCCTCTGGGGCAGAGAGAGCTCCACGGTGCCGGTCTCCGCCGTGTTTACAAGGAACTCGGCGGACATATTCCCCTGCCGGGCAGTTACCCAAAGGCTGCCAAGGCCAAGGCTCATAACGGCTTTCCCCCCGCTGTCAGTAGTGCGCTCGGCTATCTTCCTCAAAAGGCCCTCGTTAAGTACGTAATACTCAACGATAGCCCCTGTCAGGCTGTTGCCCGCTGCGTCGGTTATGTGAACCGTAAAGGGCCTTACCTTTGCATATCTTTGGGTGACGCTGATGTACGCCACGCCCTCCCGCAGGTCCACCTCCCGCAGGTCCTCCCCGGGCAGCAGCCGCTCCCAGTCCTCGTTATCGCCCACAAAGCACTTGGCGTGGCAGAGCATGGCCCGGCCCGCCGCCGGGAGAAACCAGCCCAGGTCCGGCCGGGGCTCGGGCTCGCAGGCTCCCAGAAAGCGCCAGCTATTGCCGTCGTAGGCCTCCACCCAGGCGTGGTTGTCGTCACAGTGAGACCACCAGGGGGCGTACACCTGCCGGGCAGCGACGCCGATGCTCCTCAGGGCGTTTACCGCGAACATGGATTCCTCGCCGCAGCGGCCGCAGCCGCTCTCGTATACCGACAGGGCCGAGGCCGTGCGTATGTCCGTGGAGCGGTAGGTAACGTTTTCGGCGCACCAGCGGTTTGCTTCGAGTATCGCTTCTGTCAGGCTTAAATCCTTTACCCTTGGGGCCAGCTCCTTATAGAACAGCTCCCGGCAGTCGGAGAGCTCCTCGTTGTTCACCCGGGGGCAGAGCACCCAGGAGAGGAACATCTCCTCTGAAAGCTCCCGGCACCAGGGCCAGTCCCTTCTGAGCAGGGCCCCGTGCTCCGCAAAACGCATGAAGAGCTCCGGGGGATAGTCCTCCAGGTCGTATTTTGGCAGGACGCTTATGATGTGTCTGTAGTAGTTTTCCGTCATTATTTAAGCTCCACCCTTATGACGGTATCCACCGGGTCCGGCAGCACCGGGTCCGGGCCCAGGTCCGCGAAGACTATGTCCGGGTAGTTGTCATATACCCAGCCCTTCGCTATCTTTATCTCCGCCCCGGAGTGGACCCAGCGCACGGATTTCACCTGCTCTTTGGAGAGCCCCTGCAAGGGCATGGCCCCGATGGTGTTCTCGAACAGGTGGTAGTAGAGGGTATTGCCCCGCCGTGTTATCCTGCCCACCTCCGGCTTCTCCATGCCGGCCTTGCCGCACCCATAGATGCTCTCGCCGTTCTTTTTCATCCACCTGCCGATACCGGCCAGTATCTCCAGGGACTGGTCGGGGATGTTGCCCTTTGCGTCCGGCCCCACGTTCAGAAGCAGGTTGCCGCCCTTTGAGACGCACTCCACCAGCTTCTTTATGAGCATACCGGCGGGCTTGAAGTTATTGTCAAGGGCGCAGTAGCCCCAGTTGTTGTTCATGGTGACGCAGGCCTCCCAGATGAGGTCGTTGCCGTTCTTGTCCAGCAGGCCGCCCGGCGGGATTATCTGCTCGGGGCTTACAAAGTCCCCGTGCCAGGGCTTTGGGTCCCCCTCGTACATGGAGCCGAAGCCCTCGCCGCTGACCTCCAGGCGGTTGTCGATGATTATGCCGGGCTGAAGCCCGCGCACCATGGTCACCAGCTCGTGGGCCCTCCAGGTCTCGCCGCGCATACATCTCTCGCCTTCGCCATAGGAGAAGTCGAACCACAGCACGTCCAGCCTGCCATAGTTGGTGCACAGCTCCCGCACCTGGCCGTGCAGGTACTCAAGGTACTTATTAAAGTCCCGGCCCTCGTTGCTCTCCTTGGGGTTATTTCTCATGGGGTGGTGCTGGTCTCCGTAGTGGGGATAGTCCGGGTGGTGCCAGTCCAGCAGGGAGTAGTACAGCCCCACCTTCAGCCCCTCGGCCCTGAAAGCGTCCAGGTACTCCCGCACCAGGTCCCGGCCGCATTTGGTGTTGGTGGACTTGAAGTCCGTCAGGGCGCTGTCGAAAAGGCAGAAGCCATCGTGATGCTTGGCGGTGAGCACGGCGTACTTCATGCCGGCCTCCTTGGCCGCCTTCGCCCACTGCCTGGGGTCGTAGTCCACGGGGTCAAACTCCTCGAAATACTGCAGGTACTCCTCCTCGGGCATTTCCTCGGGGCTCCTGACCCATTCGCCCCGGGCGGGGAGGGCGTAGATGCCCCAGTGGAGGAACATACCGAAGCGGGCCTCCTGATACCACTTCATTCTTTCTTCGTACTCTTTGCGGTTGAATTGATACATGGTTTTTGCTCCTTCATCCGTTAATTTATTTGTTATTATTTAAGTAAGGCCTCCAGCAGGCACACCGCGCTGGCCGCTATCCCCTCTCCGCTGCCGGTGAAGCCCAGGCCCTCCTCCGTCGTGGCCTTTACGCTGACCCGGCTTACATCAACCCCACAGGCGGCGGCGAGGTTCTCCCGCATACGGTCAATATAGGGCGCAAGCTTCGGCCGCTGGGCTATCACGGTGCTGTCGAGGTTCCCAATATCAAAACCCGCCTGCCGGACCCGGGCGCATACCTTTTCCAGCAGCTTAAGGCTGTCCGCCCCCTCATACTCCGGGTCGCTGTCCGGGAACAGCTTTCCGATGTCCCCCAGGGCCGCCGCCCCCAGTATCGCGTCCGAGATGGCGTGGGCCAGCACGTCCGCGTCCGAGTGGCCCAAAAGCCCCAGCTCATAGGGCACCTCCACGCCGCCGAGTATCAACCTCCTGTCCGGCACGAGCCTGTGCACGTCATAGCCGCTTCCAATGCGCATAGCTTCTCTCCTGTCTCCCGCCAGAGCCCGGGCCAGTATAAGGTCCTCGGGCGTGGTGAGCTTGAAATTTTTGTAGTCCCCGGGGGTGAGCTTTACCCGGCCCCCCGCCGCCTCTATGAGCTGGCAGTCGTCTGTATAGCTCAGGCCCTTTACCCGCGCCTTTTCGAGAGCATACAGATAGAGCTCCTTTTTAAAGGCTTGGGGGGTCTGCACGGCCATGAGCCGGTCCCGGGGCGGGGTGCTGTCCACGAAGCCGCCGCCGTCGGAGAGCTTGCAGGTGTCCTTTGAGGGCACCGCAGCTGTGGCCGCGCCGAAGCTCAGTGCGTCTTTGCACACGGCGGCTATCAGCTCCGGGCTTATAAAGGGCCGGGCCGCGTCGTGGAATACAAGGTAGCCGCAGTCCTCCGTAAGGGCCTGCACGCCGTTATACACCGACTCCTGGCGGTCCCTGCCCGCCGGGGCGAAGCATATCTCCTTGCCCGAGCCGGCGTTTAGCCTGAGGGCCAGCCGGGATATCTCCTCCATGTCCTCCTCCCGGCAGACTATGCATACTTCTTCGATATAGCCGCATTCCAAAAGGGCGCGCAGGCTTTTCAAAAGCACCGGCTCGCCGGAAAGTTCCAGAAGGACCTTGGAGCGGCCCGTTCCCATGCGGGAGGAGGCACCCCCCGCCGCCAGCACCGCGGCAAAGCTCTCGTTCATTGGACCCGCCCCCTTTCTCTCGTGTTTACTATAGCATATCCTCCCGGATTTTTCTACCTGTCTTTTAATATTTTCCCGCTTTATTTCCCTATTTTTGCAAAACCCATTGATTTGTCCCCGGAGTATATGCTATTATATCCCTGACTTGCAGAGAATCAAGGGGAAAATGTGAGGGGTTAATCTATGGATATTTTTTCGGTCTTCACCCTGCTGGGGGGCCTGGCCTTCTTCTTGTACGGCATGAACGTGCTGTCGTCGGCTCTGGAGAAGATGGTGGGCGGCAAGCTGGAGTCGGTGCTCAGGGTAATGACCTCAAACCGGTGGAAGGGTCTGGCTCTGGGGGCGGTGATAACCATCGCCATACAGTCCTCCTCCGCCATGACGGTAATGCTGGTGGGCCTTGTGAACTCCGGCATAATGGAGCTGTCCCAGACCATCGGGGTCATAATGGGCTCAAATATCGGCACCACGCTTACGGCCTGGATATTAAGCGCCGCGGGCATAGAGGGGGACAATATCTGGCTTAAAATGCTCAAGCCTGAGTCCTTTTCGCCCCTTCTGGCCCTTGTGGGCATACTGCTGATAATGACCTGCAAGCAGGGGCGCAAGCGGGACGCGGGCCATGTGCTCATCGGCTTTTCCATACTCATGACCGGCATGAGCTTTATGAGCCAGTCCGTCAGCCCCCTGGCGGATATGCCCGTATTCCAGGATATACTGGTCATGTTCAAAAACCCCCTTATGGGCGTGCTGCTGGGGGCCGTGGTCACCGGGGTCATACAGAGCTCGGCGGCCTCGGTGGGCATTTTGCAGTCCCTGAGTATGACCGGCAGCATCACCTTCGGCATGGCCATACCCATCATAATGGGCCAGAATATCGGCACCTGCGTTACCTCTCTGCTCTCAAGCGTCGGGGCCAACAAGAACGCCAAGCGTGTGACGGCGGTGCATATCTACTTCAACGTGCTGGGCACGGTGATATGCCTTCTGGGCTTCTACGCGCTGAACTCGCTGTTCCGGTTCGAGTTCACGGACTCGCCCATAAATGCCGTGGGCATTGCCCTTGTGCACAGCCTGTTCAACTTTATCACCACGGCCCTGCTGCTGCCCTTCTCAAAGCAGCTGGAGGGCCTGGCGAAGCTGACGGTCCGGGACACCAACGTCCGGGAGACCCTTCTGGACGAGCGGCTTATGCTCTCCCCGGCCTTCGCCATAAGCGAGTGCAGGGCTTTAGCTGTGAAGATGGCCCATACGGCCAGGGACTCCATGCTCAGCGCCATAGGGCTTACAAAGGAGTATGACGACGGCATAGCCCGGGAGATAACCGAACAGGAGGAGCAGCTGGACCTTTATGAGGATACCCTGGGCACGTTCCTGGTGAAGCTGAGCAGCAAGGATCTGTCCCAGGCGGACAGCAACGAGGCTGCGGAGCTTCTGCACGCCATAGGGGACTTCGAGCGCATAGGGGACCATGCCATGAACATTCTGCGGGCGGCACAGGAGATAGACGACAAGGGGCTGGAGTTTTCCGAGAAGGCCCAGGAGGAGCTGGGGGTCATAACCCAGGCCATTATAGATATATTGAACCTGACGGTGGACTCCTTCGAGCGGGAGGACACAAGGCTTGCCGCCCGGGTGGAGCCCCTGGAGCAGGTGGTGGACAGCCTTAAGCTGGAGCTTAAAAACAGGCACGTGCGGCGCTTGCAGGAGGGCCGGTGCACCATTGAGCTGGGCTTTGTGCTGACGGACCTTCTGACAAACTATGAGAGGGTTTCGGACCACTGCTCTAATATCGCGGTGACGGTGATACAGGTGAAGGACTCGGCGCTGGAGAACCATGGGTATCTGAACCAGCTGAAGAGCTCTGGCAGCCCGGAGTTTACCAGGGAGTATGAGCAGAGCCTGCAAAGGTACGTGCTGCCGGTAAGCGGCGGGCAGGCGACGGAATAGTTCAATAATATGAAGGGAGCCTTCTGCGGGCTCCTTTTTTTGCAGGGTAATGTAAATTATTAAAATCTTTTTGTAATATATACTTGACTTTTTGGAATGAATAGTGTACACTAAGGGCATGGAGGTGATGGCTTGGGCAAAAACCTTAAGATGAAGGCCGCAAGGGCTGCCAAGGGGCTCACCCAGCAGGAGCTGGCCGACAGGGTGGGCGTGACAAGGCAGACCGTGGTGGCCATCGAAAAGGGGGACTACAACCCCACCGTCCGGCTGTGCGTGGACATCTGCCGCGCCCTGGGCGTGACCCTCAACGAGCTTTTCTGGCCCGGGGAGGACGAACGGTAATTTTGAAAGGAGAGCATCAAAAATGAAAAAATGCTTTATGGGAGACGACGGACTGGACGAGCGGCAGCTGCTGCTGAGAGGGGACGTGTATAAGCATTCGCTGATACTGATGATGGCCCTGCTGCTTATCGACGGGTTTTTGAGGGACGAGGGGATAGTCTGGGCCCAGGGAATGTGGGGAAATATTCTCATATTCTGGGCCGGGATGGGGCTTGCGCTGGTGGAGTTTATCCTGCGGGACATTTTACCCCGCAGCCGCAGGCAGAACTCGCTGTATATTTTCCTGGGGCTATGCGGGCTGGTGCTGGCGGTGCTGATCGGCACGAGCATCTTTATCGGCCACGAGCCCCTCATAGAAAACGGCGCGCTGAACACCCGGGGCGCGGGGCTGATACAGGCGGCGGTGATGCTGGGGGTATGCCTGCTGTTTATAGGCAAGCGGGTGTATGACGGGCGCAGAAGGGACGAGGAGTGACGGATAATATGGGGCTTCCGGGAGACCGGGAGCTCTTATTTTTTACCCCTTGCATATTACCTGAATTCCATGTAAAATAGGTGTATAGTAAACGCGGTTAATAAGCGCGTTTACTATTCCAACCTTTCTAAAGCACAAAATCTTCAAAAAGTCCGTCGTACCGTGTCGATAAAAGATATTTTTTCCTCTCATAGCCGCCCCTTAGGTGCAAATAATGCTAATGTAGCAAACTTATTTGGACAGGGGGGCTGCCGCCAATGAACGAGACGCAAGCCTGGAACTGCTTTGCCCGGTCCGGCCGGGTGGAGGACTATCTGCGCTATGTGCAGGTAAGGAGCATAGATCATAGGGAGGAGGTTCTCCGTGGCAGAGAAGAAGCAGAAGACCCGGGGGCTTATCCTTCGGGAGATGACCCTGGGGGAGAGCGACCGGCTGGTCACGGTCCTCACTGAGGACCAGGGCGTTATCAGGGCCTTTGCCCGCCGGGCCAAGAATCTCTCCGACGGCAAAAACGCCGCCACAAGCCTTTTGTGCTACTCCCGCCTGGACCTTTACCGGGGCCGGGAGCGGTACATAATAAACTCCGCCATACCCATAGAGACCTTTTTCGGTCTGCGCTCGGATATAGTGGCCCTGGCCCTTGCCCAGTACCTCTGCCAGTTTACAGAGGAGCTGGTGCCCGAGGGGCCGGACTCCGGGGAGTATCTGCGGCTGGTGCTAAACACCCTGCATTTCCTGTCGGAGGGCAGCCGTCCCCCGGAGCTTTTAAAGGCCCTTATAGAGCTCCGTATGCTTTCTATGTCCGGATTTATGCCGGACCTGGTGGCCTGCGCCGCCTGCGGGGCCTATGAGTCGGAGCGCATGTTCCTCCGGGTCACCAGGGGGGAACTCTACTGTGAAAAGTGCTACCTTCAGAAGGACACCCCCGCCCTGGGCCTGTCGCCCGCAGCCCTTACCGCTATGCGGCACATTATCTATTCGCCCCTGGAAAAGGCCTTTGCCTTCGCCCTTAAAGGCGCGCCCCTTCGGGAGCTCTCGGAGGCCGCCGAGGCCTATTCCATAAGCGTCCTGCAAAGGCGGCTTAAGACCCTGGATTTTTACCACAGCCTTTTAACTTAGGAGAAACTTATGAACAGACATATTATATTTGACAGAGCCCGGCGCTATCTTGCGGCGGAGCTGGGGTGCCTCCCGGAGGAACTGTCCGGTTCCGGGACGCTCTACGTGCAAAATGACCGCGCCGGACAGCCCTATTTGAAGCTTGCGGCCATCGGGGAGCGGGTAATAGTCTCCGCGTCCCCGGAGCTGCTCCCCGGGGCGCGAAGGCTCACAGAGGGCCGCAGCCGGGACGAGATATTCGAGCTGCCCCTGGTTTACGGGCAGACCATACACTTTGTCCCGGACCATGTGCCTGATCTGCCACTGCCCGGTGGCTATGATTACCGCCTGCTGGAGAGGGACGGCGTGTATGAGCTTGCGGGGCTTGAGGGCTTTCCCAACTCCCTGGCCTTTGACGAAGACGGCCATACCGGCACGGGCATAGTGTTCTTTGCCAAAAGCGGGGACAGGATAATAGCCCTTGCCGGGGCCGGGGAGGAGTACGAGGGCCTGTGGGAGATGGGCGTGGACACGGACCCCGCCCACCGGGGAGAGGGCCTTGGGGCGGCGCTGGTGGCGCGGCTCTCGAGGGAGCTGATGGCCCGGGGGCAGGCGCCCTTCTACAGCGCGTCGGTGACGAATATAGGCTCCCAGTCGGTGGCCCACCGGGCGGGGCTTCGGCCCCTATGGGTGGATACCTACAGCAATACGCTTTTGGAAGACTACATATATAAAGATATCACTATAAATTGAGGATAATACTATGGATAAAAATTATAGAGCCTTAGAGCTCGACAAGATACTCGACCTTGTGGCGGCGGAGACCACCTGCGACGACGCGGCAGAGGCCGTGCGTTCTATAGAGCCGGTGAAAAGCGCCGGAGAGGCCCGGCTGCTCCTGGAGGAGACGGACGCGGCCTTTGTGCTGATGGCCAAGTTCGGCGGGCCCAGCTTCAGGGATCTGAAGAACGTAAGTAACCCCCTGCGCCGGGCACAGGCCGGGGGCAGCCTTGGCATGAGAGAGCTTCTGGACGTGGCGGGGACGCTGCGCTCCATACGCTCCCTACAAAGCTGGCACGATAAATCTGCGGGCATGAGGACGGCCCTTTCGGACCGCTTCTCGGTGCTGACCCCAAACAAGTACCTTGAGGAGAAGATATTTACCTCGATAGTCAGCGAGGAGGAGATGGCCGACGCGGCCTCCCCGGCCCTTGCCACCATACGCCGGAAAATACGCAACGCCTCGGCCCGGGCCCGGGACCAGCTGGACAAGCTGGTGCGCTCCCCGGCTCACCAGAAGCACTTGCAGGAGAGCATCATAACCCAGCGGGGCGGCAGGTACGTGGTACCGGTAAAGGCCGAGTTCCGGGGAGAGGTGCCCGGGCTTGTGCACGACACCTCCTCCAGCGGGGCCACGGTGTTCATCGAGCCCATGAGCGTGGTGGAGGCTAACAACGAAATACGCGTATTGCAGTCGGAGGAGCTGGAGGAAATAAACCGCATACTGCGGGAGCTTTCCGCAGAAGCGGGGGAGTTTGCCGACGGCATCATACACAGCTATAAGTGCGCCGTGGAGCTGAACGTCATCTTCGCCAAGGCCCAGACCGCCTACCGCATGAAGGCCGTGACGCCAACTGTGCGGGAGGACGGCGTGACAGAGCTGCACGCCGCCCGACACCCTTTAATACACAAGGAAAAGGTGGTGCCCACGGATATAAGCCTTGGGAAAAGCTTCGACACCCTTATCATCACCGGGCCCAATACAGGCGGCAAGACCGTGGCCCTGAAGACCGTAGGGCTCTTGTCGCTGATGGCCATGTGCGGGCTGATGATACCCGCCGGGGAGGGCAGCGAGGTATCTGTCTTTGACCATATCCTGGCGGATATCGGGGACGAGCAGAGCATTGAGCAGAGCCTGTCCACCTTCTCGGCCCACATGACAAATATCATAAGCATTCTTAAAGCGGCGGACGAAAAAAGCCTGGTGCTCCTGGACGAGCTGGGCGCGGGCACGGACCCGGTGGAGGGGGCGGCCCTGGCGGCGGCCATAATCGAGGAGCTGAGGGGCAAGGGAGTGAAGCTTGCCTGCACCACCCACTACGCGGAGCTGAAGGCCTACGCCTTGCAGACACCGGGGGTGGAGAACGGCTGCTGCGAGTTCGATGTGGAGAGCCTAAGGCCCACCTACCGGCTCCTTATCGGCGTGCCGGGCAAGTCCAACGCCTTTGCCATATCAAAGCGGCTTGGTTTAGAAGAGCGGATAGTGGACCGGGCCGGGGAGCTGGTCTCAAGGGAGAGCAGCGAGTTTGAGAAGGTCATAGGCCGCCTTGAGGAGGACCGGCGGAAACTCCAGGACGAGCTGGAGCTTGCGAAGAAGGCGGCGGCCAGAGCCCGGGACAGCATCAGAGAGGCTGAAGCCAAACAGGCCGAAGCCGGGGTCCAGGCCAAGCGGGAGCTGGAACAGGCCCGCAAGGAGGCTACTGACATCGTGGCGAAGACCCGCAGGCAGGCGGACGCGCTCTTAAACGAGCTGGACGAAATGAGACGGCAGAAGAATAAGAGCCTTTCAGCCGAGCAGAAGGCCCGGCTGCGTTCCGGTATGCGGGATATGGAGGCCTCGGCGGACCCGGTGCACAGGCGCGAGGTTGGGGATTATACCCTGCCAAGGGAGCTTAGAACCGGGGACAATGTGCTGATATTCGACCTTGATAAAAAGGCCGTGGTGCTGGAGGCCCCCAGAGACGGCCAGGTTTTGGTCCAGGCGGGGATAATCAAGACCCGGGTGGATGTGAAAAACCTGCGGCTGCTGGAGGAGAAGCAGAAGGATAGGCCACGGGGCCGGACGGTGACGAAGAACGTGTCCGCGCCGGAGGCCGGCACCAGCCTGGACCTTCGGGGTATGAACGCCGACGAGGCGCTTATGGAGGTGGACGGCTTCCTGGACAGGGTGGGCCGCATGGGCCTTGCCCAGGTGACCATCATCCACGGCAAGGGCACCGGGGTACTGCGGGCCGCAGTGCAGAAGCACCTGAGACGCTGCCCGGGGGTGAAGAGCTTCAGGCTCGGGGCTTTTGGCGAAGGGGAGAGCGGGGTCACCATTGTGGAGCTGAAGTAATGGCCCCCGGCCCTTGACCTGCGCCACCCAAATGTGCTATAATGTACGTCACGAATTTGCAAAAGAGGTGCATGGCTATGGAACATAAATACGCCTCCGACTGCCACAGCCACTCCAACTGTTCCCCGGACGGAGAGCACTCCCCGGGGGCTATGGCGGAGCGGGCCCGGGAGCTGGGGCTTTACGCCTATACCCTCACGGACCACTGCGAGTGCAACGAGTATGAGGGGAAGTACAGGGAGCGGCAGGCCATTGCTTGGGCGGAGATGGAGAAGCTCAGTGTGCCAAAGGGGCTTGTCTTTCTTAAAGGCATAGAGCTGGGCCAGGCCACCCAGAACCCGGAGGGGGCCAGGGAGGCCGTGGAGAAATATCCATACGATTTTGTGATAGGGTCCCTGCACAACCTTCGGGATAAAGAGGACTTCTACTATATGGACTGCCGGGAGAAGCCCCGGGAGGAGATAGATGGACTTCTGGACACCTATTGGGACGAGCTTTTGGAGATGATAGAACTGGGGGGCTTTGACAGCCTGGGCCACCTGACATATCCCCTGCGGTACATCCAGGGGGAGCAGGGAGTTATAGTTGACCTGGAGCGGCATTATGAAAAAATCGACGGGGTATTTAAAAGCCTTATGGAGCACAAAAAGGCCCTTGAGGTCAACAGTTCGAGCTTCTTTAACGGGCTGGGGGAGACCATGCCCGGGCCGGGGCTGCTTAGGCGGTACTATGAGCTGGGGGGCAGGCTTCTGACCTTCGGCTCCGACTCCCACCGCATGGAGCATCTGGGCCGGGGCATAGACCGGGCCATGGCAGAGGCAAGGGCGATAGGCTTTACCGAGTTTGCGCTATACAGGCAGCACGAGCCCGTAATGCTGCCGCTGGAATAATAAAGGAGCGAGTGAATATGGCAATGGAGCAGATTTTGGAGCTTTTGCAGGAGGACGCGAAGCTTACCCCCAAGCAGCTTTCCGTGATGCTGGGCGAGGAGGAGGGCGCGGTGGAGAGCGCCATAAAGCAGTATGAGCGGGAAGGCGTTATAAAGGGCTATCACACCCTTGTGAACTGGGAGCGCACCGAGACCCAGAAGGCCGCTGCCCTTATCGAGCTGCGGGTGTCGCCCCAGAAGGACACGGGCTTTGACGAGATAGCCGGGCGGATAATGAACTTCCCCGAGGTGGAGAGCGTATACCTTATGTCCGGGGGCTATGACCTGGCGGTCACTGTTGGCGGGCGCAGTATGCAGGACGTGGCGATGTTCGTGCAGAAGCGGCTGGCCCCCATCGACGGCGTACTGTCCACGGCCACCCACTTCGTGCTGACCAAGTACAAGGACGGCGGCGTGGTCTTTAACAGCGACTACGAGGAAATCGACGAGAGAGGGAGCAACCTTTGTGATTGATTATGATAAGCTGGTGAATCCCACTATAAAAGAGATAAAGCCCTCGGGCATACGCCGGTTCTTCGACATAGCCAACGAGATGGAGGACGTGATATCCCTCTCAGTGGGGGAGCCGGACTTCCATACCCCATGGCACATACGGGAGGCGGGCATAGAGTCCCTTGAGAAGGGTCGCACAAGATACACGCCCAATAGGGGCTTTATACAGCTGCGGCAGGAGGTCTCGAGCTTTCTTTCCCGGCACTACGGCGTGGAGTATGAGCCCGAGAGCCAGGTGCTCATAACCGTGGGCGGGTCAGAGGCCATAGATCTCTGCGTCAGAAGCCTTATAACCCCAGGGGACGAGGTACTGATACCCGAGCCCAGCTTTGTGTGCTATGTGCCCATCGCGCAGATGGCCGGGGGGGTGCCGGTGACCATAGAGACCGGGCCGGAGAACGGCTTTAAGCTGACGGCAAAGGAGCTGGAGGCCCATATAACCGAGAGGACAAAGCTCCTCATTATGCCCTACCCCAACAACCCCACCGGGGCTGTGATGGAGCGGGAGGAGCTGCTGAAGATAGCCAGGGTGGTGGAAAAGCACAACCTTCTGGTGCTCTCCGACGAGATATACGCGGCGCTGACCTATACCCAGGAGGGACATATATGCTTTTCCTCACTGCCGGGGATGATGGAGCGGACCATTGTGGTCAACGGCTTTTCAAAGGCCCACTCCATGACAGGCTGGCGCCTGGGGTACGCGGCGGGGCCAAGGGAGATAATCTCCCTGATGGTAAAGCTGCACCAGTTCGCCATAATGAGCGCCCCCACCACCAGCCAGTACGCGGCCATAGAGGCCCTAAAAAACGGCGACGACGATATGGCATATATGCGGGGCCAGTACGACATGAGGAGAAGGCTTATCGTGGACGGCCTTAACGAGATCGGCTTAAAATGCTTCGAGCCCAAGGGGGCCTTCTATGTGTTCCCCTCTGTAAAGTCCACGGGCCTTACCTCCGATGAGTTCTGCGAGAGGCTCATATACAGCAAGCAGGTGGCCGTTGTGCCCGGCAGCGCCTTCGGGCCCTGCGGCGAGGGCTTTGTGCGTATATCCTACTGCTATTCCGTAAAGCATATCACCGAGGCCCTGTCAAGAATACGGGCGTTCCTTGAGGAGCTGTAGAGCTTTTTGGGGCTTCGGCCAGGAGTTGATATTATGAAAATAAATGCCTACGGTAAGATAAACCTTACCCTGGACGTGGTCGGCAGACGGGAGGACGGCTATCACCTTTTGGACACGGTGATGCAGACCATATCCGTCTGGGACGAGCTGGAGATACAGCACAGCCGCCAGCCTGGGGTGCACCTTCAGTGCAACAGGGAGAGTCTTCCCACAGACAGTAAGAACACCGCTTTTCGGGCGGCGAAGTTCTTTCTTGAGGACCGGGGCCTTCAAAACGAGGGCGTGTATATATTTATAAAAAAGCACATACCAAGCCGCTCCGGCATGGGCGGCGGCAGCGCGGACGCGGCGGCGGTGCTTCGGGGCCTTAACGAGATGTATGAGACAAAGCTTTCGGCGGAGAAGCTCATGGAGCTGGGGGTTAAGGTGGGCGCGGACGTGCCCTTCTGCGTTATTGGGGGCGCGGCCAGGTGCACGGGGACCGGCGCCCAGGTGGAGCCTATAGCCCCCATGCCGGAATGCTGGCTGGTGGTCTGCAAACCGCCCACTGGTATGAGCACCCCCAGGGCCTACGCCCTTCTGGACCAGTACCCCCTCTCAAGCATCCAGGCCACGCCCCGGATGCTGGAGGCCATGGCTGTGGGGAGCCTCAAGCGTATCGGCAGGAGCCTTGCCAACCGTTTCGACGAAACCCTCCGCATGGCGCCGGTGAGGGCGCTGAAAAGGGCCATGACGGACGCTGGGGCCCTGGGCGCGATGATGACCGGCAGCGGTTCCAGCGTGTACGGCATCTTCGAGACGGAGCAGCGGGCCCGGGAGGCCATGGAGCAGATGGTCGGGATGGGAAAGATATTTTTGGCCAAGCCCTGCGCTGGAATATAAAAAAAGAAAGCACCCATATGGGTGCTTTCTCTATGGAAGGATAAGCTGGCAGAGAGTGCCGGTTACCACCGCCGACACATATAGCACACCGGTGATGCACAGGTTCTCCCGCCAGTTTTTATTTACCCGGAACAGCACCAGCAGCCCCAGCCCAGCCCCGGTGCAGAGCCCGGCCACCGCCGCCCCGAAGGACAGGGAGCCCCCCAGGTACAGCTCGGTAAGTATCACCGAGGCCGCGCAGTTGGGGATAAAGCCGAGGAGTCCTGAGAGCAGGGGCTGAAGGACGCTTCCCGACAGCAGCAGGCGGGAGATGTTCTCCTCTCCCACCAGCTCGAGGGCGCAGCCCAGCGCCACGTTTACCGCCAGCAGGAACAGGAATATTTTCAGCGTATGCTCCAGCGCCGATCGGAACACGCCCTTCTCCTCACAGCCGCAGTCCTCGCAGAGCTCCTGGAAGGGCTCGCGGAGCTTCTGCTTTAGAAACCGGCTGTACACAAGGTCCACGGCGATTCCCGCTGCAGCCCCGGCGCAGAGCTTTACCCCCAGCAGCGGCCAAAGGCTCCCCGCGGCCCCGGGTCTTGAGAGCAGGAGGGGCAGGGCCTCGTCTGAGGTGGCCAGGAACACCGCGATAAGGGTGCCCGGTGTGATGAGCCGCCCGGCGTAGAAATTGGCCGCCGCCACGGAGAACCCGCACTGGGGCACGCAGCCCAGGGCCGCTCCGCCCAAAGGGCCCAGGGGCCCCAGCCGGGCCAAAAGTCGGGCCATTCCGTCGCCGGCCCTGTGCTCCAGGAATTCTATGAGCAGGTATGCGCCGAAGAGGAAGGGCAGTGTCTTTAGTGAGTCTATAACCGCGTCAATAAGTATATCCAGCATACTCCACCCTCATATCAAGCATTTTTCATATTATACCACAAAATTTTGGTTTTGAACAGCCCCGCATAAAAGCCGCCTCAAATGCCCATACTTTTCCCAGAATATGGCGAAAGGTATGATAATATGAACGTGAAGCAAAACCGTCTTTTTAAAGCCGCCCTCTGCGCGCTGGCTACAGCCTGCGCCCTTTCATGGCTCACAGCCGCAGGACCCGCCGAGCAGCTGCCGGAGAACATACTGCGCCTGCATGTGGTGGCAAACTCCGACAGCGAAGCCGACCAGTCCCTGAAGCTAAAGGTCCGGGACGCGGTACTTAACGAGGCCGCCCGCTGGTGCCAGGGGGCGGACAGCCTGTATGAGGCCAACGCCGCTGTCTGCACCCACCTGGAGGGTATCACCGAAGCGGCCCGGGGAGCTGTAAAAGAAAATGGTTTTACAGACGCGGTCACGGTCACCGTCACCGACGAGTTCTTCCACACCAGGGAGTATGAGGGCTTTACACTGCCCGCCGGGAGGTATAGGACCCTGCGGGTGGTGATAGGAGAGGGCTCCGGCCACAACTGGTGGTGCGTGGTGTTCCCGGCCCTATGCCTGCCCGCGGCCCAGGGTGAGGACGTGCTGGCGGAGCTGCCCCCGGAGCAGCGGGAGGCTGTAAGGGACAAGGGCCTGCAGGTGAGCTTCAAGCTGGCGGAGCTCTATGAAGAATTGAAAAATTGGCTTGCCCCTGGGGCATGAACTGTTGTATAATAGCATTACTGCTATTATAAAAATACTGCTACTTAGGAGGCCCCATGCTCCAGTTCATACTCGGCCGCGCCGGAAGCGGGAAAACCGAATACCTGCGGCGGGCCCTTGCGGACCGCGCCCTCTCCGGAGACTCGAAATGTATAATGCTGGTCCCGGAGCAGTTTACCTTCGAGACCGAAAAGGCCATGCTGCGCCTGGCGGGGCCCCAGAGGGCGGGCGCCATCGGCGTGTACAGCTTTACCCGGCTGGCGGAGTCCGTGTTCCACCGGCTGGGGGGCCTTGCGGGCCACAGGCTCACCGACGGGGGCCGGCGCATACTCATGTCCTCGGCCCTGGCCGCCTGCGAGGAGGGGCTGGAGGTGTACAGAAGCGCTGTCAAATCCGGGCGCATGACGGAGCTTATGCTCACCGCCGTGGACGAGCTGAAAATGTGCGGCATCACCCCGGAGGACCTGACCGGCGCGGCCATGGGCCTTAAAAGTCGGGGGCTCGCCCAAAAGCTCCGGGAGCTCTCGGCTGTCTATGCCGCCTATGACGCGCTGGTGGCCGCCTCTTACCTGGACAGCCGGGACGACCTGACGAGGCTCTATGAGGCCCTCGAGGGCGCGGACAGCTTCTCCGGGTGCACCGTTGCCGTGGACTCCTTCGAGGGGTTTACACAGCAGGAACTGAAGGTGCTCTCAAGGCTCATGACCCAGGCGGACAGGGTGCTGGTCTCCCTCTGCACCGACGGGCTCTCAAAGGAGGACGCGGGTCTGTTCGCCCTGGTGGACCGCACCCGACGCCAGCTTACCGCCATAGCCGGGGAGCAGGGGGTGGAGGTTCTGCCCCCGGTGACCCTCATAAGGTCCCCGCGCTTTCACAACGAGAACCTGAAGCTTTTAGAGGCCCAGATCTTCTGCCCCGAGGAGGTCCTGACCTCCCCCGACCACGAGGGCCTGACCCTGTACCGGGCCCGGGACGTGTTCGACGAGAGCGAGTTCGTAGCCGCAAGCATACGGCGGCTGGTAATGGAGGGGCTTCGCTATAAGGATATCACCATCATCTGCCGCAATCCTTCGCAGTATTACGGCAGCCTGGACGTGGCCTTGAAAAAGCGGGATATCCCCTGCTTCATGTCCCAGCCGGTGCGGGTGGACGCGGAGCCGGTTACACGGTTCCTGCTGGGGGCCTTCGAGGCGGTGCAGAGCGGGCTTGCCACCGAGGAGCTGCTGGAGCTTTTAAAGACCGGGGTGTCGGGCTTTACGGCGGCGGAGATTTCGGACCTTGAGAACTATGCCTACCTGTGGAGGCTATCCGGCCCCGCCTGGAGGGAGAGCTTTGCGCGCCACCCCAGGGGCTTTGGCTGGGAGATGACAGAGGAGGACGGGTTGGAGCTTTCCCGGCTGAACGCCCTGCGCGCCCGGCTTGTCCCGCCACTGGAGGCCTTTGCCGCCGCCACTGCGGACTGCTCCGGGGCAGAGATGAGTCAGGCCTGCTATGACCTGCTTATAAGCTTCGGACTTGAGGAAACGCTCCCGGAATACTGCCGGCAGTTAGAGCTTGCCGGGGAGGACGCCATAGCCGCCCGGCAGCTCAGGGTATGGGACCTGTTGATGGAGACCCTGGACCAGCTGCACAGCATTTTGGGGGACAGGAGGACCACCCGGGAGCGGTACTACCGGCTTTTAAAGGAGGTGCTCTCGGCGGAGGACGTGTCCGATATCCCCGAGACCGCCGACCAGGTGATCTTCGGCACCGCCGAGCAGGTGCGGCAGACCGCGCCCCGGGTGGTGTTCCTGATGGGGGTCACCCAGGGGGATTTCCCCCAGAACCCCAAGGCTGCCGGGGTGTTTTCCGACGCGGAGCGCCGGGAACTGATAGAGCTTCGGCTGCCCCTGGGGGACCCCCTGGAGCAGAGGGCCATTGAGGAACGCTACCTTGCATATTCCGTGGCGTGCCTTGCAAGTGAAGGGCTTATACTGTCCTGGCCCATGAGCGCCGGGGGAGAGGACAAGGAGCCCAGCGAGCTTATCGTCGGGGTGCGGGGGGTGTTCCCCACCCTCCGGCCGGAGCAGGAGCTTCCGGAGAGTTTCTTCGCGAATTCCCGGGAGGCGGCCTTCTCCCGGATGGCTGCCCGCTGGCGGGAGCGGACCCCGGCGGCGGAGGCCCTGCGCAGGTTTGTCCGGGAGGACCCGGGCCAGGCCGGGCGGCTGGAGGCCCTGGAGCGGGCGGCGGGGCAGCGTCCCCAGCGGCTTCGGGACCCGGCTTTGGCTAAGAGGGTATACGGCGAGCGTATTTTTCTCTCGCCCACCCAGATAGAGACCTTCCATAGCTGTCCCTTCAAATACTTCTGCCGCTACGGCCTGAACGCCAGGGAGCGCCGCCCGGCGGAGGTGGACGTGCTGCAATACGGCACCCTTATGCACTACCTGCTGGAAAAGGTGTTTTCACAGCCCCGGGAGGTGCGCGGGGGCTGGACGGAGGACGAACTCCGGGATTTTATCGACCGGCGGATAGAGGAGTATGCCGGGGAGAACCTGGGCGGCATGGAGCAGCTCTCAAGCCGCCAGCGGTACAGGCTGGGGCGCATGGGGGCCTCTGCCCATAAGCTCATACGCCACTTAGAGCTGGAGCTGGCCCAGAGCCAATTTGTCCCGGAGCACACGGAGATGAAGCTGGGCCGGGACGCGCCCACCCTCAGGGTGGAGACCGGGGACGGAGATGTAGTCACCGTGGGCGGCACCATCGACCGGGTGGACGTCCTGCACTACCCCGGGGGGAGAAGCTATGTGAGGGTGATAGATTATAAGACCGGGGGCAAGGACTTTAGGCTTGGGGACGTGCTGTATGGGCTCAATATGCAGATGCTGATATACCTGGCGGCGCTGGTACAGGACGGGCGGCGTTTCCCGGCGGGCATACTTTATGTCCCGGCGGCGGAACCCAACGTAAGCGCCCAGCGGGGCGCGGCCCCCGAGGAGATAGAGAAGGCGGAGCTCAGGCAGCTGCGCATGAGCGGCCTGGTGCTCTCCGACAGCGAGATAATAACCGCAATGGAGGCGGGGGCCAAGGGGGTGTTCATACCGGCGGCGCTGAAAAAGGACGGCACGCCGGACAGCCACAGCTCAGTGCTCTCAGAGGGGGAGCTTATTAGGGTACTGGAGTATTCCAGGCGCTTGATAGCCACCATGGGCCGGGAGCTGCTCCGGGGGCAGGCCGCCGCAAAGCCCAACATGAAGAACCGCAGCGCCTGTGAGTATTGCCCCTATGCCGCCGTCTGCGGCCGGGAGCTCTCCGACAGGGACATAGAGAACGAACGCCTTAGTCAAAAGGAGGCCATGGCGGAGATAGAAAAGAGAATGGACAATAAGGAGGAGCCCATATGAAAAAGCGGAGGGGGGCCGGGCGCGGAAAGCCGGGAACCGGCCCAAAGCTGCTGCTGGCCATAGTGACCTGCGTAAATCTAATACTCACCCTTTTACTGGCGGTAATGCGCCGCCAGGACACTCTCAGGGCCATACAAGGGGAGGACAGGCTGAAGCTGCTTCTTGAGCGTACAGGCAAAAAGGAATAAAGAAACAGGCCCGGGAGGCGTTAACGCCGCCTGGGCCTGTGAACCTTTCGTGGGCTTATTCCCCGATGTCCTTCCCGGGTTCCTCCTCGGGCTCGGTCTCTTCCTCGTCCTCGTCGAAGTCAAATTCCAGAGTCTCGCCGCAGTTGGGGCAGACCATGCTGTCCTCGTCCAGCATCTCCTCGGTGAGCCCGATGGTCTCACCGCAGCTGGGGCAGATAACCTCGAACTCGGCGTGGTGGTGGCCGCAGCCGCAGCCCCCCTGGTGATGATGGCCGCCGCACCCGCAGCTGTCCTTGTCAATGCCGTAATACTCGCTCTCAAGGGTCCCCAGGTCCTCGTCCACCTCGTCCAGCTGATCGGCGATGCCGTCCACCTCGTCCTCAAGCTCGTCCACAGAGGTGCAGAGCTCCGAGAGCAGCTCCATGATGGCGTTAAATATTTTGGTCTCCTTGGCGTTCGGGTCCAGCTCCATGCCGTCCATAAGGCCGCGGATATACGATGCGCGTTCTGAATTACTCATGATTTTTCCTTTCTTGGGGCTCTGCCCCAAACCCTGCCACTTTTGAAAAAGTGGACAAAACTTTTTTCCTATCCTTCGGGGTTAGGCTCTTTCCATGTACTCGCCGGTGCGGGTGTCTATTCTTATCATCTCGCCCTCGTTTATAAATAAGGGCACACGGACCTCTGCCCCGGTCTCTACCGTGGCGGGCTTTAAGGTGTTGGTGGCCGTGTCGCCCTTCACGCCGGGCTCGGTCTTGGTGACCTCCAGCTCCACGAAGTTAGGGGGCTCCACGCCGAAAACGCTGCCCTTATAGGAGAGCACCTTGCACTCCATGTTCTCCTTGACAAACTTGAAGTTGTCCGTCAGCACAGAGCCGTTGATGGGCTCCTGCTCATAGGTCTCCGTGTCCATGAAGTAGTAGAGGTCCCCGTCGCTGTAGAGGTACTGCATGTCCTTCCTCTCGATGAAAGCGGTGGGGTACTTGTCGTTAGGGTTAAAGGTGCGCTCGGTTACCGCCCCGGAAATCACGTTGCGTATCTTGGTGCGCACAAAGGCCGCGCCCTTGCCGGGCTTCACGTGCTGGAACTCAATGATGGAGTACACGTTCCCGTCCATCTCAAAGGTCACGCCGTTTCTGAAATCGCCTGCCGTTACCATAGTTAAAAACCTCCCGGAATATTCTTGACAGTTTCTTATGCTCTTATTCTAATATATTTCGCCGTGAATTGCAAGAGTTTTTAAAAGATAAGCTTTGAAAAGGCGGCTCTCAAGAAGTTTACCTTCTGAAAGCTGCCTATCAAGGAGGGGTAATGTGAACTCTTCCGGAAAGGGAAGGAGCGCAGCCCAGAGAGAGGCTGGGCAATCCGCACAACTAAAAGACTACACTTTTGTAATTTTTTGCAATTTTTACTTGACAAGTCCTGGAGGGCGTGTTATAATCCTTGTCATAAGACACATCCCGTTCACATTTTAGGGCCTGTGTCAGTTATAAGGAGGGATTGCCCGATGGCTGCCAAACAAAACACCGCACCGGCGGTGGCGCTGGAGCTGACTGACAAGCAGAAAAAGCGCAAGGTCCGTATCAAGCTCATAAAGCAGAATTACCAGCTCTATTTCTTCCTGATACCTGCCGTGGTATTTATAGCGCTGTTCATGTACGGGCCTCTGTACGGCCTGGTGATAGCCTTTAAGAACTACAGGCCCGCTGAAGGTATCTGGGGCAGCCGCTGGGTGGGCTTCGACTGGTTCATAAGGTTCTTTTCCACCCCAAGGTGCTGGGACATAGTCAGGAACACCCTCACGGTGTCCATATACAGCCTTATCGCCGGGTTCCCCTTCCCCATCTGCCTTGCGATAATCCTGAACTATGTAAAAAACCTGCGCTTTAAGAAGTTCGCGCAGACCGTTACGTACATGCCCTACTTCATCTCCACCGTTGTTCTGGTGGCCATGATGAACCTGTTCTTCTCCCCCACTTCGGGCTTTGTGAACACGATAATCAAGTTCTTCGGGGGCGAGCCCGTCTACTTCATGGGCGTTTCCAGCCTGTTCCCCCATATGTACGTGTGGTCGGGCATATGGCAGAGCATGGGCTACAGCTCCATAATCTACATCGCGGCCCTTTCCGGGGTCAGCCCGGAGCTGCACGAGTCGGCGGTTATAGACGGGGCAAATATCCTTCAGAGGATATGGCATATAGACATACCCACCATAATGCCCACCATGGTGATACTGCTTATCATGAGCTGCGGCAACATCATGAACGTAGGCTATGAAAAAGTCTATCTTATGCAGAACGACCTTGTCATAGACACTGCGGAGGTCATCTCCACGTATGTGTACAAGATTGGCCTTATCAACAACCAGTTCAGCTTCTCCACGGCCATAGGGCTTATGAACAACGTGATAAACTTCATCGTCCTGGTGGCCGCAAACAAGCTGTCCAACAAGATCTTCGGCTCCGGCCTGTGGTAAGAGGGGGGTAATGAAAAATGGCTAAGAATCCCAATGTCATAAAGGAACCCGTTTTTGATCGTGTTTTCTATGCGGTGACCTTTGTAATCCTGCTGCTGCTGCTGGTAGTCATCATGTACCCGCTGTGGTTTGTGGTGATGGCCTCCCTGTCGGACGCCCAGTACGTCAATAACGGCACTATCCTGCTTTACCCCAAGGGCCTTACATGGCTGGGGTACGAGAGGACGTTCGCCAATACAAAGATCTGGACCGGCTATGGCAACACCATACTCTACACCGTGGGCGGCACCGTTATCGGCACCTTCTGCACGGTGGTGGCGGGATATGTGCTCAGCAGAGACGACCTGCCCGGCACCGGGTTCATCATGAAGGCTTTCGTATTCACCATGTACTTCCAGGGCGGCACGATACCCTTCTACATCCTGATAAACAACCTGGGGCTGATGAACACCAGGTTCCTGATGATAATCGTCAGCTGCATCACGGTCTACAACATCATTCTGGTGCGCTCCTTCTGCGCCAGCTCCCTGCCCAGAGACCTCTGGGAGGCGGCGTCCATAGACGGCTGCTCCAACATACGCTATGTTTTCCAGATGGTGTTCCCGCTGTCAAAGGCCATTATCGCCGTCATCGCGCTGTATATCGCCGTAGGCTACTGGAACAGCTACTTCTGGCCCATGATATTCCTGTCGGACACCAGCAAGCTGCCGCTGCAGAACGTGCTGCGTGAGATACTGCTGGTGGCAAACATGAACACCCAAGACACCGGCACCGACCCCGTGGCCGCTCAGAGGCTGCAGCAGATGGCCAGCGTCATTAAGTATTCAGCCATAGTCGTGTCCACCGTGCCCATCATCTGCGTGTACCCCTTCATCCAGAAGTATTTCGTACAGGGCGTTATGATCGGTTCACTCAAGGGATAAACCGGATTTTCCGGAGAATCCATATAAATTTCCATAATCCCATAAGGAGGAAAACCATGAAAAGAATTTTAGCACTGCTGCTGTGCCTGGCTATGATAGTTGGTATCATGGCCGCCTGCGGCGACAGCGGCAACAGCAGCTCCGCACCTGAGAGCAGCAGCCAGGAGAGCTCTGGCGGCGACTCCTCTGCGGCGGACGACAGCTCCAGCGAGGCCGGCGAGCCCAGCGGCGAGGTGGTAAACAGCACCAACCCGGGCACCGAGCTGCCCATCGTGACCGAGCCTGTGACCCTTAAGATCTGCAAGGAGCGCCACATGCTGGACACCACCCAGAGCTACAACGAGAAGGCTTCCTTTAAGAACATCACCGAGGAGACCGGCCTGACCCTGGAGTTCCAGGAGCTGGCGGCAGGCACTGCCGGCGAGCAGGTGCCCCTGCTGCTGGCGGGCGGCAATATGCCCGACGTGTTCTGGGCACTTCTCTCCGACACACAGATCCTGCAGAACGAGGGTTCCTTTGTGCCCCTTGAGGATATGCTGGAGACCTATGCCCCCAACAGCCTGAAGACCTATGACGAACTGACCTCCGTTGACTGGCGGCAGATCGCCACCACCCCCTCCGGCCACATCTACGGTATGCTGGGCCGCTATGAGGCTCTCTTCGAGAACTCCGGCGACGGCATCCAGATCATCAACAAGACTTGGCTGGACAAGGTGAAGAAGGACATCCCCACCACCCTTGAGGAGTACAAGGACGTTCTGATAGCCTTCCGCGACGGCGACCCCAACGGCAACGGCGAGAAGGATGAGATCCCCTACGGCTTCTGCGAGGACATGTGGTGCGCGTCCCTGACCAACGACATGGGCCAGTTCGGCATCGGCCACGGCGGAGCCACCGGCAACGCCGCCAGCACCATGTACACCATTATCGACGGCAAGGTGCAGGGCGCTGTTAACACCCCCGAGTACAGGGAGTATCTGGAGTTCTATCATGACCTGTACACCGAGGGCCTGATCGATCAGGAGGGCTTCTCCATGAAGAACGACGTTTTCGCCAACAAGGTCCGTAACTATCAGGTCGGCACCTACTATAGCTGGACTGCCCTTGAGTACCTCTCCACCGAGCAGGAGAAGGACTGGGTGGTTCTGCCCACCATGAAGGCCCACGAGGACACCGTGCCCGTGGCCAACGGCGAGATCGACCGCTCCACCGTTCAGAAGAACAAGTGGGTCATCACCAACACCTGCGAGCATCCCGAGGCCGCTCTGAGGCTGTGGGACTACCTGGCCCGCGACACCGAGAGCAAGCTGACGGTTGCTCTGGGCGAGAAGGGCAAACTGTGGGACGAGTACGAGGATCAGCCCGGCGTCTACTACTTCCTGGTCCCCGAAGGCGATCCCGAGTTCACCTTCGAGCACATGAAGTATACCTACGGCACCGTTAACGATCCTCCGCTGATGACCATCGCCGAGACTCCCAAGAACGACGGCGACGTGAGCCCTGCTGCCGCCCTGCGCGACAACATGGTCAAGGAAGTCAACAAGGACTTCGTCAAGAAGGAGAACCAGCTGCCCGCCATCTACGTGACCCCCGAGGCCACCGACGAGCGCAGCTTCCTGGACACCGACCTGTTTGCCGAGGTCAAGAAGTTCCGCTCCCAGGCTGTTATGGACGGCTTCAGCGACTCCGACTGGGAGGCTTACTGCAAGCGCCTGGAGGACCTGCGGTATGCCGACTGGCTGCAGTGGTACCAGGACTATATGGACGGCAACCTGTAAGATACCCCTTCAGTGTGAATTTTAAATCAAGCTGAAACGGCCCCCGCTGCCCTGACGGGCAAGCGGGGGCTTTGCAATTACTAACCCAAAAAACCATAGAAAGGTGAAATTACCATGAAAACCCCCTTCAGCCGCATACTGTACGGCGGCGACTACAACCCGAACCAGTGGCCCCGGGAAATATGGGCCCAGGACATGGAACTGTTTAAAAAGGCGGATATCAACTCCGCCACGGTCAATGTGTTCTCCTGGGCGAAGCTGCAGCCAGACGAGAACACCTACGACTTCTCGGAGCTGGACGATATAATCGCCCTGCTCAGCGAGAACGGTATAGACATCGTGCTGGCCACGGCCACCGGAGCCATGCCCGCCTGGATGGCGAAGAAATATCCCGAGGTGACCCGGGTGGACTTTGAGGGCCGCAGGCATAAGTTTGGCCAGCGGCACAACCACTGCCCCAACAGCCTTGTATGGCAGAAGTACGCCGCAAAACTTGCCGGGGAGCTGGCCAAAAGGTACGGCAGCAACCCCCATGTGGTGTGCTGGCACATAAATAACGAGTACAATACCGGCTGCTACTGCGAGAACTGCGAAAAGGCTTTCCGGGTTTGGCTGCGGAGGAAGTACGGCACCCTGGAGGCGGTGAACGCCGCCTGGAACACGGAGTTCTGGGGGCACACCTTCTACGACTGGGACGAGATAGTGGCCCCCAATGACCTCTCCGACGGCATGGGCTTCGGCTTCACCCGCAAGACCGCCTTCGCGGGCATCTCCATCGACTATGACAGGTTCCTCTCCGACTCCCTTCTGGAGAATTACAAAATGGAGCGGGACGCCATCAGGGAGTACGACAAGGAGACCCCCATTACCACCAACCTGATGGGCACCTATAAGGGCCTGGACTACTTCAAGTGGGCCAAGGAAATGGACATAGTCAGCTGGGACAACTACCCGGCCTATAATACCCCCTGGAGTCTCACCGCCATGAAGCACGACCTTATGCGGGGCCTTAAGGATGCGCCCTTTATGCTTATGGAGCAGACCCCCAGCCAGCAGAACTGGCAGCCCTATAACTCCTTGAAAAAACCCGGCCAAATGCGGGCCCAGTCCTACCAGACCGTGGCCCACGGGGCGGACACCATACAGTTCTTCCAGCTCAGACGCTCCAAAGGGGCCTGCGAGAAGTTCCACGGGGCAGTGATAGCCCACAGCGGCAGCGGGGACACCAGGGTATTCAAGGAGTGCGCCCAGCTGGGAACGGAGCTGAAGGGCCTTGGCGACGAGCTGCTGGGGGCCAAAAACCCGGCAGAGGTGGGCATCATCTTTGACTGGGACAACTACTGGGCGCTTGAGTACACCAGCGGGCCCAATATAGACCTGAAATACGTGGACCAGATACACCAGTATTACCGATATTTTTATGAGCGGCACCTCCCCGTGGACATGATACCCATAGACGGCGATTTCAGCCGATATAAGGTCATCTGCGCACCGGTGCTGTATATGGTCAAGGAGGGGGTCGCGGAGGCCTTGGAGCGCTTTGTGGAGGCCGGTGGGACCCTTGTAACGGGCATGATGAGCGGAATAGTGGACCAGAGCGACAATGTGCACCTGGGCGGCTATCCCGGGCCCCTGCGTAAAATGTGCGGCATATGGGCCGAGGAGATAGACGCTCTGGCCCCCGAACAGAGCAACACCCTGGTGTTTGGGGACGGCTCCCGGAGCAAATGCAGCCTTCTGTGCGACCTTATACGCCTGGAGGGCGCGGAGGTGGTCGCCTCCTATGGCGAGGACTTCTATAAGGGCACGCCGGCGGTAACGAGGAACAGCTTCGGCAGCGGAACAGTTTACTATGTGGGCACCCAGCCGGACAGCGAGGGGCTTGCAAGAATACTGGACGAGCTGAAGGTGGAGCCGCTGGTGCGGGACGAAACTCCGCTGGAGATAGACAAGCGCGTTATAGACGGCAGGGAGTACTGGTTCATCATCAACCTGACCGGGACCCCCCAGGCTATGCCCGAGAGCTTTAAGGGCGAAACGGATATGCTCACCGGCAGAGAGGTCGAGGAACTATCAGGCTTTGATACTGTGATAGTCAAAAGATAAGAAGACGGCAAAAAGGCAGCGTGTGAAAGCGCTGCCTTTTTGTCAGTTATAGCGGCCGTATGTCCTTACGGAATATCAGCATTTCTTGAACGCAGCCCGGATAAAAGCATCGGCCGTTTCCGGTGGAGTATAATTGTCACGATTATCCACATACCACTGATAAATGTCCAGACCACAACCATTACAGATTGACATTGGCCTTATATCTTTCACAAGAACCCAATCTTCTACATCTTCAGAAAAAACGTTAACCCGCTTAGTCTCCGTCGTCTCCCATACATGGTCACAGTCCAAGGGTCCATCAGGCTTATTGGCCTCCAGGTCGTCTTTAATCTCGATAAAGCGCTTGAAAATAGTAGCAATCTCGGCGCGGGTGGCGGAGTATCTGGGGCGCAGGGTGCCGTTTGCGTCGCCGCGCATCAGGGCCGCGCCGGTGGCCCACTTCATAGCCTCGAGGGCCCAGGAGCTGATGCTGGCCTTGTCAGGGGCCTTGTTCAAAAACTCGTCGCTTACCGTCAGCGTGTAGTCCCTCTTGAGATAGTTGAACAGAATAAGAGCGGCCTGCTCGCGGGTGACGTAGTTGTTGGGGCCGAATTTGTTGTCGCCAAGGCCGTTGACAAGCTTGTTCTCCGCGGCCCAGGCAATGTAAGGCTCGGCCCAGTCCTTCTTCACGTCGCGGAAGGTGCAGGTGTTCTTGTACTGGTTCTGGTCGACGCCCGCGATACGGCCCAGGACCGTGACGAACATGGCGCGGGTAGTGGTCTGGTGGGGGCTGAACTTACTGCCGCTGGTGCCGGACATGTAGCCGTTTTCGGCCATGTAGGTGATGGGCTTGTAGAACCAGGCGTTCTCAGGCACATCGGTGAAGCTGGAGTTTGCCGCGAGCGCGGACATAGGGAGGACGGACAGGACAGTGATGAGGGCTAAGAGAATAGCCATCAGGCGAAGGGATTTTTAATGGGGTAGTACCATTTCCCTTCATAAAATGATTTATTTTGTCAGCTTAATTGTAGCACTTTCGCGGCGGGAATGCAAGAGAGAAATGGGAAAAGGAGGGTCTGCGTTTGGCAAGGCCCAGAGTTCCTTGGTTTGGGATATGGCAAGCTTGCTGACATGGAGGCCATACCGCTCCTTGACCCATGCCTGGAGGTCCTTATAGGTGGCGCGTTTTGTCTGTAAACGCGTTTCGCCCTCATAGCCGTCTATCTCGACTATAAGGGCGAACACGTTACGATACACCGCCAACCTGATTCTTGACGTGGTGTTCGTATACTTGACGGTTGTGCGGTGGATACGAAAAAGATATTTTCGTCAAATCTGTGTGCGTATCCGAACTCTCACGCTTTTTCAATAGCCTGTTCAACCTCCAACCCTCCCGCAAAAATCACCTTAATTCTTTCTTTGGACTCCACTACCACACACTCCAGCACCTGCCGTACCAGTCTGTCATCATATTCCATGGGGTGGTTTTCCAGCCCATCCAGGATAGTAAAAATCTCGTCCAGCCGGGACTCTTCATTCTCCTTTTCCTGCTGGGCATTGTCAAGTTGAGCCAGCTGTTGCTCCAAGCTGTTTTTCTCAGACATAAGTGCTGTAGCCCTCTGCTCATCAAAATCTTCAACCGTATCGGTAGCTATGGCCTGCAGCATAGCCTTGAACTGGGCATCGATTTCTGCTATCCTGATTTGGATATCCAAGCTGTTGTCCTCACCACTATCATTTTTCAGGCCCATGCCGATGTGAAGTTTCAAGGTGCCCAGCACATCGGCACTCTGTTTAGCTGTGCGCATGATTGCCGCCATGACAGCCTCCTGCAGCACACTTTCTTCCATTGTGGGCGAATGGTGGCAGTATCTTTTGCCAAAATCCAGCCGGTTGATGCACCGCCAGACCGGTTTCTTTTCACCCTTGACCGTCCAGGTGCATCGGCGATATGGGGTACCGCATTCCCCACAGACAAGTAGTTCCGTCAGTGCATACTTGCTGGAGTACCGGCCCTGCTCGGTTTTCGTACCCTTTTGCTTAACCTTACGCTTACCGGTGCGCCGTGCCAGTTCCTCTTGCGCTCGACCAAAGGTGGCGGGGTCGATGATGGCGGGGTGATTGTTCTCCACAAAGTACATGGGCCGGGCCTTGCCGTCGTTGCGCCTGACTTTTTTACTGATACAGTCAACTACATAAGTTTTGTTGAGAACCGCATTTCCAGCATATTTTTCATTTGAGATAATTGACTGTATTGTCCCAGGCACCCATTTGCCGGAGCCGGTGGGGGTTGGGATGCCGTCAGCGGTCAAGTCATTCGCAATGGTGGTCATGCTGTCCCCGGCCAGGAACCGCTCATAAATTCGTTTTACCACTTCGGCCTGCTCCGGATCGATTTCCGGCTTTCCGTCTGGCCCGCGCCGATAACCCAGGAAACGTTTGTACTGGAACGGAACCTTGCCCTCTTTAGCACTCTGATTTTTGCCCCATATGACGTTGGCGCTGATATTCTCAGACTCGCTCTGAGCGATGGAGCCGTAAATAGTGATATAAAACTCGGCCCCAGGCTGGGTGCTGTGGATGTTCTGTTCCTCGAAGAAGATGTCCACACCTATTTCCTTAAGCATACGCACATATTTTAACACATCAGCAGTGTTCCTGGCAAACCGGCTGATGGATTTCGTAATAATCATATCGATTTTGCCGCGCCGACACATCTTGATCATCTTGTTGAACTCGTCTCGCTTTTTGGTGCTGGTGCCGGAAAGTCCTCTGTCCGCAAAGATGCCCACAAAGGCCCATTTTGGCTCACTGCGTATCTTTTCGGTGTAGTACCTTACCTGCACGTCATAGATGTTCAGTTGCTCCTCCTGGGCCGTTGAAACGCGGCAGTAAGCGGCTACCCGAAGTTGCCGGTGAGCTTGCTTGATCTCTTCAGCGATGTCAATCTTGGCGGGAATTTTTCGAACCACTTTTTGCGGAGCGGTCATTGTCGGCTGCATATTTTTCATCCTTTCTGATGGTCTGATTATTTATTAAAGTGATGGTCACTGTGCCATCCTTTTCGAGGTGGATGGTCTGAACCGTCCTTTTAAAAAGTGTCAGAGAAAAAGCTAAAAGCGGCTCTGCATTTGCAAAAGCCGCTTTCAACCTATGTGCTGTATATGGAGCGGAGTCAATGTCTGCATATTTCATGGAAACACATTCCAGCATTTTCTTTCTCAGGACGTTTTTATCATTATCGAGGGTATCCAATGTCCGGGCAATTTCGTTCTCTGTTTTTCGAAGCAGCACACTGGAACCGGAGTCTATCTCGGCAGGAATTTGCACCATTTCGGGATTGACAATTGCCTGATTCAGTAGTACAGTTATATCATTGAGCAGGTCGCCGTCTGCTTTATGAATCACTGTGCGGCAGTCCGCGTTGGAGCATATCCATCGCTGCTGGCACTTCTTGAACCTGCTATCGTGCCTGCGGCTCATTTCAGAACCGCACGCCGGGCATATTACCGGTGCGCCGATATGGAAAATTTCAGCGTTACGGTCAGTGGTGCATTGAGTATTCTTTCCAGCCTTGATTTGACACAGAGTATGATGTGTTTCTTTTTCAATGATGGCAGGAAAATCACCCATACCAGCATACCGCTCATCCTCAATCAGGCGCATAATGCGGGATTTATTCCAGCCGGTAACGCCGGGCTGATACTCCACATCTTCATCGTTCAGTCGGTTGGCGATGTCCAGCAAAGACACACCGTTTTGATATTCGCTGAAAATACGCTTTATTACAGCAACTTCCTGCGGATGGATGACTATCACGCCGTCCTGGTACTGATACCCGAACAGGATGTTTCTCTTTTTCATGCTGTCCTACACCTCGCATTCTCCGGGATCTGCTCGGTGAGGGCCAGCCCACCAATGAGGTGGAAGGTCAGTCGAGCATTGTCCACAACCGTGATACTCTGGACGATCTGCTCGAAGAGGTGTTGGTCAAACGATGCTCCTGACACATATTCTGCAAAGGTATCATCCAGCGATTTCAGCGTGTCTATCAGTTCATCGTCCTTATCCTCTGCCAGGGTCTTTTTGCGGTCCAGTCGCAGGGCGTTGATCTTATTGCTTATCACCGAGGACTGAGCGGCGAAGTCAGTGGCATTGAGAACGCCGTTGGTGTGGAGCCGGGCGATTACCAAATTTTGCGCACTCAGGTCGGCTATCTGCTTATCTATCTGCCGTATCTTTTCCTGGCTTTCGCCGCCACGATTCTGCATCATCTCTAGCTGGTGGATAAGGGTAACGAGTAGGTCTTGCCGATGGGCAGACAGCTTGTCGACCATCAAGCAAAAAGTGTCGTAGACAGCATTTTCTCGCACACGCCTGCTCTTGCAATCTGTTGCCCCAGCAGCCCCGCCGCTGCATAGCCAGTAGGCAGTACTGTTCAGGAGCAGCCTACGGAACGAGCGGCCACACTCTGGACAGCGGAGAATACCCGTCAGCGGATATCCACCCGCGCACTTATAGCTGATATTCCGTAATTTTTGCAGTTCTTGTGCAGCCATATAGACTTCTCGGCTGACGATGGGTGGGTTGCTGTTCTCCACATAAAACTGCGGCTTTTCACCACGATTCTTTTTCTTTCTGAAGGGCAGGGTGTCCGTGGTAAACTTCTTTTGCAGGAGCGCATCGCCCATATAGCGTTCGTTGTTTATCACATAGTTCACTGTGGAGTGGTACCACTTTTTTTGAGCATATCTGCGGGGAACTCTCTCTGCATTGAGGATATTGGCAATATTTTGCTTGCCAGTTCCTTGCAGGTATAGGTCAAAAATGCGGCGTATCACTGCGGCTTCGTCCACTTTGACCACAAGCTGGCCATCGACTAAATCGTACCCATACGCCGGAGCGCAGCAGTTGAACTCGCCGGACTCCATACGCATTTGATAACTCCTTCGAAGGTGGTCGGAAATATTCACGCTCTCCTGCTGGGCGGCCATACCGGGGAAGGTCACCAGCATTTCCATGTTCATTTTATCGCTGTCAATGCCTTGTTCCTCAAAGTAGATGCTCACGCCCATCTCTTTGAGGCTGCGCAGAGCCACCAGCAGTTCCTGGGTGTTCCGGGCGAACCGTGACACCGACTTAGTGATGATACGGTCGATTTTGCCCAGCTTGCAGTCACGGATCAACCGGTTCTGCTCGTCGCGTTTCTTCATATCCGTGCCGCTCAGTCCTTCATCGGCGTACACATCCACCAGCTTGTATTGTGGATTTTTACGCTCATAATCCTTATAGTAGCGAATCTGGGCGGCAAAAGAGTGTAGCTGGTCGGCGGACTTGCTGGACACCCGGTAGTAAGCCGCCAGCCGGATAATTGTGGGCTTTTGAGGCTCCCGGCTAATGTCTGTTACAGTCATTTTGACTCTCTCCTTTCCTTTGAAATATGCCTTTTGGCACTACCAACAATACCACAAGAGTTCAGATACATCCAGCGCAAACGGCCAGAGTTTTCATTTCAGACATATATTTTTTCGGTGCCATAGTGGGCAGCGCTTATCTGCAAAATGCGCTCGTATTCTTCCTGCGTGATGAGCTGCATTTTCAACAGCAATCTGAGCATATTCACGCTATAAACGAAAGCTGTATTGTTGATGTCAGTGTTCAAAGCAACCCCTCCATATATTTGATTCCAAAGCTGACGATGATGGCGTGGTCGACCCGGCCCATGGCGGTCTTATCGAGCCTGCCGCTATACCGAATCAGCCTGCGTTTATCAATCGTTCGAATCTGCTCCAGCAGGACAACAGACTCCGTGGCAAGCCCATCCGCGTGAACAATAACGTGGGTTGGTAACTTGGCCTTGTCCGGTTTGCTGGTGATAGCTGCCACGATAGTGGTGGGGCTAAATTTGTTGCCAGTGTCGTTCTGAATGACGAGAACAGGACGGGTACCATCCTGCTCACTGCCGACAACCGGTGATAGGTCGGCATAGTAAATTTCGCCGCGCTTAACTTTCTTCATGTTTTCCTTCCGTAAGTAATGGCGGCAGCCAAAGAACAGACCACCGCCTTGTATCAATCGTTTTGCTTGTCCATATTTGTTCTCAACATCCCTGGACAAGGGAACGCACCTTCCGGCCTATGCCTATGAGATGCTTCGCATCTCGGCCTCATTGGAATCTCACCACCCCCAGGATCTCTGGGGGGGCGCCCTCCTTTGCTGCGACGGGTCACGCTCGGCTTTAGGACTGGACGCAAGTATCATTATCCCTTCTGCCGGTCATCGCCGTCGGCAGGTGTGCATCCTGCCGTCTGAGCCTGGAGGCGTATAGCTAACGCTATTGCGTTAGCTAGTGGCGTCCGCTCATGTAGCTTGCCGCTCCCCACGGCGGCAGAAGGAAAGTAAAAGGCGCGCTGTATCTTCAGTTTTCAAAGAGCAAGGAGGGGAATAAGAAAGACCCCTCACTTTCTAAGCCGAAAAGTGAGGGGGTCTACAACCAACTTTTTTAAATTCTCATGAGATTTTTCAGCTTTGCAAGGATTTTACGGACTCGCTTGCTGACGGCCTGCTGGGAAATCTCATAAATATCGGACAATTCACACTCGGACATTCTCTCAGAATAATACTGCACAAGCAGTGTGCGTTCTTCTTCCGTAAGTTCAACCAGGGCGGTACACAGCTTGTCCAGCAGGAGATTCCTTTCTGCCTCTCCTGCCGTATCAGCTACTTCATCTACCAAGATATCCTCGCCGTTGAACTCATCTGTCGTGAGCATATCATAAGAGAAGTCGCCGTTGTCATCTGAACGCTCGTTCAAATATTTCTGACGGCGCTTGTCCTTATAGAACGCCTTATATGCATCCTCGGACACTTCCATAAGCATACCGTGCAGGAACAGGAAACGCCTGCCTTGGTATGTATCTTTCTGCTGGTGGAACTGAGCATAGCTGAGTTCCAGGTACGTTCCGTTTTCCAATACGAACACTTTCTTTGGTGCATATTTCACCATCTATTCCTCCAATCAATCTGTTTTGGGTTGCAAAACGATTGATTGGGGTGGACCGCGGCACCTTAAATTGTCAGGTGGTCCAATAGAATAATGGTTTCTTTTTTCTGGTAAGGTGTATTGGGATACATTTCCAGAAGTACACCACTCTATCTCTGAACATTGAAATACACTTTTGCAGTTCGCTCAGTATCAAGCAGCAGAGGGGTCATAAAGGCTATTTCACTCCTGATAGGTATTTCAATACACTGAATTGAGGAACTTCCGTGAATTTTGTCGAAACGGCGTGTATTGTAAAATACTCTTGAGGTGAAGCAGAATGCCAGAATATACACGCCCACTGGGAGATGCTGTAAAACGAGCCAGAGGTGAACTTGGAATCACACAGCGGCAGGTTGCGGAGGCTGCCGACGTGGATGTACGGACCGTGCTGAACATAGAGAACTATAAGGGAAATCCAAAACTAGAAGTTCTTTATCCCTTGATCCGTTCTCTCAAAATTGATTCACGGGAAGTTTTCTATCCCGAACTTCTCCGGGACAGCCCTGGCCTTCGCCGGATGCGGCTTTTGGTGGAGGACTGTAGTGAAGAGGAGGCGCTTTCATTGGCCCCCATCATTGAGTCCATTATCAAAGCCATCCGAACGAACTCCGCTATCAAAATTGAGTAGAACGGAAAAGAGCCTGTATCCTCAATAGAGGACGCAGGCTCTCCGCATAATACGACCGGCTCATCTTTTAACGATCATCTTGAATTGTACAACATCAATCAGTATTTCTTTTCTGCATTTTGGACAGAACAGTGGGAAGTTGACAAGGACAGTATCCTCATACACTTTGTTGCGTGTCTTACCGCCACAGGAAGGACAATGTATCCATCTCGATTTTTGCTGTTTCTTTTGCAAGTGTACATCCCCACTTTCTTTTTTGCGCAGCTCTGCGGCTCAGCGGCTGGCTTTTGCGCGGTTTTTATTGTGCGTTTGTTTGTATAGCTGCGGCAGATTTTGCCAGTTCTCGATGGAGTTGAGCAGCCATTAACACGGTGATTATGGCAGAAATCGCATCCGCAATGGGCTGTGCATAGAGTATCCCATTTAATCCCCATAATGCGGGGAGCAGCAGGATGACCGGTACAAAGCAGATTCCCTGCCTGCAAGCGCCCAGGAAAAATCCAGCACTTCCTTTCCCCAGGGCCAGGAAAAGAGATGAGTATACTGTGTAGAATCCGAATAGGATAAAAGACAGCCCATTGGCCCTTAAGGATTTTACACCTACGGAAATCATTTCGGTGTTTCCATCTGTAAAGGCCGAGATGATCTGCGTAGAGAAAATTGCCATAAGCAATCCCACAGCTACACAGAAAACGGTTGACCACATAGTGGATGTTCGGATTGCCTCTTTCAGCCGGTCAAACTTTTTTGCTCCGTAGCTGAATCCAGCGATAGGCTGGAACCCTTTTAGGAATCCGAACACCACAAGCGTCCCCATGGAGGTGACTCTCGTGACAGCCCCCATCCCGGCGATAACCGCATCGCCGTAACCGTTGGCGGCTCGATTGATGAGCGCAATGGAAAGGCTGGTAAGGAGTTGGAAGGTCAGGGTGGGGACACCGATTTTAAGGATCTCGGACATCATCTGTTTTGTGGGTGCAAATTCTCTGATACTGAATGTGAAGGCAGATTTCTTTCTGAACACATAGATCAAGTACACCAGTGTGGACACAAATTGGGATATTGCTGTGGCAATGGCTGCTCCGGCAACTCCCATGTCAAGAGCATAGATGAACATAGGATCGAGACCGATGTTAAGGACTGCCCCCAGGAGTAGGGCGCACATGGTAGTTTTCGCGGCCCCTTCGCTGGACACGATATTATTCATCGTGACGTTGAACACATTGAAAATCGAGGATAGCACATAAATCCGGGCGTATGTTACAGCATAGGACATGATGGTGTCGGTAGCTCCCAACATAGTCAGGATCGGTTCCAGGAAGATACTTGCTCCGATGATAACAACGGCCCCGATAAAAACGCTGCTATACAGGGCGGTGCTGGCGACTTTATTGGCGGTGTCTTTGGCTCCACTCCCCAGCAGGCGGGAGAGGTATGAGGCTGCGCCGTTGCCAAACATCAGGCCAAGTCCTACCACCACCTGTCCCAGGGGGAACACGATAGAAATCGCACCCATCTGGCTTTCGCCCAACCCACCTACAAAGTAGGCGTCTACCAGGTTGTATAGGGCGTTGATGAGCATCCCAATCATGATGGGGATACCCAAGGCCAGGAGCGCTTGAGGGATAGGTGCGCTGCCCAGCAGTTCCATTTTCTTGTTGCGTTCGTTCATTGTTTTACTCCTTTCAGGCAACCAGTGAGTTTGAGAGTGATAGAAATTAGAGTAGTTGCCGCGAAAGGGATTATACTACAATTTAGAGTAGTTGTCAAGATATCAATTCCCGCTCTAATCTTTTCTTGACACCTGCTCTAAAATAGAGTATCATAATTGCATAATGGTGAATTTGATTTGCAGAAAGGCGGCAGGCAATGGCTACGATCGATCTGATTGTCTTAGGGATGCTGAAAAAAGGCCCGATGGGTGCGTATGATATTCAAAAGCTGGTGGAGTATCGGAACATATCGAAGTGGGTAAAAATCAGCACCCAGTCGATTTATAAAAAGGCACTCCAGTTAGAGGAAAAAGGACTTATAACGGCTGAGATCGTGAAAGAGGGGAAGATGCCGGAGAAAGCTGTCTACACTCTGACTGAAAAAGGTGAGCAGGAGTTTGAACGGCTGATGATGGACATTTCCGCACAGCCGATCCGCTTGTTCTTGGATTTTAACGCTGTGATCGTAAATCTGGATAGCCTGCCGCCAGAAACACAGGTGACTTGCATTGCAGAGATAGAGAAAAACATTAACGAACTTACTAAAAATTTGAATGAGAATTACCGCCAGAAGGAGGATGCGCTTGAAGTCCCGGAGACCGGAATGGCTGTGCTGCGGCAGCAGATGGTACTGGCCCAGGCACTGGAGGGGTGGATCGCCGCTTTGAAGGAACATCTTTCTTCTCTGTAGTGTACCTTTTATATTGGTAGGTTCACTACACCTTCCATCATGACAGGTACCACCTTCCATCGAGAGCGTATAGTCTTCTCTTGGCGGAAAGTGTGCTTTATCAAAGCGACCCCAAATTTTGCCGATACTCCAACATCTCATCTTCATCGGTACTGTTGAGAATATCCTGCAACTCACCGATGACCTTATCTCGTTCATATGGCAGTCGAGCCACAAACGGAAAATAGTTAGACACCGAGTTGGCAAAGAGATGGGTACGGATATGCAAATTTTCTATCAGAGTTTGCAGTTCTTCAATGCGCTCTTTTTCATCAGCAGGTGTGAATATGCTCTGCTTTGCCATTTGGTATAATTGTGTGTCGGGGAAGAGAGTCAAAGAATTCACTGAGATAAAATAGGGATTAAGCTGGCTGAAAATCTTTGCGGAGTTGATGGCGTTGCGCTGCCCATTTCCCTTCCCAGCCAGTCCGGTCATGTAGACAAAGTAGTATTCGATACCGGCTTCATCCAGCTTGCGGCATTGCTCTAAAATATCAGCGGACGTATAGCCCTTATTTGCCAGCGCAAGGGTGGCGTCATCGCCGCTTTCTGTACCAATACTCAGGCCATTGATACCCATGGCCCGGAGCTTTTTGAGCTGCCAGACCTCTTTGTTCCTGATGTCCCGGATACTGGCAAACATGGCGATAGACTGGCATTTGATAAGGTATTCACGGACGGTGAGGGCGCGCAGCTTAAGGTTCTCATAACTCATGGAGAAAGGGTTTGCGCCTGTCAAGAAAATGCGTCGAGCATTGGGCTGGTAGCTTTTGATTTCCGCCAGATCTTCCTCAAATTCATCCATGGGAGACATACGGAATTTCTCGTCTTTGTAAAGACTGCAAAAGGTGCATTGGTTATGGGTGCAGCCGGAAGTGGCCTGTAAAATGACAGACTGTGACTCATACGGTGGCCGCCAGGTTCTTCCTGTAAAATGCATGAGAATCCCTCCTTTACAGGTGGCGAAGATTCATGCGGTAATCCCGCAGCTTTTCTTCGCCAACAGTCTCAATGATTTTGTCAATCGTGGCAGTCAGCGCATTCTTATCCTTTGGCAGAGAACCGTGGAGCTGGAATGCGTTGGAGGCTCCAAGAGCTGCAAACTGTGTGGGAATTTCCAAATTCTCTATCAGCACACGGATTTCACGGTACTTCTCAACCTCGCTTTCCTCCTGCCAGTTGCCACGCTGGATTTCCTGGTAAAGTTCGGAATCCGGGTAGATCGTCAGCATATTGGCACCAATAAGCTGTGGGTGGAGCTGATTACATACGGCAGCAGTAGCTTTCGCGCCAATTTCGCCACGGCTTGCGCCTGAAATACTGACCAGATAGAAGAAATTATAGCTAATACCAACCTTATCCAGTCTGCTGCACTGCTCCACAATATCAGCAGAAGTGTAGCCCTTATTCATAAAGTGCAAGGCTTCATCGTCACCAGTTTCCATGCCGATAGTCAAGCCATCATATCCAGCCTGGGCCAGTGCGCTCAATTCACTGTCTGGCTTCAGCGTAATGTCCGTCACACGAGCAAAGCAGCCTATGGTCTGGACAGTAGGGACATACTTGCGGATCAGGTCAGCGATAGCTAGTAGACGTTCTGCTTTCAGCACGAATGGATTCGCCCCTGTAAGAAAGGCGCGGTCAAATTGAAATCCATCCCATTGCTTCATTGTGTTTGCCACTTCCTGCAAATCGCATTCGATATCCTCCATCGGTGACATCTTGAACTTGAACGGCAGGTCATTGTAGAGCGTGCAAAATTTGCATTTGTGATGGGTGCAGCCTGCGGTGACTTCCAATAGCAGGGAAGAAGCCTCATAAGGTGGGCGCCAGATAGTTCCGGTAAATTTCATAGTAAAAACCTCCTTCGTTTGCACTAATTATAACTTAACGCGGCACAAATTCAAGTACTGTACTTTTTTGTAGTACCTTGATTCTCACGGCGCTTGGAGTTATAATACCGGCAAGGAGGTTTTGACCTATGCGAAAAACAGAACTGGCAGTGGAACGGTGCAAGACCATGTCCACGCTGCAAAAAATCCTGGGCGGTAAGTGGAAACTCGAAATTCTTTACTATATTTCTTTCCATGATATCCATCGCTTTGGCGCGCTGCGGCGGCAGTTGGGAGAGATCACGGAATCATCCCTGACGAAGCAGCTACGCGAGTTAGTAGCGGACGGATTTCTGATCCGTCATGACTTCCATGAAGTACCGCCGAGGGTGGAATACACATTGACCGATTTAGGTAAGAGTTTCATGGATGTCATCGACTATATGAAAACCTGGGGGGACAACCATTTATCAAATATGGAGTGACTCTATGGGTCTTGTGTCTACGTTAGCGTTACATACTTAGCCCTCTGAACGAGGCTTATTAGATAGTAAAATAAATTTGGACTATCTATTGGAGGAGAAATATGGTAAAATATAATTGACAGCTTTTGAGAACGATCCAAACATCTCATCTAAAAAGCGTGCTGATAGGAAGAAGTGATAAAGTGGTTAGATGGCTGCATATTTCCGATTTGCACATTGTGAAGAGAGCAGATTGGTGCAATTTTGAAAAGGAACTAATTCATAAGTGTCAAGATTATGACAGAATTGATTTAGTCATTGTTACAGGAGATTTTCATGATTTTGGCGATGAAAGCCATTTCCATCCGGCAATTGACTTTTTGCGAAGATTACTGGAAAGTCTGAATTTAGATGTTGAAAAGGATTTGTTCGTTATTCCAGGAAATCATGATACTGTAAGTGGCGGTCCAGAGAAGGAAATCTTTATAACGGCTGCGAAAACCAGGCCTTTTGATAACACAAAAAAATGGATAGATATCTTGCAAAACACTTTTCAAGAGTATGAGACATTTGTTAAGGAGTTGATTACTTCTTACGCTGTGGAACACCCTGCCAGCATACATAGTCGAAAATGGAGGAATACAATTAATTTTATACACTGCAATACTGCTCTAGCAGCAGATGGAAAGGAGAAAACGAACCAATTATTAGATGTGGATACCTTAGCTTCGATAGAATATGTACCCAATATGCCCAATATCATTTTGGCTCATAATAATTTTTTTGATTTACACCCGGAGCATCAGAAACGAGTGCAGGATGTCATTCGAGTTAATTCTATATGTGCTTATTTTTGCGGAGACCGGCATAGACAAAGTGTTGATGATATCCCTTTGGAAAAGGGGCAGGTGCCTTGCATCGTGAGTTATAAGACGGCACCTGATCCCAAGGATTGTTATTCATCTTTTGGAATCATTTTTGGAGAGTGGGAAGACGATTGGGCTGAGTTAACAGGTTGGTGTTGGGAAAGCGGAAAGGGCTTCTCCGAGGATCGCTCGATTACAGGAAAAAAATTCTCTATGCACATAAATCAACCTGCATTGTCTGTAGCTTCTCCAAATAAGCCCGATTGTAAGGGAAATATCGAGGAAGCTGATACTGGCAAGCAGTGTGTCAAGCAACAGATTGAAGAATATTCATTTGTTCGTCGTTTCATTTCTGCCTGCTACTCATTGTCATATCAGCAACGAGAGCAATTTAATCGAGAACATGTGGACATGCCATTACCATTAAACCTAAGCAATATAGAATTGAGCGATTATACAAAAAAAGCATTGGAAAAAGGTGTTCTTCCCGAGCTAATGATAGATCTAGAAATGATTCTTGGAAATGCATAATCAGATGAACCTCCAAAGTTAAATTATTATGAATAGGAGTGCTTTTATGAAGACTTTATTAAGGAAATGCTATCAAGAAGTAGGGATTGCAGGAGCAAATGCTACTACATTTGAGAATAGAATATCTGCTATAGAACACCTGTTGAGCGTAGATGATTTTTTTACAAATTATGAGTGGATGTCATTAACGAAATGGGCTATGGGCGTTGTGGAAGATGAGAATACAGAATCACTGCTTGTCAGATTAGAAGAGGAGTTCTGTCGAACAGATAATTCTTTTTCTTTAGCCAACACAAAAGAAATGCATATACTAGTTGAATTTCTTATTTTTCAATATTGTCAGAACTCAGAGAATACTCTTTTACTTTCAATGGTGATTTGTGGGCATTGCGTTGGTTGGAAAACAAGAAGCAAACTTCTATATCAAAAAATGATTGATTACATTAATAATGTGAGATTGAGTTTGCGCCAATTCAATTCTGATTTGTCTATCCGAACAATTGATATACAAATTCCGATTCAAACAATTATAACGTTATTGGAGCCAGAAAATGAGGATGATGAAGCTAGGGAAGAACAAATTGCTCAGTTAACTGGAGAACTAGAGAAGGATAATGTGCAACTCCATAAGCTCACAGAACAGATCCATGAATTAAATTCGGCTTTGCTTGTGCAACGAGAAGAGTCCGACATCTTATGGTGGATGCTCACAGAGTGGAGTGAAACTTGCCAAAAGTCTTATCGAGATATGAACCAAGTTGAAGCTGCTTTGTTCTCGGTTTATGAATTAAATTATCATGTTAAATTTGCTTTGGGGCCGTATGCAGCAAAGCAAATCTTAATAAAAATGGTCTCTCTTGCCAAGCCAGGAGGATCAGAGTCGCCCACTGTAGCATCCTTAATTGATAGTTTAGATGGTAGTACGCTGCCTGAATTTGAAGAATGTAATATTACAGAGTTCCAACCAATTCTCTCTGCTTTAAAAGCCAAAAAGGAGGTTTTCCATAAAGAAAGAAACTCTGAATGGATGAAACACTATGAAATGAGATGTAAAAAAGAGTTGGACAATCTTTCAATGACAGCAGTAGAATTCGGTCAACAGCTATATAGAGAAATAGAACTTGGAAGACAGCTTTTTACAGAAAACGGTGGTGAATAAAGTGAATGAAGAAAAGGAAACTGGCAAACCTAAGAATATTTTATCTGAAGGGTTAAGTAGCATTCTAGAAGAAGATGTTACTTTTTATGCTCCGGAAGAATCGCCAGTGCAAAAAGCGGAAGATTACGTCTGTGTATACCGTGGCGAGGCATTAAACGACGAAGAATTGTTTCAGCTCTCTGCACGAGAAAATATTAGGCAGGTATTAATAGCGGGGCCTTATTCCAGTGGTAAAACGACATTAATTGTTATGATGTACTTTCTCTTTTTGGAAGGACGCAACCGTGTACTTAAGTTTGGCGGTTCATTAACCATTAATGGATTTAAGCAGCGTTTACAAAATTTACTTTTATCTTCTGGGGAGGAAAAACCTATTGTTGAGAGAACACCTCGAACAGAACTAAACCGATATCTTCATTTAAATTTGGAAGATCATGATGGTAGAAAAGACAATTTAATCCTAACAGATGTTTCAGGAGAATTATTTTGTGCGGAGGATATGGAAAGTCTCAGTGATTTATATCTTGCTTGTGAGAATGTCATTTTGATTTTAGATGGAGAGAAAATTGCCCACCCAAGGCAACGTCAGAGGGAACGAATGACGTTCACAATGATGTTAAGAAATCTTTTGAAAAATGGAATAATTACTAAAAATTCCAAAGTGCAAATTGTTTGTACCAAAAAAGATCTTATTGATAAGGGAGATGATTCAAAAGAAACTTATGCTTTTTTAGAGGACAGTTGGAATTTTATACAATCAAACTACGAGGCGCTGGTTGATTCATTGGAGTTTTACACGGTTTCGGCTCTCACTATAGAAGATGAGGAAACGCAAAATGATTTTGAAACTATTATCTTGAGATGTTTAGAAATCGATCACTGCGAAGTCACCGTTCCACATAAGAAACCAAAACTACAACGCTTTTTTGACAAATATGAAGTAAGGGAGTGAAATGTGTGGAAGATTGTACTTGCTTAATGATTGGAATGCCAGCAAGCGGGAAAACTACTTATTTAGCATCCTTGGTACATATGCTCACTATGAATAAAACGAAAACAGCATTGCATCTTGATAATGCAGATCTTCCAACTGGAATAGAAAAAATACAGCAAGCGATTGACAATTTTACTTGTTTTCAACCTGTAGGTAGAACTATTGAAACGGCAGAAGATTGGCTAGAAATACGGCTATATAATAATTATGAACAGTCAATTAAATTGCACATACCAGATTTATCGGGAGAGATCTTTCGTGATCTCGTAAAGCAACGGCAGATTAAAAAAGATTTTGCAGATTCCATACAATTGGCAGATATGTTTTTGTTTTTTATAAATTGTGATACTATTTCCGAGGAACGTCGGATCTCATTAAAAGAAGAAAGTGCCCTCCAGATGATTGCTAAAGGGTATAGTAAGGAGATTATTCAAGAAAGCAAGGCATATTCAATCGAAGGGACGTTGGAGAAACAGGCACAGATAACTCAATCAGATTTGGTAGAGCTATTGCAATGTGTGATGTTTCTTGCTAAAAAACGAAGTAGGATCAATTTTGTTGTTTCAGCATGGGATTCTGTTGAAAAACGTTTGAGTCCGAGTGATCGAACACCAGTTAAGTGTTTGGAAAAAATTCTTCCATTATTCTCTCAGTTTCTTCAAACCAATTATGATAAAATTGATGGTAAAATCTGGGGAGTGAGCGCTCAAGGATTTGATTTCACAAACGAAGATGAATTAAAAAGATGGGAAAGAGACGATATTGGAAGTCGCGTAAGAGTAATAACTCCGGACAATAAAGAAATTCGAGACCTTTCATGCTTACTATTACTTAATTGATGATAGGATGACAATATGGGAAAGACTATCTATGCAGAACAAACCCTACACGGATATGCCAATGGGCACCAATTACTTGCTTCATCATGTGCTTTAGAATTACCAGATCGCAAGAGGATGGATGAATTAAGTGATCTCAGTGGACGACACAGCGGCGAGGGATTTGTTAATTATTATACAGGATATCCTATAGAAAATGGAAACAAATATGTGATTTCTAAGACTTGGTATGCTAGTGAAATGATACGGCCTGGGTGTGTCTGGACACATTCTTTGATTTTTAATACGAAAGATTTGGGCCAGATATCTGATCTTTCAAGATTAATATCTAGTTTTCAGCGTCCTGTAAGTTCGAGTTTCCAAGACTACTTATGTCGGATTTTATTGCCTGCTGAGGGCGTGAAACTGTTTCCTTCTTTTGACTTTCAGCGACTCCAGTATGCAATTTTCACGATATGTGCTTCAGCAACATCAAAATGTGTGATAGCGAATTCAAATTCTACTTGCTTTGAGAGTGAACTATTTATGGTGCTGTGTAGTTTGCCTCAGGAAATTTTGAGCACTTTTACATTTTGTACCATGTCTTATGATGTCAGAAAGTACGGAGACTCACTTTTTCAATATCAAATCATACCAAATGCAGTTAGGAATATACCGACAAGGAACTACTCCAATATAATGGTATGTGAAGAGTTTTCTTCTATCGAGAAATATCCATACTGGATTCAGTGTTATATGCAGGCACTATTGCAAGATACTCTGCAAGACTTATATTGCTTTATCCGTCAGTATGGAACAGAGTACATGACATTTACTTGCTATAATCATTTCGCTAGGCTCTATTTTGCACTGATTGGTGAGATGGAGATTTCCCTGACTGAATACATTGAATCTATCAGCATGTTGTTTAAATCAAGTCAACCGCTTTCGCAAAAAACTATGGAACTGTTGCTGGATAATACGTTCTTTCCAGAGGTCTTTATCAATCAGGAATATCAACTTTTGGAGATTATTGAAATGAAACATCTATGGCCTCAAAAGGATTGGATAAAAAAGCTAAAATGCAAAATCATACATAATACTCCCGAAAAATTATATCCGTATATGCAGCGATATATTGTCGGTTCACTTCCAGTACAGATTTGTGAATTAGTAGAGGATATTATTCATGAGCTTTCCCCCAACCATCTTCGAGTTGTGAGTCATATGGATAGCAATATATGTTTTGTATTAATCCGTAAGAATTATAACATGCTACTTTGTCCAGATATCTGGAAACAACCAAGAGATTTTCAGCAAGAAATTCTTTGCGCCATTGGTCGAACTTTAGAACCGGAGCTCATTAAGAAATTGCTAGTTCTTATCCTGCAGACAGATGTCGAGAATATTGCAGAAGATATGTACAGAGTTTTGGGCAATCCGTTGTTACCATTGCTATACGATGCCATATGTTTTGCCAGATTAATCGGCGAAGACCAACTGAGAAATTGGACACCAATTCTTCTTAAAGATCCAAATCTGCTGCTAGATAGAATTCTGAGTCTTCCGGAGTCAAACTGGCGACAGGAATTGTTCTTACAAATTGACATGAACGGTGAAGGGTTTGCGCAATGTGTAAAGAAAGAAAGATGGATAAGCTTATACCAAGAGTTTTTCAAGAAAGAAACTTCAATCTGTAGGCAAGTAGATATTGCAATTCAGTTTTTTCCAGCAGTTTTTTGTACAACTTACCATTTTGATGATGACTTTGTACGAGATGTTGTCGGGACTGTATATCGAGAGGCAAAGAATAATACTATGAATTCAGGTGTTTGGAGTCGTTTTCAGCATATTCTTCCTCAGGTTGAAGATTATCAAGCCTGGGATAGATGTTTGCGTATCCGCAGAGCATTAGATGAAAAAGGATATATAGTGGCGCTAATAGAGTCGGTCACTTAATTGAAAAACTAATTGTGATTTTAGCACTTTTGAATTTGCTTATTCCAATGTACTGTTGAGATAAACGAATTGATTCCCAATGCAGTAATAAAGTTATGACATTACGCAACGGCTGAATTAGCGATAGAGGTTTCCACATTTATTCTCTTATTCTAAATCGTGAATCTTCAATACCGTTTGACATAACGGATGGCATCTGCTTGCAAGAAAGCACGATTGTCCCTTGACGGCAGGTGCTTTCTATCATTTTTTTAGACGGAAAGGAGACTGCTCTTATCGCCCGTAGCGCGATACCGTTGCTTTGTTTCCAGCAACTCAGCTTTGCGCAAATCTTTTAGATAAGGTACAATAAGTTGCGCAAAAAATAGAGCAAAAAAAGAGACAGGGTTTGCAGGAGTTCTGGTAGAATGAAGTTACCACCCAGCATTCTGAAAGGAGACTACAAACCATGTCTGAGAAAATTGTACAGCTAAACGAGGAAGTAATCAAGGGCCAATTAAAGGAAATGGTTCGAGGCAGCGTGGAAGAAACGCTGAATGAGCTGTTGGAGCAGGAGGCGGAGAAACTGACCCAGGCAGCCCGCTACGAGCGAAACGAGGTCTGCCAGGGGTACCGTAGCGGGCACTTCGACCGAAACCTTACTACCCACATCCGGCAATGTCACACTCCATGTGCCCCGTCTCAAGGGCGTCTCTTTTGAAACTGCCATCATAGAGCAGTACCGCCGACGGGAGAGCAGCGTGGAAGAGGCCCTCATCGAGATGTACCTGGCAGGCGTCTCTGTGCGCCGTGTGGAGGATATTACCGAGGCTCTGTGGGGCAGCAAGGTATCTCCGGCCACCATCAGCGAGCTGAACAAGAAGGCTTACGTTCACATCGAAGATTGGCGGAACCGGCCTTTGCAGGGCGGCAAATATCCATATGTTTATGTGGACGGCATCTACCTGCGGCGCAATTGGGGCTGAGAGTATGAAAATGTGGCGATTTTGGTGGCGATTGCTGTGAATGAGGACGGATATCGGGAGGTTTCAGGCGCTGCAGAGGGCATGAAGGAGGACAAGGCCAGTTGGGTCAGTTTCTTTCAGTGGCTCCGTGGTCGTGGTCTGGGTGGCGTAAAGCTGGTGGTTGGAGACAAATGCCTTGGGATGCTGGGGGCCGTGGGAGAGGTGTTCCCTCAGGCCAAATACCAGCGCTGTACCGTCCATTTCTACCGCAATGTGTTCTCTGTAACGCCTCGTTCCAAGGTGAAACTGGTGGCGAAGATGTTGAAAGCTATCCACGCTCAGGAGAGCAAAAAAGCAGCTCGCGAGAAGGCCAAAGCAGTCGTGGAGGAGCTTCGTGCCATGAAACTGAAAGAGGCCGCAAGGAAAGTGGAGGATGGCATTGAGGAGACTCTGGCTTACTACGACTTTCCCAGCGAACACTGGACTCGTATCCGCACGAACAATGTCATTGAGCGGCTCAACCGGGAGATCCGCCGCCGCACCAGGGTGGTGGGCGCTTTTCCGGATGGCAATTCTGCTCTCATGCTCGTCTGCGCCAGACTCCGCCACGTGGCTGGTACTCAGTGGGGCAACAAGAAGTACATGAATATGAATCACTTAGAGACCGTTCTTGAAGACACCTCTATTGCGGACTGACTTCATTTTGTCCAGACTCTGCTAAACTTTTTGCGCATAACTCTTGACATTACCCCCGGATTTACGCTTCAAGCGTATTTTTGTGCCAGTTTTGGATCAAGTTTTTAAATGTTGTAGTTTATATAATCTAAAATCCATAGTTTTTCTCCACGATTGCCTGTAGCTTGAACTCGCTTGTTAAATGTAAGATATACCCAAAGAACATAGAAAAAAACAACGAGAAAAAATATTATAGTAAATGCTATGTTCTGGCAAAAAACGTACTTTGAACGCAAAAAAGTAAAGTACATTGCAAATGGTGCTAATGATAATATTGTGCAGCCCCAAATCATTTTATTAGTTAGTGCAGCAAACAAGCTATGCTTAGTTTTACTTCGACATTCAAACGAATCAATAAATTGATTAAACGATGAAAAGCTATCAATCAGAATATCCGATATAAACATACTGCCAACAAGCTGAATTGCGGTTGCATATTTAAGTTGCCATATGCGAAGCTGGATCATATTCAGAATCACAATTCATCCAACTACTATCACAAATATGTATATGAAATTAACAATTATGTCATCAAATATGGAAAGTGAATCTCTAAAACCAATAAAAAAGCTTATGAAAACAATGTAAAATGTAATAGTCTGGTTGTTCTGTTGGGTTTGGAATCTATGATGTTCGTTAATCTGCTGATACGCGCTAAGTAGATACGGCTCATATTTTTTTGAAACCATCTTGATTTTCCTTTCCCCACATCGATATTAGAAGATACCTAATGCTGAATAGTACAACTCAAATTTGCAGTTTTTGTCTGAACCTATAGTTCCTAAATAAGGACTTATTCTGGTCATTCTGCTAGTTTGAAATTGTTCTGTCATATAAAATTTTCCATTCTGTGACTCATGTGCCTGCAAAGCTTTTATTTTTTCTTTATAATACAAGTCAATATCTACTATGTAATTCCACTTAAAGGACGAGAAAAAAGGATACATTGGTTCAGCGTACAGAAACATTTCTAAATTAGTTGAATATCTTACAACTGCATTTGTCACAGCTTTACCTATTGCCGTATGATCTTGATGTTCGCATCCAAACGAATCCGGAAAATGGGTAATAACGACATTAGGCCTAATTTCGCAAATAATGTTACTCACTTTTTTTACTAAATTCAAATCAAATGATATAAACCCATCCATACAATCTAAAGTAACAAAGTGAACCGGAAGTGAAAAAAAGCTCTGCTTTGATTCTGATATCCTATCACAATTTTGGGAGCTACTATTTCCATTTATACCATTACTAGCAATTGATATATAACATTCATAGCCTTCATCAATATACTTTCTAATGGTTCCGTAACAAGACAATTCAGCATCGTCAGGATGTGCCATAATAACTAACAATTTTTTATTATTCATATGCAAATTCTTCATATTAGGTTGTATATACATTGGGAGTGTTGTCTTTAACAATCCTAGCAGGAACTCCGAAAACAGCCTTTCCTTCAGGAACATTTTTTGTCACAACACTTGCAATCCCGACAAAACTATTTCTTCCAATTATTAATCCATTATTAATTGTGCTATTTGGACCAATCCATGCATCTTCTTCAACAGTTACACTACCCGCTATCCCAACGCCACCTGTTATCATAACGCCCCGTTTTATTATGTCATTGTGAGCAATATGACATCTAGCATCTATTTTAACATGATCTTCAATAATGGTATTTGCAATTGTTCCTCTGGCTACTGTTGAATTGGCCCCAATATAGACGTCCTCACCTATTATAACCCCCCCTAAATGAGGGATTCTTCTGAAGACATTATTTGTATCTTTATAATGACCAAAGCCACACAGCCCAATAACAACACCACTTTCTATGGTACTTCTCGCGCCAATTTCTACTGAACCCTCCAAAATAACATTGTGTTCAATGACTACATCATCTCCTAATATCACATCTTTGCCGGTATAACAATGATGTCCAACGCTAACATTTTTACCTATACAGGATGATAATACCACGCTATCATTTTCTATATACTGACCCTTTTCTTGCCTTTTTGCGAAAAAACTATTAACTATTTCAAAAAAAGCAGAATGAGGATTTTCAACAAAAATGTATATATTGTGAATTGTATTCGGCAATTTTGTCCCTGGCAATATAACACACATATTATGGTATTGTTCTATTCCTGTAATTTTTTCCATATCTGGATTTCTAATCCATGTCAAGGATTCATTATGTAACTGATTAAGTGCGCATACACCATTAAGTGCGAAATTTCCCTTTCCCACTACTCTATATTCTAGGTGCAGCGATTTTAAAAAGTCAAAAATATCTTTTACATCCATATTTACTCTCCCTTAATTTCCGAAATCAATTTTCGCATTACTTGAATGTTCCTATATGTATATCTTGAAACCTGCCCCAGAATTTTTTCTCTAAGAAAATTTTCAGGTTCATTATATCCGGCCAAAGCTCTTATGGAGACACTTCCAGTAATTGTAGGATGAGCATCAAAGAGCAATAATTGTCGATTAACAACCATTCCTTGTATATTCAATGGACCACATGAATTTAAACATTGCGCAATGTTCTGTGCTTGAAGAGCAATATTTTCATCTTGCACTACTTCTCCTTGAGTAATGCCAGAAGATATGGCATAACTTTTATCGCCTATTCTAAATTTATTTTTGTACGAAATGGCCGAATAATATAGTCTGTGTATAACTATTGTACCTAAAATATTACTAGCATTATCGCTGGTAACACCTATAGTATATTCAGAATTCATGTCACCAACATATTCTTGAACGACTATATCCAACCCTCGTTTTAACATTACTGTGGTATAGCAAATTGCGTCTTCTACGTCAAAAGCAATATATACATGTTCAGAAGCACTAGCTAAAATGTTTGGCTTAATAACCACAGGAAAAAAAGAGATTTTATAGCAATCTTCAATTTTGTTTATTTTGAGAAATCTAGGAACAGAAATACCTTTTTCAGACAAATAAGAAAATAGATGATATTTGTTTTCACAAATCTCCTGTATATTTTCACTATTTAGAGGTATGCCTATTCCCCTATTTTCATATTTTTGTCGATTGCAAAGAAAAAACTTAATTTCTGCCCTCGAATTCGGGAAAATAGCGTGTATAGAATTTTCCGAAATAATTCTGTCTATGACCATTGAATAATCGGGATCAGTTGCTTTGGGGACTTTATAAAATTTATTCAGTTGCGGTATGCAAAAATTGGATATATCTGTTCCAACTATATTTAGTTCCAGATTTGAAAGTTTAAGCGCTTCTACTATTTGACTTCCAACTCCAGCATTGCCTACTGCAGTAACTAAAACATTTATTTTCACAATCGTATGCGACCTTTATTTTTGACTATTTTGATGTTATTTCAATTCTATTATACAACTTCTCGACATAAAAATCAATACATTTGCCAGATTTATTCCTTATTTTTTTGTAAATTCCAAATTATAATATCTCTACAACACACTACTCATAATCCCAATGATTTCTCAGCGATTCCAGTGACAGGTTCACCGAGAAACATGGTTGTAGCAACGCAACCGTGGATATTCTGATTCGCATTGTGGGTTCACTCTAAATCTATTTACGAGTATTCTGAGTCTTTTCCCAAATAGACGGAGATATTCTGTGAGAATTCCATCGGACACCGGGACTGCCTATACAGGGAGGTAGACCGTTACAGTTTTTCGAGAACATCGTCCATCTATGCAGGGTAATGGGCTGGAATCAAATGCTAGTAGACCCATCTCATATAAACATCGCATGTCTTCAAGATATTGAATACATCTGTGCAAACATGGCTGTCGGCACTCCACAGCGTGTTTCGGAAGCCTTTGGCTTGTCATTGATAGATTTCAATAACAGAGAAGGAAATACTGAGCACGGTGGGACGGCACAATGTCACAAACCACATTGACAGTAATGCCCCAAAAGGTGATTTAGATGAATTATGAGCCCTGTGGTCAAGTGAGTTTTTGGGTGAAAATAGTGAAAATCGGCCTGCATAACGTGGATAACAAGAGCACGGAATTCATTCTGAACGGCAGAGCCCTGGAAATCCCCGTGGGCAATGTGAAACCCAGGCAGTCCAAGGAAGTCACCTTTGAAGTGCGGGTGCTGGATATGGCCACAGGCACGACTGTGTATAACACGGTGATTGCGAACAGACCCGACGGCAACCCCACCGCCGCCGACCCCGGCGTGGAGATTCTGAATCCAGAAACCCCGCCCGGGCTGGATGTGTTCGGCGTGGTGACCGGCAAAAGACGGTGGACAAAACGTTCGTGTCCCCTGGTGAATCCGTGACCTATACCATCACGGCAACCAACAACACCTAGAAAACCTGGACGGGTGTGAAGTCCGTCGACACCCTGAGCGACTATGACGACCTCATGGTGCTACTGGACGATACCGTTTATATCAACAGCGTAAACTGCCCCCTGGGGAGCGCCAAGTGGGGTTTTAACGGAATGACCCTGACTATGGACATTGGTGATATTCGGCCCGGGACCTCTGCTACGGTTCAGTTCAAGGTGCAGTTCAAGAACGATGCAGGCGGCGGGACATTCACAAACTACGCCAACCTCAAGGGCGGCAACCTCAGTACCGTCAGGGGCCAGGTGCCCGAGGTGAAAGTGGAGGTACCAGATAAGCCTAACACTGAGATAGCCCACCCATTTTTCAGAGGAATGACAAAGGCCAATGGCTGCCCAACGAAGAGCTGACCATTGCCCAGGTGTGCGCGGTCAGTTACCGGCTGCTTTCGGATGAAATCAAAAATTACCCGGTAAAAGTTGGCAAAACGTTTGCTTCTTACACCTTTGCTGATGGCCACACGCTGTGCAAGAGCGATTCTGATACGGGCCTGTCCGTCCTGTTCCTGCTGGGCAATGGCTATGTAAGCGCGAATGAAATCAACGCACTGTATGATCTCGACGCCACGCATACGTCCGGACTTGAATGGTCGGTGCCGCAAGAGTTGGCCTTCCGTATCCTGGCGAACTGTACCGACTCCCCCAATGCCATTAAGTTAAGCATTTTGTAAAAAGATAAAGAAATCGGCAAAAAGCCCTTGACAAAATAAGAAAAATATGCGGCGAAGCCCCTTGAAAAATAAAAACTTCAAGGGGCTTATAAAATGAAACAAACCGCAAAAAACTTACGAAAAAAGCTGCTGTCTCAGGTAAGGAAAATGGGAAAGAATCCCCAAATTTACGCCAGCCGGCCAGGACGGGATTTCACCCGCCGCAGGGCGCTGGATTTTGAAAAAATCCTTCTCCTGCTGCTTACCATGAGCTGTGAAAGCGTGGGCAAAAATCTCATGAAAGCTTTCCGTTTTCAAGAAAAAACACCCTCTGCCTCCGCTTTTGTGCAGCAGCGGAAAAAGCTTTTGCCTAAAGCCTTGGAGGACTTATTTCACAGCTTTTCAAATTCACTTACCCCCGAAAAGAAGTACCGGGGATATCGGCTGCTGGCAGTGGATGGAATGTCCTTGAAATCATCAGCATACCCTGCAGATTTGCTTTCTTATCTGCCCGGAACAGACCGCCAGCACGGTTGGAACAAGCACCTGATAAACGCTCTTTTTGACTTGGAAAACGGCATTTATACAGACTTAATTGTCCAAAAGGAACACGAGAAAAATGAAGGCAAAGCTCTGTGTGAAATGACAGACCGTTCGCGGATTTCAGAGCCGGTTATCCTTTTAGCCGACCGGAACTATGCGTCCCTGAACAACTTGGCGCATCTGGAAAACCGGGGCTGGAAATATGTCCTCCGCCTGAAGGAAAGGGATTCGGTTTTTGGTGTAAAGCTTCCTTGTTTTCCCGAATTTGATATACCCGCAAGCCTCACTTTGGGGCGCCTCACAAAACGAAAACTGGAAACAAGAAATATCCCTGTTCCGGCAGATTTTTATAAGCTTACAAGTCAGCGTGTTTTCGATTTCCTGCCTGCAGAAAGCGTTGGCTTTTACCGGCTTTCTTTCCGTATCGTACGCGTAAATTTCTGCAATGGAAAAACGGAAACCTTCCTGACAAATCTGAATAAAAATCAATTTCCGCCCGAAACTTTGAAAGCTCTTTACGCCAAACGCTGGGGCATCGAAACATCTTTCCGCAGCCTGAAATATTCAGTGGCGCTCATTCATCTCCACTCCAAAATTCCAGAACTTATTTTACAGGAGGTTTTTGCTGCTTTCCTGATTTTTAACTTTGCACAGGCAGCAGCCTGGAACGTGGAGCTTTCCTGCCACAAGACAAAACAAAAGCAGCGCCTCAATTTTTCCGATGCTGTCTTTGCCTGCTGTGCTTTCTTACGGAAACCTTTTCGAGAACTGGAAGGGTTGCTTTACAGGAAACGCTTTCCAGTAAGGCGGGGACGGGCTTTCCAGAGACCTGTTTCCTCGGGTAATCGGATTTCTTGGTTTTATCTCCCGGCACGATAGCCGGGATCTTTGGCGGCGCTTAACTTAATGGCATTGACCGACTCCCCTGAATTCAATAATTGGGTAACCAGTCCCAGTGCCTTTGTTCAGCGGATTGATGTGGTCCGCGCAATTTGTGCTGTCCTGGACTGACAGGCCGACGCCGAACACAATGGGGTTTCCGTAAAATCCTGGCCTGATACAAGGATAGAAGTCAAGCGATGTAATAGGAGGGGCCATATCATTCTTCTCTGTTGTTCGCTCTTATAAAGTGGGTAGTTCCTTGCACCTGTCACCATGATAGGAGACACCTGCCACCATAAGTGCGCAAAGGCTCCTTGGCGGCAGGTGCTTTTCTATCACATCTTCTTGAGACGAAAAAGCAAACTGCTTTTCCCGCCTTTTGTCCTATAGCGCTGTTCAGTTTCTACCAACTCCACCTTGCGTAAATCCTTCAAGGCCCTACGAACCGTAGACTGTGATAGTTTCAACTCCCTACCAATAGTAGGGATGGCTGGCCAGCATTCGCCGTTCTTATTTGACCGATCCGCAAGGTAAATATAAACTGCCATGGCCCGGTGCTGCAAATCCATTTTGTATAGAAAATCATACCGTCCCATCTTGGATATCCTCTGTTTCTATATCCCGGTTATGGGGTGCAATTGTCTTGAAGGGTTTTCCCTTACCGGCATCGGGTTTCTTCTTTCGTGAAGGGTGCTTGTGTTGGTTTTCCGTGGATGATTTTTCTTCCTGGCCACTAGAAGAGGTATCTTCTGGAGACATATTATCGTCCTCTTTTAGCCAGTCGGGATGATACTTAAGGACAATGGCCTGGAGCAGTTCATTCTTCTCTGCATAAGCAACTTTGCGGTTGCCATTCTCGGGAACAGAGTAATCCTCGTTGAACTGAATGCCCCATTCAAAATATAATTTGAGTTTTACCTTCATAGGATGGAATCCGGTTTTCATTACCACAAACTGTCCCTTGGGCATGGACTTCAACTCATCTGCCGTCATGAGCGGGCGTTCAATCATTTGCAGAGATTGGCTGGGACCATTTTTGCTCCTGGACACTGAGCCGGACATGACCGTTCTGCTGCCCAGCGCCTTGGACAGCACCTCGGCAGAGCTGCTGTTGGGTGCAAAACCGCCGAAGATGATATCCTGCAAATTATCTACGATAATCTCTGCGCCCTCCTTGCCGTAGTTCTTCTCTAGCTGGGCGAAGGACTGGATGATGGGTACAATCTGCAAGCGGCGGGAGCGGGAGGCTGAGAACATCATTTCTGCTGATTCAATCTTTGGAAATAGCGATAGGTAATCATTTGAAATCATCTCCAGATTTTCCCCCGCTTCACACCGGACATGAGAGTTTCCGCTCATCCGGCGTTCCATCGTATTATGGAATTTCCATAAAGTATCGATTTTTCAACAACCAAGTTTTTAGATTGGGTCAAGATTCAGGCGCTTCCTTAATCGGTTCAGTTTGTCCTTTTGCTTAGCGTTCGGAGCCAACTTTTCCACATAGTGTTCTATGGTAGATTCCCACATTGCATGAAGCAGGATGTGCGCATCCCTGCAAATTAAAATGAGATTTGAGTAACTGTCATTGCCGCCTTCAGCCCTGCGGACTTTATGGTAGCAGTGAATATCGCCAATTTCAAGGGGCCTGCCCGTTATCGCGCACTTTCCTTGCTGGGCGCAATAGAGCGCCAGACGGTTATCATTGTACTCAATGCTCTCGTTCCTTATAGGATGTTCCATCAAATAATGCAAAATGGGAGTGTTTACTTTCTCCAACGCTTTATGGACTGCCGCCCGGCCCTCAGGCGTGTATACACACCAATCGCGAGATCTGTGTTTCGGCGGCCTTGTCTGGACATAGGATATCGGCAGGACGAATAGCCCCCTGATATAGCGGAGCTGCCTGCTCTTACCATACATTTGCTGACCAAACGAGGGCAAAGGATTTCCCTCACGCTTTAATCTCTGGCCTAATCTGCATTTCATAGTCCGTTTGACCGAAAAGCCAATTTCCGCAAAATCTTGACTTACATAGGTCGCTATGCGATAATAATTATGGACTCCCATCACATAGGAATTATAGTCCATAATGAATTTGTGTTCTTCAAACTTATCCGCAGGGAACTTGATTTTTTCCACCATCTCAGCGGCGCGCTTTTTGATTTTCTCTTTACGCTTGTCTGAAACATGAGAGACCACCGTATACTTGGGCTTACCGTTCTTTTCGCCTTTAACGCAGACCTTAATTTTGAAGCCGAGAAACTCCGAATAACGCCGTTTTAAGTTGACGATTTGGGATTTCTCCGGGCTGATATCCAGCCCCAGCCTCTCTTTAAGCCATTTCTGCGTGGCTATAAACAGCTTTTCCGCGTCCTGCCTTTTCCGGCAAAAGATACGGAAATCATCTGCATAGCGCAAGCCATAGCACTCCTTTAAATTTGACTTTTCCCGAAGGACTTTGTAGGCATACGTCTTTTCTTCTACGCCATTATCATTGCGGATACGGATATAGTTCTTGCGCATAGGTATGGTTTCCCACTGGCTGGAAATCCACCAATCCAATTCGTTTAGGACGATATTGGATAATAGCGGGGAAATGACTCCGCCTCGCGGTTCTGCCGGTCCGCTTGGCCAGGGGACGGCGCACCCGCAGCCTTCAGCCAGCTGCGCAGGGTATCGACGCAGATCCCCAGTTCAGACGCCACCTCCCGGCTGGGGCGGCCCTGCTCTGTTACCAGGCGGACAGCACCCTCTTTGAATTTTTCATCGTATCGCGGCGGCGCGTTCCCTTTTTTGTTTCCCATCTTTTTTCTCTCCTTTTCTTTCCATTATACCAATTGTTTTTCTGTCTTTCAAGATGGGAAGGGGGCACTTTTACATCGACTTTCAAATACCCATATACTTTCTTGCCCTTGGTACGGAACAGCCGCCGGGCAAGCTGCAACAATAATTCTTCAAGCTGCGGATTGGAATATCTTCCGGCTTTTATCTGCGAAACGATTTCGGCAAGCACATCTCTACTCTCAGAGCGCAGCCGGTTCCTATGCTCCGTCTGCTTTTCATAGATGCAGAGCAAATCCTGCGCAAAAATATCTTTCGCCAATGAGGAACGCAACTTCTGCACACCCTGCTTGGTGAGGTATCCCTTACTTTCAACTGTGGAGTACGCAATCAGATGCACATGAGGGTGGTGCGATTCATTGTGGAAAGCCGCGAACCACTTCAGGTGTCCCATAGGGATGCGCAGGTTTTCCGAAAGCGCCTGGGTCTGGGTACGGAGCATATCCCGCCAGCGGGAACCATTGTCAAAGCCGAGCCGCTCTGCATCTTCACGTCGGAGAGAAATAATTACCGTCCACACGTTGCCGCCGTATTCGTTGAGCTCCTGCGACACCTTTGCGAGATTCACTTGTACACCGTCATCCGTGAACAGCCCATGAGAACCGAACCGTTCGGCGCGAGGGCGGGTAGCGATATAATCCGCATAGGTTTTAGCGTTCAGCGCAGCAGCGGCGTTGTCCTCGATGGCACGGGAGATAAATTCCGAGGCGGATTCTATCGTCTGCTTCTGCTGGTAGTCCTCGTACTCGAGCATATCTCGAGTGTCAGGAAAATTGCGGAGAATTTTATTGATCAACTGCTTCTGATTCCAACTGACAGGGGCGAACCTTTTGGAGTCATCAATTTTCTCCACACCATCACGGGTAGCGATATACTTTGCGTACCCTCCACGCCCCTGCCGAGCGCCCGGCTTCAAGAACTTAAACTTCGTAACTAACTTTGCCATTCGACGGCGTCCTCAAAACTGAAATTACCATTAAGCCTCTTGACCTCCTGGACGCACTCTCCGCGCAGCCGAGCAAGAGATATCTCGTCGATCTCACTGCTGGCAGCGACCACATTCATAAGCATGGCCAGCTCCACTGCCAATTTGAAAAGCATCTTGCTCTGGCGGTTGTCGCTCTCAGCCACAATGCTTTTCATATTAGAGAGAAGTGCATTGGGCAGGTACGAGGTGTCTTCATCCGCTGTAACATGACCAGCATAGTATCGGATGGCACGGTCGATGAACTCCGACTGGCTCTTGCTTTTATCTTTACGGTAGTTGTTTTTGACAAGTTCCAGCGTACTTGGGTACGCCCATAGCAAAAACTTCTTCTTCCCTTTCGGCGCTGGCATGACTTCACTTCCTTTCTCATGCAACCTATCTGAAAATGGCGTAATTCCGGGCTTTATCCGCATCGCAACCCACCCTATGCCGTTGATACCTCCGACAGCAACCCACCCTAAAATTTGCATGACCGAAAGCCCGAAAACTCCCGAAGCGACCGGCATTGCCGGGCGCAGTGAGCCGTAGGATGGGTGCAGCGCAACCCATCCTACTTTCTCCCGCTTGCTTTTCGACCTTGCCAAACCCGCCCCATAACCCGTGATTCTGAGGCTTTCCCAAACCAGCCCCACGCTGGCCCAACACGGCCCTCTCCGGTGCAGGGCCGTGTGTTTTCCCGACCCAGCCTCGCAAGTCCCGACACGGGGCCACACAGGGGCCAACACAGGCCAACAGCAATGGCAGGCCCTATCCGATTTTCTTGTCCGGCGGCATAATGCCCTCCACCCGCTCGAAGCAGCACTCCGTGTAGGAGAGTCCGTTCTCGCTGACGATCCTGTCCAGCATGGCCAGCATATCGGACTCTTTCAGGCTGGCGCGGTCGCTGGGGCAGTCAAAGCAAATCCACTCTGAGGAGTCGGGGGAGTCCTTGACGTACACATCGTACCCCAGTCGCAGGGAGCCGTCCTCTTGAAACAGCACCGCATTTATCTTCATACAGCCCACGGTCAGGCTGGCGGCGATGGTGTCCTCAAACTGCAAAGACACCTGCCGCCGTAGCCGTGACACCTCCCGGTCGCTCATAAACCGCTGATACACATACTCGGCACCCAGCGCTTTTTTCACTTCCTTGACGCGATTCATCATCGTGCCCCCTCACATATGAAAGTGAAAATCGTAGCCCTCACTCTCGTCCTCATCATCGTCCACGTCCTCCCACTCATCTTCTTTGTCCTCCAAATCCTCATCTTCCTCCGGCTCATCCTCGTCATAATCGAACAGGGACTGCTGGTACATCATAGCAACGTTGTAATAATGCTGGGTGCTGCTCTGCAAAGCCTGTTCCAGCGCAGCGGTATCCAGTCCGCAGTCCCGGTAGCCCTGATGCACCGTAGCGTAGTAGCTGGGGGACGGCAGGTTGAAATTCATGCGTGGGTTCATGATATACACCATGGTGCCGACCTCCTGGCCATCCCTCTGCACCTGCACATCCCGCTTGAAATAATGGCTGGGAAAGCCCTCATACATATCAAGCGCACGTTCATCTCGGGCCTGAATCTCCCAGAGGCCTACGGGAACGGAGGCCCCATCCTTGCGGCCAATGGTGGCAAAGGCCGAACGCTCCCGGCCCTTGAACTGCAATTCATAGCCTTGCAGCCCGCCAGAGCCAACGTATTTTGCCGTGGGGCAGCGGTACTTCATCTGCCCCTTGTTGAGGTTACTGCCGTAGGCAACATACAATTTTTTAGCCAATTATCTCATCTTTTCATATAGACATTCGAGGTTCTTCTGATTCTTCCTGTTCCATTTCTTCTGCTGAATCAGGCGGCGCAGGAGCCTGTTCCATGGCCTGGGCAACAGACTCTGCCAGCCTCTTTTCAGCCAGCCGCTGCTTCTGAGCCTCGGCCTGGTCAGGGTCTTTCCAGGCAATATTTCCGTCCAGATTCTTCAGCAGATGGTGGCGGGCCGTCTTGAACTCGTCACCAATCAGCCCCAGACGTAGCAGCCACACCCGGAAGGTGTATTTTTCATTACTGCTCTGTGTCTTGATGCGTGATGCAGACTTCTGCACCAGCGCCTGGTGGCTTATCGCCATGCACAGCTGGATATACGATTTTATCTCCCCGGCATGGAGCGTAGAGTTAAATAATCTGAATTCGATGGTACCCTTGGAGAACACGGAGTGCAAATTCAGACCATGGTACCGGCTTTCATCATAATGATAATTTCTGCCCGACCGTCCATTGTACCAGATTGACTCCAGGGTATCCATAGACGTGGGGCGCTTTGCGTTGAGCTCATCCAGGAAGCGGGTATCAGCCTTGGCGCAGTAATGCTCCCGATGAACGTCCACCTTGAGGGATTTGTAGAGCAGATCCTCTTTCGCCGCCATGATATTGACGATGTTGCGGAGGGTTTTCACGTCGTGGGGACTGGCGTCAATGTGAATATGAATTCCACATGAGCTGTTGACCTTGGCCCCGGCAGAGCGCAATTTTCGTATCAATTCCTGAATGGTTTCGATGTCCTCGTACTTGCAGATAGGAGACACAAACTCTACGGCGTAGGCGCTATTTCGGGATTCACCACGCCGGGACTCCCTGCGAATAGAAGCATCACTGACCACTTTCCATTGCCGGTTATCGTTGTCGCGCACCGTGTAGGTGTCGTAACTGCCTCCCACATGGATGGCGTTGGTACCAAAATGACCGGCGATCACCTGGGCGGCTGCGGCCCTGGTGATGCCGGTCATTTCTATCTCAATACCGAATTTTTGTGTCCTCAAAAGCTATCACGGCTTTCCGGGAGGGGAGCGGGGGCAGGCTCATCGGACGCAGGCGGCCTGGGACGCTTGCGTTTCTCCGCAGCTTTCGGCTCCATGCCGGAGCGCAGATCCAGGAACTCACGCACGTTGCTGGGCACGGCTTTGGCGTAGAGGGCATCTACGGCAGAGACCATTTCCTGCTCAACAGATTGGTTTTTCTGTCCCAGATAGAGCCGTAGGGCCGCCAGTTTTTCCTCATCGTAGGGGATTGTAATAGAATCCTTCTTCATGACAAATCAACTCCTTCTGCTGAGATATCTTCAAAAGTTATTTGATTTTCAGGTACTGATTGGCCGCTCTCTCTGAGCCACCAATCCATAACATCCTGCCCGCAGTGCCACTTCAAATAGGGCTTGCCGTTATCGATCCTGGCCTGGAGCATACGGTCAAAGGCGCGGAGATATGCCTGCTCATACTTCGGGTACCGGGCGAACTCCCGGCGCATCTGCTTGGCCCCAGCAAGGGGACACCCGATGCAGCCGATCCGAGAGTACCCATCATCATAAAGAGAACAATGTGGAATGCCACGCAAGTCCAAATACTCCCACACATCATCTTCCAGCCAGTCAATGATGGGATTGAGCGTGTGCATACTTTTCATCACGCAGGATTCCAACATCTGCCGGGCCTCGTCGTTGTCGTTCATGAGCTTGACCCGTCCGCTGCTGTGACTGTTAAGCTCCAGCACACCCCAGCCGTTTTTACGCCGAGAGCTCTCTGCCCAGCGAACACCTGTCACCACAATGCGCCCCCGGCCTGCCCTCTCTTTGAAGTAGTCGCAACAATAGCGGGCCATGCGGGTCGGCGGCATACCTTTTTTCACAATCAAATCCCACATGGTGATGCCAGGATGCTCCACGGCAACATCAGGGTAATGCTCCCGCATGAAATAGATCACCTCCGGTGGGTCAACGATAGTCAAGCTGTAGTGAGCGTCGAATTTCACCCTAGCCTCCCGGCATAGATGATAAACGGCTTGGCTGTCCTTGCCGCCGCTGAATGCCAGATAGTAACCCTCGGTTGGCTCAAAGGTACGGAGCCGGTCGATGGCGATCTGTACCTTGTCATGGGTGCCGAAGAGCGTTTCCTCTACCAGCATGGTGACATCACATAGATATCCCCGGAGTCTGTTCCTCCACAAACTCCGGGGCGATGGTGAAATATATTTCGTTGGGAGTATTCTCCACCTCGTCAAACTCCGGGCGCTCCGAGAGCATATCCAGAAACAGCCGCCAGTCGAAGGCGCTCAAATCCTCATTAAATATGCCTTTCTCAACTTCCACGTCGATGTCGCTATAGGAGATACAAAACTTCCCATCTTCCTGCCCGGCCAATGCCTGCTGGACGTATTTCTCCACTAAGCCATCCATCTGCACACAGAAATCTCGCAGGGAAGGATAGCGGTTCATAAGGGATAATGTCCGGGTGCCCGACAGGTAGGCGGAGTACCGAGCGTAGGCAAAGCCCTCGGAATTCACAAGGATGCCATCATCAATCCCCTCACAAAGCACCAGCATCCCATGGGTGATACCATGACTATCCATATACATTTCATTGGCGTGTTCCATAATAAAGGGCTGGGGCTGCAGCAGATCCTCCTTAAATTTGCGGAATTCTCCTGGCGGCAGCTCCACCGTGTGGACGATCTCCCAGGGTGGGGCAAGGATCTCAGGTTCCCTCCACTGGGGCGTTACTTTCACTATCATTTTCCGTACCTCCTGATTCATATTTTGGCGTACCATACCCCAGGATTTCAAAGTACCCTATGGGGTAGCTGTTCTGCTGACAAGCGTCGCCAGAGTTGCCCTCTATGGTGTACACCCTGCCGTTTTCTACCTTTTCCACAATGCCGACGTGGTCGGAGCTGCCGTCCTGGGTACCGTCGTCCTCCACCCAATCGAAGAATATGATGGCTCCCGATGTGGGCGTAGCAGAGCCGTCCTGCCATAGATTTCTGGCCTGAAACCAGCTGACGCCTTGTTCGCAACCGGAAAACCGTGGTATAATGCCGCTGTCGATATAGCCGCACTGATCGGCACACCAGGAAACAAAACAGGCACACCATTCCACGCGAGAGGGGAAACCGTACCAGCTCCAATAGGGTTCGCCGCCCACATTACCTAGCTGCGACCGGGCCACGTCCACGATCTGCCGGTTCACAAAAGACATGATTTTCTCAAAATCGTCCGGGTCGATGTCCGTACCGAAGGCTGCGTTGACAGCGACAATGAGTTCCGCATGGGTCTGATCGTTAGTGAAACACCCAGCCAGCTTTGCAGCAAAGCCAGGCTCATGGGCGAAATCCCCCAGAGCAAAAAGAAATAGTACCAGCGCCTCTTTGAGCCTCTTTTCCTGCCCTCTGGCAGTCAGCTCCGCTTGGATTTCCTTGCCGGTGTCCTCAATAAATTGCAGGTCGGCCTGCTGCTCTGGGGTCAGATTCTGGATGGCCAGCCGCTGGAATTCCGGCACGTCTATCTCAAAATCCGTACTGAAAATGGCAATCACAGCCGCGATGGGCATGATGACCGCCACCAGCAACGTCAGCACAATACCGACAACTTTCTTCAGTGTTTTCGGGTCTGACAGCAGAGCAACAGCGATCTTTTTCAGGGCTGCGCCGAGAGCCGCACTCATCGCCCTCCTGCCTTTCCGAACAGGGCGGACTTATAATCGGGAGCAATCACCTGCAACAGATACCGCTCATTGCCGCAGCGGTACAGACAGGTGCCCCGCTCCGGGTATTTTATCAGCTCAAATTCGCTGGGTTCAACCTGCAAGGCGTCCATAAAATCTTTGGGGTTGATCTGCCCGGCGTTGAACAAAAACTGGTGTGTCGGGATAGAGAACAGCGGTTTCGTGAACTCCCGGATGCTGGGAATGAGAAAATCCTCGATATTCTGGCTGGCCAAAATAATGGAGGAATCCTTTTTCCGCACACGCTTCATGGCATTGCGGATATACTCAATGGCGGTCATATTGGTGAGGAACAGATAGAGTTCGTCGATGGACACAGCCGTGTTGCCCTTGCCCAGCAGCTCGTTGGACATATACGACAGGATGTTGAACAGCATGGCGTCCTTCAGGCGCTTGTTGGTGTCCATCAGCCCTTTCACACCAAAGCACAAGAACCTATCGTCCACGATATTGGTGTGTCCATTGAAATATTTTGATTCAGCACCCACGCACATGGAGTGGATGCCCAGGCACACCTCCTGGAGCATTTCTTCGGTGTAGAGATATTTTCTTTCTCTGTCGTAGGTGTGGAATTCCTCCTGGCAGAGCTTGTAAAAGTCGGACATGATGGGGAAGTCGCAGGGCTTTTTGGTGGTGTAGTCGGTACTGTCGGTGATGCCGAACCGGGCATACAGTTTCATGAGCAGGATTTCAATGGTGTCAATCTGAGCGTCGGTAAAATCTTTATAGGCCCGGAAGAAGTCTTTCAAAAAAGCAATGTGCTGGCTCAATCGAGTCACTCTTTTGAACGCATCTGGGGTAGTAACGTCCACCTCGCCGGAACCATCCGTCCAGGCTTTCGGCTCCAAAGGATTGATGGTGTACTCCCCGGACATAAAGTCGATATAGCAGCCGCCCAGGGCGCGGGTGAGCTCCTCATACTCCGATTCCGCGTCCAGGCAGATGCAGGTCTTCCCGGACTCCCGCAGATTTGTTAAAATGAGCTTCAGCAAGTAGGATTTGCCCTGCCCGGAGTTGCCGAGAATCAGGATGTTACTGGTAGTCTTATCCTCGGCCCTGCGGTCAAAATCGACAAGCACATTGGAGCCATACTTGTCCCGCCCGATATAAAGGCCGTGTGGGTCGGTCTTACCAGAGAAGTTGAAGGGATACAGGTTGGCAACACTGGAGGCAGGCAGCACCCGCTCATACTGCGCCCCGAACTGATTCGCGCCCACTGGCAGAACAGAGAGGAAGCCCTCTTTCTGGCGCAGGGTCAGGCGGTCGACGGAAATCTTTGAGCGGGTCAGCTCCATGCTGATTTCGCTCTGGAGCTCCTTCAGCTTGTCAAGATTCCGTGCCTTGAGCTCGATGAACACCGAGCAGTGGAGCAGAGGTTCCTTGTTCTTCCGCAGGTTGGCGAGGAGCTCCACCACATCCTGGAGGTTTCCCTGAGCCTCAATTGTTTCATTGACATCATTGCCCCCGGACATGAGCTTGTTCTTACGGGTGGCATTCTGTAAAATCTTCCTCTGCTCCATAGGCTCCACCAGCCTGTGGTAAATGCGCAAAGTCACCCCGCTGCGGTCGGCAAGCGGGGAGAGGATCGCCTGTTCCTCGGTGCTGGGTGGGTACTCACGGACTACCCACACCGAACGGTACGAGTCGCCCACGATATAATAATCGCTCATGAAGCGCACGGAGCCCGGCAGGATGCAGTCGAAGAAATCTTTTGTACGCACAGCTTCAAGCTGGGCCGGATTCATCTTTTTGTTCTTGGACATAGTCACACAACCTTTCTATAATTTTGCCGCCAGCACCAGCAATCTGCCGTTGTGGGCGGAGTCGTAGCAGGTGGATAAAGTTAAAATCTGAACACCATATTCAGGTGCAGAGTTGATGGTAAACAGCGCCTTGCTCATAACTTTATCAACAGCACTGTTGAAATCTTCCGCGCTGCTGAGATCAACAGCCTTATACCAATCATCATTACTTTTGACCCAGGCCACAGCAAACACCCGATATTCCGCGCAGCCGTCCGCCGTCTGAAATTCTACAATGGGGTGGGCCTTGCAAAAGTCCTCCTGTACATACCCCTGCAATGCGGCGAACATGGTTCCGTTCATCATGTTATGACCGTAAATGATGAGATTGCCGCTGTCCAATGCACACCGAGAATCCAAAAAAGGAACACCCGACTCGCTGTACTCGCCCTGAAAATTCCGGCGCAGATACTTTTCAGGATCGTCCGGCGTGTGCATGACAGGGTAGTTAATGTCGGTTTCAGGAATACACAGCCAGCCCACGAAGTCCTCATTCATGGTGAATAGTTCTGACAGGTCGCGGGCCAGTACAGGCTCATCCTCGGCAGGTATTTCTTCTGAAATTTCCGAATTACCTGGCGGGGTACTGGCAGGTAGATAGGCAGATGGTGCTGGCGAGGTTGACGGCTTTTTTACTGTCACCAGCTTGGCAAGCTGCTCAAAATCCTCTTTTTCTTTCTGCCGTGAGAGCAGTTCCCTGCCAATCATCACCCCACAGGTGACGAGGACAGCCGACAGCAGAAAGGCGAACACGCCGAATTTAATCCTCCGGCTCATAGGACTGCACCTCAAAAAACTGCCCGCCATCCGTGTCGGGCATCTGGTCACCGTTCATGCTGGCATCAAAATAAATCGCTAAGAATCGCTTGATATCGCTTTTTCTCATGCGCCGCACTTCAAAGCCCTGCTCCGAGATTACTTTCTCAATGCGGTTCACAGCCTGGAACACCTGATCGGCTTTCATGCCTTTACACCTGCTGACGAACAGAAACTGCCGGGCTGTAGCCATCTCCGCCTGCGCCCGGTCGAGCATCTCCCTGTCCTGCTCCAAGAGCTGCCGCACCAGCGGGTTCCCTTCTTCCTGGAGCCGTCCCCGCAGGTACGCCTGGTTATCATCGAAACACTCACAGGAGTCCGTGCAGGTGATCTCAATATCCGGGATGGCAGACAGTACCATCATGAGATGGCGAATCTTTATCTCGATATTGGTATGGGACAGCACCGAGATATTGGTGGGGGACACCAGAAAAAATAAGAGCTCGCCACGGTTGGTGGCAAGCCCGTATCTGGTGAAATTCTGAATCCCCATGAGTTCTTGGGTCGAGCGGCCTTTCTTCTTTTTGCCCATGTCGTTACCTCCAATCGTAGATTTGCTGGCTGGAAATGAAATAGCGGACGGCATACTTCAAGAAGTCCAGCACTGTGGTTTCTTCCATGCGGATGGTGAGAAAGCCGAAACACAGGGTCACCGCCGCAGGCACCATAAAATGAAGCTGCACCAGCGCCAGCACCGAGAGCAGCGCCGCCACGCACAGGATGGCGAAGTCACGCAGGCTCCACAGCCAGAGGTTTGCTGTCGCTTTCAGGTTTTGCGGATATAAATAGGTCGTCATTACATACCTCCCATGACCGGCCCTTCGGTAATTTCTTCACATAACTCCTGGGGCGTTTGGTCATATTCTTCCTTGATTTTCTCCGTGATCATGTCCTTGATGAGCTGGGATTCAGCGCTGGTCGGCTCGTAGTCAAAGTATGAGGAGCCGTTCTCCCGGCTGATCTCACACTCAATACGGAGCATATCCTCGAAGGGGTTGAACTTGCCGTACATATTGAGCCAGGCGTTCTCATCATCGCTGGTGTGGACGCCGAATTTCTTGTCCACATCGAACCAGGTTTCGATATAAACCGTGATCTCCTGCCCGATGTCACAGTCCACGTCCATCTCCCGGTCGATGGCGATGTCGCCACGCTCCAGTTCCAGATTATCTTTCATAGGCACCTCACGCTATGGCCTTCGCCACAGACCTGGTCATATTGACCGCCGTACTGGTGGCATGAACCACGCTCATCATATTCACCTTGACGCTGGAATCCAGCCCGAACTGCTGGGCAATCCTCGGTACTTCGCCTGCCGCCAGCATGATTCCCAGAGCCAGCAGCATATTGTCCGAGAACGTCAGCAGGCCCAGAAACAGCAAAGTTGTCTGCAAAAATGCAGTTAAACACAACGCTATAATTTGCTTGACCCACTGGTTGAATCCGTCCGTGTAGCCCCTGGGAACTGAGAACATATAGAGTGCTCCCACTGCCATTTGGATTAACAGAATACCTCCGCGCTTGATATTTGCGAAGAAAATCTTCATCACGCAGTAGGCGAAAGCCACCAACGCCAGCAACTCGAACAGCCCTATCACCGTATTCTGCGGTACCACAAAGTTTGCCGTCAGGATGGCAATGCTTTGCTCGGAAAGCCCCTGCGCCTGCTGCCCGGAGAATATTCGGGTCAAATCCCCGGCAAAAGTGTTTTGCAAACTGATGCAGAACTTATAAAGTTCCACCGGCAAAATACCAATGAGCGAACAGGCGAAAAAGCCTTTCAGCACATTTATTGCCGTAGTCTTGACGCTGGCCCGTCCGGTCTGGTATTCTATAGCCACGTCGAACACAGCTACCACCGTCCCAGCAATGAACAGCGACCAGCCGAACATCGTGAATAATGAGATCGTGGCGCTGACCCAGTTCAGGTCGAAAATATCCGCGCCCATGTTTCCCATCATGGTGAAGAAATCGCTGGCCGCGTCAAAAATCGTGTTGTAAAACCATCGTATCATGGCGTCCCAGATGGCCGCCGAGACCTGCTCTCCAATCGTGTCGAACACTCCGCCGACAGCACTTCCGATGCCGCCGAGGATGTCGCCTAACCAATCAAAAATAGAAATCACCACCTAAAAATGTAAGCAGGAGGGGCGCATTGCCCTTCCCACTCCTTGCATATTTTTACAGAATTGTCCAGATATAGAGCGGGGCCGTGAGCGTAAAAATCAGGCAGGCAAACAGGATCGCCGGAGCAGTAAACTCCAGCTGGCCATGTTTGCGATAATCAAAATATGCGCCCCCGACTTTAACAAAGAAAAGCACTGCCAGGATCATGTCGATGATAGGGAACACCACGTTGTCCACCACCGCCCGGATCTGAGTCTGTGCCGTTGTCCAGGTACTCTGGATGGCCCCTGCCACGTCGCCGGTTGCCATGGCGGGAACCGCCAGAACCGGCACCAGCACCGCCGCGAACACAGTGCAGAAAAGGATTTTTATCCACTTCTTTTTCATTGCAAATTTTCCTTTCTTGACTTGATAAAAATATGGTTTTGGGCTTGCCAATTCAAATCGCAGCAAGCCCAAAACAGCAGATAGTTTATCGAGCGAGAATCTTCTCAATCTCGTGGGGCTTAATGATTTTGACCTTGATATTGAGATTGTGCGCCAACTTGATTTCAGCCCTCATGCCGTCTGTAGTCTGGTCGCCGAACACCCAAACCTCGTCACAGAACCAGAGGAGGGACAGCCCGGCAGCCATGCCCATTTCACGTTCCTCCGGGATGCTGTTGTTCAAACAGAGCGCATAAAAATGCGGGGTGACCGGGGCCGCCCCACACCTCAGTGCGAATTCGCTATAACGCTTTGCTTTTTCCAGATTGCCCTCCACGTCCCCCGCCAGGGGCGCGCAAATATACACTTTCTTCATCGCTCACCATCCTGTTCCTTTTTCTTTCTGGTGTACATGAAAATGCCAGCGGTCAGCCCGCCCAGAGCAATAGCACCCAGGCCGATCCAGAAACCCATAATGGAGCGGTCGCCAGTCTGGGGATTGCCGGGGTTAGGCGTGGTGGGCTTGCCGGGAGTGACCGGCACGATCTTCACGGTCTGGCCCTCATCGTTGATGTCCTCATGAGCCGCAATCTTTACCTCGCCCTGGTAGAGCGTTTCGAACACCACGATTTCCGCGGCCTGGGTGATGCCGCTGCCGTCGAAGGTGAACTTCACTACAGTTTCGCCATCTGCTTTTTCGGGGGTAAAGGTGGCCTCTGCCCGGACTTCCTTGTCGCCCACCTTGAACGGATTGCCAGTCACCTTGTCCATGAGGACACCCACCAGCTTATACTCCGTGCCGGGGGTCAGGTTCTTATAGGACACCACATCCTCAATGGTGAGCTCCTTGCTGGGCGCAGCCTCCTTTTTGCCGCCGATGGTGGCCTTTGTGCCTATCTCCGGCCTGGTGACGATAAAATCATTTCCAGCGAACAGCCGCTGTCCATGCAGACGAAGCCTCCTTCCACAAACTGCCCCTCTCGATCCTCACTGATCTGATTGCCCAGGGCGTCAAAGTCGATATAGTCTGCCAACTCCGGCGAAACGCGATACTCGCTGTCAAAACTGACAAAGTGATGGCCTACATCTTCGTCTGTTTCCGCGTCTTTGATGAACACAAAATCCTCCAGATGCCGGGCCACACGCATAATGTCCCCGCTGCCGGAAACATCGGCGTATTCCACAACCGCAGCCAGCTTCTCCATACCTTCCGTGGTTTTCGGAAATGCGTCAGCCAGTTCGTTTGCCACCCCGAGGCCATGATCCCGCAGCATGGTTTCCAAGTGCTGTATCCACATGGAATTGTCCAGCATGAAATCCGTGAACGCCACCTTGCACATATCCGGGGAGGGCGCACCCATCCGCCTGGCCGCTTTGATGACAGCGAGTTCATCTTCCGGCAGGTACAGGTACTCGGTTTTGGGGCCGTACTCCATCTGCGCGACGGCAATAATGTCCCGGCGGGGTTCGCAGTAGGGGAACGTGGTACTGTGATAGACTTCACGGTACGGCACATCTTTGCTTGCAAAAAGCAGACCGTAGGTGGTGGGAGTCCCATTTCCGCTGGTCAGCAGGTCACGGCCTGCCTGTTCGAAGTCGAGTTTATCAATTTCGGAAGCGGGCAGAGCCCCCATCTTATTGAGCAAGTATTTCCTGCCCACAGCAGCCAGGTCAGTGACATTTTGCACCAGCGTGTACCTTTCCATATTAAAGGCGAGGTTAATAAGCGCTTTGAGGTCTGACGGCTGCTCCACCTGTACAGCCGCCCAAAACTGGTCTTGCTCATACGGGGTAAACCGGTCGAGGTTTTTGGCAAGAAAGTTCAGTTCGTCCAGATCAATTTCTTTCCCATTCAGCATGGCCAGGGCCTCTGGAGACACATCGTCGGCGGTGACCTTGAAGGGCGCAGTGCGGAACGCCTTGACAAGCGTCTTTTGAATTTCTGCTTCGCGCAGGGGGAGGGTCAGCGTGGTCCGCATGGGGCCGTGCCACTTTTTTAGGGTTATCATAGATTCAGCTCCTTCCTGAAATAAAAAAAGCCGGTCGCTTGTTCTCGGAGAAATTCTCCAGCGACCGGCTATGTATTTTTGTAGCAAGAGGGCCAGCAGTTTTTCTCCTGCTGGCCCTCTCTTTTCTCTTTATTCTGTTGTTGTGAGGGTTCACTTCCTGCCGGAAAGCCAAAAGGCCAAATTTTCATCTGTAAGCGAAAAATAGATACGAACCCTCGTAAAAAAGGAAAAAAGCAAGAGCGGTTCCCATAAGGAGCCACTCTTTGAAATAATTAATGCATTAAATTGGCCAACTGGTTATCGGCACAAGTCTTGTGCCGCATCATTCCAAGGCGCGCAATCGTCAGCAGAGGTTCCTACCGGCAGCCGTTCCAATAAGAACTGGAAGTACCGGAAAGGCCGCAGGCCGTTGGCTTTAGCAGTCTCCACAATAGAATAAGCGACTGCACTGGCGCTGGCTCCTCTGGGCGTGTTGGAAAACAGCCAGTTCTTCCGGCCCACGGCAAAGGGCCGATAGTAACCGCAAGGTTACTATTCAGCCCGCTCCGCACGGTTGTTGGACAGTTCCAAGCGCCCATCCAGGAACACGTGCATCAACCACTCTTTTTGCTTTACGGCATAAGTCAGCGCCGCGCCATAGGCAGACTTTGGCACGGGGTTGCGGTCATATTCATTTTTGGCCCAGGCAAAGAATTCCTCTGCTATGGGGAAAGAATACTCTTTCCTTGCCTGGAACCGCTCCTGGAAAGAGAGCCTTTTCTCCGTGTATCCAGCTTCCAGCTCAAACAATTTGTTGCAGTAACGCAATCCAGTCTGTGCCGGATGCTTTTCCCTCGCGTCTTTGGGCAGAGTTTTGAGAGTATCTGTGAATTTTCTCCTCATGTGGGCCCAACACCCAACCGCGGTTATGTCCGGCGGCAGCTTACAATGGTAGGCCTCATACCCATCGGTGTGGAGAAATCCTGAGAAACCCGTCAAGAAAGCCTTGGCGTGTTCCCCGGTCCGGCTGGGCTGGTAGTCATACAACACCACCGGCCTTTCACTGTCCCCAGAGGTCTGGTAGACCCACACATAGCTTTTTTGTGTGGCTTTCCTGCCATCCTCCCGCAGCACGGTCAGTGTGGTCTCGTCCGCGTGGAGTATCTCGTTAGAGAGCAGTTCACTGCGCAAACGCTGGAAGAAATCCTCAAACCATCTCTCGTGGGTGGCGATCACCCAGTTTGCCATTGTCTGCCGGCACACCGATCCGCTGAAATTCCTGTTCCTGCCGGTACAACGGCAATGCCAGCGCATATTTGTTGTTCAAAATGTGCGCAAGCAGGCTGGGCGAAACGATCCCGCTGCCAGGGAGGAGCCCCGCTGGGACTTCGCTCTTTTTCATGGGCGTGGCTAACGCGTTTTTCTCGCAATTCCGGCAGCTGTAGGCCGTCTGGACGTGCTCCACTACCTTATACTGCGCCGGGACATACCGCAGTTCCCTCCGAACAACCTCGTGGCCGCAGGCATGCATCTTCCCGCCGCATACCGGACAAACCTGTTCTCCCTCTGGCAGCTCGTGAACAATTTGCTCTGTTGGCAGCTTAGAAAAGTCCAGTTCCCGTTTCCCAGCCTGCTTTTTCCTCTTGTATACGATCTGCTCTAAATCAGGCTCTGCTGCCTTAGGGTCTGCCAGCGTTTCCGGCTCATTGAACAGCGAGGTCTGTTCCTCCAACTCTACGCTCTTTTCGCTGGACGGCCCAAATTGTTTGGAGCTGCAAATGACGTTGGGCCTGTCGTCCCAAGTCACTTGAACTGCCCTTTGAACCAATCCACCTGCTTGCGCAACTCCGCTATTTCTTTGTCCTTCTCGCTGACGATTTCCTGCCACTGCGCGGCGCTTTTCCCTGTGTTTTCCATAACTTAATTATACCAAAAACAAGAAAAACTGCAATAGAAAAAGCCCATTTTACCTGGGCTTTTTCTCCTTGCATGGCACAATTGACCGGCTTTTTAAATACTCAAATTCTTTCTCCGTTATTTCCAATACCTTTCCTGCTTCAGCTGGCGGCCAAGGGTAGCTCCCGCTCTGGGCACGGCGCTTGCTCAGGCAGAAACCCGCCCCGTCCCACTCTAAATATTTTATCATGGTGCCACTCAAATCACGAAAAACGTACAGATTTCCGTCATAGGGGCTGTGGTTCAGTTGATACCGGATGATCCCCAGCAGCCCGTCCAGCCCCGTATACATGCTGGTTTCCCCGCACACCAGCCATACCCTTTTCCCCCGTCTTGGGGGTGGGGATTTTTTGCTGGCCTCATGCAGCTGTTCCTTCCAATCCTCCGCGTTGGTGTACCGGATGCGCCTCATGCCCCGTTTGTGGCCAGGGTCATGCCGGGCTGCTGCCGCGCATTCCCGGCTGCAGTATTTCTGCTCTGACTTGACAAACGTGCTGAATCCCTCTCCGCACCAGCCGCAGACCCTATCCTCCCTCGTCTGTGCCATGGCCTGCAAATAACACTCCCGGCTGCAGTACTCCCCGCCATGCCACCTTTCGCTGGTGAACTCTTTTCCGCAAAACGCGCAGTTGCGCATTCCCGGCTCCCTGGACGGATTTGCCTTGCGGTATTCCTTCCACCACTCTTTCCGGCACTCGTCGCTGCAAAAGCGCCGGGTCTTGCAGTTCCAGTCCAGTTCAAATTCTACCCCGCAATTGGGGCAGACCTGTTTCCCTCGTCCCTGCTCATGCTGCTTTTCCTGCCTCTGCTTTCTATGGTACTCCTGGCGGCAGCGGTCGCTGCAAAAACGCCTCCAACGGCCGCGCTCTCCGCTCTGCTCCACGGGGGCTCCGCATTCCGGACAGACGTCCACTTTGCCCCCATAATACCTCTTGGCGTTATGGTATTTTATTCTGCACTCCGCGCTACAGAACTTCTGGCGGCTCTTGTGGCAGGTCGGCTCAAACTCTTTCCCACACCACTGGCATTTGTGCTCTGTTCCCATTCCTTATATCCTTCGTTTTTCTTCATCCCTCCTTCATTATACCGCCTTCTTCTTTTCTTGCGTAGGTTCGTATCTATTTTTCGCTTACTTTCATCTACGTTTTTGACTTTTCAAATCCAGGCTTCCAGGCATCAAAAAACCGCGCCATGGCGCGGTTTTTTGAGCGAATATCTTTTTTATATCCACAGGATGGTGGAGATGGCGGAGTCGTACTCGAACTTTTGAGCCCTTTGTCGTTGACGGGTACATCGTTCTCCCGATTGCCATATAAACGAAAAAAGCCCCCGGCAGCTGCCGGGGGCTCTCGTCTTATGCCAGGATCTCGCTGACTCGTTTCAGCACGGCTGCAGCATCGCAGCCGGAGCTCTTCAGCTGGGCCGCGATGTCCCGGGCCAGTTTTTCCGCTGCCTTCTGGGCCTCGGTCTGGCCGTCGTCCAGGATGGTGCAGTAGGCAGGGTTTTCGAGGTAGATCCAGCCTGCGCCGCTTTTCAGCTTGCCCCAGCCATCTTGCACCTCTGTGATGGTGAAGATGCCCTTGCCAGTCTGGCCCTTGACGGCGTAGCTCATGCCCGGGCCCTCGCGATAGTTCAGGTCGTTGATGATGATCCGGACCGTAAAGGGCACGGCCGGGAAGCTGCTGACGATCTGCTCGGTGCCGGTACCCAGCTTGGCATTGACCGCTTCCGCGATGGCACCGTGGCGCTGGTAGAGATAGTCGCCCGGGCAGGCCTTATTGGCAAACCAGCGGTGGACGGTCATGTTCTGCTTGTCCACCTGGCCGATCAGGCTCTTGTCTGCCTTCCAGAGCAGCTTCTTGATGCCGTTGCGCTTGCAGATGTCCGCCACCAGCTCAATGAGGGCCGCGTAGGCCGCGTCGGTCACTGCATACGGGTGACTGGTATCACTGGCGACTTCGATGGTGATGGCCCGGTTGTCATTGTCGCGGTTGGAGCTGCACCAGGAGCGATCTGCTTCCGGCACGCTCAGGCCGATGCTGCCATCCTTGCCCACGACATAGTTGGCGGAGCACTCGCGGTCTGTGGTCGCGAAGTAGTCGCAGCCCTGCTTTGCTGTCCACTGGCCTACAATACAATGGATCGTGATGGTGTCAATGGCGTGATTGCGCGGGCTGGTGCGGTTTTTGGTGATGTTGGTGTATGTCACCAGCGGGCTGTTGCCCATGATGTTGTCCTCCTTTTCGGTGCTTTTATTTGCGTAGGCGTCAAAATAAGCCTGGCCGAAGCTGGCCCGCTTGGCCTTGACGCTGCTGCTCATATTTGCCGGGCGTTCGTACCTGGTCAGCACGATGTCCGACGCTTCCCTCACTGTTCTGGCCGTCCGGAGAACTTCCCAAACGGCCGCGTAGCCCTTCAGCTCCCGGATCATAAAGTCCAGCTGCATCTCCAGGCTGCCGATGGACGCGCCGATCTTCCGGGCAAAGTTCAGCAGGGACTCCTTGCGGCTCCAGTAGGTCCACTGTGCCAGGCCGTAGCCAGCACTGTCATGGACAAAATTAGAATAAGCGCCGGAGTCCACGGCGGCCGTGTAGGCCGTATCCGTGAAGCCCAGGCGCTTCTCGTAGCTGTTCTGGAGGTTCTGAGGGTTGAGCCCGCTCTCAGCGTAAAGGTTGCCCATGAGCCCTGCCGCACCGGCAGGGCTCAGGCCTTTACATCTGAGAAAGTTCCAGATCGTCCTCTCCGTGGAGGACCCGGTCGCCTTCATGTCTTACTCCTTGGGCACCGGCGTTTCGCCGTCTGCCTTTTGCTTCAGGACCTCGATGGCCTTGACCAGTACGCCAGGAATAGGCGCGCCCATCAGTCCCGCGTTTTCAATGATCGAGATCGTCTCGTTCGCGATGAAGGCGATGATCGTCGCATCCCGGATGAAGTTAGACCCCATGATCAGATCCAGGCGGCAGGCTACCAGCACGACCAGGAGGGTCATGCCTTTGCGGCAGAGGCCCTTCCACCCGGCCCGGCTCTCCAGCGTGCCGCCGTCAGTCTTCGGGGATTTATGGAACACGCCAGCGACGACGAGGCCGGTGATGTAGTCCACGGCCATGAAGATCATCAGCGTGACCAGGGCCGTGTCCCAGCCGCCGAAGAGGGAGGCGATAAAGCTGCCCACCACTCCCACGATTGTGCAAATTCCGTTTTTCATACTTGTGTACCTCCTTTTTATTTACTCGGCATAGACTTCCCAGCCTGCCGGGTATGTCTCAGGGCTCCAGACGTTCCCGTCCATGGTGGAGATGTAGAGGGTGCCGTTGTGGCTCACGATGTCCCCGGTGTTGTAGGCGTCAGAAGCGCCCAGAGGCTGTACCCAGACCGGGTAGCCGCCCTCGGTCACGCCGATGGCCTTGTAGAGGCTCGTGGCGGTGTCAGGCGTCCACTCAGCAGCGCTGGTGTGGTCCTGCAATACCTGATAGAGCTGGGGATCGCCCACGGAGTTCACGCCGTAGGAGATGACGTCCTTGACCTTGTAGGCTTTGCCCACCTCATAGGCCGGGAACATGGAGGGGATCTCCAGCATCTTGTCCAGCTGGGTCTCCGCGTCCAAAGTGGTGACAAAATACTGCAAAGCGGTCCGCATTTCAGCGGCTAATTTTATCATGTCCATAGCTTATACCTCCCCCGTGAGCAGCACCTTCATGGCCTGCTTCATCTCGTTCATCTTGGCCTCCATCGCTTCCTTGGCCACTTCGTCGGCGGTCTTGTCAGCCAGGATAAACCAGTATTTTGTGCCGACCTTGCAGATCTGCACCAGTTTCATGTTTTCGTGCTCCTGGGCGCCATCCGGGCCCTCAATGGTCACTTTGCTGAGGTTGTCCCGGAAGACGTCCTCGGTGACTTTCTTGTCGCTGATGTAGTTGTTGCCGTTGAGGGTGAGTCCCTCCAGGGCTGTCCCATCAGCCAGCGTAATCTTGAATGTCCTTTTTTCCATGTTGGTCTCCTTCCGAAAAGTTGATAATATAGCAGGCTCATGTTGCTGATCTGCTGCCTTGACATGCGTTTCCAGTTGCCGCCCAGCCATGACTTGAAAGAGTTTTCCACGTCAAAATAGCTCATTTCCCCCGGCGTCCAGCTTCCGCTTGTAGGCCTTCAGCTTGCGGCGCTCCCGGGTGACTGCCTTCGGGTGGATCTTCCGGATCACGCGCCCCGTGTCAGTCAGAGAGTAGCCGATCTGCAGGTAGCGGTAAAAGCTGGACAGCTTGCAGATCCTCGTCTTTTTCTCGTTGATAATGATGCCGTATTCTTCAGCGATCTGCCTCACGCCCTCCAGCACGGTCAAAAGAAAATCTTTGCTGTCGCTGATGATGTGCGTGTCGTCGGTATATCTGCCGAAGAGCTTGCAGCCCATCACGATCGAGATGTAGTTGTCTATCCGGTACGGATGAACGATCCCGACGTCCTGAGAGACCTGGTTGCCGATGTCAACGCCTTTCTTTAGCGTCTTTTCACCGGTCAGCAGTTTCGGATCTGTGAAGCGGTTCATCATCGGGTCGACTTTGCTGTGGTACATTTCCGCGATCTCTTCATCGGAGAAGCGGGAGACGTCCAGCTCGAAGGTCCTGAAGATGTCCCGGATCAGTGTCATAGCCACCTGAGCGACGTCCGGCTCCTGCTCTCGCCGGATGAAATAGTCGAGCGTGGCCAGGATCGGCTCATGCTGGAGATTGCCATAATAACCGGAGAAATCAATGAAGAGCACCCAGCCCTCGTTGCTGCCGGTCATCATGTAATAGTGATGCAGATCCTCCTCGAAGTGCTTCCGATGAAAGCTGACGCCTTTGCCCTTCTGGCTCGCGCTGTTGGTATAGGCCAGGTATTTCTGGATCGACGGAGTGATCACCTCGTCGCAGAGGAGGTGATTGACTGTTTTGTCTCTCATGATGTTACTGGTGATGTACCGGCTGTGGCCCCGTTCATTGATAGGGAACTTCTGGCCGGGTCCTGGTCGGTACGCGCCGTGCATGAGCTCGTCCTGGAGTTTTGCAGTCTGGAGCAGCTGGGTCATCTCATACAGTTGGGTCTTGTACTTGAAGCGGCTGCCGGTCATTGCCGTAGATCCGGTTTGCATCATACAATTTGTTATCCATAAAAATAAACCACGCAATAGTGACAGCGATCGTAACCGGCCACGTCGCGGTTGGCATTTATCGGCTTAGCGGCCGAAGGGATGACTCTTCCTTTCCCATTGCCGTGCGCGGGATCTAGCCCGATAGGATGCACGGTTGTGAAATCCGGGCGGACGCCGATGGAGTTCGAGGCGTTCCAGTTGTTGGCATTGCCATTGTTGTTGACGTTGCAGAAGTTCGTCGCCGACTGAACAATATCAAGAGTCACCCGCTGCTTTGCGCTTTGGTCCTTTCAAGTGTTTTTTGAAACGGTTGTCAGACTGCCGGAGGCTCTTGATCGTGTTGAACAGGTGCTCGATCTCCAGCACGATGCCGGTGTACTTGTTTTTGTCTGCCGGAAGGGCTTCCGCGATATATTGGAGCTCGTCCTGGAGCATATTGCAGCACTCCATCGCCTTGTCCCATTGCAGCCGCCTCTCCTCATATTCCGACCAGTAGTCCGGCCAGATGGTATTGGCTGCCCGCATGTGGACGCTGATGTCCTGGCAGAACGTGAGCACCCTGGCCCGCTCCTGCTGGATAAACCAGAGGTTGAAATCTTCCTCCTGCTCGCGGATCTTTGCCGCCAGCTCCTCGCGCTCTTCTTCGTTGACCACATAGGCAGTCACGGCCTTGATGTGCTTTTCAAAGCGCTTTTGACTGTAGCCGAAGGTCGCCATCAGCTCGGCGGTGATCCGCTTCCTGATGTTGTAGATCATGTGTTGAGCGCGGAGAGGTGACTCAGAGCGCTCGCTTTTTGGGATGTCTGACATGCTTCGTTATCTCCTTATCATCCCGGGCCGCAAGGGCCCGGGGATTGTCGATCAGTAGATCAGGAAAGCCGGGCGGACGCCGAGGAAGCCCGAGGCGCTCCCGTAGTTGGCACCGCCATAGTCGTCGACGCGGCAGAAGGCCGCCGCCGAGTGAACATCCCGCAGCCACCAGTTTTCCCTATTCGTGATCAGATCCGGATGGGCCTGGAAGAGCGCCAGCTGGCTCTTGTCGATGCCAGTGTCGTAGCCGTTCTGTGAGCCACCGCCCCAGGCATAAGAGCCGTAGACCATGTGCTCATTCATGAGGTCGATCTGTGTGTCATACCAGGCCCAGCCGGAGCTCATGCCGTTGCTGACAGCATTGGTCAGGAGCTGGCGGTGGGTCAGGATGTGATCCGCGCCGAAGTCCTGCTTGATAGTCGCCAGAGCCGCAGCCAGGCCGGAGGTCTTCATCTTGCTGCCGTAGTAGGCGCCGGTCGTGACGTTGGTGTCGTTCATGACGCCGTTATAAAACGACTTGTCCGGAAATACCAGCATGTGGTGCTGGGTGAGTTCAGTGTCCCCGCAGTGGAGCCGGTAGTCGGCATGGGCCGCCCAGTATTTCCGGCCGTTGATGGTCCAGTAGCCCCCGGCGCGGACCTTGCTGAAGGTCCCCGAGCGGATGTCCTGGGACTGTTCCGCCGTGAAGCTGGTGCCCAGGTCGTACTCCACGAGGATGTCGGTCAGCGTTTCCAGGTCCTCGATCGCCTGGGCGTTTGTCTTGGTGTCTCCCAGCACCTCATTGAGGGCAGCGACCAGACTGGTCTTATCCGTTGTCTCCAGTGTGCTCAGGTCGCCAGTGATGAAGGCGCCCAGCGCGGACAGCTTCAGGGCCTTGACGCCGGTGCCGTCTGCCAGACGGACCAGAACGATGTCGTTGCCGCTGGAGACTGCCGCGATCGCGGGCTCCTCATTGAAGCGCTTGCCGTTTTCGATGTTGATCTGCATGTTGTTTTCTCCCTTCTTATGCGTACATATATTTCCAGTCGACCATGACAGCATTGTCATCGTCGTCCAGGATCACGTTGCCATCGTCATCCAGCAGCGGCGCGAAGAAGTCGTTGTGGATGTTCATGTATTCGAGCAGGCTGAGACGCTCGCCTTGCTCGTTCGTGATGTTGATCAGACGCCCGGCGACGTCCTCGTCGAGGAGCCCCTGCACTTCTGCAAACCAGGCGTTGAAAGCGTTCTGACTGTTCCGCTGGAACTCTTTCAGGGCCTCGGTGGTCGCGGTGAGATCCGCGTTGCCCTTTGCCTCCAGCTGCTCGATGTACTCGTCGATCGCCGCCGTGTAGCCGTTATAGGCTTGTGTGGCCATGTTCTGAAACATCTCGTAACTGGCGTCCGACTTCTCCACGAACTCCGTATAAAAAGCATTGAACTGATCATAGAAGACCTCCGTGTCGAGGTGGTCGATCAGCTGGGTGATGAAGCCGCAGACAGAGCTGTCCGCCCGGGTGTCCGTGATGGAGCTCTGGGTGATGACGCCCTGATTGGTGCCGATGCTGACCAGAGCCAGGCCCAGCTCATAATAGTCGCCGCTGGACGGTTGGAGAAGCTCAGGCGGGGCGGGGTTGGCCGCAGGTGTGCCGGTTTTGACGATGATCTCGCAGAGGCGCTCCAGGTAGTTGCAGCGGAGCACGACGCGGTCGATCCGGCTGTATTGTGTGGGCGCTGTCGCGAGCGCGTAGGTCTCCTCTGCCCCGTCATAGGCAAAGGCCCCGTTGATCAGGCCGAAGCCTGGGCGGATCTTTACGGTCAAGCCAGAACTGCCCGCGACGACCTGAAAACAGTCCCCGGGCAGAGCCAGCACCCCGTTGGTGAGCAGCTTCGCAAACAAGAGCCGAAAGAGCTCTGACGTTTCTGCTCGGTCAAAAATAGGCATACCCTCGGAGTCGACCCCGGTGATCTCTGAGTCAAAATATCCGTATCTCATAGCCATAATTTACGATGCCTCCCTCTTTATGATTTTTGTGATAGACGTCGCCATGTCATTGCCGAAGACCACGCTGAGCGTCTGCTTGCTGCCCTCGTAGACCTCCTGGATCTCGGTGATCCGCTTGGTCGTCTCAATGCCGACGTCGGTATAGCGGTAGGTGCAGAGGTCGCCCAGGTCGAAGTCTGTCATATAGACCAGATTGGCGTCCGGATCCACGTCGCTGTTGACCGTCTCCACTTTTTCGTATTCCGCCAGCTTTTCCAGGCCGCGCTGCCGGAGCAGCTGCCGGTATTGTGCCTGGGTGTAGGTGTGCTCGCTGCCGTTGTCGTCCGTGTAGGTGCTCTGCAGGTCTCTTGCGTCCACATAGAGCTCCCGGCGTTCCTCGTTCGGATTGCTCCGGATGTCCACCTCCACGATGACCCGGGCGGCCCCTTCACCTTCCCCGGCCACATAAGCGAAGTTTTTGCACTCCGACTCGTCCCGGTCATAAACCGCATTTTTGACATTGTAGAAGCTGTCGGAGAAGATGGCCCAGCTGTTGACCTCTTGCGCGTCGGTTCGATCCTTGCCCTGCCACACCACAAAGGAGAGGGTGTTGGCCTGATAGTCATAGGCGAGCCGGTGGCTGAGCTCCTGGGTCTTTTCGACCTCGTAGAGCTTGTCGCCCAGCCGGTCGCCGGTGGCCATGACGGTGATGCTGCTGCCGACGCCGGAAAGCGCTCCGAGCTGTAGGTGCGCGATCTTGCGGCCAGCGTCGGTCGGGTTGATGGCGAACTTCTGGACCAGCTGGCGGCCGATAGCTTCCGGAGTGCCGGTGATGTTGATCTGGGTGTTCAGGACCCGATCGTTCAGCAGCTCCTCCGAAAAATAGCCCTTGCAGTAGGCCGTCCGTGCGCCCTTGGCGTCCCGGGCAAAGTTGACTTCCCGGATGACGCCGAGATCAGTCCGGTCGCTCCGGTAGAGGTAGCGGCCGGTGTTCATAAGCTCAAAAAACTCGGCGGGAGTGTAGAGCTCAAAGAGGCCGGAGTCATAATAACGCCGATCCCATATCAGAGTATTGAAAACGCTCACCACGCCGAGCGTGTCCATGTTTTTGTCGAGAATGATCAGCTGCATAGGCTATACCCCCAGATACTTCGGAGTATAAAAAAGGTTGACGTCCAGGTTGGTGTAGTTCCCATCCGCGTCATACTCCAGATAGTTGTCACCCACGGCGAGCTGGAAGGGCTCGCTCTGGCGGTCAATGCGCTGGTAGCAGTTGACGCCGTTCAGCGTGATGACCTGGTGCCGGTCGTTTGTGTCGATCAGCAGGATGTCACCCTGCTGCATGACCACCTTGACCCTCATAAACTGGCCGGTGCCGGTGTTGGTGATCTTCGGGTTGGTAACGCTGCCTCGGGTAGCGATGAACTGGATCTGGACGCCGGTCGGGACGTCTCCATCGTTGGAAAGAACGACCTCCTTGTGCAGTGTCCGGTAGCCCATTGTCATGCCGCCCAGCATCAGCCCCCGGGCCTTCGGTGGATAGTCCAGCTTGCCCGTGGCTCTGGTCACCAGCACCCTCCAGGGGAAGGCGAAGAGCGGGGAGATATTGGCCATGTTTTTGCCGAAGTTGTCGACGTTCAGCATGTACGGATCCGGGCAGATCAGGTCAACCAGGATCCGGAGCTTGTTGTCCATGTTTTGAGCCGTGCCAAAAGTCCAGCCCTCCAGCTCGTACTCGATGTTCCGGCTCACGCCCATGTTGATGATCAGGGCGCGGCCGGTGTACTTTGGATTGAAGAACTGGATCACGCGGGCCCGGTTCTCGGGGTTGTTTTTGTTGCTCTTGAAGCTGGCCTCGATGTGGATCGGGCGCGGTTTGATCTTTTTGCCATCCACCGACGCCCCGTCCACCAGGGCGTTGTCCGACGTGCTGAGCTCCAGCTCAGAGGACTCCAGGCCCGTCACTTTGGTGATGTCGATGTCCTCGTTCGGGCCCATGCGGAGCGTCTTGCCGTTGCAGGTCAGCTCTATGGTGATTGTGTTTCGTGTCATTTCACACCTCCCACTATGTTCCGCAGCGCCTCGCGCTGGGCCTTGCTCACTTCGGAAGGCGTTGCCACGGGCACGTTGTAGGTGTTCTGCTGTTCCATGCGCTGGTCATAGTAAACACTGGTGCCGGTCGTGGTCAGCGCTCTCGCACTCGCCGCGCCGGAGGCGTTCAGGTTCAGAGATCCAGCGGAAGCTGAGACAGCGGTCTGCATCTTCGCGACCATTTTCTTCGCCTGGAGCTGCATGTCTTTGACAGCGTCAGGCATGGCTTTCTCAAAGCCCTCACCGATGCCAGGAGGGAGCCAGCGGCCAACCTCGTCCCGGAACTCCGTCGACGGCGAGTTGATGCCCAGGGCGTCCTTGGCTGCATCCAGAAGACTTGAAGCCAGATTGGAGACCTTATTCTTCAGCCAGTCCCAGCCGGAGCTGATGCCGTTCCAGAGCCCGCTGACGATGTTGCTGCCGACCTCTTTGATCTTATCGGGCAGAGACTTCAGCCCATTGACGACGGAGTCGAAGAGCTGCTTCGCCGCTGCAGCGCCCTTGCTGGCCAGCTCAGTGCCCCAGGAAACGACTTTTGAAGCCGCCTGGCTGAGATAGGTCCATACCTTCCCAGGGAGCTGCTGGAGCGTGCTGGACACCTTGCTGAGCATGTTGCTCATGGCCGTCGAGGCGTTGCTGAGCATCTGCTGACCCCATTGGATCAGCTTGTTCACCGTGTTGACCAGGTGCGTCCAGACCTTCCCAGGGAGCTGCTGCACGATGCTGGTGATCTTGCTGAGCATGTTGCTCATGGCCGACGAGGCATTGCTGAGCATCTGCTGGCCCCACTGGACCAGCCGGGTGACGGTATTGACGAGGAAGGTCCACACCTTCCCCGGAAGCTGCTGCACGACGGTGACGACCGCGTTCAGCATGTTGCTCATGGCCTGCTGGGCCTGGGCAATCATATTGCTGCCCCATGCCAGCAGGTTGTCGAGGACCATCTGGAAGATCTCGGCCGCCTTGTCCTTCAGCGTGGCCAGCCCGTCAATGATCGCGGTAACGATCCGGGGGATGGCTTCACCGAGTTTGGACAGCAGCTCCGGCACGGCAGCGGTGATCTGCCCCCAGAGGTTTTTCGCACATTCGAGGACCTGAGGAGCCGCCGCGACGAGCGCGTCAACGATGGCCACGATGATGTCAGGGATGGCCGCAGCCAGCTCGACGATGATGTCAGGGATGGCCTCGACCAGAGCCATCAGGAGGTCGATCCCAGCCGCCAGAATATCCGGGGCGGAAGCGGCCAGCGTGGTCACGATAGAGGTCACGATCTCGGGCAGAGCAGCGACCAGCGACTTGATGACCACGGGCAGCGCGTCGACCAGAGCCATCAGAAGCTCAACCCCAGCCTCCAGGATCTTCGGGATGGAAGAGACCAGGAACTTGACGATCGAGTCGATGATCTTAGGCAGAGCAGCGACCAAAACCGGCAGAGCGTCGAGGATCCCCTGAGCCAGACCGAGGATCAGATCCAGAGCGCAGTCGAGGATCGCGGGCAGCTGGTCCAGGAGCGAGGTCGTGACATAGCTGATCAGCTCAACCAGAGCGGGCAGAAGCGACGGCAGCATGGAGCTGATGCCGCTCACAATCCCCGTAAAGATCGAGGTGAGCGTGTCCAGGAGCGAGCCCAGCCCGTCCCCTTCGATGAAGCCCGTGATCGTCTGGACGATCTTGTCAGCGGTTCCGACAAAGTCAAAGCTCAGGACCGTCTCCTGGAGCTGCTTCAGAACACTCTGGCCAGCTGAAAGCACGGCAGGGACGATGGCCGCCACCAGCCCGGGGATCTGTGCAATAATGGCGCCGCCGAGGGCGGGAAGCGTTTCGGCAAAGCGCGGGATGATCTCGGCAAGGTTTTTGACGATATTGTCCGCCGCTGTGGCGAAAGCATCCGCCAGCTGGTCCGCGTCACCGGATCCGTTCATGAAGTTGTCCCAGGCGGCCTTGGCCGAAGCCATTGAGCCCTCCAGTGTGCTCGCAGCCTCTTTTGCCGTGGTGCCGGTGATCCCCATTTCTTCCTGGACGGCGTGGATCGCCTGGTAGACGTCGTTCAGGTTGTTGATGTCATACTTGACGCCGGTCAGCTTTTCCGCATCGGCCAGGAGGCGCTCCATCTCTGTCTTGGTGCCACCGTAGCCGAGCTTCAGGTTGTCCAGCATCGTGTAATTTTGCTTTGCGAAGCCCTGATAGGCGTTCTGGATCATGTCCATGGACGTGCCCATCTTGTTCGCATTGTCGGCCATGTCTATGATGGCCATGTCGGCCACTTTGGCCGCTTCCTCAGTGTTTCCACCGAGGGACTGGAGCAGAGACGCCGAGAAGCTCGTGACCGTGCTCATGTAGTCGTTGGCGGACATGCCCGCCGTCTGGTAGGCGCGATCCGCCGCCGCGATGACCGCGTCAGCTGCATCGCCGAAGAGCGTCTCCACGCCCCCGACGTTCTGCTCCAGCTGCCCCACACTGTCGAGGGCAGACTTTCCGAGGTTGGCCAGAGCATCAACCGCTCTGGTCATCATCTGGCCGGTAAACACGCCCAGCGCTTGCTGGGCGACGCTTGCGACCTTGCCCATACCTGACTGTAGACCGCCAGTGTCCAGGCTTGTATCAAATTTCAGAGTCCCGTCTGATGCCATGACCTTCTCCTCCTGCTAAAAAGGCGGCAGGGTTGCCGCCGTTCATGAGTAGAGAGTTCAGGTCACTTTCGAGCTGCTGCCGGTCAGCCGACTGAGGGAGCGCATAGACGCGCTTCAGGTGCTCATAATGCTGCCGTTGCTCCTTGGACGCTTTTGCCGGGATCTTCATCGTGCGGTAGCCGATGATCTTGACCAGCTGAGTCTCTTCAGGGAGTGATCGAAAAAGCGCTCGAAACTGCCACCAGTGGAGGGGGTGCCGCGCCAGGTCCAGACCGTAGGCCTGCATAAACGCGGAGTAAATATAGTCGGCGTCATACTCGTAAGAAAAGGGCGGGTCTTTGTCGCTGTCCGTGGCGTCAGCCTCCGTCGTCTCAGCGGGATCCGCGCCGCAGCGATAAAACCAGATCATTTGATTGATCGCCTCGTCGAGTACGCTGCCATCAAAAACGGTGCCCGGAAAATAGAGGTCCAGCGCGGTCCGGAGCTTTTCCAGATCGTCGAGCTGACCGTCTTGCAGGACTTCCTCGAAAAGGATCCCCGTGCGAAAGTCAGTAGTGATCGGGACCATCTGACCCGCGATCTCGACCTCTTCGGGCAGGCCGTCGATCAGAAGGTTCAGTGCCTTTTACCCTTGCCGTGACCGTGCTGCTGGGAGACGAACTGCGCGGTCTGCATCTGCCGGGTGGCGGCCTGCTGGCGCTGGGTGTAGCGGTTGGTGAAGTCGTTGAGAGTCTTCCTCTCGCTGGCAGCCCACTCGCTGACCTTCTCGATGGCCTTCAGGTGCTCCATGACGTTCATCTTGCCGTGGAAGAGCCTGTCGGCCGTTCCGGATCCGAAGATCTCGTCGAAGCACACATTGACCACTTCACACTGGGCGCGGTAATTGGCCGCAGCGGTCGGGAAGTTCTCGCGCTTTTTGGCCTGAGCCGTGTCGCGCATTTTGATCATGGACTGCTCAAACTTCTCCATGAAGTCCGCATCCATCAGATCGCCTTCGAGTTTCACGTCGTTGATAATCAATTCCATTATTCTGTTTTCCTCCTCTGGTCGGTGCTATAAAAAGAGCACCAGCAGGCTGCACCGTTGCGCCTGCTGGTGCCTGGTCGCTCACTGCCCCATCGGGCCAGTAGTACGGAGCCAGTGTTTACTTGTTTAGTCGCCGGAAACGACGGGAGCGTCGTATTTGCCAGCGAAAGTGCCAGCCGTGAACTTTTTGCTCACGGTGTCAAATTTGCCCTGGATGGGATCGCCGACCGCGTGAAGCGTGCCGGAGACGCTGATCTTCTCGCCGCCTGCTCCGGAGTTATCGCTGACCTCATTGGCCACGGTAAACTGGCGGGCGGTGTATTCGGCCGATGTCTCGCTCGGGGTCCCGATCGGGTTGAAGAGCTCCACCCGGACATATTTTAGCTGAGCCTCGTCGCCGGTGGCGTGGTCGCGCCCCATCTTCCAGAGCTTGTAAATCGCTTTCTGGGAAGGGATCAGGCGGGACTCGTAAGAGAACTCGGTCTCGTAGCCGGTGATGTCAGTCGAGGCTGTGACCTCGTTGACATAGGTCTCGCTGTCGGTCTGGGCCCCGGGACTCTCGTCCAGGGTAGTGAAGCCGGTGCCCATGAGCTCGTAGGTGCCATCGATCTCGGCGTAGTCCGCGATGGCGTTCCGGAGCAGGGCAGCGCGGCTCTCGTCAAAGAGCTGAAGATCAAAAATTTTCTTTTTCATGCGCTTATGCCTCCTTGTGATAAATGAGTTCGATCTGTATCTGGTATCTGGCGTTCTGCATCGACTCGTCGAACATGTAGCCAGACGACAAAACAGCGAGCTGCTCCGGGTGCATCCCCTCAGGGAGCTCCGGGAAGTTGCCCGCTGTGCTCTGGGCCTCCACCCATGCCGCGAAGTCCTCATAGAAGGAACTGTTCGCGATATTCTGGAGGCGGTCCATTCCGTAATACTCGCGGCTGCCAAAGTTGAACTGGTAGCGCCGGTCTGAGCTGCCGTCGATGTAGGTCTCGATCACGGGGTTGAAGATGCCGGTCTCGATGGTGTACTCTTGCGGCTGGTCGCCCAGGGCGTCCACGCGGAACACTCCGTCAGCCAGCAGAGGGCAGTCCAGGAAGAAGGCAGTCACGCCCTCAATAATTGACTTGACCATGCTTGGCCTCCTTTATTTGCTGTTGATCAATCGCAAGAGCGCCGCCCGGTTGGCCGTCTTCATGCGCTCAAACCACATGCCGCCGCGCCTTGGATCATAAGACCGGGTCTGGCTGGTGTTGTAATACTGGGCCCTGGCGTATGGCGCGATATACTGCACCTCGCCGGAACCGATGACAGTGCCCAGAGTGCCGGAGCGTTCCAGGGCGCCGGTCCGTTTCGGGACCAGTGGAGCGCAGCGCCGGAGCACCTCGCTGTCAATGATCTCCTGTTTTTTGCTGAGGACGGCGTTCATCTTTGGCGCGCAGCCGTTGTTCCAGATCAGCTGGACCCTGCCATTGCTTCCCTGGATGATGGCCCCTCTGGGGCTCCTGATCGGCTTAAATGCCATATTATTCGCCCCCTATCCGCCAGTGCTTGACCGCTGCTGAGCCGCGGATCGTGTTGTCGGCGTATTCTTTCACCGTGATGACGTCCACGAACTCAGTGGCGGCCAGCTGCTTGACAGCAGCCTCGTCGATCGGATCCGTTAGGGAGGTTTCACATGCCAGGACAATGTCGCCTTTCTGAAGCGTCCAGTGTTGCCTGGCTTCCTCCTCTGTCATGGCCTTGAAGGCCCTCTCGTTTGCATGGATCCGGTCGTTCTGGACCTTTGCGTCAATCGGGATCCGGAGCTTATAGGTCAGACTTTCAGCGTGGGCACCATCCGTGGAGTGGCCGGAGCTTTTCGACTCATAGTAAGAGGCGCCGGAGATGCAGGTCGGAAAATAAACCTCACGCCGGTCAGCGCTCAGCCGCTTATTGAAGACTGTGATCGTAACCTGCACATACATGACAGCACCCCACCTTTCTGCTGAGCCAGCCGGTCGGCAGCAGGTAAAGCCTGACCGCCTCGGCGATCTTCTTCCGAAGAGCCGCCTCAGCGGTCTGACCGTCCTGGGCCTCAGTCACATAGGTGACAGAGTAGCCGTCATTGCTCTCGCTTTTTACACCAGCGGACCCGCTGGCGCCGTTGCTTTGTTTGCTGTTGTAGACGACCTCCGCCGCAGCGCACACCGCGAGCTTCACGCGGCTGTCCTCTTTGGCAAAGATGTCGCCGTTGACATAGGTGAGGTAGCTGATGACCGCCTCAGCCTCCGCCTCGACCCTGGGGAAGTCCTTCTCCGGGATCAGGGTCCCGAAGGTCTCAGTGTAAAACTCATAAGAAACGTACATCAGCCATCACCCCCTCTTAGGCCTTGGCCGTGACGGTCGCGTCGCCGGTCTTCTCGCACTTGCTGGTGCTGTCAACCTCCACGATCACGATCTTGTCGCCGGTCTTTGCGGCGATGTCAGCGGAGCCGTCCCATGCCGTGTAGCCGCTCTTGCAGATCGCACCGATGGCGGGCTTGGTGACGCTGGGGCCGGTCTTGTACTTGTAGCTGTTGCCGTCAGAGAGCGCCGGGCTCACGGTGATCTTGGTGTCGCCGCTGTTAGTGCCTGCGGCAGACGTAACGGTCAGCGTGGTGCCCGTAGTAGCGGGAGCCAGGACCGCAAACGGGAAGCGTTTGGTCTTGTCCTGCTCCAGGGAGTTGATCGGGTTCGGGATCTCCCAGCCCAGACGCATGACAGCCCGCAGCGCGACCATGTCATTCTGCATCAGGTTGTAGGCGATGGTGCCGTCCGTGTTCTGGACCACGCCCTCGGTGAAGAGCTTGAAGGTGATGTCCTTGCGGATAGAGTAGACCAGCTGGGAGAAGTCACCAGAGATCAGCATCGCCTCAGTCTTGTCGAAGGCCCCGTTACGCGGGAAGTAGATGGCAGAGCCGTCCAGGCTGTAATTGCCGGACTGCTGCATGGAGTTCAGGAAGAGCGGGCGATCGTTCTGGTCCTTCAGTCCACGCAGCTTGGCCCTCAGGGAGATGTCAGCGACGTGGCCGTTCACGAAGAAGCCGGACTCCTCCACCTTGGAGATGACGCCACCCTCGCCGAGCAGGTCGGTGAAAAGGTCGTTGCCCATGACCACGGAAGCGCCCGCAGTCTTCGCAGAGGGCACCAGGCCGTCGCGCCAGTTGGTCGGCTTGCCGTCTCCGAAGAGGATGGCCGCGTCGATGACCTTGCCGAAGGCCTCCTGCACCCTGGGCTTCACCTCGCCCCAGATGTCGTAGTCAGCGTCGTCCAGGACCGCCTCGGGAATGGGCACGATGACCGCGATCTCCTCGGCGTAGATGACCTTCTTGTCCCATGCCTGCTTGGTGGTCTTCTTCGCGCCGGTGTCGCCGTTCACAAAGTAGGCGATCGGCAGGGAGTCCAGGACGGGGAGCTTGTTCTGGGCGGTGGTCATGTCTGCCAGACGACGACCGACCGAGAGGACAGCAGACTGCTCGATGGCTCCCTGGATGATCTCTTTGGCCCTGTCCTCGGGGATCAGAGCCTCCGCGCCCGAGCGGTCGATGATCTGGGCGTCGGTGTCAAAAAGCTGAAGATTGAAAAATCTCTTTTTCATAGTTTTACCTCCATAAAGTGTTGATGTTAGCGTCGCGCTGCTCGACGGATGGCGTCATTGATGGCGTCGTTGGCGCCCTGGCCAGAGCTTCCGCCCTGCCCGGAGCCGTCCGTTCCGGTCTTCACCTTGTAGGTGCCGCCCCCGGTCGTGAAGCGCGGGTTTTCTTTCAGGTACTTGGCGACGGCCTTCTCGAAGTCCAGCTTGTCATCCGCCTGCATGAGGGCGCTGACCTTGAACATGACATAGTCAAGATCCTCCTCGCGGACGCCCTTGGCGCGGAGCGCGTTGCTGTTCTTCAGGGCCGCCAGCTCAGCGAGCGCGTCGTCGCGCTCTTTTGTGATGCTGTCGACGTTGGGCCTGCTTGCCGCCTGCTGGGCCTTATAGGTCGCGATGGCCTTGGACACTTCTTCCTCGCTCATGCCCTGCTGCTTGAAGTAGGACGCGAGAGCGGCCTTCTCGGCGCGTTGTGCCCTGGCGTTTGCAATCTCCTCGGCCTGCTGGAAGCTGTAAGAGCCGCCCCCACCGTTGTTCCCGGCGCTTGCTGCCTGGCCGCCGTCACCAGTCCCGGCTGCTCCGCCCTGGCTGCCGCCAGCGCCGCTCTGACCGCCGTCGTCAAAGAGCTGAAGGTTGAAGTGTTTTTTCATGGTTTATTCCTCCGTTTTTATAGTGTGCGTGAACACGTTCCAGCTCATTGAGGCAGAGCCGTCCGGCCATAAAAAGAGCGCCCTGGCTGGGCGCTCAAATTATCAGTATCGTGTTGTCGTAGCTGTCCCGGATCCGGATGATCCCGATGTACCAGGTGTCGATCAGGGCCTTGCCGATGGCGTTCACTTCCTCCCACTCGATCCGGACGTCGCCAGGATCATCGAGGGCCTTGATCGTCATGCCTGCAATAGCCTCCAGCCCTTCGATCAGGGTGAGGGTGAGGGCGGAGACCGCAGCGCAGACGATGTTCTGGCCCGGCGCTTCGCCGTTGGCCCTGGGCGCGTGGCCCTGGACAGTTATGTGATGAAGATCGAGGTGTACTTTGATCATAGGCTCACACCTCGATCGGCTTCATAAGCGGCAGCTCCGCCAGATGCTCCGGGGGAAAGAACTCAGCCGCGATGCCGTTCTCTTTGCTGACAGATACGGGCGCGACGTCCGGCTCTTCTTTTGTCTCAGCGTTGCGAAAGCTAAAGACCCACTTGTCCGGGAGTTCACTCGCCTCCGATATTTCAAGCCCGGCGCCCATAAAATCAAGCGCCGCCTTCTTTGCCTGCTCTATTGTGACCATGTTATTCCTCCTTTTGCTTAGCACATAGCTCTATACGATCAGTAAAGTCCAGATTGTCGATCCGGACGAGTTCCGTCATGCCTGGCTTTATCATGCCCGCCGCAAAATAGCCCGAACAGTCCATGCTTCCGGATTGTGGATCCACGAAAACAGTCTGCCCATCCACTTGCAGCGCGTTGAATACATGGCCGCCGCCAGACTTCCAGCGCACCCGGACGATGGCCCGGGCTCCGTCGCCCCAGTTTTGCATCTCTGACTCAATCGTGGCCCGACATGCCTTCCCGGTGCTCTTGTGTACGCTCGTAACCGTGGCGCCGTTATAGACAGAGAGCCAGCCGGTCCTCGCGTTCATATAGGGGAGCTCGTCGACGCCGGTCAGTATGCGGGCCCTGGCTTCCACATTGTAGCCGCGCATCCTCGCCTCGAAGGCGGAGACGCAGCGCTGGCAGTTTAGGGTCCATTCCTTCGTGTAGAGCTTGAAGTTCGGGTTTGTCCCGGTCACGGCCTGCTGGGCCGTCATCGGCTCGCCCTTCTTCCAGCTCGCGGGCACGCCCGGGTCTCTCTTTATTGTACCAGATGCCGGAGCATTTTGTGAAGCCGCTCTTTGTGCGGCCCTTATATCGGCCTGGCGCTTTTTCTCCTGGCGCTCCTTCGCTCTGTTGATCTGCTCCGCTTGCCACTTTGCGTAGGTCTGAGGGCTGGGGGCGATCCGTCCCTGGGTGCGCCCGGTGTAGACCCGCTCCATCTGCTCCGGCAGTCCCATCGCTTTGCTGAAGCGCTTGTACTCGTCCAGCTGGGCCTGGTATTTGCACTGGGCCGTCGTGATGTCCTCCGGATCAGCCCCTCCGTCCCGGAGAAGCTGCACCTGCTCACGCCTTGCCCTCATGGCGGTCTCCATTTGCCGCTGCTTCTGGGTGGCCTCATAGGTCGTATATTCCCGGCCCCGGAAGCGCTTCGGCGTAGCTTCGCGGGCGTTCTGCTCTGCAAGCCATTCGTCCGTATAAAGCCGCTCACTGATGCCGGGGATGAAGGGGTAGTAGGTGTGGCGGCAGTTCCAGCCCAGCAGCCCCGGGCCGGTGCCCAGGCCGCACTTGGTCGTCAGCTGCTCCTTGGTGTAGACCTTGCCCTGCCAGACCGCGTGATCCGGTCGAGCGCCCGCGTGCCATGTGACCTCGAAGTATTGAGTCCCGAGGCGCTGGGCGTTCATGTCCGTGACCCGGCCGGTCAGCTGGCCGAAGCCGGTCAGCAGCGCTCGCCTGGCAGCGACGTCGATCCGGTTATGCCAGCCGCTCGCGTAGTCGATGCCGTAGGCGTTGCCCCCATCGCTGAAGGCGTGGTCTGTCCGCAGCCCGGAGGCCGTCATCTGGCCGACCATCCTCCGGATCAGTGTGTTGTAGTCATAGGCTCCGTTGGCCATGCCCGTGATCGCCTGGTCGAGATAGCCGTTGTAAACGTCAGCCAGCGGCGTGAACACTTTGCCGCCGTGTCCGTTGTCTATCATGAAGCCCATCGACTTCGTGATGTTGTAAAGCTCCTCGCTGGACTGATCAACGAGGGCGTTGGTGATCTGCTGGAGCTCGGGGTTCTGCTCATAGGGGATGAACTCCTTGCCCACCTGCTCGTAGAGGCCCCGGTCCCGGGTGTATTCCCGATCAATAACCTCAGCGTAAAGCCTCCGGACCTCTGCCTCGTTTCCGTCCACTGCCTTCCGGATCAGGTTCTCGATGTCCTGGGTGCTGTTGCCCAGAATAATGAGGCGCTGGATCTGCCAGTCGGCCGAGTCTGTGATCGTCCCAGCTTTCCGGATCCTCCGGACGATGTCGTCCATGATGTCCTGCTCCAGCTGCCGGTATTTCTTTTCTATGCCTGCCGCCAGTAGGCTGTGGTAGCTCTCGTCCATAATATCACATCAGGATCCCGCCAGACTGGTCCGGGAGCTTCTGCTCGGCGACCTCTTCGGTCTCGCCGTACCACTTGGCGCGGTATTCTTGCAGGCTCATGGCCCCCATCGCGACGTCTTGGCGGTCTTCCTGCCTCTCTGTCTGCTTGTCTTCGATGATCGAGTCATCAAAATCTATCCTGATGTCAGTCTCCAGCACCAGCCCGGGGACGTTTGCCGTCTGGCCCAGGCGTATGATGCAGCGGATCAGATCTGTCAGAGCGTCGCCCAGGATGATCTCATGCTTCCGGATCGTCCGGTACATGTCGGAGTTTTCACTGATGACCTGGGTGGCCGTTACGACTGACCCACGCTCAAAGCGGTAATACTGGGTGCCGAAGCCGCACTTGAAGCTCAGCAGGTTCAGGTCGTTGTTGATGGCCTGCTCATGCTCCTGGATCCTGAGGGTCGGGTTGACTTCGTGCATGGCCTCCTTGGTGTCTTTGAAGTAGTCCTCCGGCAGTTGGTAGAAGACAGAGTCGTGAGGATCAAAGACCGGGGCGCCGTCCACATTGGTCAGCATCTCCGGCGAGACAAAGATCCGCTTCCGGCCCAGGGAGAACTCATTGGCATAGCTGTCATACTCCAGGTCGAGCTTGGCCAGAACGTCGACGCTATTGGCAAAGAGCGAGATCCCCATCGGGTTCGAGTCGTCCTCGTCGACATTGTTGGCGATGTTCAGCTTGTCGATGACAAACTGGGGTTGATCGGATCCAGTCTCCACACGGGCCGCCAGGCCCTCAAAGTGAGGGATCTGGTTCCACTCCTCAGGCGTCAGCTCACGCCCGGCCCCGGACGTGCAGAGGACCACGCTGTTCTCGATGACGTACTGGAAGCCCAGAGACTCGCCGGTCGTTTCATCCTTCCGGGGTTCGAGCTTGTGGTGCTGGAACTGGGCGTACTTTTTCCGCTTGTATGTCTTCTCAAAGACGAAGATGACCTCCGTGATCCGGGAGTTCTCCCAGGCAGTCGGGAAGATGTTCTTCGCCACTACATAGTCCAGTTTTACCTCAGCATTGACCACACGGCCCTGGTCGTCGATCTCCATGTTGGTCAGATACGGAACATAGGCCACGGTGCCGCAGGCCGCTTTCCGCTCCTGGTATTCGTTGCCCTGCACGGTGAAGTTGGCAGCGTTCAGCACGCTCTCGACAAAGGCCGCCGTGGTCTCGTCTGCTATATTAAATTTGACGCGCTCATTCAGCAGCAGGTCGCTGATGTCCTCGCAGAGCTTCTTCGCCATGCTGAGGCTCTTCCGCTGGCAGCGCTCGTAGTTGCTGGCGCCATGATAGACCCGGTACTGGTGGAAGTTCCGCACGTTGGATCTGTACCAGCTGTCCCATGCTGCAATCTTTGTGTAGAAGGAGCTGTCGATGGTGTCGATCCCCTTCTTTTTGAAATACTCGAAAATGTTCATTTAATGACTCCTTCCGGCTCCTCGTCTTCTTTATCCTGCACGGGGAGGAAGTGCTTCAGCTTTGACCAGAGGCCCATCACCAGGTAGCGGATGGCGTCCATGCAATGATCGGACAGCTTGACCGGCTTCTCCAGGCCCCGCTCAATACTCTTTTTGTCGTACTCGTACAGACCAAACTCTTCCCGGGCGTGTTTCTGCCCAGGGTCTATGCTGAGCATGTCAAAGGTGAGGAGCTTCTGCACCCTGGAGATGCCCAGAGCGACGTCGTTCTCAGCGTCCCGGATCAGGACCGTGTAAGACGTCCCTCTGGCGGCTCTCTTGATCTCCTCCATCAGGCCCCCGGCTGAGGGGTCAATGTAGACATAGAAGAGGCCGCAGCTGTATCGCTCATGAAGGTCATCCAGGAAGCCCACAAAGTCCCCAGCGTAGTCGCTCGGGCTTTTCTGGGCTCCCGTTTCCCGGCCGCTGTAGTAATACTCGGCCAGGCCCTCCAGCTTGTGCTTGGCCACGTTCAGCCCGGCCGCCTGGTAGGTGGTCGCGTTCTGCTGGCCATAGTCGACGCCCACGCCGATGATCTGAAAAGCGTCCTCTTTGGTCCGCCCGACGTGCCGGTCGCTGAACATGTAATAGATCAGCTCGTCGACGCCGATGGACTGGCCCAGCCAGAGCCAGCGCCACTGGCGTTCGTCCACCTGGCGGAGGATCTCCGCCGACTCCAGCAGCTTCCGGCCGATCCACTCAGGGGGCACGTCTCTGTAGTCCACATGAACGTGGACGCAGTCGGGGCGCTGCTCCATCTTGCGGGTCCATACGACGACGGGAGCGTTGGGGTTCTTCGGCGGGTTGTAAAGGTAGAGCATCTGGAAGCCCTCGTCGTTGCCTCTGATGAAGGTCGCCTCAATGTTCTGAAGCTCGTCCTCGCCTTCGCCCTGCTCAAAGAACTCGTTCACCTCGTCGATCAGCACCAGCTTGATCGGCTTGCTCTCGTCGATGATGCCCTTGGTGTCGTCGATGTTGTCGGAGCCGGTGAAGTATATCGTGTTCCCGTTCTCCAGAAACGTGATCTCCATCGGGCTCACGGTGATCTTGAAGAGCCGCTCGTCCAGGCCCAGCCGCTTGATGGCCCTCTTTATTTCCTTGTAGACCGTCTTCCGGAGCTTGTTGTGGCGCTTCCGGATGACGACGGCGCTGCCGTCGATGTCCTGCACAATCTTAAAGACAGTCTCGATGGCCGCCTCGCTGGACTTGGTCCCAGCTCTTCCTGATGTCAGGATCTTGTGAGTGTGCTCGTCATCGTTGAACACGTCCCAGAACTTCTCAATAATCAGATCACTGATCCGGATCTGGCTGTCGCTTTGTGTCATTGATGATCGTCACCTTCTTCACCTCTCCAGAGCCGCTCCCGAGTTTTGCCCGCAGCAGCTCCAGGCGAAGCCGTTGCTCCTCCGTGGCAGCCTCACCGGCAGCTCTCAGCATATCGTCGTATTGTTTGATCAGCCCCCGGAGGGAGTCCATCGCCCGGGCCTGGGCCTTCATGAAGTTGGCCTGCTTATCCCATGCCTCCTGGACCTCCCAGCGCTCGCCGATGACGTTGCCGTCTTTCTCCTCAACCTTCTCGACCGTCTTGTCGTTCTGATCTTTGACATAGGCGATCTTCTGGGCCCTCACGATGGCCGCAAAGGCCAGCTGTATCTGAGCCCAGAGAAGATCCAGGGGAGAGGAGTCAGCGGTCAGGCCGACCAGCTCCAGCGTCTCCTCCGGCAGATAGCGAGAGAAGAAGCCGAACTTCTCCGCGTGCTTATTCCCAGGGGGCCCGGTGGCGTTTTTGTTCCCGGGCTGGCCGCCGCGTTTCCGAGCGTTCGGTTTTTTCTTTCCCGAACGCTCGCTTTTTTCTCCGTCCCATTTATAGGTACACTTCCAGCGGCGGACGGTTCCCTCTGGAAGATCCAGCTTTTTCGCGATGTCGACGAGTTTGAGGCCCTGCCGGTAGAGCGCCAGGGCTTCGTCCGCCTTCGCGTTCTTCGCCTTGGGCACGACCTCACCACCTCCGCTATTCGTCGTTTTGGTGGCCATGAAAAAGAGCAGGCGGTCCTTCGCCTGCTCTCATCATTCCACGCTATCATAATAGCACATTTATTTTTGCAATGTTCGCCGACTTTTCAAAAGTCCTCCAGCGCTCGCTCGTTTTCTTCCCGGATCCGGCTGCTGGCGATCTCAAAATACTGATCAGACAGCTCCATCCCGATAAAAGACCTCCCGGTCCTGACAGCCGCGACGCCGGTGCTGCCGGATCCCATGAAGGCGTCCAGGACAGTGCCTCCCGGGGGACAGATGGCCAGAAGCCTCTCCAGGAGCTCGACCGGCTTCTCCGTCTGATGGAAGCGCTGCTTCGGATTCACCATCGGGACATGATAGACGCCCGGCATGGCCTTGATGCCTTTGGCAGCCTTCCAGTCGATAGGGAGGTCGCCGTTGGAGCACCAGACCACATATTCGCAATCGTTCCGGAAGCGCCCCGGCTGGTTTCTGCTGGTGCCTTTGTCCCACACAATGACGCCCCGCCATACCCAGCCCGCCATCTGGACGGCGTCGGTCATTGCTGGGAGGTTCCTCCAGTCCACGAAGATCTCCAGGATCCCACCCTCCCGGGTTTTCTGCCTCAGCTCGCTGCACACCCATCGCATGAAGGCCGTGAAGCTCCGCTGGTCCATGTTGTCACCGGAGAACGCTGGCAGCCTTGCGGCGCCGTCAAAGTCCCGGTCGGTGTACTTGGCGGTAGTGTTGGCTTTTCGGTCGCCTGCATGAGTACCGCCGCTGGAGTAGGGAGGGTCGCAAAGCACCAGGTCGACGCTGCCAGGCTCCACCTCCTTCATAAGCGTGAGACAGTCCCCATGTAAAAGCTGGATCACGATAACACCTCCCCCAGATGGATGACGCCCTGCTTCCTGAAATAGTAAGCCCTCCGTGGGCTGTAATTGATCAGCGCCGCCACCTTCTTCATAGACACTCGGCCTATGTAGAACTCCGTGAGGACGGTCTTCTCATTATCGTCAGGAAGCTGCTCGATCGCCTCGCCGATCTCGATGATCAGCATGGCCTTCTCCTGCATCAGCACCTCGATCTGGTGCTCCAGCTCGTCTACTTTGGCCATGATCTCCGGGAGCTTGTCCCTCGGTGAGGTCTGGACCTTGTCGAGGTCGTACCGGATCGCGCCCGGCAGCAGGCAGCTCCTCAGCTCTTCACACCGGAGCTGCTTCCGCTTGATGGCGTACTCCGTTTTCCGGATCCGCATAAGATAATCATAAGTCGCCTGCAGGTCCATGGTCATCACCTCCTCCCAGAAGACTGTCCAGGGAGACGACGATCTTGTCGGTCCCCAGGGCGAAGCCCAGCTCTCTGTTAGCGCCCCGGGAGCCCTCCCAGTCGGGAAGCTGCACCAGGACGTCAGCCTTGGCCAGCAGCGCCAGATCTATGTCCAGGAAGTCCTCATAACTGGCGCCCTCGTGTAGCACCCCGATCATCTCAGCGGGATTGATGACCTTGTAGCCCATCGCTGCCAGTCTGCCCCTGGCCGTTCTGAAGATCTCCTGATAGTTGTCCACGCCCGTGATCGGGCCGCTTAGATATAAAATCATGCTTCTTTCCATTCCTTCGCTCCTTTCTCATTATTCGCCCGATCGCCAGATCAGCGGTCGGGTCGCTGTAGCCCTCCCTGTTCATCTCTGGCGCCTCTCTTTCAGTGCTGCCAGGAGTGCGGCCTGGCTCGTGTCTTTATGCTGTAGGGCCTGCATGGCCTCTTCGTCGACCGTGCCCTCGGCGATCAGGTGGTGGATGATGACCGGCTTCTCCTGGCCCTGCCGGTAAAGGCGGGCGTTGGCCTGCTGGTAGAGCTCCAGGCTCCAGGTCAGGCCATACCAAACGATCACATGGCCTCCCTCCTGGAGGTTCAGCCCATAGCCGACGCTGGCCGGATGCGCCAGGAGCACCTGGACCTTCCCGGCGTTCCAGTCCGCTATGTCCTGGGCCGTATTCAGGACCCTGGCGTCTTTGATCTTGCCCTGGATGGCCGCGAGGTCGTGTTTGTAGCTGTAGAAGACCAGGACCGGCCCATCCGTTGTGTCGATGATCTCGGCCAGGGCCTCCAGCTTTGCGTCATGGATCCGGACGATGCTGCCGTCGACGGAGTAGACGCTGCCGTTGGCTATCTGGAGGAGCTTGGTCATGACCGCCGCCGCGTTCAGGGCCGCGATGTCCTCGTCCTCGATCTGGAGGAGCTGCTCGGACTCCATCGTTTTGTAGGCCTGCATCTCGGCGGGAGAGAGCTGCACCGGGATGACGTTGTCGATCCGCTCCGGCAGTTTCAGGTAGTCCGCCGCGCTCATGCTGATGCAGATGTCGCTGATCTTGGCCTCGATCTCTTTCTGTGCGTTCCGGTAGGGCTCCCACTTGTAAACGACGTAACCGTTCCGGGCTCCCGGCCGGAAATACTTTTCCCGATAGGCCCCCAGCGTCTTCCCCAGGCGCTCGCCCTGGTCCAGAAGATACACCTCAGCCCATAGGTCCATCATGCCGTTGGGGCTTGGTGTGCCGGTCAGCCCGACGACCCGCTTCACCAGCGGGATGACCTTCCGGAGGGCCCGGAAGCGCTTGGCCTGGGGGTTCTTGAAGCTGGAGAGCTCGTCGATCACGATCATATCAAAGGGCCATCCCTTCCGGAGTCCTTGATAATACTCAGTCAGCCAGATCACGTTGTCACGGCCGATCACATAGATGTCGGCCTCTGCCTTCAGCGCCCGGACCCGCTGCTGTTCATTTCCCAAAACCTTCGAGATCCTCAGGTCTTTGAGGTGGTCCCACTTTGCGTGCTCCCTGGTCCAGGTATCTTCGGCCACACGCTTCGGCGCTATGACCAGGACGCGGGAGACCTCGAAGCGGTCAAACATGAGTTCCTGGATCGCGGTCATCGTGATGACCGTCTTGCCCAGACCCATGTCCAGGAAAAGGCCGATCCTCGGGATGTCGATCACCAGCTGGGTCGCTCGTTTTTGATAATCATGTGCTTGATACTGCATTTTGCACCTCCATCCTATAGCAGACCGTCCTGCTCGTCTCTCAGAGTTTCGATGAAGACCCTGGCGCCTATCATACCTTTGACCACTATGGCCGGGACGTCTCTCTTTTTGAGCTGCTCAATTTGCCACTCCTGGATGGCCGTCGTCCGTCCCTTGCTGGTCTTCAGCTCCACAAACCAGACGTGGCCCCCTGGCATGATAGCGATCCGGTCAGGCACTCCATCGTTGCCGGGGCTCACGAACTTCATAAATAAACCGCCCATTTCCTCGACTTGGGCCTTCAGATATTTTTCAATGTCGCGTTCTCTTTCCATGTTTTTCCTCCTTTGGTGCTCTGGTAACAAGAGCCCGAAACTTTTCTATATACGCCTATACGCGGGGGCGCTTTTCGCGGGTTTTATGCGGTGTTTACCGTAAATATAAAAACTCATAAGGTTTTAGTCGTTACCTCGTTACCACTTACCATGAAAACCTTGTGTTTACTGGCTTTTTGCTGGTAACGGCGCTGGTAACAATCGCCGTTTTTGTCGTTCCGGTCGTTACCGTTTGGGTGCTTTACCCGGTAACGATGATTTTGATCTCGTTACCGCTCAGGGCGCTATCGTTACCGCTTGCACCTTGTAAAAACTCTTTGCTTGCCGTATTCGTTGATCCTTGCAGTCGCGCCAGTTCTTTCCCAGCCCGGGATCCTTGCCATTATGCTGACGATCTCGTCGCCGTCCCTCCGGGTCCATTGCTGCTTAGGCCGTCCGAAGCACTCACAGAAGACTTCCAGAGCGCAGACTCTCGCCCGCTGCATGGTCCCTTTCTGCTGTTCAGGCGCCAGGACATCCCTCTGGCGAAAATAGTCCAGACGCTTGTCCAGCTCCCAGCTGTACCAGTCATCCGGCAGCAGCGTCTCCAGGTAGTCGATCACTTGGCCCTCGCGTTCGTCGTACATGAGCGCTGCCTGCTGGGCTTTCGCCGCCTCTTTTTCCATTTCAGCGTCCAGGAAGCTGTCCTCGCCCTCCGCCGTGTAGGCCATCGCCTCGGCCCAGATCTGGGCGCGGGTCTCCTCGGTCATGTCCCAGACGCTCAGACGGCTGCCGCCGTTCACGGTCACGGGCCAGAAGCGCCGGTTGCCGGTGGTGTCCCGGAGGAAACCGGTGGTGCTGTTGGTGGTGCCGCAGATGATCGCGGTCCTCGGGTGGCGCTCCACCACCCGGCCGTAGGCCGCCCGGTATTCATCCACCTGGCGGCTAAGGAAGCCCTTCATCACGTCGACGTCGGCCTTCCGGGTGCCTTGCATCTCGCCGATCTCCATGATCCAGACGCCCTGGAGCTTCTCGGCGGCAGTCTTGTCCCGGGTGTCGGCCAGGCTGAGGGAGTCACTAAACCACACCCCGCCCAGCTTCCGGAGCAGGGTGCTCTTGCCGATGCCAGGCTTCCCGTCCAGGACCAGGACCGTGTCGAACTTGCAGCCGGGCTCCAGCACGCGCTGGATGGCCCCGATCAGGGTCTTCCTGGTGACGGCCCGGGTGTAGGGTGAGTCCTCTGCACCCAGATAGTCCACCAGCAGCGTGTCGACTCTGGGGACGCCGTCCCAGTCAGGCAGTCCCCTGATGTAGTCCCGCAGCGGATTGAAGCGGCGGCTGTCCGCGACCTGGGTGAGCGCTTTTGTGAACTTGTTCTCGGGGAACTGGACCTTGTACTTGTCGGCCACCCAGATGTAGAGCTGGGCGTCGTCAGCATCGCGCCAGTATTTACTCGGGCGGCTCCATGGAAGCCTGCCCTTGACCTCGATCGCCCCAGACAGCTCATTGAAGCGGATGCCCTGGAGAGCCGGGTCGTTCTGGAGTATCAGCACGGCGTTGGTGATCACTGTCCGGATGTCGCCGTTCTCGTTCCGGAGGAGGCTGGTCTTCCATGTTTCGTCCGTGTCATCATCCGGCAGCTCGTTCTCGAAGTCGAGGACGGCACTGTCTTTGTGGTCTTTGTCGATCGTGCGGATGGTGGCGGGATCCTCAGAGGCGAGGGTGGCCATCGCCTTGTAGCTCGGCCGTTCCGCGCCGCTCTTGTCCTCCTTGCCGTCATCCAGGTCGCCGAACTTGTGGATCCGGACGAGGTCGAAGGCGTTGCAGAGCTGCCCGCCTGCCGGATCCGTGCTGTGGTTTGAGTAGGCGAAGAGCTCACCATCATAGACGACGAGGCCCGCAGCCGTGGAGCCCGCCGCGTAGGTGTAGCGGTCGGGCTTCGCCGTCTGGGTGTAGATGTCCGGCAGGAACTTGGCGATCGCCTCGGTGATGTTGTATGTCCGGCAGAACGCGCCGACGATGCCCTTCTTCTCCAGAGGATCCCCCTGCTTGTCTGCCTGGCGCTTCCGGATCCCGGTCATCCTGGAGGACTCCGGCCAGTAGCTCGTGTCAGTCCAGTCCGGGTATTCTGCCAGGACAGCGTCGGCCGATAAAAACGGCGCGTCGTAGTAGTTGAAGAAGGGCTCGACGCCGGTGCTGTTGCTTGGCCAGTACATGAGGCGCGTCGGCTGGAAGGTGGAGTCGTCAAAGAGGTCGATGCCGACCTTCTCGGCGATCTTCCTGGCGATGGCCTCGTATTCGTCCGGCGTGACTTCCCGATCCAGAGGCATGATCAGCCGGAAGCGTGGTGTCCCTGCTGAGTGCTTGTGCGTCGAGTAGACTGCCAGGGCGCTGTTGATCTCCAGGTTGTTCATGAGCGTGTCCCAGAAGTCAGCAGGAGGGAAGTCCAGGTCGAGGGTGAGGATCTGGCGGGCCAGGACGCTGCCGGTCTTTCTCCGGCCGTTTTCCAGATGCCCGCCGACGAAGCCGCCGATGTCCTTGATCCGGTCCTGCTGCTCCTTTGACATTTTCATGTATTCGGCGTGGGTCTCCGGTGTCTCCACGGACTTCGAGAGCCGGGCCAGAAGGGAGGACCAGAGGATCCGCTTGTTCTTCCATGCCGTCTCGAAGCGGCTCTTGCCGAGGGAGATCAGGAGCTCGCCGTTGTGCTTTATTCCGATGTTGTAGTCGGCCAGGTTCATGATCCGGGCCGTGTTGTCTTTATCGTTCATGCTTTGCGACCTCCACGTTCTTCTTCAGCTTCTCGGCCTCTTTCTCGGCGCCGACGAACCGCCTCTGATAGTCGCGGTAGAGAGTGAGCGCGTGCCGCTGCTGTTCCTTGATCTCTTTCAGCTGAGCCTTCAGCTCTTTGAGCTGCTGGCGGTAGCCCTGGCCGCCCCGCTTGCAGTAGGTCTTTACATACCGCTGGAGAGTGTCAACCTGCCGGGCCATCTTGTCGATCTCAGGCTGCAGCTCCGTTGCCTTTGTGTGGTAGTTTATGGCCTGGTTGGCCAGATCGCTCCGGCCGTCCATGAGGGCCTGGGCGCGTTGACCGCAGTGCTGGACGACGACGGCCCGAAGCTCGTCCCGGTGCTCGTAGTCCTCGTCGATGATGCTGAGCAGTTTCCGGAGTCGGGCTGCATCGGTCGGGAAGAACGCGTCCAGCATGACGGTCATGTGCCCCATTCCTTGGTGGAAAGTGATATTGATAATTTTCTGATCCATCGGTTCCTCTTTGCTGGTTTATTGCCAGATGTCCGGGGCCGCGGGGGCCCCGGGATTGTATGATCAAACGATAAGGAAAGCCGGGCGGACGCCGACGGAGTTCGAGGCGAACCAGTAGTAGGCACTGCCACCGTCGAGGACGCTGCAGAAGCCCGTCGCCGACCCTTTCCTCTTGTTCTGGAGCCAGCCCCATTCCCAGGAGTTGTCTCGGAAGGCGATCCGGTTTTTCCGGTCCTTCATGAGCGGCCACTGCTCGCAGCCGTCCGGCTCGAAGTAGTTGGCGTCCTCTTTCCCGAAGATCTCACCGAAGAAGGGGATCCGCAGCAGGTCGCCGTTGTCGAAGGGCTGCATCCGGTCGCGATATTCCGCGAAGATCTTCAGCACCTCCTCGCTCTGGAGCGTCTTCCTGAGGTCGCTGGCCTCGTAGCCGCCCCGGTTGCTGTCTTCCGCGTTCATCGGGTAGGCCTGGTCGAGATACTGGTCCAGAAGGAAGAGGGCGCCCGCCTGGGTGATTTTTTGGCAGGTTGCGGTGTACTTGCTGACATGGATCTGGTCCCCGACCATGATCTCCAGGCCCTTCGTGCTGGCCTTTCTGATGACTTCGATCGGTTGATTGCTCTTGTAGATAGGCATTTGTGTGTCCTCCTTAATCTTTCTTGTAGAAGGGCGTCTCATAGGTGTCGCCCTTTAGTGGAAGCCCCTCGGCCCAGTCAATCGGCTGGGCCATGATGGCATTGATCCTGCCGGGGGCCTCGGTGTCTGTGTTCGGCACGTCGACGATCATCTCGTCGTGGACGTGCATCACGATCTTGTAGCCCAGGGCGCTGACCCTGGTCATGGCCACGGCCAGGCAGTCCCTCGCGGTTGCCTGGACGATGTTCTCGACCAGCTTCCCGCCATAGGTTTCGGTCTCTCCCCACTGCTTTGTCTCCTGGTTCACGCCCATGTAGGTGATGGAGAGCCGGCCGGTGTAGTCGTCCTGCTTCAGCCTGGTGTCCCAGTAACAGAGCTTCCGGCCGCTTGGCAGCTGGATGAAGAGGTTCCGGTTGATGTAGCTGAAGGCGATGCCGTGGGCCAGGCGGACGGTCCGGTGCTCCTGGATCGCCGTCTTTGCTGCCAGCTCGCAGGTCCTCCAGAGCTTCACGACTTTGGGATTGGCTTCGCGCCATTGATCCACGACGCTCTGAAGCTCGTCCTCCGGGATGCTGCCGCCTTTGTCCATGCGTTTCATGGCGCCGACGCCTCCCTGGTAGCCGCAGGCCAGCACGGCGACCTTGCCCTTCTGACGGAGGTGGCTGTTCTGTCCGTGCTTCTCGACCGGGACGCGGTACATCATAGACGCGGTCTCGCAGTAGATGTCCTTGCCCTGCCGGAAGGCCTCCAGGGTCCATTCCTCGCCAGCGATCCACGCCAGGACGCGGGCCTCGATGGCCGCGAAGTCGCTCACAACGAAGCGGCAGCCGTCCGAAGGGATGAAAGCCGTCCGGATCAGCTCGGAGAAGACGAAGGCCGTCTCTCCGAAGAGCGTGGCCAGCGTGTCAAAATCTCCGGCAGCAGCCAGCTCACGGGCCAGATCCAAGTCTGGCAGGCTGTTTTTGGCGAGGTTGTGCGTCTGCACCAGGCGCCCGGCCCATCGCCCTGACCGGTTGGCCCCGTAGAACTGGAGGATCCCCCGGAGGCGGTGATCTTGGCAGACCGCCGTCAGCATTGTGCTGTACTTGGCCACGGAGGTCTTGCCGAGGGCGGTCCGGATCTCCAGCATCCTCCGGACATTGTCCGGGATGTCTGTCTGGAGCGTGGCCGCGATGGTGTCCTTTGTGACGCTGGTCATCGTGACGCCCTGCTTGGACAGCCATTTTTTAAGCTGGGCCAGGCTGTTCGGATTGGCCAGCCCCGTGAGCACCTTGGCTTCTTCCTGAAGCTCTTGGCGCCGCTGGGTGTCATACTCGACGATCTTCTCGACCATCGGGATGTCCAGCTTCACGCCGTTGTCGTTCATGTGTTGATCCAGAGCCCAGAGCTGCTGCTCTGACTCCGGCGTCTTGTATATGTCCAGCTGCCTGAGGATTTCCTGCTCGGTGACGACGTCCTGCCGGTTGTATTCGATGAAGAGCTTCCACTTCGCGGGGTCGTGCGCCGGAAGATTGCGCGTCCTCTGCCCGTTCGTCCGTGTTGGCTTGCAGGGCTTTGAGAAGAACTGGATCAGGGCCTTGCCCTGGGGGTCCTTCAGCTTTTCCTCCGGTAGTCCCATAGCGATGCCGACGTCTGCCAGGTTGCCCGGCAGGCCCAGGGTGAGGGCCTTGATCATCGTGCAGCGCCATTCTTCCGGAGGCATTGCCGCGCCGGTCCACTTGGCCAGGCACGTCCGCTCGAAGTCCGCATTGAAGGCGGTCTTGATGATGCCCGGGTCGGTGAGAGCTTCGCGGAACTCGTAGAGCTCCGGGTCGAAGTCCCGGTCGACCGCGAGCGTGTCGATCACATGGACCTCCGCCTCGTCGTCGAATTTATAGCCGATCAGCAGGATGTCGAAGTCGGGCGCCTCCGTGTAGGCGTAGACGCCCGACCCGGCCAGATCCACGGAGCTGTAGGTTTCAATGTCCACACCCATGACTCTGTGCATCTGTTTTCTCCTCTCTTAGAAATCGTCCTCGTCGTCCTCGTAGCCGTCGCCGAAGTCGGTCTCGGCGGAAGCACGGGCAGCGCCCAGCCGCTCGTCGTCCTTGAGCTTCTGGATGTTGTTCAGCCCGACGCCGACGCCCTTGTTGCCGTTGGTGTTGAACGGGTAGAAGTTGATCGAGGCCCGGCCCCAGCTGCCGCTGTAGACTTCGTCCGGGTCGAGGATCTCGTTCAGATCCTTGTCCACGATGCCGGGCTTCTGGGTGCTGTTGGCGTTCAGGAAGAACATGCCCTCATACTCCGGAGCCTCGTCGGCCCGCTCGTCGTCGCCGTCACGCAGCGGGAGCTTCAGGTTGCCGGGCTTCTTGCCGCCCCACTTGGAAGCGATGCCCTCCTGGATGGCCTCCTCGATCGCGGCGCGGATCTTCTTGACGGTGGCCTTGTCTTCCTTGGGGATCAGAAGGCAGACGCTGTACTTCGCGTCCTGGCCGCTCTGGAAGGCGCGGCTCTTGAAGATGTTGACGTAGGAAAAACGGACCTTACCGGTAATGACTTTAGTGCTCATGATGTTATCCTCCTTAAAATTGCGGGACGTTCTCGGCGTCCTCGGTGTTGTCAAAGTCAGCCTTTGCTGCTTCGGTCGTGTTGATTGCTTCGCGCTTGTCGCTCTCCGGGACCAGGACAGGCTTGCCTGCCGGTTTGATGATCAGGTCGCCCAGGGTCGTCGTGAGCTTTTTCTTGCCGACGAGCTTCTCCATCGCGGTGATGCCGTAGAGCTTGCGCTCGTAGAGCATGGCCTCGTCATAACCGGCAGCCACCAGGGTCTCGGCCACCTTGACGTCGTCGGCATACTTCCGGTTGCTCCGGCCCTCGACGAGCTTCCAGCCGTCGAACTGTTTGCCTGCCAGAGCTTCCTCCAGGGCGTAGGCCTGGATGTCGCTGGTCCACTTCTGGATCTCCTCGGCGCGCCTCAGGACCTCGCCGATCTCTTCGTCCGTGAGGAGCGGGGGAGCCTTGAACTCGTCCTTTGCCAGCTCCAGATTGTACTCGGCCCGCTTCCGGCAGACCGCCTTCGCCGGGCACCAGCGGCACCAGTCGCCGCAGGCGGTGTAGTCTGTGCCATCCATCGCCATCCGGGCTTTCGGTGCAACTTCTTCCTCGGCCCAGAGCAGCAGCTCCTTCAGAGGGATCTCCTCGCCGCTCACATGGTCCAGCCGGGGCTGGATGATGGTCGTCCGGACAGTCTCAAAGTCATAGAGATCCCCGAAGAGGGCGGAAGCGCCCAGGCCGTAGAGCCTCAGCTGGGGGTTGTTCTTGGCTTCCACTTTGACCCCCTTGCCGTACTTCAGGTCGATGACTTCGATCGTGCTGCCGCCGATGATGACGGCGTCAGAGGTCCCGAAGCCCTCCGGCACCCAGTTGTCCAGACTGAACTGCTGCTCGATCATGAGCTCCGCGTCCTCGCCTGCCGCTGCCAGATGCTCCTGGACGGTTTCAGCGTAGAAGTCGGTGGCTTCGTCCATCTCGCCGCAGTAGTATTCACTGGCCTGGATCTGGGCCAGCTCCTTGTCGTAGTTGCCCGCGTCGCCGAGGAACTTCCGGAGCTTCAGCTCGGCGAGTGCGTGGGCCAGGGTTCCTTCGTCCGCGTAGGCGCTCGACCCGGGGGCCGGGAGCTGGTCGGCCAGTACAACGGATCCGGGGCAGTTGATCCACCGGAAAGCGCTCGATGCGGACAGTTTTGCATGTTTACTCGGCATTGAGGGCCTCCTTTGCTTTGCTCATGAGAGCGGGGAGATCAGCCAGAGCGACCTCGGTCAGCTTGTCCACACCGAAGCCCTTGATCAGCTCGCTGGCGATGTTCTTCCCGACCTTTTTGTTCAGCTGGGCCAGGGTCTTCCGGACCTCCACGCGGAAGTCTTCGGTTACTTCGGGAGCCGTGGGCGTTCCGGGTGCGGGAGTGTCTTCCATCAGATCGTCCTCAGCGGGCGCCTGGGCGGCCTCCTGAGGCTTTGCGGCCTTCTTCGTGTCCTTCTTTGCCCCGGTGCCCTTCGGCGCTTCCTGGGCCGGTTTGCTCGGGGACTGGATCCCCATGTAGGTCTGGAACTCTTCCAGAGTGTCAAAAGTAACTGTGATTTTCATTGAAAAATGTCCTCCTTTTTGCTATAATTGATGTGTGTCTTCCTGGGCTCCGGAAATTTCTCCGGGGCCTATTTTATTGAGTCCAAAGGCCTCACCTCCTCCGCGTTGTCATGCTCCTGCCGGAGCTGCTCAGCCATCTCGATGACGCTGCTGGCGTACCAGCTCAGCTCGCCGCGCTCCAGATAGGCAGCCATGTGATCGCCTCCGCCGTTGTAGTACATCAGAGCCGTGCCCAGATCGTCATAGCGCCGGATCAGCTCGTCCAGGAAGTCCGCCGCGACCATCATGCTCGGCCCGGCCTTCCAGAGGTCTGCCTCGGTCACTCCCAGGCGCTCCATCCGGTCTTCGTGCCAGTAGGTCGCGATCTGCATCAGGCCGATGCAGTCACCGTTGACTGCGTCCAGGCTGTAACGGCTCTCATGAAATGCAACGGCTTCCAGAAGCTCAGGAGATAGGTCATAAGCCGCTCCAGCGGCTCGTGCAGCCGCTTCCACGTTGTCCGGGATGTTCGGGTCGTTGTAGGGCTCAGGAGGCGCTGTGGGCGTCTCTGGGGCTTCCTGGGTGGCCGTTATGGCCGGGGGTTCAGATGGCAATGAGACGATAGCCTGCCTGTGCTGCTGGACGCTGTTCGCGTGTGCCAGCCCCGCCAGGAGCCCGATCATGATGCCGATCGCCAGGCTGAGCAGCTGCTCCCGCAGCGTGTACCTCCGCCGCCTTCTTTTCTTCTCCATCATTTTCCTCCATGTTCCTCCGGATCGCGTCATAGGCGGCCAGCGCCAGCATTGTCAGATCCGGATTGTTGTTTTTTCGTGACATGTGTGTCCTCCTTGTAGAAAAATTTTCTACTTTCAGCTTAAAAAAATTTGTTCCCGTTCTTCCGCTGTTTCAATTCCGAGGATCTCGCTGAGTCGTTTGATCTCGGCAGCTTTGAACTGGGTCTGGTTTTCTATCTTCATGGTCAGTGCTTTGGGCGAGATCCAGAGCTGACTGGCAATGTAGGCGAGCTTCAGCCCGCTGGCTTCAATTTTTTCGCGGAGTAGCTTTGTGTTGGTCATGACTTTCCTCCTTTTCTTCGTCTCTTTTTCTGTGACACGGCGATCTTGATGTCGGCGATCTGATTGGCGGTCAGAGCGCTCTCCTGATCGTAGCCGTGGATGTGATGCCGGTTTTTGACCGCGTGCTGGGCCCTCGTCTCCAGGATCAGATTGTCGATCCGCCAGTCAAGCGTGTCACCGTTTGCAAAAGTCACCATGCTGCCTTCAGGGACCGGACCGTTGTGTTCCTCCCATTCAATGACGTGCTTCATCCGCCAGACGTTCGGCTCTGCGACTTTTTGCCAGTAATAGGGGTGGGAGCCTGGCCGGTTTCTGTGGCCGTGCCTCAGTCGGATGGTGCCGACCGGGGTGCCTCCATTGTGGGGCAGGTGTCCAGGCTTGAAGGTGGTCCTCCGGCTGGCGGCCTGGCTTTCCGGGCTCATGAACTCGTCCCAGGTCTTCCCCTTATTGGCCGGGACGGAGCCTTTTTCAAAGCGCCCCGTGAGGCCGCTGTCCAGCTTGTTCCGGTTGTAGTAGTTCTTCATCTGATCCTTGGTGAAGCTGGTGCCAAAGCGGACATTGAGCAGATCGGCCATTGACTGGTAGCCGGTCCCTTCGAGATGTTCCCGGATGAAGGCGTCCATCTCTGGCGTGGTGATCCGCTTGTCGGGGTATTTGCGCCCCAGTCGAGGCGCTGCATGGATCTTGTGGCGGGAGAACATGCTCTTCATCTGGTCGTAGGTGAAAGAGGTCCCGAAGCGGCTGTTGACCCGCTCCTGCATCTCCCGGACGCTTCCCTCGTGCCCATGCTCTCGGACAAAGTCCGTTATTTCATCCGGATACTTCCACACCTTCTTCATTCAGTCCCCCCCCTTTGTGTGGGCCTCCAGCATGACGGGGATCTGCTGGCGGCCGTTGTTATAGCCGTACTCGTCCATGTGGACCATGGTCTTGAAGGCGAGCTCGCCGTTCTCGATGATCTGGGTGGCGATCTTTGTCATGCCCTCCGCCCGCCTCAGCTCTCTGTCAAGCTGTTCGTCTGTCAGGTCTTCGTCGTTCAGCCGTTCCAGCTGCTCAAAGAGGTGGTTGTTCAGGTCTTGCAGTGTGTTCTTCATGTTATCCCTCCTCTCTATGCGCTGAGCTTACAGTGGCAGAAAGCTCCCCGATTGCCAGTGATCGGCATGTCCGACTCATTGAATTGCTGTTCTGTGTAGTAGTCGGAGCAGTTCAGGATCCCCGGGGTTCTATCAGGATAGTGCTTCCGGAATATTGCATGTGCGTCTCTCATGCTGGGCGCGACTATCTCCACCCAGCCGCCGCGGAAGGGAAAACGCTCGTCAGAGCCGAAAGTGTAAATGACTTTTATGGCTTGTGTGTTGTCTTCTTCCGGAAGAGCAGTCGAGTTGCTTAGGCGGTTGTAACCGTTCTCATAGTGCCAGCGGATCCCGGCCGCCAGCTCGTTCACGTTCATGTCTTCGCCGAGGTGTCCACAGTAATAGCCGTTTATCATGACGGCGTTGGGGTCCTGCTCCAGGATCTTGCGGACTTCCGGAAGGTCATCATCCTCAAAAACGTCAGTGTCGCAGCTCAGCCAGAACGCTGAGGCGTTCCAGCCTCGCCCGGTTTTCCATACCACGACCCAGGCGATCCCCTCGCGGATCTCATTGGCGTAACTGCTCGCGGTTTCTCTCAATGTTGCCATGTAGGTGTGTCCTCCTCTCGTTTGTTGAGTAGAATATTTTTCTACCCATGGATAGTGTACCTCCGGGCAGAAAGAAAGTCAACTATTTTTTCCGAAAAAGTAGAAATTTTTTGCCTCTCATGGTATAATGGTTTCTCCGAGGAGGTTGTGATCAATGGATAATTTAGGGCAAAAAATTAAGAAAAGACGGGAAGAGCTTGGCCTCAGTCAGGAAGACCTGGCGAAGATACTGGGCTATAAGCATAAGAGTTCGATCAACAAGATCGAGCTCGGCGCGGCGGATGTTCCACGGGCAAAAGTTCCGGCCTTTGCTAAAGCGTTAGGGATGACCGCCATCGAGTTCTCCGGCTGGACAGAAGACCGGAAGACGGTCAGCTTCTCTTATTGTCTGGAGCAGCAGATGAAGCTCCTGGGCTGGGTTGTGCTGTATGATGCAGACGGAAACGCGATCCTCACCCATGACGGAGTTGAGTATGAGGTCACTGAGGAGAAGATCAAAGAACTGGAGAGTCGGGTGGCTCTGTATATGGACTTTTTGCTGAATGATCTGGCAAAGAACTCTCGGAAGATAGGAGGGTGACGGTGATGTTTGGACACAAAGAGAAAAAGAAAAACGCGGAGCTCCTCGCTCCCATCTGGCTGGACGATATGCGAAAAGCCCGGGACGTAGTAAACAATACCACGGATCCAGACTCGTTCTTTACTGATTACGCGAGTTTGAAAGACTTGGCCGGAAAGCTGACTGAGCTCTCGAAGTATGTCAAGTTTAAGGGTACGAAGCCCGCAGAGGTGCTGAGAATGGCCCAGGAGCAGGAGGAAGCTGCCACCCGTGATTTCATTCTGAGATACTTCCAGAAGACTCTGCTGAACGCTGAGAAAGTCAAAACTGTTAGAGGGAAGCGCTCCCAGTTTGAGAAGTTTCAGACGGCGCTGGAGCCGTACTACTACCAGATGTCGGCGGCCAATGTTGCATTGGTGCAGCAGCTTCATGATGAAGCGCTTGCAAAGATAGGAGGTTGACGCTTATGCTGGGCGCTATTTATGCGAGATACTCTGCAGGACCAAACCAGACGGACCAGTCCATCGAGGGCCAGGTCGCTGACTGCCAGGCTTATGCAGAGAGAAACGGGATCCAGATCGTTGAAATATATGCCGACCGGCACATCTCAGGGAAGAGCATCGTCGGCCGGAATGAGTTCCAGAGGATGCTGCACGACGCGGAGCAGCATCGCTTCGAGTGCGTGATCGTCTGGAAGATCGACCGCTTCGGGCGGGACCGGCAGGACATCGCCCTCAGTAAAATGAAGCTGAAAAAGGCGGGCGTCCGTCTGCTGTATGCTGAGGAGTCTGTCCCGGAGGGCCCGGAGGGGATCATCCTGGAGAGCGTTCTGGAAGGCCTGGCCGAGTATTACTCCGCAGACCTCCGGCAGAAGATCGTCAGGGGCATGAGGGAGACCGCGAAAAAGGGACAGTATTGTGGGGCGCCGCTGCCGATCGGCTACACGGTGGACGACGAGAAGCACATCATCGTCGACGAGGAGAAGGCTGCCGTTGTCCGGGAAGCCTTCTGGATGCACAACGCCGGGGCCCAGACGAAGGAGCTGGTCGAGCTCTTCCGAAAGCACGGCGTCACTGGCCAGCGCGGGAAGCCGATCACCCAGGCCGTGATCTATCGGATGTTACGGAACGAAAAGTACCTCGGCCGCTTCGAGATCCAGGGGGTTGAGATCCTGACGGATCCCATCATCGACCTGGCCACCTTCGAGGAGGCGGCCAAACACTTCGGGACGCCGCGCAATAACGCGGCAGGGAGGGCAAAAGTGGACTATCTGCTGAGCTGTAAATGTTTTTGTTCATACTGTGGGGCGATGCTGAACGGGGAGTCCGGCACCAGTAAAACGGGGAAGGTGTACCACTATTACAAGTGTGGCGCGAAGAAGCGCGGCGAGAAGTGCGAGCTGAAGCCGATCCCCCGGGATCACTTCGAGGATCGGGTCATCGAGGCCACGGTCGAGGACATGCTGACCGAGGACATGATCGAGAAGCTCACGGTCCGGATCCTGGAGATCCAGGAGCAGGAGGACGCTCTGGATCCGGCCGCAGCATACCGGAAGCAGCTCGACTCAAACCGGAAGCGCCAGCGGAACATATTGGACGCCATCGAGGAGGGCACCGGGGCCCGGGGCCTTGCCGGTCGCCTGGCGGAGCTGGAAGCCGAAGAGGAGGAGCTGCTCGTGGAGATTGAGCGGGCAGAAATGAAAAAGCCCCGGCTCACCAGTGAGGCGGTCGGGGCTTGGCTTCGTTCGTTCAGAAATGGGGATACAAAAGACGCCGCCTTCCGGCAGCGTCTCGTTGACACGTTCATCGCCCGGATCGAGGTCAGAAACGGCCAGGCGATGATCTTCTACAACATACAAGAAAAAGGACCGCACTCAAAAGTTCGAGTACGGTCCGAATGGTGGAGATGGCGGGAGTCGAACCCGCGTCCGAAAGAGGGGCGCCGGGGCTTTCTACGGGCGTAGCTTTTGTTTTAAGATTCCCCCTGCCCGGCGCGCAAAAGCACGCTCCGGGCGTCGGTAGCCTTCTCCGTCATGGCAAGGGTCGAAGGCGGCCCCCTCGCTCACGTTCACCGCTAATCGACGCTCTTATCCCGGCCGCGGTGCTCCGGGTAAGAACGGCTGCTTATTTAAGCAGCAACAGCAACAAAGTCGTTGTCGTTTAATTTTAAGGTTTGCCGGTTTTAAAGTGGTCCGGCGCCACTGCCCGCTTACCAGGGTTTCCCTCCCCCGTCGAAACCTTTACATCCCCAGGGGAGAGGAATACTTTTATATTATACACTATGTTGGCCGGTTATTCAAGGGTTTTTTTGTCCAGTCCCCGTATCTCCTCCCTAAACCCCCGGACTCTCCTCCATTCCTTCGTCTCCGCCTCCCTCTCCACCTCGCTCTGGTGCCCCCGGAGCATACGGCATATCTGATACACATCCACCCAGATCTCACCGTTGCCCTCCTTCTGGCTCTCGTCAAATATCAGCTGTAAGCCATAGTGCAGATGGCTCTGCTCTATCCCGTTTGTATTCTCCGTGGCGCTGTACCCTGTGCGGCCCACATACCCTATCACGTCCCCGGCCATCACTGTGTCTCCCTGCTCCAGTCCCTGGGCATAGGGCCTGTTTTGCCTTAAATGCGCATAGTAATGGTAGCGGAGCCCGTCAAAGCTCCTGATACCAATACGCCAGCCGCCGTACTGGTTCCAGCCCAAAGCCTCCACCGTGCCGGACTCCACCGCTATCACCGGCGTGCCCACCGCCGCCATCATGTCGTGGCCCAGGTGCCGCCGCCTATAGCCGTAGTCCCGCCCCGCGCCGAAATCGTCATAGTCGCTGTAGGGGAAGGTCTTGGCAAGGGGGGAGTAGGCCTTCAGCCCATAGCAGCTCTCCCAGCCCTCGTCACCCTCCACCTGGAACTCCCCCACAAAGCCCCCCAGCACCGCCCCATAGGCCTCCCGATAGTAGGAATAGCTGGGTGTCTCCGAAAGGTCCTCCCCGGCCTTTAATCTCTCCACGGCGCTGTCAAAGTCCGCCTGCTTATACAGCTTAAAATCCCCGCCGTACTTGGCCGCAAGATATGCCAGCAGGTCTATCCAGTCCACCGGCTGCCCCTCCTCATGGGACTCCACGTCCACCTCCAGCGCCCTCTCCAGCACGGACTCGGGCGCCTCAAAGTCCACCCATTTGATAAAGTCCCTCCGGGCCTCCTCTCCCGCCGCCCAGACCCCTGAGAGCACCGGCACAAGCACCGCCAGCGCCAGCGCTCCCGCCAGCACAAGCCCCCTTGCCCGCCGCTTCACCCTGACCGTACAGAACACACGCCACATCTCCCCCCACGGTTTTGGTCTATCTTATGTCCCTGCCCCGTCTTTTAGAACCCGGCTTAGTACAGCGGCGGCCTGCTCCCTTGTCAGCGGCGCTTTTGGCGCGGAGCCGTCCAGCAGGCCATTCTCCTTGGCCCAGCCCCAGCTTTCTCCCGCCCAGCCTGAAACCTGGGCAGCCGCCAGCTCCCTGTTATACCTATCCATATACCTTTTAAACGTATTATAATCCACATTGTCCTCCTGCTCCAAATATTTTTTCACCATCTTCAAGAACCGCTCCCAGCCTAAATCCAGGGTCCTATGGGGGCAGTATTTGCCGTCATAGTCCTGGTGCTTCGTCACCCGGTCCAGACCCCAGCCACGCTCCTTCAACAGCTCCGCAAGGAGCCGCGCGGCGTTCTCCTCGGCCCTTTGAAACCGCTCCCCGCCGCTTTTTGAATAGCATATCTCCACATGGATTCCCCGCAGGTTCCCGGCCCCAAGGCCGTCCCCGCTGGCCCAGGCGTTGCGCTCCAAGGGCAGCCCCTGCACGACCTCAGTGTCGTCTGCCGCAAAGTGAAAGCTCACCTCCTCGGGCCTGTTTATCATATAGTTTATCTCGTTGGCCGCCGGCGCGTCGTTGGCGGTGTTATGGACCACTATCCTGTCCGGCTCCCGCAGATAGGGACACTTTATATTGTACCTCTCCTGCGGGCAAAGCTTTTTGACTATGTTCACCCCTCACCCTCCACATCATCATCGTTCTTCTTCCTCATGGCCTCCAGCATATCCCGCAGAAACCCGGGGTACGGCACCCCCATAAGCCCCAGGTTCTCCAGTATGGACAGCCCCTCGTTGGCGGTAAAGAACAGGCAGACCCCCGCTCGGATAATGCCGCTGCCCGTGGCCTCGTCCAGCAGCACCGCCAAGAGCACCAGCAGCAGTATGTCGCACTTCTTCACAAGCCCAAGAAACCCCGCCCGGCTGGAAAGGGCCCCCCGCTCCGTCTTTGGCGACCGCCTGAACACCGCCGCCACCACGAGCCCGGTCACATAGTCCGCCGCCATAAAGGCCAAAAGGGCCTTCAGCGTCCCATCCCAGCCCCCCAGGGCTTGGGCTATAACCGCCCCTGCCGCCGCCAGCGCTCCCAGGGCTATATTTTTGATTCCGTTAAAATTCTCCATTTATAACCTCCCTCTCTATTCGTCCCTTGTTCTGCTCACCGTAAAGCTCCACTGGGCCTCCGTCTCCTGCCGCTCCCGCCGCACCTGGTACGCTATGCACAGGGCCATCACACAGTCGTCATGGGCCCCGGCCTGGGCCTCGGCCCGGCCTCTCTGGTTTCGCACAAAGCTCAGCATCTCCCTTAAGGTTTCCCTGTGGTTTATCCACTCCACATGGTCCCTGGCCACCTCCACAAGCCCCGCTATTATCACCGGCCTTGTGCTGGACGTGGTGCGAAAGCCCAGCCTCCCGCCCTCCCGGACGTACAGGTTCATATACCCCAGCCGCTCCAGCTCCCGCAGCGGATAACTGGAAAAGTTACACTCCACCGCCAGCAAAGCCCGGTTGTACCAAAGCCCCAGGCAGTAGACCTGTCGGGCGAACACGTCCTCGTCCATGCGCCCCCTGAGGACGCAGACCTGCTCCCCGCTCTCCAGGTCCAGCACCTGGGCCACAAAATAGTCCGAGCCCTCCCCGGCGGTGTCCCCGCCGACAACATATTCCCGCCCGGGCTCCGGGGGACTGTATACGGACACACAGCCGCTCTCCTGCCGGGCGAAGCTCACGCTCTCCTCCCGCATCAGCACCCGGCCCACCGCCCCGTCGTACCCGGTCTCAAAGGCAAACTCGCCTCTCTCCGCCGGCTCCGGCGCGTCCCTCAGCCGCCCGGCCACCTTTCCCGGATGGAAGACGCCGCCGCCCAAAACGCCCCACTCTCCCAGGCAGTACACCTGATAGTAGTAGGGGTCGCTCTCCCTATACCCCTCTAAGGTCCGCCGGTAGTCCCCGTCCAGGAACAGGTTGTCCCTATAGGTAGTCTTCAGCACCCTGGCCCGCTGGTCCTCACGGTCGAAGAACCGCCTTTTAATCCAGTGCTCAGAGGACACCGGGTTAAAGGTCAGGGTCATCTGCTTTTTGAGTCCCCGCCCCCTCAGCCGCAGGTCCAGCTGGTTGAACTGCCCCTCGCCAAGCTCCGAGGCCTCCTCTATCCACACGTCCGTCAGCTCTCCCCCGGAAAAGGTGACGGACTTCAGCTTCTCCGGGTCCGTCAGGCCCTTGAAGATGATCTCGCCGCCGTTCACGCAGCAAATGCGCGGCTCTCCGTCCATGCACTGAAACACCTCCTCCAGCCCCCATCTCCCGATGACCTGCTTGAACAGCGCATAGGTGGAGTCCCTGTGCGCCGCCGCCACGGCCCTTGCCACCAGAAGATTCCTCCCCGGCTGCTCCAGCAGTCTTATCAGCAGCCGCTGGGCCGCGAACACGCTCTTGCCGCTGCCCGCCCCACCGTACAGCACCAGATACCGGCTCTCCTCCTCCCGCAGCAAGGGCAGGTACACCGGGTTAAACGCCCCCCTCGGTATCGTCACCCTCATTCCTCAATCTCCACCTTTATGTCCTCCCGGTCCTTTTTGCCCCGCTTCTCCCCATAACCGAAGCCGCACTGCAAAATAAACTTTGCGCTCTGGGCCGTGTCCTTCTGAAAGGCCGACTGGACGTTGAACTCCTCCACCCGGGTAATGGCCCGGCGCACCGCCGCCGCGCCGCCGCCCCGGCTCTCTGCCGCCAGCCGCTCCAGCTCCTCCCGGCTGTCCATGCCCAGGGCCAGGGCCAGCCCTGGCAGAGAGGGGTGCCGCCCCTCTCTGCCGCACTGGAGAAAGTAGCTCTCGCAAAGGTCCGAATACCTCTTCCCGCTAAGCTTCTTACGTCCCATTGGCGCCCCTCTCCCGGGCCCGGCGCTGAAACTCCATGGCGTTCCTGCGCTGCTCCAAGTACATGGTATAAAACCGCCGGTTCCCCTGGTCCCACTCCAGGGGGCTCTCCCGGCCCGCCGGCCCCCGGTCCCTTCTCCGCTTTATGATGGCCCTAAGCCTGTCCCGCTCGCTCTCCGCCTCCCGTGCCATCCTTCCATAGTCGAACCTCTCCCGGATACCCGTCTGCATCATTGTCATTTCCCCCTCGCACAATATAATTAGATTGACGTTTTGTCACCTATATATTATATTATAATGACGAATTGACATTTTGTCAAGAGGTTTTCTATTTTAATTGACAATACGCATACGCATGGGCTATACTAGTCATAAAGGAGTGAACAATATGAATTTCCCCGAACAGCTGAAAGCCGCCCGCGCCGCCTCCGGCAGGACCCAGGCCGAAATGGCCTCGGAGCTGGGCGTGGACAAGACCACCTACTGCGGATATGAGACCGGCCGCCGCCAGCCGGATATAAATAAGCTCCGCCAGCTGATAGCCCTGCTGGACGTGTCCGCGGACCAGCTTCTGGGCACAGAGGGCTCCGGCTCCGCCACCCCGGAGGAGCTGGAAAAGCTGCGACGCTACCGGCTTTTGGACGTGCACGGCCGGGACCTGGTGGATACCATACTCCAAAAGGAATATGAGCGCATGACCCGCCCCAAGCTTCTGGAAAAGGAGAAGCACGGCTGGGTGACCTATATCAACTGCTACGACCTGGCGGTAAGCGCCGGGTCCGGCGAGCCCTGGGTGGACGCCGCCTATACCACCCGGCTGGAGATACCCGGTGAGCTGGTGCCTGAACGAGCCCACTTCTGTGTGCGGGTAAACGGCGACAGCATGGAGCCCGCCTATAGGGACGGCGACATCGTGTTCGTGGAGCGGGTGGAGGGCTTCGTAAACGAGGGGGAGATCGGTATCTTCTTCCTAAACGGCGACGGCTATATCAAACGCCTGGGGCAGGGGGAGCTGCTGTCACTGAACCCGAAATACGGCCCCATACCCGTGCACGATTACGATGCCCTTTTCTGCCAGGGCCGGGCCCTTGGGAAGCTCTCCACCTTAGGGCGTCACATAAAAAGCCCCTTCGCATAAAATAGTACCGGGGACAATCCCCGAGCATTTTATGAGAGGAGCTCAAACTATGACAGATAAATTAGAGCACTGTGGCCCGGACCCCACGCCCCTTCCGACGGACCCGGTGCCCGCTATGGCCTACGTGCCCTACCAGCAGTGGAGCAGCACCCTGCACAGCGCCGAGCGGGCCCTGGACACCGGGACCCTTTTCCCTGTGCTGGATAAGCCCTTTTATGGCAGGAGAGGGGGCGAGCCCCGATGAGCGAAAACACCAGGCAGGCCCTGCGCCGCAAGATAAGCGCCATGCAGTTCGCCTGCTGGGAGCTGCACCTTTTCCTGGATACCCACCCCAATAACTGCGAAGCCGCCCGCCGGTTGGAGGAGTACCGCCAGCGTCTCAGCCAGCAGGTCCGGGAATACGAGGAGGCCTTCGGCCCTCTGAACGAGCTGAGCCGGGACACCAGCCGCTGGGATTGGATAAACGGCCCCTGGCCGTGGGAAAGGGAGGATAACGAGTAATGTTTGTATACGAAAAGCGTTTGCAGCACCCCGTGCGCATAAAGAACCCGAATCCGAAGCTGGCAAAGATCATTATGACACAGTATGGCGGACCATGGTGCGCAAGGTGATAATAGTAAACTTCGATAACTATAGTTAACGAAGTTTACTATTAGGGCCGGGTATGACGGTAAGCTCCCGGTTTCCCTAAATTTCTTCACAATTTGTTCATATCCCCATTGACAAACGCCTCCCACTCTGCTACAATTAGGCCGTTTAAGCTTTTATAAAAAGAATAGAGGAGGTCAAAAAATGGAATTACTTAAAAAGCTCAACCGCCTGTTGTTCCCCCGGTCGGAGGAATATGAGAAGCTGGGGGCGAAAAAGGCGCTGGCGCTGGGGTTCCAGCACGCCTTTGCCATGAGCTGCGCCACCATCCTGGTGCCCCTGCTGACGGGCCTGGACGTGGGCGTGGCTCTGTTCTGCGCGGGCTGCGGTACCCTTATCTTCCACCTGTGCACCGGCGGGCGTATGCCTACCTTCCTTGGCAGCTCCTTCGCCTTTATCTCGGCCCTCTGCGGGGTCATAGGCAACCAGAGCTTCGGGGCCACCTATGATGAACAGGTCTCCGCGGCCATGGGGGGCATTATCGCGGCGGGAGCCTTTTACCTCTTGCTGGCCCTTATCATCAGGCTCTTTGGCAGAGGGCTTATTGACAAGCTCTTCCCCCCGGTGGTCCGGGGTGTGGGTATAACCCTTATCGGCCTGAATCTGGCCTCCTCGGCCATCAACAACATCCAGACCCAGTACGGCCCCGACGGCAGCGCCCTTCCCATCTTCGGCGAAGGGTACGATATGCCCACATACGTCTGGGCGTGGATCCTGGCGGCTGTGGTCTGCCTGACGGCGGTGGTGCTGTCCAGCTGCGGCCGTGGCATGGTGAAGATGAGCTCCATCGTCATCGCCCTGGTGGGCGGCTATGTGCTGTCCCTTATCCTCACAAAGACCGGCATAGCCCCGGCGGCCCTGATGAACACCGGGGTCATCGCCGACTATGACTGGGTTCAGGTGCCCCACTTCGTCCTGCCCAGCTTCAACATCACTGCCATCGGCATGATAGCTCCCATCGCCATAGTCACCTGCGTGGAGCACGTGGGGGACGTGTACGCCAACGGCGCTGTGGTGGGCAAGGACTTCACCCAGGACCCGGGACTGCACCGCACCATGCTGGGCGACGGCCTTGCAACGGTCTTCGCGGGCTTGGTGGGTGGACCTCCCAACACCACTTACAGCGAGAACACCGCCGTGCTGGCCGCCACGGGCAACTATAACCCCGCGTCCCTGCGGATAGCGGCGCTTGTCGCCCTCGTTGTCAGCTTCTTCGGCAAAGCCATCGGGGTCATCCAGTCGGTGCCCAACTGCGTGCTGGGCGGGGCGTGCATAGTGCTGTACGGCATGATAGCGTCGGTGGGCCTTAGGACCCTGGTGGAAAACCACGTGGACTTCACCAAGAACCGCAACCTGTGCATAGCGGCTGTCATGCTGGTGCTGGCCATCGGCGGGGCGGTGATAGGCAACGCCACCTTTAACTTCACGAATATCGGTCTTGGGATAATCGTGGGCATTATCCTGAATCTGGCGATACCCGACAGGGAGCCCGCCGAGCCTGGGCTGGTGGCCCACTCGGTGGACAAGTCCGAGGTTGTGCCGGAGCGTAAGAGGAAGTAACGAGGCCGGTCAAGCTGGCCTTTAAGCTTGCGGGGGTTGGGGCCGCCGGGGTGATGGTCTGCGGCACGGCGGTAAAGTACGTATAAGTCCCCGTCCAAAAAGTAAAGCGGTGCAGGAGCTGTTCCCGCACCGCTTTTGCTTTATACTGTTTTACTCCGCCTCAAAATAGGCCTTGAACGCCTGATAGGCCGCGTACAGGTCCACCTTGGAGATGACCTCGAAGGGGGCGTGCATACTGAGCACCGGCACGCCGATGTCAATAACGTCGGCGTTAAGGCGGGAGATGTCCAGCGCCACGGTGCCGCCGCCGCCCTGGTCCACCTTGCCCAGCTCGCCTATCTGCCAGAGGACCCCGGCCTTGTCCAGCACCCGGCGCACCCAGCCCAAAAACTCCGCCGAAGCGTCGTTGCTGCCGCCCTTGCCCCTGGAGCCGGTGTACTTGGCAATGCCCACGCCCCGGTTAAGGTAGGTGGAGTTGCCCGGCTCATAGGCGGAGGCGTAGGTGGGGTCAAAGGCTGCGGTTACGTCGGCGGAAAGGCAGTTTGATCTGCTCCAAACGTGCTGGGGCTCAAGGCCCTCGGCCCTTGAGAGGTCGCAGACAAAGTAGTTGAGGTACTCGGAGCACAGCCCAGTGTTGCCCACGGAGCCAATCTCCTCCTTGTCCGCCAGGCACACGATAGAGGTCTTCTCCGGGGCCTCGCTGGCAAACAGGGCCTGCACGGCCGGGTATGCGCACACACGGTCGTCATGGCCGTAAGCCCCCACCATGCTGCGGTCGAAGCCGATATCCGTGGCGGGGAAGGCGGGCACAAACTCCAGCTCGGCGGAGATAAGGTCGCTCTCCACAAGGCCGTACTGCTCGTTCAGAAGCTTCATGACGTTCAGCTTGTAAAGCTGCTCCCCCTCCTCAGAGAGGGGCAGGCTGCCGATGAGCACGTTCAGATCCTCGCCGGTAAAGGCCTCGCCCAGCTTCTTCGCCGTCTGGTCCTTGCCCAGGTGGGGCAATATGTCGGTTATGCAGAACTGGGGGTCCCCGGGGTTCTCGCCCACGTTCAAGGTGACCTCGCTGCCGTCCTTCTTCACTATCTTGCCGTGCAGGGACAGGGGGATAGCCGTCCACTGGTACTTCTTTATGCCGCCGTAATAGTGGGTCTTGAGTAAGGCCAGCTCACCGCTCTCGTATAGGGGGAGGGGCTTTAAGTCAATCCGGGGGCTGTCGATATGGGCGGCGGCTATACGCACGCCGTCCTTTGCGCCGTTTTTGCCGATAACCGCCAGGCACATGGCCTTGCCCCGGTTATTATAGTACACCTTGTCTCCGGCGCTGTACTTCTTCATGGGGTCGAACTCTGTAAAGCCAGCCGCCTTTGCAGCGGTCACGGTCCAGTCCACAGCCTCGCGCTCGGTCTTGGCGGCGGTGATGAAGTCCTTATACCCCTCCGCAAAATCCATGGCCTTCGCCGCGTGCCGAAGGGCGGCCTCTCTTGCGGGCTTGGCCCGGTCCATCAGAAGCTTTTCACAGAGCTCCTGGACCTCTGTCTTTTTATTTTCTTCCATATTTTTACCTCTTTTCTTTGGATTCTCAAGACCTATTATACCACCCAAAACCCAAAAGTCAACACTGGAGCGGCCGCTGAGCGGGTTTCTATATATAAAAAGGTTTCCACTTCGGAGCTGAGTCCAGCAGGAGGCTCCCTTGATATTGTACTCCCCAAGGAGTAAAATCGTATTGAAGAGGTGACCTCATGGTTTGCAAGCTTATTTGGCGCGGCTTTCATACCGTCCCTCCTCTTTGAGCAGGCGATTTATGTAGTAAATGCAATTCTGGCTATTCTTGCACCGCGACTGTCCGCCTTTGAAATTATCAGGGAGCCGGAAACAGATATTTGTGGCAAAACAGAGAGGACTTGTCCTTTTCTGGTACGCTTATAGGTTGGGTGAAGTCTGCTAATGCCTCCTGGACGAGAACCGCCGGAGGATAGCGGACAAGATGGAGACGGGGTTATACGGCAAAAACCAAAAGAAAAGCGAACCCCCAAAAGGCTCGCTATCTGCTGTATTTATTGCTCCCCGTTAGGCTTCTCCAGCACCACAAAGGCCACAAACGTGGGATTTACCTGTTTCTCTAGCTTAGCCTAGTTGTGGATTATATTCGCGATCTTCCGGCCTTGCTCCAGCATCTTGTTCACAGGGGAGAAATACTTGTCCTCGTTGATATCCCCCGCTCGGTGAAGTCCCGGCTGTTGCTTACGTAAAGCAGTTTCTGCATTTTTTCGACCTTCTATATGTTCGTACCAGATGGAGCAAAATACACCAAAAGCTCCTGAGATTTAGAAATCTCAGGAGCTTTTGGCGATTTACCGTAAGGTAATGTCAGTGGCACCCCCTGGGGGAATCGAACCCTCAACTAGCCCTTAGGAGGGGCTTATTATATCCATTTAACTAAGGAGGCTTTTACTTTATTATTGTACCCTATTTGGGTGCGTTTGTCAAATGAAATTCTTAAAAATTCGGGAATTTTGAAAAAATTGGACTTTTTGCCAAAAAATTGCTTTCTTTCCGGGAGCATATGCGGTATAATGAATTTGAAGTCCGGGTGAACCCGGATAGGATCGGATTTTTATTTTAAGGAGTGATCTCTATGGCAAAGATCATCGGCAGGCCCGCCCTGCCAAATATGCCCTGGCAGGATAAGCCCGCGGGGTACGACAAGCCAGTTTGGCGTTATACGGAGAATCCTATCATCAAGCGCGACGCCATCCCCACCTCCAACAGCATCTTCAACTCCGCTGTGGTGCCCTTCGGGGACAGCTATGCCGGAGTGTTCCGCTGCGACAACAGGGGGGTGGAGATGGATATCTTCGCGGGCTTCTCCAAGGACGGCATACACTGGGACATCAATCATGACCCCATTGTGTTCGAGGGTGAGAAGGACGTTATCCGTAAGGAGTACCGCTATGACCCCAGGGTCTGCTTTATCGACGGCAAATACTATATTACCTGGTGCAACGGCTATCACGGCCCCACCATCGGCATCGGCTGGACCGAGAACTTCAAGACCTTCCACCAGCTGGAGAACGCCTTTTTGCCCTACAACCGCAACGGCGTGCTGTTCCCCAGAAGGATAAACGGCAACTATGCCATGGTCAGCCGCCCCAGCGACACCGGCCATACACCCTTCGGCGATATCTTCTACAGCGAATCCCCGGACCTCTGCTACTGGGGCAAGCACCGCTGGCTGTTCGGCACGGCCAACGGCTGGCAGTCAAAGAAGGTAGGTCCCGGGCCCACACCCATCGAGACCGACGAGGGCTGGCTGATGATCTACCACGGCGTTTTGAACTCCTGCAACGGCTTTGTGTACCGCTTCGGCACGGCCCTTCTGGACATTGACCGCCCCTGGATAGTGAAGGAGCGCGGCCGCTTCTATGTGTTCGGACCCGAGGTGGACTACGAGCTCACCGGGGACGTGCCCAACGTGACCTTCCCCTGCGCCACCCTGACGGACCCGGAGAACGGCCGTATCACCATCTACTACGGCGCGGCGGACACGGTGACCGGGCTGGCGTTCACCACTGTGGACGAGCTTATCTCCTATATGCGCAAGTACCCCATGGAGGTAGGCGATCAGGAGAACAAGTAAAACTTTGTTCGATAAAGCTTGACTTTTTTCGGCGCCTATGCTATGCTTGGACTAGAACACACGTTCTATACTTGAAGGGAGCATAGGCATATGAGAGACTACAGCTATGAGAGCGAAAATTTCCTTCTGCGGCAGGTGAAAAAGGAGGACGCGCCACAGCTTCTGCGGTGCTACTCCGATACCGCCGCCGTGGCGCTGATGAACGACGACAACTGTTCGCGGGGGTTCCTCTGCAATACCCTGGAGGATATGGAGTCCTATATCGATATCTGGCAGGGGGAGGACTACGCCCGCCCAGCCGTCATTGATAAGCGCACCGGCGAAGCCGTGGGCACTCTGGAGATCTTCGGCGGGGAGACCGGCGTGCTTCGGGTGGACCTGCGTACTGATTATGAGCGGCCGGAGGTCTTGAGGGAACTGTATGCTCTTGCAGTTGAGCGTTTTCCCAAGGACTTTCCCATGGGCGCCGTGGTCACCAAGGCCGTGACCGAAGCTTCGGCCCGGCGGGCGGTGCTTGCGGAACTGGGCTTCTCGGGACCGGAGAGGTTCCGGGAGTATGAGGGCTACTACAGGCTGAGCTTTAGTAAGATGAAGCGGGAGCTGGGGATAGCCTACTGCGGTTTGGCCTGCTGTCTTTGCAGCGAGAATGCGGACTGTAAGGGCTGTAAGCAGAACGGCTGCGCGACGTATGCCGAGTGCCAGAATTACGGCTGCGTTACGGAAAAGGGCCTTGGGGGCTGCTGGGAGTGTTCGGAGTTTCCCTGTGGCAAGGGTATGCTTGAGAAGCCGCGAATGCGGGCCTTTGTGCGCTTTGCGAAGGAGCACGGCGAACAGGGGCTTCTGGACCGCCTTGCGGAAAATGAGCGGGCGGGGATAGTCTACCACTACCCTGACGGGCTCACCGGGGACTATGACCTGGAGAACGAGCAGGAAATCTTAGACCTTTTAGAGTACGGTAGAAAAGAATAACGGCTGTTAAGAGGACGCGCGCGCGTCCTCTTTGGCCGCTTATAAAGGGGCGCTGCCGGTTTATAGGGATTTGAGTCACCCAAACCTTATCCGGCTCATTGAGGCCGGGGACATGGCCTTTGCGCTGCTGGGCAATTATAGCCGGGAACTGGAAAATTAAATTATAGAGAGGAAGTCTGATAATATGAGAGAAAAAGCCCTTGCGCTTTTGAAGGAGTATAACGAGAGCGAAGCGCTTATAAAGCACGGATTGCAGGTGGAGGCCATTATGCGGTACTATGCGAAGGAGGCCGGTGAGGAAAAGGCCCCCGAGGGCGTGGAGTATTGGGGCGCAGTGGGGCTGCTGCACGACGTGGACTATGAGAAGTACCCACAGGAGCACTGCAAGAAGGCCGTGGAGATACTTAAAGGGGCGGGGTATGACGAGGGCTTTATACACGCCGTCATAAGCCACGGTTACGGCATATGCAGCGACGCGGAGCCGGAGCGCTATATGGAGAAGGTGCTCTATACTATAGACGAATTGAGCGGCCTTATAAACGCCACAGCCCTTATGCGGCCCTCGAAGTCTGTCATGGACCTGGAGGTAAAGTCCGTTAAGAAGAAGTTTAAGGATAAGAGATTTGCCGCCGGGGTGGACAGGCAGATTATCCTTGACGGCTGCGAGAGACTCCATACGGACATCGACACGGTGATGGAAAAGTGCATTATGGGTATGCGCGAGAACCATGACGAGATAGGGCTTTAAGGGGGCTAATATGGCAAACAACGACAGCCGTTTTGCGGTGCTTATAGACGCGGACAATATTTCCAACAGGTATATAAAGCTTATAATGGACGAGATCTCCAAAGAGGGGATCGCCACCTATAAGCGTATCTACGGGGACTGGACCAATCCTTCGCTTATCTCCTGGAAGACCACCCTGGTGGAGAACTCCCTGCTGCCCATACAGCAGTACAGCTATACCACCGGGAAGAACTCCACGGACTCGGCCATGATAATCGACGCCATGGACATACTCTATTCCGGCAGTGTGGACGGCTTCTGCCTGGTGTCCTCGGACAGCGACTTTACACGGCTTGCGGCCCGGCTGCGGGAGTCCGGCATGACCGTGGTGGGCATGGGGGAGAGCAAGACCCCCAACTCCTTTATCGCCGCGTGCAGCTCCTTTAAGTATCTGGACCTCCTTTCCAACGCGGACGAGGAGGAGCTGGAGGAGCCGCAGAAGCCGGCGGCTAAGAAGAAGCCCGCGGCGCAGAAAAAGACTCCCCAGAAGCCCGCGAAGGCCAAGGAGGAGCCAAAAGAGGAGCCGAAGACCAGCCTCGGCACCATCCGCAACGCCCTTCGCAGTATTGTGCGGGAGAACTCTGACGAGGACGACTGGATATTCACCGGCAAGGTGGGGAACCTTCTCAGCAAGCGCTATCCCGATTTTGACGTGCGCAACTTCGGGTTTTCAAAGCTTACGCCGTTCCTGGATTCCCTGGATATGTTCGAGATAAGGACCGAGCGCAAGGATAATGCAGGTCCGTCGCTGGTGTATGTGCGGCTGAAATAATATACATTATTATTGCTTCAGGTCCTGCTTTATCTGGGTGGTGGATATCTCCGGCGTGCGGGGCAGATAGACCACGTTGCAGAAGTCCTTTAGAAAGTCGAACTTTCCCGCCCAGTCGTCGCCCATTACAAAGGTGTCCACCTTGTAGAGCTGCACGTCCGTGACCTTCTGTTCCCAGTTCTCCTCGGGTATCACCAGGTCCACGTAGCGGATGGCCTCTAAAAGCCGCTGGCGCTCCTCATAGCTGAAGTAGCATTTTTTCTGCTTCTCCCTCCAGTTGAATTCATCCGTCGACAGGGCGACTATCAGGTAGTCGCCCAATTCTTTTGCCCTCTTCAGAAGGTTGATATGGCCGTAATGTATCAGGTCAAAGGTGCCGTAGGTTATCACTCGTTTCATGCTTTTTCTCCCTTTCGTTCTTGTCCTTGCGGGTGTGGAGACGCGGTCCCCACAAAAATAACTGGTGCGGGTGGGCAAAATCATTACCCTTTTGCGTCATACCAGGTTTTACCGGCGTTGGCCTCGGCCACCATGGGCACGCTGAGGTTTACCGCCTGCTCCATCTCCTCGGTGAGAAGGGCCTTGACCTGCTCCTGCTCCTGCTGGGGGCACTCCACTATCAGCTCGTCGTGGACCTGAAGTATCATCCGGGCCTTTAGACCCTCGGCCTCCAGCCGCCTGCTTACCCTTATCATGGCAATCTTGATGATATCCGCCGCCGCCCCCTGTATGGGCATATTCCTGGCTACACGCTCCCCGAAGGAGCGCATATTGAAGTTACTGCTCTTGAGCTCCGGCAGGTATCTCCTGCGGCCGAACATATCCTCTACGTACCCTGTCTCCCGGGCGCTGTCCGCCACCTCCTTCATGTAGGCGTCCACCCCGGAGTAGTTGCGCAGGTACTCTTTAATATAAGCGTCCGCCTCCTTGACGCTGACCCCGATATCCTGGGACAGGGAGTAGGCCCCGATGCCGTAGACTATGCCGAAGTTCACCGCCTTTGCCCGGCTGCGAAGCTGCGAGGTGATGAGCTCCTGGGGCATATTGAAGACCCTGGCGGCAGTTGACGCGTGGATGTCGTGGCCCTGCAAAAAGTCCTCCCGCATGGCGGGGTCGTTGGCCACATGGGCCAGGACCCTAAGCTCTATCTGGCTGTAGTCCGCGTCCACAAGCACGCCGTGCTCGGCGGCGAAGAACTTGCGGAGCTCCCGGCCGATGGGGGTGCGCACGGGGATGTTCTGCATATTGGGCTCGGTGCTGGAGATGCGGCCGGTGCGGGTCTCGGTCTGGTTAAAGCTGGAGTGTATTCGGCCGTCGGGGCCGATCACCTTCAAGAGTCCGTCGCAGTAGGTGGACTTGAGCTTTGCCACCGTGCGGTAACGGAGTATCTCGTCCACCACCGGGTTCATGGGCCGCAGGGATTCCAGCACGTCCGCATTGGTGGACCAGCCGGACTTGGTCTTTTTTCCGTGGGGCAGGCCCAGCTTCTCGAAAAGGGCTTCGCCCAGCTGCTTGGGGGAGTTGATGTTGAAGTCGTACCCCACCTGCTCAATGATGGAGTCGTGCAGGCTCTCCACCTCTTTTTGGAGCTTCTCTCCGTACTCCTTTATGCTTTCGCTGTCCACATAGAAACCAATATGCTCCATCTGGGCCAGGACAAAGCTTAATGGTATCTCGATGTTTTCCAAAAGCTCCCGCTGGTTATTGCCGTCGATGGCCTTTTGAAGGGCTTGGCATAGGCCGGGCATAACTGCCGCGCAGTTATATTCCTCCTGCTCGAAGTCCGGCAGGGGCACGGAGTATTCCGCCGCCAGCCGCAGTACGTCGTAGCCGGTGGCCGAGGGGTTCAGAAGGTATGCCGCCAGGGCCGTGTCCAGAGAGACGGACTCGAGCTTGCAGCCCATACTGAGGGCCAGCCGGTGCAGGGGCTTTATGTCGTGGGTGTGCTTTTTTATGAGGGGGTTGGTGAAGAAGGCCAGTAAAAACGCACTGTCCGGGGTGACACGCCACAAAATGTCCTTGTGGGCGAAGATAAGTGACAGGAGCTCCCCGGACTTGTCCCAGTGGCAGTAGAAGCAGGCCGCGCCCGCGTCCTCAAGCCGGGCCAGCAGGGGCGCGCCGTCCGGGAGCTCTATGACCTCGGGTCTGCCCGCGGCGACGGTGGTCTCCTGGGCGGGCGCGGCGGTAAGGCCAAACTTTTCTATCAGGGAAAATAGCTCCAGGCGCACCATTGTGCTCCCGGCGCTCTGGGGGTCGCCGGAGGTGGGGACATACTGGGAGAGGTCCGTCTCAATGGGCGCGTCCCGGCGGATGGTGCCCAGCTCGTAGCTCATAAAGGCGTTGTCCTTTGAAGCTTCAAGCTTCCTGCGGGCGGCGGGCTTTATCTCCGGGTCGTCGAGATTATTGTAGATATTTTCCAGGGAGCCGTACTTCTGCACCAGCTCCCCCGCGCCCTTGGGGCCGATGCCCGCCACGCCGGGGATGCAGTCGGAGCTGTCGCCCTGGAGGGCCTTGAGGTCAATCATCTGATGGGGGGTCACGCCGTACTCCTCCATAATTTTGGCCTCGTCGTAGACCGTCACCTGGGGCTGGCCGAACTTGGTGCTCATGAGCCGGACGGTGGTGGCGGAGGAGACCAGCTGCAGGCTGTCCCGGTCGCCGGTGGCGATGACGCAGGCGCTGCCCTCCCGCTCGGCGGCGGCGGAGAGGGTGCCCAAAATGTCATCGGCCTCCCAGCCCTCGCAGGTGACTATGCGGTAGCCAAGGTCCTTTAGAAGCTGCTGAAGGACCGGGAGCTGCTGGGCCAGCTCCTCGGGCATACCCTTGCGGTTGGACTTATAGCCGGCGTACTGCTTGTGGCGGAAGGTGGGGGCCCGCATATCGAAGGCGATGGCAACGGCGTCGGGCTCGGTTTCGTCATAAATTTTTCGGAACATGGTGAGAAAGCCGTAGATGCCGTTGGTGAAGTCGCCGGACTTGGTGGAGAGGAGCTTGATGCCGAAGAAGGCGCGGTTGAGGAGGCTGTTGCCGTCGAGGACTAAAAGTTTCATTGAGCACACTCCTTTGGGGATAGCTTATACAAAGAAACCCCGGAGTGCCGTCTCCGGGGTGAAGCCTTGCGCTTTACGAGTATATTTTAACACATATAAAGCAAAAATGCAAGGGTAATTTTGGCAGTTTATTTTTCTGAAAGGGAGGCTCTGTACACGTCCTCAATGAGCCTGTCCAGGTCCTCAAGGGTACAGAGCTCCCCGGCCCGCCGCCGGAACTCCGCCGCCCCGCGCATACCCTTTAAGTACCAGCCCACATGCTTGCGGGCTTCACGCATGGCCCGGCCCTCGGTCTTGTACTCGCACATCATGGAGATATGCCTGCGCATAGTCAGGAGCCGCTGGGAAAGGGGCGGAGGAGGTATTATAAGGCTTAGGTCTCGTATATGGGCGTTGATATCCCTGAACACCCAGGGGTTCCCAAGGGCGGCGCGGCCCACCATCACCAGGTCGCAGCCGGTCTCCGAAAGCATACGGCCGGCGGAGAGGGGGTCTGTCACGTCGCCGTTGCCGATTACCGGGAGGGACACCGCCTCCTTGACGGCCTTTATAATGGACCAGTCGGCGGCGCCCGAGTAGAACTGCTCCCGGGTGCGGGCGTGGACGGCTATGGCGTCGGCCCCGGCCTGTTCGCATATTTTGGCGGTCTCTACGGCGTTTATGTGCTCCGGGTCCCAGCCGGAGCGTATTTTTACGGTCACGGGCAGGCCGGACGGTTTTACGGCTTTTTTTACGGCATGGACGATCTCGCCGCATTTTTGCGGGTCCTTTAAAAGGGCGCTGCCTGCGCCGGAGTTCACTATCTTTGGGACCGGGCAGCCCATGTTTATGTCAATACCCGCCGGGGAGAGCGCCGCCATCTTCTCCGCGGCACGGCCCATGCAGGCGGGGTCGTCTCCAAATATCTGGAGGAATACCGGGCCCTGGTCGCGGGAAAGGTCACAGAGCTCCAGGCTCTTGCGGTCGTTAAAGTCCAGGGCCCGGGAGCTTATCATCTCCGTGACGGTGTAGGCTGCGCCGATGTCCGCGCATACACGGCGGAAGGCCGCGTCGGTGACTCCGGCCATGGGGGCCAGGGCGGCGGGGCCCTTTATCTCAAGGTTTCCTATTTTCAAGGGCGGGTCCTCCTTTACTTTATGTTGACAGAATTATACAATATAGGTTATAATGTGTTTGCTTGCCACCACCTACTCTGCAAGCAGAGAGGGGGTGAAAAGATGCAAGAGGCAATGTTATCTTTTGTGATGGCTGTCGCAGTAAATGTAGCATCGCACTACATAATCAAGTGGCTTGACAGCCTGAAGGGCGGCAAGTAAGCCTAAATGAACCCCCGGAGAGTGGCTTCTCCGGGGGTTCGCTTTGGTGAAAACATGCAAGAAATATTATCTTTTGCACTGTCATTATACCACGCCCGCCCAGAAAATGCAAGCAGGAAATCAAGAATTATTCCAGCGCCTTGGAAAAGAACATCTGGGAGTCCTCCGACACCTTCACCCCGGCGGTGGTGGAGTAGTTCTGCTCGTCCAGGGTCAGGCCGTAGCTGGGAAGGAACTCGCCTATAAAGTATTCCGCCTCGGGCAGGTCCATGTCTTTAATGAGCTTCATGGTGCTGCGTTCGGCCTCCCGGAAGTCCTGGTTGCCGGAAAGACGCTCCTCTATGCACTTTATGGCGGCGGAGATGCGGTCGGCAGCCTTTATCAGGAGCTTAAGCTCTCCGTCCCCCGGGGCGGACATGGTCATCAGTTCCCTATAATATGGGCGGAACTCCTCGGGCAGCAGGGCCACAAGGCGCTCCACCGCCAGGTTTTCCACCTCGGCATAAGCCTTGCGTATCTCCTCTGAGTGGTATTTTACCGGCGTGGGCATATCCCCGGTGATTATCTCCGACGCGTCGTGGAGAAGGGCCAGGGCCGCCGCCCGCTGGGGATCGTAGCTTTTGCCGAAGCGGGTGTTTCCTATAACCGCCAGGGCGTGGGCGATTATGGCCGTCTCTAAGGAGTGCTCTGAGAGGTTCTCGCTGCGGGTGTTGCGCATAAGGCCCCAGCGGTTTATGTACTTCATGCGGGAGAGCATGGCGAAAAAGTGGTACATCTTACGGCTCCTTTCAAGCTTATAGGGACTTTATTATAGAACAAGCTGCCGAGGCCTGTCAATATGGGGCGAAGGAAGAAAATAAAAAAGACTTCCCCCTGGCCAAGGATTGTGCTATAATATGGTAATAATATGCTTACGAGGTTGATACTATGGCGATAAAGACTCCGCAAAAGACCGGCTGGCGGGAGAACTATTTTCTCAAGGCTTTTCTCCTGGGGCTGGGGCTCAGCTTTGTGATATTCCTGCCCTTTATAATAGTGGACGGCGGCCGTTTCCTGTTCTACGGCGACTTCAACGTGCAGCAGGTACCCTTTTACAGGCTCTGCCACGACGCGATACGCTCCGGGAACTGGGGCTGGAACAGCCGCACGGACCTGGGGGCGAATTTCATCGGCTCCTACTCCTTCTACCTTCTGGGCAGCCCCTTCTTCTGGCTGACCATACCCTTCCCCTCGGAGTGGGTGCAGTTTCTGATGGGCCCGCTGCTGGTGCTGAAATTCGCCTGCGCCACCTTCACGGGGTATGTGTATATCCACCGCTATACCAAAAGCAAGGACTCGGCACTTTTGGGGGCGGTGCTCTATGCCTTCTCGGGCTTTTCAATATATAATATTTTCTTCAACCACTTCCACGAGGCCATCATATTCTTTCCCCTGCTGCTGGCCGCCTTGGACGAGTATATGTATAAACGCAGAAGGGGCGTGTTCGCCCTGGCGGTGTTCGGCTGCTGTCTGGTAAACTACTACTTCTTTGTGGGCATGGTGACCTTCACGCTTATTTACTTCTTTCTGCGGCTAATAGCGGGCAGCTGGCGTATAGGTCTTCGGGACTTTCTGCTTTTGGCCCTGGAGGCGGTGCTGGGGGTGGCCCTCTCGGGGGTGCTGCTGCTGCCGTCGGTGCTGGCGGTGCTGCAGAACAACCGGGTTTCTAACCCCGTAAACGGCTGGAACGGGGTGCTCTATAACCGCAACCAGCGGTATATGCACATAATCGAGTGCTTCTTCTTCCCCCCGGACCTGCCCGCCCGGCCCAACTTTACCCCGGACTCGGAGTCCAAATGGTCGTCTTTAGGGGCGTGGCTGCCGCTTTTCGGCATGACCGGCGTTATCGGCTGGCTCCAGCTTAGGAGAAAACACTGGCTGAAGAAGATGCTCTGGGTGCTGTTCACCATGGCTCTGGTGCCCTTTTTGAACGCCGCCTTCCAGCTGATGAACTCGGCCTACTACGCCCGGTGGTTCTATATGCTGACGCTTATGATGGCCCTCTCGACGGTGCTGGCCCTGGAGAACGATCGGGTGGACTGGAGGAGGGCAATAACCTGGAACTTTGTAATAGTCATAGCTATCGCGGGGGTAATAGGCTTTATGCCCGCGAAGGAGACCGTGGACGGCGTGGAGAGCTGGGACGTGGGGCTTATGGACTATCCCACCCGGTTCTGGAGCTATGTGGCCATATCCCTTGTGTGCCTGGGGCTGGTGGTGTTTCTGTTCCTCTTTTGCAGAAGCCGCAAGGCCTTCAAGAGGGGGGCCTTCGGGTGCCTGTCGGTGGTGACGGTGCTCTACTCCATCTTCTTCATCTCCCTTGGAAAGACCCAGTCGGACTATACCTGGGACCACCTTATCCCCTATGAGCTCAACGGCGGGGTAAATGTGCCCATCACAGACCTGCAGAGCTGCCGCTCGGACTTCTACGAGTCCATGGACAACGCGGCCATGTTCTGGCAGATACCCAGTATCCAGGCCTTCCACAGCATTGTGCCCGGGTCCGTTATGGAGTTCTATGATTCCATCGGAGTCCAGCGGGACGTGGGCTCCCGGCCCAAGGTGAGCCATTACGCCATAAGGGGCCTTCTGTCGGTAAGGTGGCTCTTTGACGACGAGTCGGACACGGAGTATTTTGCCGGCAGCGAGATGGACAACACGGCCATGCCCGGCTGGGCGTATTATGGCAACGCCAACGGATATGATATATGGGAGAACGAGTTTTACGTGCCCATGGGCTTCACCTATAAATACTACCTGCCCAGAAGCGAGTACGAGGAGCTTACAAAGGGCAGCGACACCTCTGTGGGGCAAAGGGAGCTCTCCATGCTCCGGGCCCTGATAGTGGAGGACGAGGACGTCCCGAAGGTGGAGGGGCTGTTGGAGCTTTTGCCCGAAGATATGCGGCACTTCAGCGAGCGGAACTATATGGACGACTGCCTTGAGCGGGCGGCGGAGGCCTGTAAGTCCTTTGGCTATAATAACTCCGGCTTCTCCGCGGAGATAGACACCGGCGGGGACCAGCTGGTTTTCTTCAGCGTGCCCTATGAGCCCGGCTGGAGCGCCCAGGTCAACGGCCAGAAGGCGGAGATACTCCGGGTTAACGTGGGCTTTATGGCGGTGGCGGCGCCGGGGGGAGAGAGTGTGCATATTGACTTTACTTATTCCACCCCGGGGCTTACGGCGGGAATACTCATGAGCCTGGCGGCGCTTGCGGGGCTGATAGCGTATCTTGCCGTTATGAAGCGTATGCCGGAGCCCGAGGGGCCCAAGTACCCGAAGCTCATGCGCGTGGGGAACGTGGCGGCCTGGGCGAAGAAGAACAGCCCCCAGAGCCGCAGGCCCGTAAGGCTAAGGCGCAGGCCGGTGCGCCGGGCGGCTCTGCCCCGGGTGGCTCCTGCGCCGCCAAGGGCCCCGGCACAGCCGGAGCCGCCAGGGAAGCAGGAGAAGAAGGAACAGGCCCCGAAAAGGTTCCAGCCCAGGCCTTGGCCTCAGCTTGAGGAGCCGGAGGGAGCTGCCGGGGAGGAAAAGAGACCGGAGGATACCCCGAAGACTGAGCGGAAGGAGGACGTATAAATGGGTCCGACTGTATATTTTGTGATACCCTGCTATAACGAGGAGGAGGTGCTGCCGGAGACCGTGCGGCGGCTGACGGAGAAGCTGGACTCCATGAGGGCGGGCGGCCTTGCGAACGAAAAAAGCCGTATGCTTTTGGTGGACGACGGCAGCCGCGACAGGACCTGGGAAATAATCTCGGGGCTAAACAGGGAGAACCCCTATGTGGAGGGGGTAAAGCTGGCCCATAACAGGGGGCACCAGAACGCCCTTCTGTGCGGGCTGATGACGGCCAAGGAATACTGCGACTGCGCCATAAGCCTGGACGCGGATTTGCAGGACGACGTGGACGCTCTGGACAAGTTCGTGGAGAAGCACCTTGAGGGCTGCGACGTGGTCTATGGGGTCAGGAACAAGCGGGAGACGGACACCTGGTTCAAGCGCACCACCGCCGAGGGGTTCTATAAGGTGATGAAGCTTTTGGGTGTGGATATAGTCTTTAACCATGCGGACTACAGGCTCATGAGCAAAAGGGCGCTTCAGGGCCTTTCGGAGTATAAAGAGGTGAACCTGTTCCTTAGGGGCATTGTGCCGCTTATAGGCTATAGGAGCGACTATGTGTACTACGACAGGCACGAGCGCTTTGCGGGGGAGAGTAAGTACCCCTTGAAGAAGATGATCTCCTTTGCCCTGGACGGCATCACCAGCTTCAGCGTAAAGCCCCTAAAGCTCATATCGAACTTCGGGATACTCATATCAATACTCAGTATATTCGGGCTTTTATACGCCCTGATATCCTACTTCGCGGGCCTGGCGGTGTCCGGCTGGACGGCCATAGTCTGCTCCATCTGGCTTCTGGGGGGGCTTCAGATGCTCTGCCTTGGCGTGGTGGGCGGGTATATCGGCAAGATATACAGCGAGGTGAAGGCCCGGCCCAGGTACAGGGTGGAGGAGCATTTGAGAAATACGGAAAACCCCCTTGACAAAGGGAAATAAATAGCGTATAATACCAGAGGAAAATAAAGCGGGAGACTTTGCGTAAGCGAATGTCAGACTTTGCGTAAGCGAACGTCATGCTTAGCGCAACGAAGTCTTCTCCACCTGCGGTGCAAATACGTACCATAGGTCAATACGGTTTGAGGGCCTGTTTTACGGGCCTTTACGCTATGTGTTGATCCTGCGGGTGGAGCGCGTTCCACCCGCTTTTTCCGTGAGGAACGAGGATATCGCTTGATGGAGGTGCGGAACATTAGCAGCAAGGAACTACAGATCAACGAACAGATCCGTGACAGGGAGATAAGGGTGATTGATTCCGACGGCTCCCAGCTGGGGATAATGCCAGCAAGGCGGGCCATGGAGCTGGCGGAGCAGAAGAATCTGGATCTGGTGAAGATCGCGCCCCAGGCGACCCCGCCGGTGTGCAAGATCATCGACTATGGCAAGTACCGCTTTGAGCAGAGCAAGCGGGAAAAGGAGCAGCGCAAGAACCAGCGGGTGGTGGAGATAAAAGAGGTTCGCCTGTCGCTGAACATTGACGTCCACGACTTTGAAACCAAGAAGAATCATGCCATGCGCTTTATCTCAGAGGGGAACAAGGTCAAGGCCTCCATCCGTTTCAGGGGCCGCGAAATGGGTCACCCGGAGCTGGGGCTGGAGATAATGAAGCGCTTTTCAGAGGCCATGGCCGAGGTGGCCAACGTGGAGCGCCAGCCGAAGCTGGAGGGCCGCACCATGATGATGTTCTTGGCGCCAAAACCGGCAAAGTGAGCGCCGTCCGATATTCTAGGGATGGGGCTTAATATTGGCTTTAATATCAAGGAGGAATAAAGTATGCCTAAACTGAAGACTCACAGCGGCGCGAAAAAGCGCTTCAAGCTCTCGAAAAACGGCAAGGTGATCCGCGCCCATGCGTTCACAAGCCACCTGTTCAACGGCCACGGCAAGACCCCCAAGGTCAAGCGCCATGCCAGGGGCACCACTGTTACCGACAAGACCAACACCGCAGCCGTAAAGCGGATGCTGCCCTATAAATAAGACTTGGGAAACTGCGTATATAAGCTTATGATAAGATAAAATGCGCGGAGCAGCTGTCCGCGTTTAACCGGGAAAGGATTGAGAAGCTATGGCAAGAGTAAAGGGTGCGCTGATGACGCGCAAGAGAAGGAAAAAGGTTCTGAAGCTGGCAAAGGGCTACTGGGGTTCAAAGAGCCGCCACTTTAAAATGGCCAAACAGGCCGTGATGAAATCCGGCAACTATGCCTACATCGGCCGCAAGCAGCGCAAGCGCGATTTCCGCCGCCTGTGGATAACCCGCATCTCTGCGGGCTGCCGCATGAACGGGGTCAACTACTCCACCTTTATGAATGGGCTTAAAAAGGCCGGGGTAACGCTGAACCGCAAGATGCTCTCTGAGATCGCCATCGCCGACCCCCAGGGCTTTACCGCTCTGGTGGAGAAGGCCAAGGCGGCACTGTAAACTGCCCGCCGCATACCGCGGCACCCGCGCCTGAGGCTCCCTGCCTTGGGCGTTTATATTCTGTATACGGGAGGGGAGCACTATGGAGCGTATCACCAGCCGCCGCAATCCCCTGGTAAGGTCCGCCGCGGCCCTGCTGGGCTCCTCCCGGGAGCGGCGGGAGCGGCGGGAGTTCCTGTGCGAGGGGGCAAGGCTCTGCCGGGACGCTGCGGCTTCCGGCGTGAAGATAAAGACGTGTTTCTTTACCCCCAGGGCTCGGGAAAAATACCGGGGATACCTGGAGAGGATACTGGGCGCGGCGGAGTCGGTCTATATGATAGAGGACCCGGTGGCCGGGCTTCTCTCGGACACCAAGAGCCCCCAGGGAATATTCTGCCTGTGCGCCTGGCCCCGGCAGGCGGCTAATAACGGGCAGGCGGCTCCTGACGAGCCGTGCCTGGTGCTGGAGAACCTCCAGGACCCCGGGAACCTGGGGACCATACTGCGCACCGCCGAGGCGTTGGGGCGTTTTCGGGTGTTCCTTTTGGGGGACTGCTGCGACCCCCTGTCCCCCAAGGCCCTGCGGGCCTCCATGGGCGCGGCTTTCCGGCTTTGGCCGGAGGGGGCGGCTTCGGCGGAGGAACTGCTTTGGCGGCTTAAGAACGAGGGGTATTCTATCCACGGCGCGGTGCCGGCGGAGACGGCCAGACCTGTTACCGGCATAGACTTTACCAAGGGCCGTCACACGGTGGTAATAGGCAACGAGGGCAGCGGACTTACCAGGGAGACGGCGGGACTCTGCCATGACCTTATCACCATACCCATGGGCGGCCGGGCGGAGTCGCTGAACGCGGCGGCGGCGGCCACGGTCCTGCTCTGGGAGCTTTTACGAAGGGGGGAGTCCGATGGCACAGCGGAATAATATAGTGTTCTGGATGTGGGCCCAGCAGGCCTTCGGCCCGGGCAGCGGCACGCCCTGGCACATATACAAGAGCTTCCCCGGGGGCTTGGAGGGCTTTTACCGGGCGGGGCCCAGGTGCTGGAACAGGCTGGACTATGTGTCGGAGGTCCAGACCGAGTCTCTGGCCGTGTGTACAGCGGAGGAGGCCATGGCCCGGCTGGAGTACGCCCTGCGGCTGGGCTGGCAGGTGGTAACGCCGGAGTGTGAGCAATATCCCCAGGAACTGAGGAATATTTCTGACCCTCCTGCGGTACTGTATATTAAGGGCGCGGAGCCCCGGGGGCTTACGGGCCCGAAGGTGGCCGTGGCGGGGGCCAGAAAGGCCCTGCCCGAGAGCCTTGACGCCGCGAGAAGCATAGGCTATCAGCTGGCCACGGCGGGCGGCGTTGTAGTTACCGGAGAGGCCGTTGGCGTGGACGCCGGAGTAATGGAGGGCGTTATCGCCGCAGGCGGCCGGGCCGTATGCGTGCTGCCGGTGGATCTGAGCAGCCCCTATATGGCCAAGACCGCCCATCTGCGCCGAAGGGTGCTGGAGCAGGGCGGGGCGCTTATGACGGAGTATTTCTCCCAGCGCAGTCCGGCCCAGGGCGGTTTTCAGCTGCGCAACCGGCTGATAACCGGGCTCTGTCCCAAGGTGGTGCTGATACAGGCCGCAGAGAAGAGCGGCACCATGATTTACGCCCGGCACGCCGCAGGACAGGGCAGGAGACTCTATGTGTTCCCGGGACCCGAAGGGGCCGGGGAGTTTGCCGGGAGCCGCAGGCTTCTCCGGGAGGGAGCCGTGCCTGTGTACAGCGGCAGCGAGGTACTGGGCACGGACAGGGCGATTGCAATGGAGACCCCGACGGCAGTAAAAAGCCCCGAAGGGGAACCGCCAAAGAAGCAGGGGCTGCCAGAGAGACAAGAATTGTCTTTTGAACAACAGGCGGTGCTGGCTCAGCTTGAGGAGGGCCCGCACACGGTGGACGAGCTCACGGAGGGCTGCGGCATGGACCCGGGAAAGCTTTTGCGGCTTCTGACCCGGATGGAGATGCAGGGGCTTATCGAGAGCGCCCCGGGCCGCAGATACAGCCGCCCGCTTAAACTATAAGAGATAGAGGAAACGAGATATGTCTAAATTAGTCATTGTGGAGTCGCCTTCAAAGGCGAAGACCATACAGAAATACCTGGGGCCGGACTATCAGGTGGTGGCCTCCATGGGCCACGTGCGGGACCTGCCGAAGGCAAGGCTCTGCGTGGACGTAAAGGACAATTTCAGGCCAAAATACACCATTATAAAGGGCAAGGAGCAGCTGGTGAAGGACCTGAAGGCCGCAGCCCAGAAGTCCGACGGAGTGCTGCTGGCTACCGACCCGGACCGGGAGGGGGAGGCCATCTCCTGGCATCTGGCGTACCTTCTGGACCTGCCCGAGGACGCTTTGGACCGGGTGACCTTCAACGAGATAACCAAGACCGGTGTATCCGAGGGCATGGCCCATCCCAGGACCATCGATATGGATCTGGTGAACGCCCAGCAGGCAAGGCGTATTCTTGACAGGCTTGTGGGCTATACCTTAAGCCCTTTCTTGGTAAAGACCATCAGAAAGGGCCTTTCCGCCGGGCGGGTGCAGTCCGTGGCGGTGCGCATGATAGTGGACCGGGAGGAGGAGATACGCGCCTTTGTGCCAAAGGAATATTGGAGCATAGACGCGAAGCTCACCGCGCCCCCTGCAAGGGTGGTGTTCCCGGCGGCGTTCTATGGGGACGAGAGCGGCGAGATAGAGATAACGAACAAGGAGCAGGCCGACGCGATACTCTCCGAGATACAGAAGGAGGAGTTTGTGGTGGGCCCGGTGAAAAAGGGCAGGCGGAGCCGCCAGCCCGCCCCGCCCTTTATCACCTCTACCCTTCAGCAGGAGGCTTCGAAGCGGCTGGGCTTCCAGGCCTACCGCACCATGCGGGCGGCCCAGGAGCTGTATGAGGGCGTGGACGTGGAGGGCCACGGGGCCGTGGGCCTTATCACCTATATGCGTACCGACTCCCTTCGGGTGTCCGAGGACGCCCTTCGGGACGCGTCGGAGTTTATAAAGGGCCGCTGGGGAGAGAAGTACCTGCCCCCGAAGCCACGGCACTATAAGTCCCGGGCTGGGGCCCAGGACGGCCACGAGGCCATACGACCCTCTACCATCAGCCTGACCCCGGAGCAGGTGAAGGGGTCCTTGACCCCGGACCAGTTTAAGCTCTATAAGCTCATCTGGGAGCGGTTCATCTCCAGCCAGATGGCAAACTGTGTGCTGAACACCACCCAGGCCAATATAAAGGCCGGGAGATATATCTTCAAGGCCAGCGGCTTCAACGTGAACTTTGAGGGCTTTACGGCCCTGTATGAGGAGACGAAGGAGGACGACGAGAAGGCCGGGAGGGACCTGCCGCCCCTGGAGGAGGGCATGAAGCTGCGGGTCCGGGAGCTGCTGCCGAACCAGCACTTTACCCAGCCGCCCCCGAGATATACCGAGGCCTCGCTGATAAAGACCCTGGAGGAGAACGGCATAGGCCGGCCCTCCACCTACGCGGCCACCATCTCCACCATCACCATGCGGGAGTACGTCACCAGAGAGGGCAAGGCCTTTAAACCCACGGAGCTGGGAGAGGTCATCACCAAGCTCATGAAGGAGCAGTTCCCCAAAATCGTGAACGTGCGCTTCACCGCCCAGGTGGAGGACGACCTGGACGCGGTGCAGCGGGGGGACGAGGAGTGGGTGGATACTCTGCATACCTTCTATGACGACTTTGACAAGACTGTTCAAAAGGCCAAAAAGGCCATGGACGGGGTGAAGATACACCTGAAGGAGGACGAGACCGACGAGATCTGCGACAAGTGCGGGCGGCCCATGGTGGTGAAGCACGGGCGCTTCGGCAAGTTTATCGCCTGTTCGGGGTACCCCGAGTGCCAGAACATCAAGAAGATTGTGAAGCCCACCGGGGCCGAGTGCCCCAAGTGCGGAGGGAACATTATAGAGCGCAAATCCAAGAAGGGCCGGGTGTTCTACGGCTGCGACCGCTATCCCGAGTGCGACTTCGTCAGCTGGGACCCGCCCAGTAAGGAGAAGTGCCCGGTCTGCGGCAAGGTGCTCCTGCAAAAGAAGACCAAGGATAAGCGGCTGTACTGCGTCACAGAGGGCTGCACCTTCCAGGGGAAGGTGCCCAAGGAGTGAGCCTATGGAGAGCATAACCGTTATCGGCGGGGGGCTGGCCGGGTGCGAGGCCGCGTGGCAGATTGCCAAAAGGGGCGTGCCGGTGAAGCTCTATGAGATGAAGCCGGAGAGGTTTTCCCCGGCCCATAAGAGCCCGGGGCTCGCCGAGCTCATCTGCTCCAACTCCCTTAAAGCGGCGCGTATAGAGAGCGCGGCGGGGCTTCTTAAAGAGGAGATGCGGCGGCTGGGGTCGCTCTTGATGGACTGCGCCGGGAGGTGCAGCGTCCCTGCGGGGGGAGCCCTGGCGGTGGACAGGGAGGAGTTTTCCCGCCTTGCCACAGAGGCCATAGAGGGCGAGCCACTTATAGAGCTCTACCGCCGGGAGGTCACGGAGATACCCGGGGGCGTTACAGTTATAGCCAGCGGGCCGCTGACAGAGGGCGGGCTTGCCGGGGAGATAGAGAAGCTCTGCGGGGGAAGGCTCAGCTTTTTCGACGCGGCCGCGCCTATAGTTGCGGCGGAGAGCATTGACATGACTAAGTGCTTCGCCGCTTCAAGGTATGGGCGGGGCGAGGATGACTATATCAACTGCCCCATGAATAAAGAGGAGTACGAGCGGTTCGTCACGGAGCTGGTGGGCGCTGAGAGAGCGCCTTTGCACGGCTGTGATGCGAGTTCCCCCGAAGGGGGAAGCTCGGAGGACCCGAAGGTTTATGAAGGCTGTATGCCCATAGAGGTCTTGGCCTCCCGGGGCCGGGATGCAATACGCTTCGGGCCCATGAAGCCGGTGGGGCTCACAGACCCGCGCACCGGTCACAGGCCCTGGGCGGTGGTGCAGCTTCGGGCGGAGAACAGGGAGAGGACCCTCTATAACCTGGTGGGCTTTCAGACGAACTTGAAGTTCGGGGAGCAGAAGCGGGTGTTCGGTATGATACCGGGGCTCCTGAACGCGGAGTTCATGCGGTACGGCGTTATGCACAGGAACACGTTTCTGGACTCCCCAAGGGTGCTGGACGCGGATTATTCCCTGAGGACAAGGCCGGAGCTTTTCTTCGCCGGGCAGATGACCGGCGTGGAGGGGTATATGGAGTCGGCGGCCTCGGGAATGCTGGCGGGCATAAATGCCGTTAAGAGGAGGCACGGACAGGAAACTTTGGTTTTGCCCGGGACCACGATGATAGGGGCGCTGAGCCGGTACATTGCCGGGTACGAGGGCAAGGACTTTCAGCCTATGGGCGCGAACTTTGGCATACTGCCGCCCCTTCCCACACATATTCGGGACAAGCGGGAGAGGTACGCGGGGCTCTCAAAACGGGCCCTTCTTGACCTCGGAAAGGAGATATCATGCGCATTATAGTGGACGGCTTCGGCGGGGACAACGCCCCGGGGGAGATACTCTTGGGCTGCGCCCGGGCCATGGAGGAACTGGGCATTGACATAAGCGTGGCGGGGGACAAGGACAAGCTTCTTAAAAGCGCCAGGGAGCTGGGGCTTGAGGGCAGCTTTAACAGGATGGAGGTCCTGCACTGCACAGACGTACTCACAATGGAGGACGAGCCGGACAGCGTGCTCAAGGCCAAATCCGGGAGCTCCATGGCAGTGGGGCTCCGGGCCCTCTGCGAGGGCGGGGGCGACGCCTTTGCCAGCGCGGGGAACAGCGGGGCATTGGCGGTTGGGGCCACCATGATAGTGAAGAGGATAAAGGGCGTGAAGCGCATAGCCTTCGCGCCGGTGCTGCCCACCACCAAGACCCCCTTTATTATATCCGACGGCGGTGCCAACGTCCAGTGCCGGCCGGAGATGCTCTTGCAGTTCGGGCTCATGGGCTCGGTGTACATGGAGAAGGTCATGGGGGTGAAAAATCCCCGGGTGGGCCTTGTGAACCTGGGCACCGAGGAGCATAAGGGGGACGACCTGAGAAAAGAGGCCCACGCGCTTTTGAAGGGCTGCGGCGGGATGAACTTTATCGGGAACATAGAGCCAAGGGACCTCCCTTATGGTATGTGCGACGTGGCCGTTGCCGACGGCTTTACCGGGAACACGGTGCTGAAGCTCTATGAGGGCACGGCCCTTGCCATGATGGGCATGGTGAAGGACATCTTTAAAAAGTCCCTTAAAAACAAGCTGGCCGCAGGGCTGATATACGGGGACCTGCAGGGCCTTAAAAAGACCATGGACTATAACTCCTACGGCGGCGCGCCGCTGATAGGGGCCGCGAAGCCTGTGTTCAAGATGCACGGCAACACAAAGGCCTACGCCGTGCAGAGCGCTTTGAAGCTTGTGCGGGACTGTACGGAGTCGGGATATGTAGAGGCCATAGGGGCCGCGCTGGGAAAGTAAATTTGGGGAGGTGCCTAAATGAGGGCGCTTGGGGAATACGAAAAGCTTATCGGGTATGAGTTCCGGGACAAGAAGCTGCTGGAAACGGCGCTGACCCACTCCTCCTATGCCAACGAGCATAAGACGGAGAGCTATGAGCGGCTGGAGTTCTTGGGGGACTCGGTGCTGGGCTTTGTTACGGCGGAGTACCTTTTTGAGAACATGGGCCACCTTTCAGAGGGACAGCTGACAAAGACCCGGGCGGCGCTGGTGTGCGAAAAGTCCCTCTGCGGGTTTTCAAGGAGCCTGGAGGTGGGCAGCTTTTTAAAGCTCAGCCACGGGGAGATGCACTCCGGGGGCCGGGAGCGGTCCAGCATTCTGGCGGACGTGTTCGAGTCCACCACAGCGGCCATATACCTTGACAGCGGGGAGCTCTCCGCCGCCAAGGAGTTTATACTGCGCTTTATAGTTCCCGCCGCAAAGACCAGCGGGCAGAAGGCCTTTAAGGACTACAAAACCACCTTGCAGGAGATAATCCAGCAGAACCCGGAGGAGAGACTGGAGTATGTCCTGACCGGGGAGAGCGGGCCGGACCACCAGAAGCATTTTACCGTTGAGGTGCACCTTAACAGCAACGTCATAGGCAAGGGCGGCGGCAGGAGCAAAAAGGAGGCCGAGCAGCAGGCCGCAAGAGAAGCTTTGGAACTGATGGGGTACTGATGGGCAGACACGCTAATATCGCCATATTTGTGCCCCATTTGGGGTGCCCCCGGCAGTGCAGCTTCTGCCAGCAGAGGACCATCACCGGGCAGCAGGAGGCGCCGGGGCCACAGGACGTGCTGGCGGCGGCAGAGACGGCGGCGGGGTCCCTTTCGGACTGCTCCGGCGCGGAGATAGCTTTCTTCGGCGGGAGCTTTACAGCCATAGACCGGGGGTATATGCTCTCCCTGCTTGAAGCGGCGAAACGGGCCGTGGAGCGGTACGGCTTTAAAGGGGTCAGGTGCTCCACCCGGCCGGACGCTATAGACAGTGAAGTGCTGGATATTTTGCAGGCCCACAGGGTCACGGCGGTGGAGCTGGGGGCCCAGTCCATGGACGACGGGGTGCTTCTGGTGAACAGGCGAGGGCATACCGCCGAAGACACCAGGAAAGCGGCGGGGCTTATACGCCGGGCGGGACTGGAGCTGGGCTTGCAGATGATGACAGGGCTCTATACCAGCACGGAGGAAAAGGACCTTGAGACCGCCAGGGAGTTTTTGAAGCTTCTGCCCGCCACGGTGCGGGTGTACCCCACCATAGTGCTGCCGGGGACAGAGCTCTGCCGGCTGTATGAGGCCGGGGAGTACAGACCCCAGGAGCTCGGGGAGGCCGTGGAGCTGTGCGCGGAGCTCCTGGAGATGTTCGAGGGCGCGGGCGTGCGGGTGATACGTATGGGGCTGCACCCGGGAGAGGAACTGGAAAGACGGAGGGTGGCCGGACCTTACCATCAGGCGTTTCGGCAGCTGGTGGAGAGCAGACTGTTCCTTGATAAGCTCCGGGCCCAGTTGAAGGAACCGGGGGAGTACCGGGTCAGGGTGAACCCTCGGGATATTTCCACGGCATTGGGCCAGGGGCGAGAGAACCCGCGGCGGCTCTCGGAGCTGGGGTATTCGGTGACGTTTATCCAGGACGAGACAGTGAAAAGGGGTGGTTTTGCCCCTGTGGACCAGCAAGGAGAAAAATAATGCGCAGACAAAAGCTTATAATACTCAGCGGCTCGCCCTGCGTGGGCAAGAGCACGGCGGGGGATATACTGTTCCGAAGCTACGAGAACTCGGCGTACCTGGACGGCGACTGGTGCTGGTGCGTGAACCCCTTTGACCTGGACGACCCCAGGCTCCGGGAGGGGGACAGGGCCATGTCGGCAGTGCTGTCGAACTATCTTCGGCTGGACTTTGAATATGTGGTGTTCTGCTCGGTGGTGGCCATGTATGAGAAAATCCGGGAGGGCATTTTGGAGGATATTACCGAAGAGGACTACCAGGTGATAGGCTTCACCCTGACCTGTTCGGAGGAGACCCTGAGAGAGCGGCACAGAAAGCGCGGCGATAAGAACGAGTGCTCTATGGAGTGGCTGCGCCTGCCGCACTATCCGGGGGATCATGTGATATATACCGACGGCAAAACGCCGGGACAGGTGGCACAGGAGATGAAGGAGATAATTGACGGATATGGAAATTAGGACCAGGGACCTTATACTGCGCACAGTTGGGCCCGGGGACATAGACGAGACAGCCCGCATGTGGGACTTTGAGCACGGGGATATCCCCCGGGATGAGGCCTTGAGGGTGCTGGAGCGCATGGAGGAGAACCACAGCAGGAACGTCCCCGGGCGCATATGGCACCTATGCCTGGCGGTCACAGAGAGGGACGAGCCCGGAAAAATCATAGGCTGGTGCGGGCTGGATGGTACCTCGGGGGAGGAGCTTCACATTTTCTATTCCATCGGGCGTGACTATAGGGGCCAGGGATATGCCACACAGGCCGCCCGGGCCATACTCGACTACGGATTCAGGACCGCGGGCGTGCCCTATGTGAACGGCGGCTGCCATAGGGATAACATCGCCTCCTATAGGGTGATGGAGAAGGCCGGCATGAGGCGGGCCGGACAGCAGGAGAACGGCGACCCCATCTTCTATTTGAGCAAGGAGACTTACCTTAATGATATTGAAATCGCTGGAGCTTCAGGGCTTCAAGACCTTCCCGGATAAGACCACGCTGTCCTTTGAGAGGGGCATAACCTCGGTGGTGGGCCCCAACGGCAGCGGCAAGAGCAATATAAGCGACGCCATGCGCTGGGTGCTGGGGGAGCAGTCCCTGCGCTCTCTGCGCTGCTCCAAGATGGAGGACGTCATCTTCGGCGGCACCCCCCAGCGGCGGGCCCAGGGCTTTGCCGAGGTCACCCTGACCATTGACAACGCCGACCGGGCGCTGCCCTTTGACAACGACCAGGTGGCCATAACCCGCCGGTACTATAGGTCCGGGGAGAGCGAGTATCTTATCAACAAGAGCACCGTAAGGCTTAGGGACATAAACGAGCTGTTTATGGACACGGGCCTTGGCCGGGACGGGTATTCCATTATAGGCCAGGGCAAGATCGACAGCATTGTGGCCGCCAAATCAGAGGACCGGCGGGAGATATTCGAGGAGGCGGCGGGCATATCCCGCTACCGCTACCGCAAGGAGGAGGCCGAGCGCAGGCTCTCGAAGGCCGAGGAGAACCTTGTGCGCCTTCGGGATATTCTAAGCGAGCTGGAGGGCCGGGTGGGCCCCCTAAAGGAGCAGGCCGAGAAGGCGGAGAAGTTTATAGAGTACGACGGGGAGAAGAAGGGCCTGGAGATAGGCATATGGCTCGAGACCCTGCGCCGGTCCGCCCAGGGCATTAGGGAGCACAGGGACAAGATAGGCCTCGCCCAGTCCCAGCACAGGCAGATAGAGGAGGAGCTGGAGCGCATAGCCCGGCGCACTGAGGAGAACCTGCGGGAGGTGAACGGCTGCACCGCCGCCATGGACGCGGCCCGAAACGAAGCCGCCGCCCTTGACGAGCAGGCTGTGCGGGCCGAGGGCGAGGCAGGGCTTTTGGAACAGGAGACAGCTCATAACGCCCAGGATATTTTAAGGCTCCGGGGGCAGATAGAAGCCGCGCGGCGGTCACGTGAGGACACGGAGAAGGAAATAGAAGACAAGCGGTCCCGGCTTACGGAGCAGGAGCGGCGCATAGAGGAGAGCCAAAAGAAGCTGGGCGATTTCACCCAGGCTCTTGAGGAACTGCGAAAGGGCGCGGACCAGGCTACCAGGGAGATAGAGCTGGCGGCGGCAAAACTGGCCGGGGTGAACGCCAGCCTTTCAGAGGAGCGGGTACAGATAAGCTCGGCCCAATCCTCCATGGAGGAGATACTGCGCCGGGCTCAGGCCGTTGAGGAGAGCGTCCGCCAGACAGAGGAGCGCCGGGAGGCCGCCGAGAAGGAGGGCCGGGAGCTCTCAGAACTCTTAGAGGGCATAGAGAAGGAGATAGCCGCAAAGGAGAACGCCGTAAAGGGCTATCAGCTGCGCCTTGAGAGCCGTAGGCAAAGGGTGCAGCAGAGCAAGGACCAGGTGGACAGGCTGACCCTTGACACCAACGAGCAGCTAAGGCGCGCCAAGCTCTTGGAGGACCTGGAGCGGAGCATGGAGGGCTTCGGCCAGAGCGTTAAGGCCGTGATGAGAGAGTCGGGGCGCGGGATGCTAAAGGGCATTTGCGGGCCGGTAACGCGCATAATCAAAGTGCCCGGGGAGTATGCCGTGGCCATAGAGACGGCCCTGGGGGCGGCAATGCAGAATATCGTGGTGGAGACCGAGGGTGACGCCAAGGCCGCCATCAGCTTTTTAAAGCAGCGGGACCAGGGCCGGGCCACCTTCCTGCCCCTTACCACCGTGAAGGGCCGGACCATAGACAGGCGGGAGATGGAGAATATCCCCGGTTTTGTGGGCATAGCCTCAGAGCTATGCGGCTGTGAGGAGCGCTTTGACGGCATAAAAGCCTCCCTTCTGGGCCGGGTGGCCGTGGCCGAGGACCTGGACAGCGCGGTCTCCATTGCCAAACGCACCGGCTACAGATACCGGGTGGTGAGCCTGGACGGCCAGGTGGTGAACGCCGGGGGCTCCCTGACGGGCGGCTCCCGGGCCAAGAACTCGGGACTTCTCAGCCGGGCCGGGGAGATAGAGCGCATTAGGGCGAAGGCGGCGGGCCTTCGGGAGCAGACGGAGAAGGCCGCGGCGGCTCTTAAAGAGAGCCAGCGGGAGCTGTCTGCCTGCGAGGCCGAGCTGGACGCGGCCCAGGGGGAGCTGGGCTCCTTGCAGGAGGAGCGCACCAAGGTGACGGCGGAGCTGGCTGCGGCCGGCCGGGAGCTGGAGAGCATAAGGCAGAGCGCAGGAGAGCTCATAAAGGAGCGGGCCAATGCCGGAGAGCGGCTGGAGGCCCTGAATAAATCCCAAGCTGAGAGCAAGGAGCGGCTGGAGGCCCTTGAGCAGGAGGCCAAGGACTGGCAGCAAAAGAGTCAGGCCCTTACTGGGGACAGGCAGGAGCAGCTGGACCGCTGTGACCAGATTGGCGAGACGGTCCAGGCTCTCAGGATGGAGGAGTTCTCCGCCAGGAAGGACCGGGACGCGCTTACAGAGACCCTGCGGGAGCTTGCGGCCCGGCAGGAGGACTCTGCCGGCGAGCAGCAGAGGCTTTTGGAGGAGATAGGCGCCCTTGAGGAGAAGAACCGGGGCCTTGAAGAGGATATATTAAGACAGAAGGAGCAGATAGAGTCCCTGAGGGCCTCGGCCCGGGACACGCGGGCAAAGGTCCAGGAACAGGCCGAAAAACGCGCGGAGCTTGAGCAGGAGTCCTCAGAGCTGAGAAGCACCGAGAGGGAGGCCCTGGCCCGCCGGGAGAGCGCCGCCGGGGAGCTGGCAAGGCTCCAGGAGCGGGAGGGGAATTTGCAGAAGGAGTACGACGGCCTTACAAACCGGCTCTGGGAGGAGTACGAGCTGACCCGCCGGGAGGCCGAGGAGGTGGCCGCCGAGATAGACGACCTGCCTAGGGCCCAGCGCAGACTGGCGGAGCTTAAGAACAAGATTAAGGCCCTGGGCTCGGTGAACGTGGGGGCCGTGGTGGAGTATAAGGAGGTCTCGGAGCGCTATGACTTCCTCAGTAAACAGGTGGGGGACGCGGAGAAGTCCAAGAAGGAGCTTCTGGACCTGATAACCCAGCTGGTGGGGGCCATGCAGGAGCAGTTTATCGAGCGCTTCGGCAGGATAAACGAGAACTTCGGCCATATCTTCCGGGAGCTCTTCGGCGGGGGAGCGGCAGAACTCAGCTTCTCGGACCCGGAGAACGTGCTCACCTCGGGCATTGACATAAAGGTGCACCCGCCGGGGAAGATAGTGACACATATCGAGTCCCTGTCCGGCGGCGAAAAGGCCCTGGTGGCCATATCCATATACTTTGCCATAATGCGGGTGAACCCGCCGCCCTTCTGCGTGCTGGACGAGATAGAGGCCGCCCTGGACGACGTGAACGTCACAAGGTTTGCCCAATACTTACGCCGTATGACCGGCAAGAGCCAGTTTATCACCATCACCCACAGGCGCGGCACCATGGAGGGGTCGGATATGCTGTATGGGGTGACTATGCAGGACCAGGGCATCAGTAAGCTCTTGGCGCTGCGGACGGACGAGGCGGCGGAGTATGGCTCATAACGCGAAAAGGAGAGTAAAAAATGGGAATCTTTGAAAAAATACGCCAGGGCCTGAAAAAGACCCGGGACAGCATCTCCGGGCAGATAGCCCAGATGGTGAACTCGTTCACAAAGATAGACGAGGAGCTCTTTGAGGAGCTCGAGGAGCTTCTTGTGATGGGCGACGTGGGCATGGACACAGCGGAGTTCATCACAGGGGAGCTCCGCCGGGTGATAAAGGAGAAGGGCATAACGGACCCGGCGCTTATAATGGACGAGCTCCAGGGAATCGTCCGGGAGCTGCTCTCTGGGGACTGCGCCCTGCATATTGGCACAAAGCCCTCGGTGATACTGGTGATAGGCGTAAACGGCGTGGGCAAGACCACGGCCATCGGGAAGCTGTCCGCCCTGCTGAAGGCCCAGGGCAAGTCTGTTATCCTGGGCGCGGCGGACACCTTCCGGGCGGCGGCCATAGAGCAGCTGGAGGTCTGGGCCCAGCGGGCGGAGGTGCCCATGATAAAGCAGGGCGAGGGCTCTGACCCGGCGGCGGTGGTGTTTGACACCATCGCGGCGGCCAAGGCCCGGGGCTGTGACGTGATAATTTGCGACACGGCGGGGCGGCTGCACAACAAGAAGAACCTGATGGACGAGCTTTCCAAGATATCGAGAATAATCGACCGGGAGCTGCCCGGCTGCGACCGGGAGAACCTGCTGGTGCTGGACGCGGCCACCGGGCAGAACGCCGTGAACCAGGCCAGGGAGTTCATGGGCGCGGCGGGGATAACCGGCATTGTGCTGACAAAGCTGGACGGCACCCCAAGGGGCGGCGTGGTGCTGCCCATCAAGCGGGAGCTGGGTCTGCCGGTGAAGTTCGTCGGCGTGGGGGAACAGATAGACGACCTGCAGCCCTTTGACCCGGGGGCCTTTGCGGCGGGGCTGTTCAACATGGAGGAGCCCGCCCAGGCTGCGCCTGATGTAAAGGAGGGTCCTTTACAGGAGGACATAGCTGCAAAGCAGAAGCCCTTGCAGACATCTGCGCCAGAACCCTTGCAGGTGCCTGAGGTTGAACCCGCACCTGAAAACGAGAGCCCGGAGGAGAAGCACGCCCGATTCAGGCGCTTTGCCGAGGGGCTTATGGCAAGGCTTGACGAAAACGAGAGCGTCCGGGACATACTCCCAGAGTTGAAGGTTTGGCTGGACGACCGGGAACTGGACCGGGACGACCAGCGGCTGGCCCGGAACCTTATGCTCACCGCCGGGAAGCGGGAGCAGTGACATAGGAGGACATCATCATGAAATACGTGATAGCGACCCATAACAAGGGCAAGCTGGTGGAGTTCCAAAGGCTTCTGGAGCCTATGGGCATAGAGGCTGTGACCATGGACATCGCGGAGCCCGAGGAGACCGGCAGGACCTTTGCGGAGAACGCCTTTATAAAGGCCGAAGCCGCCTGTAGGGAGACAGGCCTGCCCGCCGTGGCGGACGACTCGGGGCTCTGTGTGGACTATCTTGGCGGCGCGCCGGGGATATACTCGGCGAGATTTGCCGAACCGGGTAAAAGACGACTGACGGTCCTTGAGAAGCTGAAGGGCGTGCCCGAGGAGCAGCGCGGGGCGCACTTTGTCAGCGCGGTCTGCTGCGTGTTCCCCAACGGCGACAGGATAGAGGCCGAGGGCAGGTGCTTCGGCAAAATAGCCTTTGAGAGCCGGGGGGAAAACGGCTTCGGCTATGACTCCATTTTCCAGCAGGGGGACGTGACCTTCGGGGAGCTCTCTGCCCAGGAGAAGGACGCGCGGAGCCATAGGGGCCACGCCTTCGCGGAGTTTGAGAAGAAACTGAGGGAATATCTTGGTAAAACAGAGAAATGAGGGTGATATATTGACCAGCAAGCAGCGGGCGTATCTGCGCTCTTTGGCAGTGAACCAGGACACCATACTGTATGTGGGCAAGTCCGGTCTCGGGGCCCAGGTATTTAAGGAGGCCGGGGACGCTTTAAAAAAGCGGGAGCTCATAAAGGGCCGGGTCCTGCCGGAGACCTGCCCCAGCACCCCGAGAGAAGCCGCCGAGACCATAGCCGCCGCCACCGGCTCAGAGGTGATCCAGGTGATAGGCAGCAGATTTGTGCTCTATAAGCCGGACCCCAAAGAACCCAGGATAAAGCTGCCCAAATGAGGACGGGGGTTTACGGGGGGACCTTCAACCCCATACATCGGGGACACGTGCATATTCTCAGGGAGTTTATAAAGCGGCTGGACCTTCGAAGGGTGCTGCTTATCCCCGACGGCACTCCGCCACATAAGCGGGCCGAGGACCTGGCCCCGCCGGAGGACCGGGTGGAAATGTGCAGGCTTGCGGTGCAGGAGCTTGACATAGTGGAGATAAGTCAAATGGAGCTTGCGCGCCCCGGCAAGAGCTTTACCAGCGACACTCTGACCGAGCTCCACGGGCTTTACCCCAGGGACGAGCTGTATTTTCTCATGGGCGAGGATATGTTCCTGACCGTGGACAAGTGGCACGACGCGCCCACCATATTCCGGCTGGCGGTGCTCTGCGCGTCCCCAAGAAGCCCGGAGGGCTATAAGAGGCTCCTTGAGAAGGAGAAGGAGCTCATAGGGCTTGGGGCCCGGTGCCGGGTGGTGGATATACCCTTTCTGGACGCGTCGTCCACAAGGGTAAGGGAGCTTGCCCGGGCGGGCAGGGATATCTCCGGGCTGGTGCCGGAGGAGGTGGCCGGGTATATAAGCGGGAACAGAATATATGGAGGTGCGGAAATATGACCTTTGAGGAATACGAGGCGGCAGTAAAGCCCCATCTCAGCGAGCGCAGGTTTTACCACAGCCAGTGCGTGGCAAAATGCGCGGCGGAATTGGCGGAGAAATATGGCGCGCAGGTGGAGAAGGCACGGCTTGCCGGGATACTCCACGATGTGATGAAGGACACGGCCCCCGAGGAACAGTTGAAAATCATGGAGCGCTCTGGTATAATACTGACAGAAGCCCAGCGGCGCAACACAAAGCTCTGGCACGCCCTGTCCGGCGCGGCCTTTGTGGAGCGTGAGCTGGGGGTCACGGACCGGGAGATATTGGACGCCATCGCCTGCCACACAGGGGGCAAGGCTGGGATGACGGCCCTTGACAAGGTGCTTTTTGTGGCGGACTACATCTCTGCGGACCGGGACTATCCCGGGGTGGAGGAGCTGAGAAGAGCCGCCCAAAGCAGCCTTGAGGAGGTGATAGTAGAGGGGGTTACCTTCACCATGCAGGAGCGCATGGGGGAGCGTATGACCATGGAGCCCCGCTCTATCGACGCATACAACGAGGCGCTCTGGATATTAGAGAGCAAACAGAAAGGATGAAGCAAATGGAGTCTTTTGAACTGGCAAAAAGCGCCGCCCGCCTGCTGGACGAAAAGAAGGCGGAGAATATCAGCGTGATAAAGATAGACGACATCTCAAGCCTTGCGGACTATTTTGTGATAGCCAACGGCCGGGGCAGCACCCACGTGCGCAGTCTTTCGGACGAGCTGGAGGAGAAGCTGAAGCTTATGGGCGTTATGCCCATGAGGATAGAGGGCTACCGCTCTGACAACTGGGTGCTTATGGACTATGCCAATGTGGTGGTGCACATCTTCACCCAGGAGGCCAGGGACTTCTATGACCTGGACCGGCTTTGGGCCGACGGCGTTAAGACGGACTGGCAGGAGGACAGGTTTTTGATGGAGTATGAGGCGAAGACGGAGGAAACGCCTTGACAAACCCCGCCCCATAGTGTATAATCATCATCAGAAAAATAGCTAAAGACTGTGACGGGAGGAAGGCGCTGCGGCCGCTTTTCAGAGAGCCTGCGGAGGGTGCGAGCAGGCAGCAGGCACGGCGCGCATACTGGTCCCCGAGTCTCCCCACCCAAAGGCGGCGCTTAGTAGGCCGGGGACGTGTGGCGGCGTTATATGCCAAGCCTTGTTGGAGGCTGTGAGGGGGTATGCGTGAGCGTGCCCTGAAATCACGGGTGGTACCGCGAAATTTTCGCCCCGGACGCTATAGAATGAGCGTCCGGGGTTTTTAACTTTATCAGAAAGGATGATGCAAAATGAAATACGACCACAGATCCATCGAACCAAAATGGCAGAAAAAGTGGGAGGAAAAGGGAGCTTTCCACGCTGAAAATGGCTCCCCCAAGGAGAAGTTTTACGCCCTTATCGAGTTCCCCTACCCCTCGGGCGCGGGCCTGCACGTGGGGCACCCCAGGCCCTATATAGGTCTGGACGTTGTAGCCAGGAAGCGCCGCTTGCAGGGCTATAACGTGCTGTACCCCATCGGCTGGGACGCCTTCGGCCTGCCCGCCGAGAACTATGCCATCAAGAACCATGTGCACCCCGAGGGCATAACCCGGGAGAACATCGCCCGGTACAAGCGGCAGATACAGTCCCTGGGCATCTCCTTCGACTGGAGCCGGGAGATAGCCACCATCGACCCGGAGTATTACAAGTGGACCCAGTGGATATTTTTGCAGCTCTATAAGCACGGGCTGGCGTATAAGAAGGAGATGAACGTCAACTGGTGCACCAGCTGCAAGTGCGTGCTCGCAAACGAGGAGGTCGTAAACGGCGTGTGCGAGCGCTGCGGCAGCGAGGTGGTGCACAAGGTAAAGAGCCAGTGGATGCTGAAGATCACCGAGTATGCCCAGCGGCTTATAGACGACCTGGACAAGGTGGACTATCCCGAGCGGGTCCGTCTCCAGCAGAAGAACTGGATAGGACGCTCCACCGGCGCGGAGGTGGACTTCGACACCAGCGCCGGGGATAAGCTTAAAATCTACACCACCCGCCCCGATACCCTCTATGGGGCCACATATATGGTAATCTCCCCGGAGCACCCCTATATAGAGAAGTGGGCGGATAAGCTTGACAATATGGGCGAGATAAGGGAGTACCAGGCCCAAGCGGCAAGAAAGTCCGACTTCGAGCGCACCGAGGTGGCAAAGGAGAAGACGGGTGTAAAGCTCCTGGGCGTTACAGCTGTCAACCCGGTGAACGACAAGGAGATACCCATCTTCATCTCCGACTACGTCCTTGTAAGCTACGGCACCGGGGCCATTATGGCCGTGCCCGCCCACGACGACCGGGACTGGGACTTTGCCAAGAAGTTCAATTTGCCCATCATCGAGGTGGTGAAGGGCGGGGAGGTACAGTCTGCCGCCTTTACAGACTGCGAGACCGGCATAATGGTGAACTCCGGGATTCTCGACGGCCTGAGCGTTGAGGACGCAAAGGTTAAGATCACCGAGTTCCTTGAGGAGAAGGGCATCGGCCACGCCAAGGTGAACTATAAGCTCCGGGACTGGGTGTTCTCCCGCCAGCGCTACTGGGGCGAGCCCATACCCATGGTCTACTGCGAGAAGTGCGGCTGGCAGCCCATAGACGAGAGCGAGCTGCCTTTAAGGCTCCCCCAGGTGGACAGCTACGAGCCCACGGACACCGGGGAGTCGCCGCTGGCGAAGATGACGGACTGGGTGAACACCACCTGCCCCCACTGCGGCGGGCCGGCCAAAAGAGAGACCGACACCATGCCCCAGTGGGCCGGGTCCTCCTGGTACTTCCTGCGGTATATGGACCCCAGCAACGACAAGGCCCTGGCCTCTAAGGAGGCCCTGGAGTATTGGTCCCCGGTGGACTGGTACAACGGCGGCATGGAGCACACCACCCTGCACCTCTTATACAGCCGCTTCTGGCACAAGTTCCTCTACGATATCGGCGTTGTCCCCACCCCGGAGCCCTATGGAAAGCGCACCAGCCACGGCATGATATTGGGCCTTAATCCCCATAACCTCCAGAACCTGCCCTCCTCTGAGCAGAAGAAGCTCATAGAGGAGCACGGCAGCCAGGAGAAGGCTCAGGCGGCGCTCAGAGAGCAGTTTGGCGAGATGGCCGACCACCCCATTGTAAAGATGAGCAAGTCCCTGAATAACGTGGTGAACCCTGACGACCTGGTGGAGGAGTTGGGCGCGGACACCGTGCGGCTCTACGAGATGTTCATCGGCGACTTTGAGAAGTCCGCCCCCTGGAGCACCGCCGGGGTCAAGGGCTGCAGAAGGCTTGCGGACAGGTACTGGGCTTTGCAGGATAATCTTATAGACAGCGAGGATATCCGCCCGGAGCTTGAGACCTCCCTCCATAAGGCCATCAAGAAGGTGGGCGAGGACATCGAGACCCTAAAGTTCAACACGGCCATCGCCACCCTTATGGCCCTGATAAACGAGATAGGCCAGAAGGGCAAGGGCATAACCAGGGGAGAGCTCAAAATATTCACCCTGCTTCTGAATCCCTTCGCGCCCCATATCACAGAGGAGGTCTGGGAGGCCTGCGCGCTTGGCGAAGGCATGGCCTGCCAGCAGAGCTGGCCCGAGTACGACGAACAAAAGACCAAGGACAGCACCGTTGAGATAGTGGTGCAGATAAAGGGCAAGGTCCGCTCCAGGATAAACGTGCCCGCGGATATCAGCAAGGAAGACGCTTTAGCCGCCGCAAAAGCTGACGAGAAGATAGCCGCCGAGATAGCCGGGAAGGAGATTGTAAAGGAGATATATGTGCCCGGAAAGCTTGTAAATCTTGTGATAAAATAAGCAGTTTAAAAGCAGAAATCCCCGGTTCTACCGGGGATTTCTTATGCCTTTTTTACTTTAGCCTGTGCTGGTATTTCCGATAGGCATTGCTCCCGGCGGCGAACAGGGCCAGCAGCGCGCAGGCTATCAGCAGCACCCACATGATGACGGCGAAGATGCCCTTGAGGTCCAGCCCGCCGCAGTCCCAGAGCCAGTCAAGGCCTCGGGTGAAGGGGGTCAGCATAAGGTCGAAGATGGCCCCCAAAGCCCTCATGCCGAAGTTAAAGACGGCCCCGAAGAACCGCAGGCTTAAATCAGCCACCCAGGAGATAAGCCTCCAGGCGTAGCCGAACATGGTGGAAAAGAGATCGAAGATAGATAGTGTCATGTTAATACCCCCTGTATATTGTGTTTAGTTGGCGCTCTCGACTATTTTATAGTAGGTCCGGGCAGTGAGCAGGTAGATGACAAGGTAGAAGACGCTGAACACCAGCACACAGCCCGCCATAGACAGAAGTATCAGGTCAAGGTTCGTCATCATCATGAGCATGAGTATCTTTTGCAGCATGGGGAAGGCGAAGCACAGGTGCACGATAGCCATCAGAAGCGGCAGGAAGAAGACCATGAGCACCTGGCTGTGGATGCTGCGCTTTACCTCCTGGTGGCTCATGCCCACCTTCTGCATGATGTCAAAGCGCTTCGCGTCCTCATAGCCCTCTGAGACCTGCTTATAGTAGATGATGAGCACCGTACCCATTAAGAACATGGCCCCCATAAAGAGCCCCAGGAAGAACAGCCCGCCGAACAGGCCGGTGGCGTCCTCTCGCTCTTGTATCCTGTTATTGAAGGAGTAGCTCAGGCCCGAGGCGTTCAGCTCCTCAGTTGTCGCCCAGTTCCACTTCTCGTTTACGACCCAGTCCAGCAGCTCGTCATAAACGGCCTCTATGGTCTCCGGGTCGTGGCCGGAGAGGTCAAAGTCGAAGGTGTACTCCGGGTCCACCCAGGGCTTGTCGGAGGAGATACCCTCGCCGGGGTTGCGTATACGGCCGTCCACTATCAGCTCCGGGTCGCTTATCACCAGGCCGTACTTCTCGATACCTATATAGGCGGCGTACTCTGAATTGACATGGGGCATCTCTATCTCCTCCACCTGATAGGTCTTGCCGAAAAGGCCGATGGTCTCGCTGTCAAATGTGCCGTCCGGGTCGCTGAGGAGCACCCGCCCGCTGTCAAGAGTGTAATTTGTCCCGGCGAAGGCGTTGTAATCGTCCAAGTCAAAGACTGTGATGTAGGCGTAAATAGTCCCCTGCGAGGTCTCGTTCCTGAACTCAAAGCCGTCTCCCTGCCGGATAGCGCCCATGTTCCAGGCCCGGTACTCCAGCACGTCCTCTGTCTGCACGCCATGGGCGGCGGATATCTCCTGGGCCCTGGCCTTTACGGAGTCGAACTCCTCCTCCTTCACGCCGGTGAAGCCCAGGTTTATGTCCCGGGCGCAGCGGGTGCCTATCATGTCATCTATGCCGGTATACAGCGAGAAGGTGGTCGAAACTGTGACCAAGAGGCAGGTGAACAGTATGCAGATGGAGGCAAGGCCCGCCGCGTTCTGCTTCATTCTATAGAGCATACCCGATACTGTAGTGAAGTGCCGGGTCTTATAGTAGAAGCCCTTGTTTTTCTTCAGGAGCTTCAGCATGGCGGTTATGCCCACCATGAACAGCAGGTACGTGCCCAGTATCACAAGTATCACCGCCACAAAGAACATGGCAAGGGCCGCCACCGGGTCCTCGATGGTGAGGGCCAGGTAGTACCCTGCCCCTAAAAGCACCGCGCCTATAATGGCCAGGAGCCAGTGGGCCCGGGGCTCCTTCTCGCCGATCTCCCCGCCGTGGAGCAGCTCGATGGGCTTTGAAAGCCGCACCTGCAAAATATTGTAGAGGGCGGTCGCCAGAAAGATACAGGCGAAGAGTATGACGGTGTTCCTGATGCCGGAGAGGGGTATCAGAAAGGGGATAACCCCGGGCATACCCAGTAAGTTTTCCAGTATGAGGAAGAAAATCTTTGAGAATATTATACCGAAGCCAAGGCCCAGCAGGAGGCATACGGCGGCGGTCAGGACCGTCTCGGTCAGAAGGACTCCGGCGATATGCCGCTTCTCCATGCCAAGGATGTTGTAGAGCCCCAGCTCCTTCTTGCGGCGCTTCATCAAAAAGCTGTTGGTGTAAAAGAGGAAGATGGCGCCGAAGATGGCGATGACATATGTGCCGAGCTCCAGGGCCATGGCGGAGCTTGTGACTCCGTAGAAGTTAGACCCAGCGGTGCCCATAGTGAGGGCGAACAGCATATAGTACATCATGATTATCCCCGAGCCCGAGAGCAGGTAGGGCACCGTCACCCGGTAGCTGCTTTTAAGGTTGTGCACGGCCAGCTTTGGATACAGCTTAAACATTCCGCTCCTCCCCCTCTCTGCCGGTGGCAAGGACTGTCAGTGTATCAGAAATGCTCTGGTACATCTGGTCGTCGGTCTGGCTGCCACGGTATATCTGGTGGAAGACCTGGCCGTCCTTTATAAAGAGCACCCTGCCCGCCCGGCTTGCGGCCTGGGTGGAGTGGGTCACCATCAGGACCGTCTGTCCGGCGCGGTTCACCCCGGTGAAGATGTCCATTATCTGCCCGGCGGAGCGGGAGTCCAGGGCCCCGGTGGGCTCGTCGGCCAGTATCAGCTGGGGCTGGGTGATAATGGCCCGGGCGATGGCTGTGCGCTGCTTCTGGCCGCCGGATATCTCATAGGGGAACTTCTCTAAAAGCTCCTTTATCCCAAGGCTCGCGGCGATGGGTTCTAACCGCTGCCGCATTTCCGGGTACTTTTTCCCCGCCAGCACCAGGGGCAGAAAGATGTTGTCCTGGACGGAGAAGGTGTCAAGAAGGTTGAAGTCCTGGAACACGAAGCCCAGGTTGTCCCGGCGGAAAGCGGATATCTCAGACTCCCGAAGGGTGGTGATGTCCCGCATATTTAAAAACACGCTGCCAGAGGTGGGCTTGTCGAGGGCGGCCAGGATGTTTAAAAGGGTGGTCTTGCCGGAGCCGGACTCGCCCATTATGGCGGCGAACTCCCCCTGCTCCACGGTGAAGTTCACGTCTCTTATGGCCTGGACCTGGGCGCCGCCCAGGCGGTTCGAGTAGGTTTTCTTTAGATGTTCTACGTTTAGAAGGGGCATATGTTAATCTCCTTTTCGGTTTTTTGTTATGGTTTAAGTATAGCGGGTAATTCTTACAAAATCCATAAGACAGGCTTACAAAATGGGGCCGGTGGCTTACAGTTTTGTAAGGTTGCGGGCTTTGCCCGCCCCTTTTGTTTTTATGGGGAACTTCGTCCCCCATGCCCCCGCTTTTGCGGGCCCGGGCACGCTCTTTGGGCCGCTGTGGTCCGGGGCCCCAAAAAAGAAAAGCCCCCGAAGGGGTCAATCCTTCGGGGCCTCCGGCCGGGCGAGGTAGAGGAGCACCGTTGTGCCCTTGCCGGGCTCTGACTTTATCTCAAAGGGCGTTTGCAGCTTATCCAAAACTGACTTGCAAAGATACAGCCCCAGTCCGGTGCTGGACCTGTCGGCCCGGCCGTTCTGGCCGGTGAAGCCCCGTTCGCAGACCCGGGGCAGGTCGGCGGGGTCTATGCCTATGCCGGTGTCCGATATGCTCAGCACCTTGTCCCGGTCCATGGAGACAGTGACTCCGCCGGTGAAGGTGTACTTGGCGGCATTGGAGATAAGCTGTTCCAGCACGAAAAGCAGCCATTTTCCGTCGGTGACCACGCAGTTCTCAAAATCGCAGAGCTCGGCCCGCAGATTTTTGTAAATAAACTGGGTGGCAAACTTCTTCACAGCCTTTGCGGCAAGGGGCCGCACCGGGCATTTTTCAAGGCGCAGGTCGGAGCTCATGGAGTGCAGCCTGAGATACCCCAGCAGCATCTCCATATAGCGCTCTATCTTAAACAGCTCCTGACGCAGGGCTTCTGTCTCGCCGGCGGGGAGACGGCCCGACTGGAGTATCAGCCCCATGGCGGAAAGTGGGGTCTTTACCTGGTGCACCCATAGGGTGTAGTAATCCATAAGCTCCTCCTGCCGGGCGATGGCCTGGCTCTCAAGGCTGGCGGCCCTGGCGCGCAGGAGCTCGAAGGACTCCATAAGCAGAACTTCGGGCAGGGAGCCCCGGGGGGCGGCGGGCTCGGCAGCGCCCTGTGACGCCATGCGCTTTACAGCCTGGAGATGCCGGACTCTTCTATAGTACCCAACAAAATCGGGCACGGCCATAAATACGGCAAGAAGGAGGACAATAAGGGTGCAGTAGCCTGTCTCCAACGGCCGGAGCCCATAGAGCAGCATAAGGCCTGTCACGGCGGCCAGCAGTATAAGCCCGCAGAGCAGCACCCTGCGCCGGTCAAAGAGGTATCTGAAAAACAGCATATTTCCCTCCTGTCAGCCCAGCTGGTAGCCAAGGCCCTTTTTGGTGGCCAGCATACCCCCCAGCCCCACGGCCTCTAATTTTTTTCGCAGGCGCGATACATTCACCGTCAGGGTGTTGTCGTCGATAAAGCTCTCGCTCTCCCAAAGGCGCACCATCAGGTCGCTGCGGCTTACGGTGTGGCCGCCGTTTTCCATAAGTATCTGAAGGATGCGGAACTCATTTTTTGTCAGCTCCTGTTTGCCCTTTGGCCCCGACACCGTCTCGGCTCCAAGGTCCAGCAGGGCCTGCTCGTATTCCAGCAGGTTCACGCTGCCCTGAAGGGAGTAGGCCCTGCGCAGCACGGCCTGTATCTTGGCCGTCAGCACCGTGAGGTCGAAGGGCTTTGCGATAAAGTCGTCGCCGCCCAGCTCTATGGCGGTGACGATGTTGATATTGTCCGAGGCCGAGGACAGAAAGACCACCGGCGCCTTGGAGCGCTTTCTCAGCTCCTGGCAGTAATAATAGCCGTTATGCACCGGCAGGCCGATGTCCAGAAGCACCAGGTGGGGGTTAAAGTCCGTAAACTCCTCTATGACCCGGGAGAAGTCCCGGACAGAGCGGACCTGATAGCCCCACAGGGCCAGGTGCTCGGACACCGCCCGGCATATCACCGGGTCGTCCTCAACAATGAAGATTTTATACATTGCTCAGTATCTCCCGAAGCTCGTCGTAGCTCTCCGCCCGCCAAGTGTATTGGGGCGCTTTGCGCTCATTAGTCCAGGCTCCGGGCGGATCGTACCAGATGCTCCGAAGCCCGGCGTTGACGGCCCCCTGGAGGTCAGAGCTGGGGGAGTCGCCTATGACCACGGCCTCCGACCGGGAGAAATTCGGTATACTCGCGGCAACATGGTCGAAGTACCGCTTGTCCGGCTTGCCCACGCCCACGGCCTCTGAGACGAAAACCTCCTTGAAATAGGGGGCAAGGCCGGAGTTCCTTATCCGGGGGATCGCGCTGACAACATTGCCGTTGGTTATAATGTACAGATCATAGGTAAGGCTGAGTTCCTTTACAAGCTCCACCGCCCCGGGGTAGGCCGTGCCGGTCTCGGCCATGGCTGTGAAGTATTTTTCGTTTATAGCCTCCGGGTCCCCGGAAAGCCCGGTCTTTGAAAGAAACTCTATGAACCGGGAGATGTACAGCTCCTGCTTGGTGCACTCCCCCCGCTCGAAGCGGTCCCAGGCCCGGTTATTGCAGGCCTCATAGTGCCTGAGAAGCTCCTCCGAGTAGGGGCGCTGGGCTGCGAAGCAGGAGCCGTACATTATCTTAAAGGAGCGGACCATATCCTCGGGAAAGTCCAGAAGGGTATAGTCGGCGTCGAAAAGAAGAAAGCGCATATAATCATTCCTTCCCGCATATTTTATAGAGAAATTATACCCGCTTTTTGGGTTCGTGTCAATCTCGGGAGGACAAGTATATGAGAAGAAAAGGATTTCTAAAATACCTTGTGGTCTGGCTGGCCCTGGCCGGGTCGGTGGGGGCGGTTTGGCTCTTCGGCGGAGAGGGGAAGCCTTCGCAGCCCCAGATGCCCATGGTCAGGCTGGACCCCACAGGGGAGCCGGAGGAAATGGAGGTGCACGCGCCGGTGAGCAGTAAAGCAGAGGAGCTTGCGGGGGTCTGGGTGCCGTATATGTCCCTTGAGACCAAGGAGCACACAAGAGAGGCCTTTGAAGCCAATTTTAAGAGCATAGCGGACAGTGCAAAAGAAAAGGGGCTCAATGCCCTGTTTGTCCATGTGCGGCCCTTTTCCGATGCGCTTTATCCCTCTAAGCTGTACCCCTGGTCCCATATCCTTACGGGAACCCAGGGAAAGGACCCGGGTTTCGACCCGCTAAAGTTTATGGTGGAGTACACCCACGGGCTGGGGCTGGAGTTCCACGCCTGGATAAACCCCCTGCGGGTGTCCACGGACAAGACCCCGGGGGAGCTTTCGGGACAGATAGCGGAGCTTCGGGAGAGCGAGCCCTATTACTTTATGGAGTGGCAGGGGGCCCTATACCTGGACCCGGCGTACCCCTATGTGCGCACGCTGATAGCCAAGGGGGCGGGGGAGATAGCGGAGAAGTACCCGGTGGACGGCATACACTTCGACGACTACTTTTACCCCGCCGGGGACGAGAGCCTGGACGCGGAGGCCTATGGGCTGCACGTGGAGACGGTGTCCGAGCCCCTGGAACTCCAGGAGTGGCGCACCGCCAATATCAGCGCCATGGTGTCAGAGGTGTACAGCAGGGTTAAGGCCGCCCGGCCGGAGGTTCAGTTTGGCATCTCTCCCCAGGGGAATATAGAAAATGACCTGGGCATGGGCGCGGAGGTGAAGGCCTGGTGCGCCCTGCCCGGGTACGTGGATTATATATGCCCACAGGTGTACTATAGCTTTGAGAACCAGGGCCTGAACTATACAGAGGCCCTGGAGGACTGGCAGGGGCTTTATAAGCGCGAAGGGCTGAAGCTTTACATCGGTCTGGCCCTCTATAAGGCCGGGGACAGCGCCCAGGGGGAGGCCTGGGCCGGGGGCGACGTGATAAGCCGACAGATAGAAGCGGCAAGGGATTTGCCTTGTAATGGGGTAGTGCTTTACAGCAGTGCCTTTCTGGAGACCGAGCAGACCGCCATCGAGATGAAGAACGCAGTGGAGACCCTGGCGGGGGTGGAGGAAAAATGAAAGAGGGCCGGCGGCGAAAAGCCACCGGCCCTCTTTTGGCCTACTTGTCGAAGGAGGGGTTGAAGGCGTAGAAATTTTTGCTGTCCAGCCGGTCAGTGAGGAGGCGCAGCCCCTCGCCAAAGCGCTGGTAGTGCACGATCTCCCTCTCCCGCAGGAATTTGATGGGTTCGGCAACGTCCGGGTCGTCGGCAAAGCGCAGGATGTTGTCATAGCTCAGACGGGCTTTCTGCTCCGCCGCAAGATCCTCGTTCAGGTCCGCGATGGGGTCGCCGGTGACGGCGAAGGTAGCCGCAGAGAAGGGCGTGCCGGAGGCAGCCTGGGGATAGACGCCGGTGGTATGGTCCACGAAGTAATCCGCAAAGCCTGCCTCTTCTATCTGCTCGGGGGTCAGGCAGCGGGTAAGTTGATAGACGATGGTGCCGACCATTTCCAGGTGGGCCAGCTCTTCGGTGCCCTCCGAAGCACCGGTAATGTTCCGTTCGCGCTGTTTGGGGGCGAGCATGATACGGTGGGGTTTGCGATACATAGCTTTTCGACGTTTGAGAGGGTAAGGAAGTACGGCGAGGGGGAAAGCGCTGGAACACCTTATTCTATCAGGATTTCGGAGGTCGAGAGGAGGATAAACATATGTGGTGTGGCTTCCAAAAAATGTGAAATAGTGGAGTGGAAACCGTATGCTACTGGGTGGACAAGCTAAGGGGGGATTTTGTAGTAAACTACACCATCAATATACTTTGACAGGTTTGATTTACTGCACTTTCGATCCACTTCTCCGCACCCAAACGTCCTCAAATTATGGGCACAACGTAGACGCAGCCAGGAAAAGATTGATTTTTTGTCTGGCTTTGGGTATAATATTATAAGAAAGTCCAGTGGTAAGAAGTCAATAGAGAAATAGATGAAAAGTCAAAAGAAAAGCGGTGAAAAAGAAATGACATAGCAGCAAAAAGGCAACACCAACCAAAGCCCTGCCCCATGATATTTTTTTGAACAGGGCTTCGTTACCGAAAAGCGAGTAGGACTCAGCCCTCCGGCGGTATGTAGTTCCGCCCCTCCTTCAGCAGTCGAAAGACGAGCCGAACCAGTTTTCTGGCAGTTAAAGCGAGTGCGCGTTTGTGCTGGTATTTATTGACCTGTTTGTACTTGAGGTCATAGTAACGCCTGAACTCGGAGTCGCATCTTCTCACAGAGTTGGCGGCTTCCAGCAGATAGTAGCGAATGAAACGGTTGCCGGACTTAATGAGGCGGGTGTTCTGGGCTTCAAACTCACCGGACTGGTGCTGTTTCCAGACAAGACCGGCATATTTGGCGACAGAAGCCTGGGATTGAAAACGGTTGATGTCACCGATCTCAGCGATAATCCCGGCGGAGTAGACCTTGCCGATGCCGGGAACGGAGGTCAGGGTGTTTGGAAGGACAGCAAATATCTGTTCAATTTGTTTGTCAAGAACCTTGATTTGCTTTTCCAACGCCCGCATGGTGGCAATACAAACTGACATAGCTTGATTCACAGAATTATTTACAGTGATAGGCAGACGATAGGAGTTTCTGGCAGCAGTCTGAATGGCTTTAGCTTTTGCGGCAGGGTCGGCGAAGTTGCGGCCCTTCTCATCAATGAAAGCTGTGAGTTCATCCAAATCGGCATAAGCCAGCTCGTCCACAGTTTCAAAGCGTTCCATAAGAGCGATGGTGGTGGCGCTGGAGTTAGCTATGTCCTTGCCCTGCGCGAGACCGGAGCATTTCAAAAACAAATAGTTCGCAAAACGCTGTTTTTCACGGGTCAAGTCTTGTACAGCATAGAATCTGGCTCTGGTCAAGGTTTGCAGGGCTTTGTAGCGGTAGTCGTCCATATAGACCTCCTGGGTGATACGACCAAAACGGAGCTTATCGGCAATCACAAAAGCGTCCACATCATCGTTCTTGGGCAGTTCGGAGTAGGATTCCTTGAACTTGCTGACCTGCTTGGGATTGAGCACATGGATCTTGCGCTGGAACCGGCCCAGGGCGCCATCTTCCCGGAGAGCGTACACGAGATTATCTCCGTAGATGCCGGTGGCCTCCATGCCGATCACGACCTGTTCCAGGCCCATCGCGGTAAGTGCCGAAACGATTTTATCAATCAATATTTTAGCACCGCCTTGAGTGTTTTGTACTGTGAAATTACTGTGCTTTTCCCCATCAGGCCGCATGAGATAGGCTGTGTTCCCGCGGCTTCCCACATCAATGCCAACGAATAATTGATTCACGATTTCACCTCCTCGGGGTGGAAATTTTAGGACCAGCAGGCTCTAAGATACCCATGATAACCGGAAGCCTCAGCAACCTCGCGTATGAGAATCATTCCGAGGAGCGGCCGATGCGATTCCCTCCACTGCCTGTCCCAGCGGCTCGCCGCTGGGACAGAGGGGGCCGCACCACGGCAAACAGCCAGTGAGTTTGCAGCTTACTTCCGGCTCGGGGGGACGGACTTTCTTTGTAGCAACCTTGCGGTTCTACCGGAGAATATAGAACTTATCCTGCTGTCCTACAGCTATTGTATCACGGGTATCTTACGGCCTGCTGGTACCTGATTTATTAACTTATAAACTTATTATACGAGGAGGATTGGCTATGCTGATACAGTTCCGTTTTGAAAACTTTAAGTCCTTTCGTGATGACACCATCCTGGACTTTTCAGCTACCGAAGAGGAAAACCATGCTGATCACGTTATTATAGTAGGAAAAGAAAAGCTTCTGCCTGCTGCTGCGATTTTTGGTGCGAACGCCAGCGGCAAAACAAACGTGATCGAAGCCTTCCTCTTTATGGTAAAATATGTAATAAACTCATTTGCTTATGGTGGGGATGGAGAAAGAAAAGAGACAGACCAGCCAGTCTATACCCCTTTCCTCATGGATTCAGTGAGCCGGGAGGCCGAATCATCCTTTGAAGTTTTCTTTACGGGAAATGGAGAAGATGACGGAACAACATACAACTATGGCTTCACACTGAACCGTGGTGGCATAGTTGAAGAGTGGCTGAATGTAAAAGAGACACGGAATCGGAAAGTTTTACTTCGGCAGAAAGATTCGCTCGAACTAACTGGAATCCCTGCCAAGCAAAAGGAAAATGTCCGACTTTCGCTTGAGAAAGAAACCCTGGCTGTGTCTCTTGGGGCCAAGTTGCGAATTGAAATTTTCAAGACGGTACGTGATTGGTTCTATAACTGGGTATTTGCCGATTTCGGAGACCCTAAAGAAAACATGGCTTTAGCCACAATGGTACCCGCTGGCTTTTCAAAAGACAGTGAAGTCCGGAAAAGAGTAGTCACTTATCTGAGCTCCTTCGACCCATCCATTATCGACTTCCAAGTTGAAGTGCTTTCAGAAGACGATAACATGAGCCAGATCAAGATTGACGCAGTCCACAGAAAAAATGATGGAGGAACTGTCAACATCCCTCTGAATCAAGAATCCAGTGGAACTCTAAAGATGTTTGCCCTTTATCCGGGGCTGATACGAATGGCGATATAGGATTTACGCCATAAAACCAGTGGTACCAACGGTTTGAGAGCAATAGAGCAACGATACTTACATCCGAAAAACAGAATATGAACTTGGATTTTGAGGATGTTTAGCAATGGTGTGGCCTTTTCTCGCTCAATGCAAGCAAGTGGTAACTTTACTTCTACTAAAATCAAGGGTTGAACAGTGAACCCTAACTATGATATAATATCAACTATATTTTTACAAATAATAAAGGTGGGGATGTTACTGTGGCTGTTGAAATTCATCCAATTCAAATATGGGGAAACTGGGATTTGGGGTTTTCCCTAGATGTTCATGTTGTAAAAAGCATTCCGCTTGGCGAGGATGACTATGGACATCAACAATTCTCCAATACTAGATCCGCAATTGGAGAATTGTTATATCAGTTCAAATATAAACAACGATATGACTACTTACAAGAAATTGTTGATACAATTATTTCTTTTTTGGATACACATTCGGAGATGAAAGGTGTCAATACTATACTACCTGTTCCCCCTACGAAAAACAGAGGATATCAGCCAACATTTGAAATTGCTGATAAACTTGCAACAGAACTTAACATCTTTTGTTGCTGTGATGTTTTGGAAAATGTGTCGCAAGTTGAGGCAAAAGGTCTTTCATTTGACGAAAAGAAAAAATTGAATGGTTCTATCATCAAAAGGAAAATGGCAACACGTAGACATAATACACTCCTAATTGATGACTTGTATGATACAGGGACAACACTTAATCAATGTGTAAATGCTTTGCGTCAAGATCCTCTAATTGACAAAATATATGTCCTTACAGTTACAAAAACAAAAAATCAATAGCTGTTTGTCAAACCAGAAAGAGGTATATGTATGTATGAGGAGTTTTTACTTCAACTAATGCTTTCAAAGGGTATTGGTGATATTGCAATTAAGAGAATCATAAGACATGTATCTAACAGTGCATATGATACATTTGAATCTTTATGTCAAAATCCTGAAAAACTGTTGCCTATCATCAAATGTAAAGATAGTATGTTTGAAAACATTATGGAAAACAAAGAGCGCGCCAAAATTCTCTGTGCTGAACTAAAAAGGCAGAAAATTGCTATATTGCTTGAAACAGACCCACTGTACCCATTTCAACTGAAAACAGTATTAGGTGAGTATTGTCCTCCTGTTTTATTCCTAAAGGGAAATATAAATTTATTATCTACGCTATCGGTTGGATTTTGTGGATCTAGAAAAGCATCTGAGAAGGGAATTGTGATTACAACACAGTGTGCGGAACAGCTGGCTGAAAAGGGAGTAACTGTTGTTAGTGGTTATGCTGCTGGAACAGATTTAGCCGCGCACTCTGCTGCTATGGCGCATAATGGAAATACTGTTTTTGTCTTAGCAGAGGGAATTCTGAAGTGTACAGAGAAAAAAGCCATTAGAGATTTGTTGACTCCCCAAAATCATGTGTTTGTTTCACAATTTTTGCCACAGGCATTATGGAATGTTGGAAATGCAATGAAACGGAATTCGTTAATTATCGGCTTATCGGAGGCGATGATTCTTGTTGAATCGGGAAAAACTGGCGGAACCTTTGCGGCTGGCGAGGAAACATTGAAAAGAGCACAACCTCTTTTTGTTATTGACTATGCTAAACCTGAGGTATCAGCGGAAGCTAACCCCTATTTCATCGGACAAGGAGGGCAACCCATACGCGGGAGAAATGGAGTTCCCAATCTTGATGGTGTGTTCGCCGCGATAAATACTGATAATAAAGAGGCTAACCATTACGAGCAACTTACAATTAATTGGAATTAGATGACCTTTCATGATTTATATAGGAGTAAGCGTTTATCGACAACTTGTAAACTGAGAAATGGCTAGTTCAATAAAGTATTATACTATATAATTCCTTAACTCTTGTTTTAAGTAGGTAAAAACCATCCAGTACTATTCTGTCTCGAAAAATCAGCAAGATAGAGGAGTCTTATTTCGACATTAATGAGAATTTCAATATCAAGCCGTTTGTTCTATGCAGAATGAGCGGCTTTTCTTTTTGTAATTCCATAACGACCTTATTTTTGGTAAAAACACGCTGTCAAGTCTGCGATTCCTACCCCTCAGAAGCACCGGTAATGTTCCGTTTGCGCTGTTTGGGGGTGAGCATGATACGGTGGGGTTTCCGATACATAGCTTTTCGACGTTTGAGAGGGTAAGGAAGTATGGCGAGGGGGAAAGCGCTGGAAAGCCTTATTTTATCGAGGTTTCTGGCGTTGAGAGGACGATAAACATATGTGGTGTGGCTTCCAGAAAATGTGAAATAGTGGAGTGGAAACCGTATGCTACTTGGGGGACAAGCTGAGGGGGAATTTTGTAGTAAACTGCACCATCGGTGTGCTTTGGCGGTTTGATTTACTGCACTTTCGATCCACTTCTCTGCACCTACATATCCTCAAATTATGGGCACAACGTAGACGCAGTCAGGAAAAGATTGATTTTTTGTCTGGCTTTGGGTATAATGTTATAAGAAGGGAGGATTGGCTATGCTGATACAGTTCCGTTTTGAAAACTTTAAGTCCTTTCGTGATGACACCATCCTGGACTTTTCAGCTACCGAAGAGGAAAACCATGCTGATCACGTTATTATAGTAGGAAAAGAAAAGCTTCTGTCTGCTGCTGCGATTTTTGGAGCGAACGCCAGTGGCAAAACAAACGTGATCGAAGCCTTCCTCTTTATGGTAAAATATGTAATAAACTCATTTGCTTATGGTGGGGATGGAGAAAGAAAAGAGACAGACCAGCCAGTCTATACCCCTTTCCTCATGGATTCAGTGAGCCGGGAGGCCGAATCATCCTTTGAAGTTTTCTTTACGGGAAATGGAGAAGATGACGGAACAACATACAACTATGGCTTCACACTGAACCGTGGTGGCATAGTTGAAGAGTGGCTGAATGTAAAAGAGACACGGAATCGGAAAGTTTTACTTCGGCAGAAAGATTCGCTCGAACTAACTGGAATCCCTGCCAAGCAAAAGGAAAATGTCCGACTTTCGCTTGAGAAAGAAACCCTGGCTGTGTCTCTTGGGGCCAAGTTGCGAATTGAAATTTTCAAGACGGTACGTGATTGGTTCTATAACTGGGTATTTGCCGATTTCGGAGACCCTAAAGAAAACATGGCTTTAGCCACAATGGTACCCGCTGGCTTTTCAAAAGACAGTGAAGTCCGGAAAAGAGTAGTCACTTATCTGAGCTCCTTCGACCCATCCATTATCGACTTCCAAGTTGAAGTGCTTTCAGAAGACGATAACATGAGCCAGATCAAGATTGACGCAGTCCACAGAAAAAATGATGGAGGAACTGTCAACATCCCTCTGAATCAAGAATCCAGTGGAACTCTAAAGATGTTTGCCCTTTATCCGGGGCTGGAAACGGTGATGAAAACCGGAGGAGTTTTCTTTGTGGATGAGCTTAACTCTCGTCTACATCCGCTGCTGGCCCGCAGTTTCCTGCTTACTTTTTTAAATCCAGAGATCAACGTCAATCATGCACAGATTGTGTTCACTACTCATGACGCTTGGCAACTGTCTAACCGTTTGCTCCGCAGGGATGAAATCTGGTTTACGGAAAAAGGGGAAGATGGTGCTTCTACACTTTATTCTCTCGCAGATTTTGAAGAGAAGCCGGAGAATTTTGGTAAGGAGACTTATGAGGAAAACTACTTGCTTGGCAAGTATGGGGCTATCCCGACTATGAAATATCTGGACGTACTTGGGGGAGAATGAAAATGCCAAGAGAACGGAATGGGAAAAGAGCAGAACGTGGAAAGCAGAAGAAATGGGTTCCAGAACTTGGCTACTACTATATCGTGACCGATACAGAAGAAACCGAGAAAAATTACCTGAATGGGCTACGGGATTCACTTCCTGAAAAGATAAGAAACCGGTTAGTCGTAAAGGTAGCTTCTGCCAAACATACCAAGGATATGATTTCTACTTGTGAGAAAGCAGATGTAGACCCCCAATATCGCCAAAGCTGGATTGTATTTGACCGGGATCAGGTACAGAGCTTTGATGAAATAATTTTGGAGGCAGAGAAGAAAGGCATCAGAGTTGGATGGTCTAATCCATGCATTGAAATTTGGTTCTTTGCGTACTTTGGGAAAATGCCTACTATGCAAGGGTCTGTAGAGTGTTGTCGGGACTTCGGAGAATTATATAAAAAGGAGATAGGGCAGAAATACGTTAAATCCAATCCACAGATATACAAAGTGCTAAAAGAGAATGGCGATGAAGTGAAAGCAATTCATAGGGCGCAGCAGCAGTTCATCAAGTGTCAGAATGATGGTAAGTTGAAACCCTCGGAGATGTGTCCCGGGACCACGTTGCACTATTTGATCGAAGAGATACAGGGAAAAGCCAAGAAATAAGATTATTGTACATAGCAGCTTTTTAGGATGAATAATTAAGAACTACTAATGAGCAGATCAACAAAAGGCTGGTCTGCTTTCTATTTTAAGAAAAGAAGCTTTTCTCTGCCTCGATTTGACTTTATCTGGATAGTGGAATATAATATAGCCAGCTATTCAGGCATCGGAAATTGCCCACGCGGTTCACTACAGAGGTAACAATGCTAACACAAAATGATAAACGAACCTTTGGCGAGACTTTTTCAAGATATGGGTATGTTATGACGACAGCCCAGCTAACAGCGGAGAAGTTGTTTTATAGGGATATTCAGCATATGCTCGACGAAGGCTTGATTGAAAGAGTGCGGTGGGGGTACTATCATTGGATAAACGACCATGGAGCCAGCGAGGTTATTTTTATTAACCGGTTGTTCCCCGACGCGGTTCTCTGTATGGAAACCGCCCTGTTCTATTATGGGTACAGCCGTCGAACTCCAGCTCAGTGGAATATTGCCATTGATATAAATGTTTCCAGGCAGCGGTTCAAGATAGATTACCCTGCGATCAGAGCATATCGGGTCAAGCCGGAGTTACTTCTGCTAGGGGAAACAAAAGGGCAAATTGATTTAGAAGATGTGCGCATTTATGACCGCGACCGTACAATTTGTGATGTGCTGCGGAATATGAACAGGATGGACAGGGAGATTTTTCATTCTGCAATTCAGGGCTATGTAAAAGACCAGAAGAAGAATATACCTAACCTCATAGAGTGCGCGAAAGTGTTGCGAGTACAGAAAAGAATGAAAGATTTGATTGGAGTATGGCTGTAATAGCATACGTTGACATATAGCATTATATAGCGCCGTTTATTCTGAAAAGAGTAAGCGGCTTTTTCCTACATAGCCGTCCACTTAATTGTGGGCGGCTAATTTAATGGAAAGGAGGAACCCGTATGGCAAACACAAAAGTAATCGCGGTAGCAAACCAGAAGGGCGGTGTTGGAAAAAGCACGACCGTGTTCAACCTGGGCGCTGGGCTGGCTATGGACGGAAAGAGCGTCCTGCTGGTGGACGTTGACCCCCAGGGCGACCTCACAAAAATGCTGGGCCAGCGTAAACCTCACGACCTTCCCCTGACCCTGGGCAACGTCATGAACGATATCGTTGCCAATGTCCCCAGGGAAGGCTACCCGGAAATCATGCACCATGGCGAGGGCTTTGACTTTGTTCCCGCAAACCGTTCCCTGACGGCGGTGGAAATCGGGCTGGTCAACGCCTTCAGCCGAGAAACGGTATTGAGGCAGTATCTAACTGACGTTAAGGACAAGTACGACTATGTGCTGCTGGACTGCCGCCCGTCCTTGGGTATGCTGGTCATCAATGCGCTGTCAGCCGCTGACTATGTGCTTATCCCCGTGCAGGCGGACTATCTTGCCGCCGAGGACATGACCGAACTGATCGGCACGGTACAGAATGTCCAACAGCATATCAACCCCAAGCTCAAAGTCGGCGGAGCGTTCCTGACCATGTCTAACGACACTAACTTCCGCAAGGACATTGTGAAATCGGTCAAGGAGAACTTTGGAAAGTACCTGCCAGTATTGCAGACGGTTATCCCCTCTACGGTGCGGCTTGCCGAAATCAGCACGGCGGACAAGAGCATTTTCCGGCACGAACCCAGGGGCCGCGCCGCTGACAGCTACCGCAGTCTGGTAAAGGAGGTGACGGACATTGGCAATAAACAGCGCAGCAAATCTACTCTCAGTAGATAGCCTGTTCACCACCCAGGAGGAACGCGACGAAGCCCAGCGGGAAACCGTCAGGGACATCCCGCTGGCAGAAATCAGCGATTTCCCCAATCATCCATTCAAGGTGCGCATGGATGAGTGCATGACAGAGATGGCAGACAGTGTGCGGCAGTACGGCGTTCTTGTTCCTGGCCTGGTGCGACCCAAACCGGATGGCGGGTATGAGATGGTAGCCGGACACAGGCGCAAAAAAGCCAGTGAACTGGCTGGGGTTGAATCTATTCCTTGCATTGTCCGCGACCTGACGGATGATGAAGCTACTATTATCATGGTGGATTCCAACTTGCAGAGGGAGCAGATTCTGCCCAGCGAGAAAGCATTTGCTTATAAAATGAAGCTAGACGCTATGAAACGGCAGGGGCAAAGAGTAGATTTAACTTCTGACCCACTGGGGCAGAAGTTAAAAGGAAGTATTTCTGTTGAAGTTTTAGCAGGAACCTCACCTGATGGCAAAACACAAATCCAGCGCTATATCCGTCTAACCAACCTTACCTCTGCCCTGCTGGATTTAGTAGACAACTCTGTGCTGAAAGAAAAGGACAAGCCCCAAATGGCGCTCCGTCCCGCTGTGGAGCTTTCTTACCTGACCCCGGAGGAACAGACCGCCCTCTTTGAACTTATGGAACTGGAGGACTGCACACCATCCCACGCCCAGGCCATCAAGATGAAAGATTTCTCCCAGGCCGGCAAGCTCAACGAGGACGTCATGCTCTCCATCATGCAGGAGGAAAAGGGCAATCAGGTGGAGCAGTTCAAAATCTCCAAGGAACGTATCAGCAAGTATTTTGCGCCGGGGACGCCCGCGCAGAAGATCGAGGATACCATCATCAAGGCGCTGGAAATGTACCGAAAGCGCCAGCGGGAAATGGAACGGTAGGCACTCACAAGGGGTAGCTATGCCTTATCGTTTGGACGCTATGAAAGAGGTTTTCGAGGTGGTCACGGTGCTGGGGAAACCCATGCTGTTCACTCCCTGCCGTATCGACCGCAATACCATTCCCATGGGCCTTTATATGTACGAGGTGCGCCACGACGATGACTGCCGGGGCGACCCGGTGCAGATTGGCAAGTGGGTCATGGTAAACCATTGGGGTACGCTTATTACAAGCTCTCCCATAGGGCTGGATTCCTATAAAACGGGAAACAACGCTTTTCGCGATATCGACCCGGAAAAAGATTGGGGCTATGAGGGCGTAGATTCCACTGTCAGGGAATATTTAGAGCGGCACCCGCCGAAAAAAGAAAAAGAGTTTGAGCGTTAGGAGGTGAATCGGGTGGCGAAAAAATTTGAACTCATTACGGAACTGTACCGCAAAACACTGAAAAGTGTTACGGCCCCGGAAAGCTGGCAGAAGTTTTTGACCGCAGCCAGCTACAACTATAAGCTGTCCTTTGACGAGCAGCTCCTGGTCTATGCTCAGCGCCCGGACGCCACCGCCGTTCTGGAAATCGAGCGCTGGAACCGGCAATTTGGACGTTGGGTAAACCGGGGAGCCACGGGCATTGCCGTCTTTGACGGCGAATATAACGGCAGGGCACGGCTGAAGCACTATTTTGATATCTCCGATACCCATGAAACACCTCATTCCCGCCCTGTTCCTTTGTGGACGATGAGGGAAGAATATGCCCTGGATATTATCGAAACATTAGAAAATAGCTTTGGTGAATTAGAGGATAAATCCAATTTGCCTACGGCTCTGCTTTCTGCCGCAAAAAATGCCGTGCAGGATAATATTGCCGACTACTTGGCGGAACTTCGCGGCTTCACCGAGGGCAGCTTTTTGGAGGAACTGGACGAACTGAATGTGGAAATGCAGTTTTCCACCGCCTTGCAGAACAGTATCGGGTATATGCTGCTCTCCCGCTGCGGTTGTGATACCAGCGAGTATTTTACTCCGGAAGATTTTCGCTGTGTGCAGGATTTCAACACCCCGGAAACCCTCAACGCCCTGGGCACGGCCACCGGAGATATTGCCAAGATGTGCTTGTCGGAGATTGCCCGGACAGCGCTGAGCTTACAAAAGCAAAATCGCACCTTTGAAAAATCCGATAAAATCCTATATCCTGTTGAAAAAGAAGCCCATGCGGAAAGGAGTTTTGAATATGACCGAAATCACATATCGGACGGAGAACGGCTACCTCCTGCCGAACCTGCTGCCACCCCAGGAGCCGGAGATCAGCCTTGGGAAATACGCGTTACTGCGCCGGAAGTTCCTGAAACAGCACCGCCGCGTGACGTACACCAACCTGCTGACCTCGGGCCGGTTGAACCAGCACCTGATGGAAGTGGAGCAGACAGCCCTCTCCCGGATGGAGCAGATAACATCGGAGATGGCGAAGTCCCTGGGGGTGACGGAGGAACTGAAAGCCCGCGACCAGATGAAATGGGTGGGCCTGATGAACAATATTCGGCAGTCGGCGGAGGAGGCGGTTCTGAACGAGCTGATCTACAGTTAGCCGAAGCCTCTGACCTACCCCCCCTTTTGGATGAAAAGCTCATTTTGGCGCTGGTGTCCAATAAGTATGACGATTTGAGGTACAAGAAGCGCCAGATAGAGCTTTTCTTTTCCGTCCACACGGATATGACCGAGAGGGCCGAGTATTTGAAATCGGCCTATCAGGAGCGGTACACGGAGATTTTGGTGGACGGCATACGGCTAGGGCACAAGCCCCAGGAAAACGGACTTCTGATGTGGGAGGGCGCTTACCTCACACGCACCAAGGAGTCCGTTTTTTCGTGGAATCTTGTGGCGGAATGGGTGTCCATGCTCGTTGATAAAAAAGAGTATTATATCAACACCGACATTAAGGCGCTGAAAAATCAGGAGAGCCAGCAGCTATCACTTTTCGGCCTTGATATTCCTCAATCGGAACCTGTTATGCCTAAGCTGAAATATTCTCAGCAGGTAATCGACACGGCCCTTTGCCTTGGTGGGAATGAGCCGGACTGCTTGGAACGCATTTTCTCGTGCTTCTCTAAGGACTATACGCTGGAACAAAATGCGCAATTTCTGCAAAAAGAGTATGGGCGGGACGGCAAAGGCTTCTTCCTTGGCGAACGGCCCTATTCCCTCCGGTTCGATGAAAAGGGCCTGCGGCTGTCCTCTGGTAAATCGGCGACCGGCAGCACGGCTATAGTTCTTACTTGGGAAGATGTGGCAAAACGCATACGCGAACTTCTGGATTTAGGGCGGTATGTGCCGCAGTCTGTTATTGACCGCGCCGACGAAGTGGAGAAGAAATTTATTGCAGAGCGGCTCCTGTTTCTTGTGCAGGACTTCACGGATGAAGCCAGAGAATCCGGATATCTTCCCACGGTGCAGGAAGTCTATAATACGCGGGCGGGCTACCCGGACATGACGGTAAAGCTTGCGGGAAAACTGGATGACCACGAAACTGTCCAAAGCCTTTTCAATGAGCTGTTTGGATTTTTGGCTGCGCAGGACGGGCGGGAGCTGCTACGCTCCTACCATCATAAGCAGACACAGTTATTAGGGCAGCTTGACGGTCTTTTGCGGGAAACGGTGGTTTTCCCAGCCCCGGAAGCCCCGGACGAACCGCTCAAGCAGTTCATTTCCGAGGATGAAATCGACAAGCTGCTCATTGGCGGCGCGCATATCGAACACAGCAAGTTCCGCATTTATTCCTACTTTTTGGAGGAACACACGCCGAAAGAGAGGGCGGATTTTCTAAAAAAGGAGTACGGTGACGGCGGTTTCGGCAGGCTGGGTTTTGACGAGAGCCACGACAGCAAGGGTATCACCTACGCCCGGGAGGATAGGTTGTTCACGCCCTATGACAAGGTGGTGCTGTCTTGGAGCAAGGTTGAAAAACGTATCAGTGCACTTATTCGCCAAGGGCGTTATATGTCGGAGGAAGAATTGGCATATATCCCCGCCTATGAGAAGCACGAGCTGGCGCGGGATATTTGCACGTTCTTTGATAATGTACCCATAGAGCAGCCTCGCCCGTTTCCTGTTGGCTTTGATTTTTATGACAAGGTAAAAGTAGTTCAGCCGCAGCTCGACGACCCGGAAAAGGTAGAGGAACTCTACCAGATGATGGTGCCGGTTTGGGAATCTACGGTGCAGGATGACAGGAATTACGCTTGGCGTAAAACGGCCTTTGAGAATCTTTGCGCTTTTCGTGAGGGAACATTCTCCCTGTTTGGGGAGAAGAAAGTACCAAGGGTACTTCCCACACCTTCCCAAGACAATTCTGTCCCCGAACCTGTTGTAGATGTCCCTGCGCCGGAATCTCCACCCGAGGAACCACCAGCCGAAGAAGAAAAAATCACCCTTGCCCCACCAAAGCCCCGGCGCGAACGTATCACTTTCTCAACCTTGCACCCGGAAATCCCCGCTGAACAGCGCCACAATTTTCACATTACAGACATGGCGCTGGGTGACGGTACACGCAGTGAAAAATACGCAGCCAATGTTGCCGCTATCCGTCTGCTGAAACTGATTGAGAGCGAGGAACGCCTTGCTACCCCCGAGGAGCAAGAAATTCTTTCCCGCTATGTAGGCTGGGGTGGTCTGCCCGATTGTTTCGACGAGCGCCATGGCAAATATCTGGAACTGAAATCCCTGCTGGACGAGGATGAATACGCAGCGGCCAGAGCCAGCAGTCTGACTGCTTTTTACACTTCTCCGGTTATCGTCAGTGCCATGTATAAGGCGCTGGCACAGATGGGTTTCCAGTCAGGGAATATTCTGGAGCCATCATGTGGCATTGGGAATTTCATAGGTATGCTGCCGGAATCTATGTCCGGGACAAAAGCCTACGGCGTTGAGATTGACAGCATATCCGGCAGGATCGCCCAACAGCTCTACCAGAACAGCAGTATTGTGGTGAACGGCTTTGAGAAAGTGCAAATGCCGGACAGCTTTCTTGATGTGGCTATCGGCAATGTGCCCTTCGGCGATTTCAAGGTGCTGGACAAGCGGTATGACAAGAACCACTGGCTTATTCACGACTACTTTTTTGGCAAGGCGCTGGATAAAGTGCGCCCCGGCGGTATCGTGGCGTTCATCACCAGCAAGGGCACCATGGACAAGGAAAACAGCGCTGTCCGCAAATATCTGGCCCAACGCGCCGACCTTATTGGCGCGATTCGCCTCCCGGACAACGCCTTCAAGCGCAATGCAGGTACGGAAGTAACCAGCGACATCCTGTTCCTGCAAAAGCGCGACCGCATGGTGGATATGGAGCCGGATTGGGTGCATTTGGATGCCGACGAGAACGGCATACGGATGAACAGCTATTTTGTGCAGCACCCGGAGATGGTGCTGGGCAGGATGGTCATGGAATCTACCCGCTTTGGCATGGACAGCGCCTGCAAAGCCATTGAGGGTGCTGACTTATCCCAGCAGCTTGATGAAGCTATCCGGAATCTCCATGCGGAAATCACCGCCTACGAAGTAGAAGATTTTGACGAGGAAGACCGTTCCATCCCCGCCGACTCCGATGTGCGCAATTTCAGCTATGGCTCATGCCAATAAACATTAAAGCAAAATTAGCTTTTCTTGTTTACCCTATACTGATATGGCGGGCGTTAATCAGGATTTTAAAAAGGCTCCTTATCTTTATGAAATCTTCAAAAATGTGCAGTACCCTTTATGTATCAAAATCAAGAAAGGAAATGAAACATTATGGATTTCATATTGAAAACAACAAATCTTTGCAAGAGCTTTGGAAAACATTCCGCTGTAACAGATGTGTCAATTCATGTACGGGAAAATAGCGTATACGGATTATTAGGTCCGAATGGAGCAGGAAAATCTACAATCTTAAAGATGGTAACAGGTATGCTTCATCCTACCAAGGGTACGATTGAATTTGCCAATCACTCATGGAGCAGACAGGATTTAATGCATATCGGAGCTTTGATAGAAAATCCCCCGTTATATGAAAACTTGACGGCGTATGAAAATTTAAAAGTAAGGACTATTTTGTTGGGGTTGCCAGAGCAGCGTATCAATGAAGTGTTGGAGCTTGTGGATTTACAAAACACAGGAAAGAAAAAGGCAGGACAATTTTCAATGGGAATGAAACAGCGGTTAGGCATTGCGGTTGCATTGCTAAACAATCCGTCTTTACTAATTCTCGATGAACCGACAAATGGATTAGACCCGATTGGCATCGGAGAGCTACGAAACTTAATCCGTCTATTTCCACAAAGAGGAATAACGGTTATATTGTCAAGCCACATTCTTTCAGAAGTGCAGCTTATTGCAGATGACATAGGTATCATTGCAAACGGCAGGTTTGGATATGAAGGTAAAATGCAGCATAGCGAAAACCTTGAGGAATTGTTTCTTAAGGTCGTTGAAGAAAGCAGGGAGGTAATGTGATGAAAGAATATGTATCTTCCGAATGGATAAAGCACAAACGGACTTTTGCAATAAAACTCGTTATTCTCGCCCCTGTTATTACCCTGCTTATGAATGTGTTTGCACCAATGTGGTATCAGCAAAACTCATTTAACTGGTGGTATGTTTTGCTTTTCCCTGGATTTCTCACTTTGCTTTGCACGATGTGTGAACAACGGGATGGCGGAAAGCTGAAATACAGAAGTCTTATCCCGCTGCCTATAAAACTTAAAAATGCGTGGATTGCAAAGGCAATCGTCATATTGATTTTGGATATTATAGCGAATTTCATTTTTTTAGGGTTGAATATGCTTGGCGGTATAGCGGTTTACTTTATTTATGAAATCCCAATTAGTATATCGCTATTTCAAGCTGCGGCAGGTATTTTTTGTATTATCGTAGCTTCTATGTGGGAAATTCCAATATGTTTGTGGCTGTCGAAAAAGATTGGTGCATTTGCGACGGTTGTAATAAACGCAGGAATAGGCTCAGCCTTGGGCGTAATATTTGCAAACACAAAATACTGGATTTTTTGTCCGTATAGTTGGATGCCACGCTTAATGGTTCCAACAATCGGTATTTTGCCAAATGGAGTGCCTGTTTCTGAAGAAGCAGGAAATTTGCCAGTATCATTGGTTATGGTTATTTTAGCATTGCTGCTTTCTGTAATACTATTTTCAGCTTTAATAAGGCTTGGTGCAAAAGGATTTTCACGGCAGGAGGTAAGATAATGGGAACAGTATTAAGATGTGTCAGAGCAGATTATCTAAAAGCAAAGCGTTCTATGTTGAATGTTATTTATATAATCGTGCCTCTTATACTTGCTTTGGCATTTGCAGGCTATTTTCATATTTCGAGTTGGAACAGAACACTTAAAATAAGTGCTTTCTTTGAAATGCTGGGCATAATATATCCTTTTCTAGTTGGAATTATTGTGGGAATTATTGCCCAGCGGGAAAGTCAGGCAGGTCATTATCAATTTATACTTAGTACTGTTTCTTCAAGAACGCACATTTATATAGGGGAACTATGTTTTCTGCTGATAAATTCTTTGCTATTTTATACACTTGCAGTCGGCAGTTTTGCCCTTATGTTTCCGTTTACTTCTATAAGCGGATATGTGCAGGTTATAGGGCTTCTGCTTTTATCTTCTACACCTATATACCAAATACATTTTTTGTGTGCTTTTATATTTGGTAAAAGTGCTTCTATGGGGCTTGGAATTGCGGGCAGCTTACTATCTGCGATTATGCTCACAGGTTTAGGAGATGTATGCTGGCAGTATATTCCGTGGGCATGGAGCGTTCGGTTTATGGATTTCTGGCTTCTTGCGACTACGAACAAGGATGCTTATTTGCAGAGTTGCAGTACCTTCTATGTTGGAATTATAATAAATATCGTAGCCATACTTGTGCTATTCGCTGTTAGCATTATGTGGATTAGACTATGGGATGGAGGGAAAGAAAATGATTAAAAAATTCCGATTGCTATGCGTATGTCTGATAACTTTAACCATCTTTTTTATGGGTTGCAATAACAGAATATCAGACACGGCGGATAAGAATAATATGTTGAATGACACTCTGCCCAAATACGAACTGAATGTTGCTGATTATAACGAGATAAGTTTTGACAATAAGACATATATCATTACTGAAAAGACAATCTCATATTCAGAGTTAGAGGAAGAAATCGGGCAGGTTTCTCAAAACATTACAACGGTTGAGGGAAATAAATTGCGATATGGATATGTTTATAATATTGATGAAACAACAGATATTGCGGTAAACATCAATGAGAAGTACTATATTGCAGAATTAGCAGAATGATAAGGGAGGTGCTTTGAGTTGGCACGATTGCTAGTAATTGATGATGAGAAAGCCATTCTTGACTTAGTTAAGAATGGCTTGGAAAAGGATGGACATATCGTTACTGTATGCGAAAGCGTGGCAGATGTTACAATAAATGCTTTAAAGAATTATGATTTGATTTTGCTAGATATTATGATGCCAGATGTTGACGGATTTATGTTTTGCAAAAAAATCCGAGGAATTGTAGACTGCCCTATTCTATTTCTCACAGCAAAAGTAATGGAAACAGACATTATCTACGGATTAGGAATAGGTGCTGATGATTACATTACAAAGCCTTTCCGAATAGGCGAATTACGAGCCCGTGTTACTGCCCACCTGCGTCGGGAAAGACGGGAGCATCATAATACATTAGGATTTGAACAGGAAATCAAGTTTGATTTATCTTCAAAGGAACTTTTTATTAAAGGTAAGAAAGTTGACCTAACCAAAAGCGAGTATGAAATATGTGAGTATTTAGCCAGAAATAGAGGGCAGGTATTTACAAGAGAGCAGATTTATGAAGCTGTTTTTGGATTTGACGGTAACAGCGACAATTCAACGATTGCAACACATATAAAGAATATTCGCAGCAAGTTGGCAGGATATGGTGTTACTCCGATTAACACAGTCTGGGGGGTAGGATATAGATGGGAAGGATAAAACGGACTTCATTGCAAATGATTTTCTGGAAATTTTTAATTATTCTCATATTAGGATTGCTCTTATCGGCGGCAGTTCCTTTTTTGCTCCTTGCATTTGCTTCAAGTGCAGGGTATGTGACTTATGCTAATAATGCGGAACATTCCGTACAGGAAATATCGCCGATAATTGCGGCTGCACCAGATATTACAAAGGTTGCAATCCCTTCCTATTGTGAATATCTGATACTTGATGAAGATTATAATGTTCTCTATACAAACATGGATACAACGGAGCAGGAAAAGGTGTTGGAATTTGCAAAAACTGGAGAAAACAGTGACCCTACAAGCAGGACACAATACCAATTCATACCGAGGGAAACAGAATATTGCGTACTGAAATATTATGTGGGTTCGCAATATAAAAATGACTGGATGCAGAAACATTTGCCTGCTCCCGAAATATTATTATTGCTGTTGATAGGGGTAAATTGCATAGCGGTTTGCGTTTGTCTGACAATACGATATTCCCGAAAACTGAAAATTCAGTTATCTCCGTTGATTATGGCAACAGAACAAATACAGAAGCAAAATCTTGACTTTGAGGTAGAAAGCTCTGAAATCAGTGAATACAATGCTGTATTGAACTCTATTTCAGAAATGAAGGATAGCTTAAAATTATCTTTAGAACAACAATGGAAGGCAGAGCAATCACAAAGGGAACAAATAGCCGCACTTGCTCATGATTTAAAAACACCTTTAACTGTTATCCAGGGGAATATAGATTTAATGAACGAAACGAAACTTGACGATGAGCAACGATTATATGCAGGGTATATTACGGAAAGTTCGGAACAGATACAAGTATATATAAAGACTTTGATTGATATATCCCGTACAGTCACAGGCTATCAGCTTCAAGTAGAGAAAATTGATATAGCGGATTATATGGAACAAATTGAAGCACAGGCAAGTGCGTTATGTATTACAAAGGAAATTCGCTTAAACATGGAAACAGAAACGGATATGGGATGTTTTGAAGCGGATAAATTGTTGTTGGAACGGGCAATTATGAATGTTGTCAATAATGCCTTAGAATACTCCCCGCAAAGAGGAACAATATATGTGGAAACGCAGAGGAAAGAAAACTTTCTGCAAGTTATTATAACAGACGAGGGAGCTGGTTTTACGAATGAGGATTTGCGCCATGCAAGGGAGCAGTTTTTTATGGGCGACCACAGCCGAAGCTCTAATATGCACTTTGGCATGGGGCTTTATATCACAAACAGCATTGTAAAGCAACACAACGGGGAACTTACTCTTAAAAATTCCGATAAAACAGGCGGTGCAGAGGTTACAATAAAAATTCCATACTAGGATTTAATGGGCGATGGAAAGCATCGCCCATTATTTTTGCAAATCTTTATGAAATCTTCAAAAATACCTCGTAGTATTTAAAAAGTGAACGGCTGAATTTAAAGTCCGCCAAATAAAAAAACGGCGTTTTGGTGGGCTGTATCTTCACGCCTAAATGAAAATAGTTTAACCCTCCAGACCTGTTTGAGTTTGGAGGGCGTTTTAATGTTCTTTTTTCGGGCAGTTATCTATCTGCTCATGAGCGTTTCCACCATCATCACGCTGTCTTTCCTCGTCCTGCATCCTGCTTGCCACAAAGCAGGCTGTTGTCCGGGATGAACTGGCCGATACGGAAAAGCAGTTTGCCAGCGCCAGGGAGGAAATGGACGCTCCTTTTGCCAGAGAGGAGGAGCTGGCACAGAAATCCGCGCGGCTGAAAGAACTGAATATTCTGCTCAACATGGATCAGAAAGACCGCTCTATTATGGACGATGGGCCGGAGGAAGAGATGCCGGAAAAGGTAAGAGCGCGGGAACACGCACGGTAAAAAAAGGGGCAAGCTGCAAACTTGCTCCTTTACATAGGACACACTATAATTGGCTTCTCAGGTGCGCGTCCCTGCGAAGCGTATCCTTGAGGGCCTGGGCCATGTCCGCTATCATGCGAATCTCAAATTCGTCGCAGTCCGCGAGGGTGTCCGCGATATCCTGTTCAAACTGGACACGGCATTTCACAAGGTTGTCGCACATAAGGTCGTCCATGATAACGCCCAGCGCGTTGGCGATGGCCACCATAGTCGTCAGGCTGACCCGCGTGGAGCCGGTTTCGATATTGCTCATGTAGGCCGGGGAAACGCCTGCCTTCTCCGACAGCCTCTCTTGGGTGAGGTCGGCTTTTATACGCTCGATTTTGATGCGCTTGCCGATGGCCCTATAGTCCAATTTCATGTTCTTCTCCTTTGTGCCGGAAATTCTGTCTGGACTATTGTAACCTTGGAGAAGATATATTATAATAGTCTATATCCGTATACTACGGATATAGATGGACGCACATTTGATATTTTCATCTTGACAGGGTATAGTAAGGAAAAAACTAGGAGGTTCAATATGAGCGACACATATATGGATTTGGCTGCACGGTTGGAGGATTCTTTTCCGGAGATTGAGAATGAGATCATCTTGGATTTGCGGGAGAATAACGAGGATTATATGGCCCTGCTGAATAAAATTTCTGGCATAGAGAACGAGAACGCCTTTATTGGTCAGGCGCTTAATGGAAGTGGGGAAGTCCATTTGACAGCCGAGGAACACAAGGTTCTGACCGAGTATCTTCGGCTTAGGTTCAACTTGGACGATATGGAGCGGCTGCAAATCTATTTTAGGGGGCATACGGACGCGGTAGCCTATTTGAAGAAGATAAAGGCCCTCTGAAAAAGAGTTTTGATTGACACGGAGCTTGCCAGCCGATATAATGTTTGTGGTTGTTAAAATCTGGACTGACAAGGGAATGAGAAAACTGAAATTTCACAACGTATTTTTTATAAACGGCACGGCCTACGCCGGAAAATCCACCATGGTGAAGCTGCTTGCCGAAAAGTACGATGGTATCGCTTGCGAGGAGAATTATCACGATTCCATGCTGCCCGGTTTGGACAGCCGTGAGTTTCCCTGCCTGACCTACACCCGGGACTTGCAGGACTGGCACGATTTTGTCAGGCGGACGCCGGATGAGTATGAAGCGTGGGTAAATGGTGTCTCAAAAGAGTGCGAAATTGTTGAGCTGCAAATTCTGGACAAGCTGGACGCAACGGATAAGCCAGTATTTGTGGACACCAACATCTCCCTGGAAACACTGCGGGAGGTTTCCAATTATGACCATGTGCTTATCATGCTGGCCGACCCGGAGGTTTCGGTGAAGCGCTTTTTTGAGAGGCCCGACAGGGAAAAGCAGTTCCTCTACCGGCTGATGATGGAGGAACCCGAGCCGGAGCGGGCGCTTCAAAACTTCCGGCAGTGTTTGGAGCGGATCAACTCTCCCGCTATATATGACGAGTTTCTCCACTCAGGGTTCCGGGTGATTTTGCGGGATGACAGCCGGAGTATTGAGGAAACTCTCGCTTTGGTGGAGCGGGAGTTTGGATTGCAAAGGTGATAGATTATTTGGAGGGGAATTTTCATGGCGAATAACGCACATATCCTTTTATTCCATGTGGAGCCGCTCAAGGCCACGCATATTGAGAGCCTGTGCAAAAATCTCGGCATACGCACTTCCCGGATAAAGCAGGCGGATTACTCCCAAAAGCTGGCATATCTCGCCGGAATACCCGGCTTTCCCAGGGAAGATATCGACTATGCCGGGCCGGAGTTCCCCTCTGAGATGATGGTGTTTTCCAATATGGCAGATAGACTTGACCAGTTTTTGAGCGAATACAAAAAAGCAGGCATACCGCCCATCGGGCTGAAAGCCGTCATTACCCCGCACAATATATTCTGGAGCGCCGCAGATCTGTATGAGGAACTTTACAAAGAACATCAAGCGTTCCAGAAGAAATAACCGCTTTATTTACATAGCCGGGAGGTTTCCTCGTGAAATCCCCCGGCTATTTTTATTTGAACGGAGGTGAAAAGTATGCCATATATTCCACCCGAAACCGTGTCCAAGGCCCGCGAGATGGACTTACTCACCTATCTGCGCAACTACGAGCCGGAGGAACTGGTACACTTCGGCGGCAGCACCTACTGCACCCGGGAGCATGACAGCCTGAAAATCTCCAACGGCAAGTGGTGCTGGTTCTCGCGGGGGATCGGCGGCACGTCGGCGCTGGACTATCTGATAAAAGTGAAAGATGTACCCTTTCTGGAGGCGGTGGAGAGGATAACAGGGCAGGCGGCAATTCAGCCGCCTGTTTTTGCGTCCAGAACTAAGCAGGAAAAGCCAAAGGTGCTGCTGCTCCCCAAAGCCAGTCAGAACAGTGACCGTGTAATAGATTATCTGGCTGGGCGCGGGATAGACCAGGAACTTATCAGTTTCTGTGTACAGTCAGGGCGGCTCTATGAAAGTGAACCATACCACAATGCGATTTTTATTGGACTGGATAAAGACGGTAAGGCCCGGTATGCCAATCTGCGGGGTATCGGCTCAGACTTCATCGGCGATGCCAACGGCAGCGACAAGCGGTACTCCTTTGGGATTCCTGCCGCCGTTCAGAGCGACACCCTCCACCTGTTTGAATCGGCCATCGACCTGCTATCCTTCGGTACGCTCCTAAAGATGGAGGGTATCGACTGGCGGCGAGATAACTTGTTGTCGCTGGCCGGTGTATACAAGCCGCGAAACCGGGTAGAGGATAGCACCCTGCCCGCCGCGCTGAAACAGTACCTTTCAGACAATCCCCACATTCAAAGGGTGTTCCTGCGCATGGACAATGACCCTGCCGGACGGCTGGCGGCTCATACCATTCAGACGTTACTCGCAAAGCAGTATGGCCTTGCCAGCACGACCCGGTTCCCGCCCCGGGGCAAGGACTATAACGATTATCTCTGTATCCGGCGCGGCCTCGCCATCACCAAGCGCAAAGAGAGGAGGAAAGAGCGGTGAAAACCTATGAAGTTACCATCACGGAAACGCTGCAAAAGACCGTAGAGATCGAAGCGGGCTGCCATGCCGAAGCCGAAGGTTTAGTCAGAACAGCGTGGAAAAACGGCGTTCATGTGCTGGACGCGGACGCTTTTACCGGCGTGGATATCAAGTCGGTATTGAAGCCGCGCAGCCGGGGTCATGAACGCTGACCTCATTTTTCGGTCAGTGTCCCCCATGTTCGACCCCTCGGGGCGAACGGGATGTACTATACCAGCAAGCATCGCCTTTTGGGGACAAAAGGCAGCTTGTCAGGGGAAAATCCCCTGAAACCCCTTTGGAAAGGATGGTTAAATTTGAACAGCAGGAATATCGAAATCAAGGTGCGACTCAACCGCAAAGAAGCGGAATCGCTGAATAAGCGCGTCCGCAAAAGCCGCCTGTCCCGTGAAGCATATCTGCGCCACCTTATCAATGGCAGCGTCCCCCGCGACGCTCCCCCGCCTGATTACTTCTCAATGATGAGGGAACTGTACCGGGTAGGCAATAATCTGAATCAGATCGCGCAGAAGGCCCACACGCTGAATGTGCTGGACGTGCAGCGGTACGACGCCAGTGTGCGGGAGTTTGAATCAGCGGTGAAAAAGATCACGGAGGCTGTTGTCCTGCCCCGTCCCATGGAGTAGTCCATGGCTACCACTTCTATCTGGCGTGTCAAGGGCTGGCTGCTGGCGCTGGTGTTCTATCTTCACTACGAAGCGCCGCCCGACGAGCAGAACTTCCCCATGGTCATGGAAATGCTGCGGGCAGCGGAGGTGCGCGAGGACGACGACACCTATCAATCCCCGCTGGACGAGCTGTTTGAACGGCTGGAAATGCGCGACCCGGAGCATATCGCGGTGAAATATTATAAGGACTATCACTCCGGCAGCGCTAAGACCTTGAAATCCATCCAAATCACCCTGGCGGCAAGGTTGGAGAAATTCAACCTTCGCTCGCTTGCGGCACTGACCGCCACGGATGAACTGTACTTGCCCTCCCTGGGTGAGAAAAAGGTGGCGCTGTTTGCGCTCATTCCTGATAACGACACCAGCTTCAATTTCCTTGTTTCCATCCTATACACCCAGCTATTCCAACAACTGTTCTGGCTGGCAGATTACAAGTACGGCGGTAGCCTGCCCGTGCCGGTGCATTTCCTGATGGACGAGTTCCCCAATGTTTCGCTGCCGGATGATTTTGACAAGATTTTGGCAGTCATGCGTTCGAGAAATATAAGCGTATCCATCATCTTGCAAAATATCGCTCAGCTAAAGGCACTGTTTGAAAAGCAGTGGGAATCCATCATAGGGAATTGCGACGAGTTCCTTTATTTGGGCGGCAATGAGCAGTCCACCCACAAGTATGTGTCGGAGCTGCTGGGTAAGGAAACCATCGACATGAACACCTATGGCCAGTCCAAAGGGCACTCTGGCAGCTATTCCACCAACTGGCAGATCGCGGGCCGCGAGCTGCTGGATGCCGCCGAGGTGCGTATGTTGGATAACCGCTATGCGCTGTTGTTTATCCGCGGGGAGCGGCCTATTCTTGACGAGAAGTACGACATTCTAAAGCACCCTAACGTGACGCTTTCTGCGGATGGCAGAGCAAAGCCATATGAACATGGCAAAACTGATTACGTTATTGCCAGCATATCTTTTGCCGGAAATACGAGTAAGGATTTGCCGGAAATTGCAACTGAACAAACCGATTATGAGCTTCTGTCCGATGAGGACGTGGAAGCTCTATTTTTATGAAAAACGGAGGATTTTACTATGAAGAAAATTGCTAAAAACACTCAGACCACAAAACTGCCCATGCCCGGTAAGGTAAAGAGAGGCTTCCGCTTGTACTGCTCTATGGTGCTGGCTCTGGCCGTACTGCTGGGCTGCTCCATGACGGCCTTTGCCGCTGGCGACCCTATCGCCGTGGTGAACAACCTGTCCGATTTCATCTTCGGCCTGATCCGTGCCGTGGGCTTGATTCTGCTGGGTTGGGGTATTGTGCAGGTCGGGCTTTCCTTGCAGAGCCACGACCCCAGCCAGCGCTCCAATGGCTTTCTGACTTTGGCAGGCGGCATTGTCATTACTTTTGCGAAGGAAATTCTGACCCTTATCACGGGCTAAATGGAGGGGGATCACTATGGAAAAATGCGAGTGCTATATTCACTCTTTGAAGCAGGGCGAAACCCATGTTCTCGGCGAGGCAACCATTATTAAGAAGCTGGGCAACAATGATTATCTGGCGGAATACAACGGCACAAAATGCCATGCGATGTTCAATCCCTTTGCCGGGCGATATTTTGTGGATGATGTATATGGCGTGATCCGTAATGCGCCCGACCGGGACAGTAGATAGGCAGAATATGCAGCATACGGGCGGGCCGCGCTGGACGGCTCGGCCCTATATGCGCGAAAGGAGGAAATCTTTTGTCAGATAATTGGGTCGTACAGAATCTCGAAAACGCTCTGGAAACCTGGAACAGCAAGCTGGCCGAGATTTGGCAGTTAATCACGCAGTCGCCCGAAACCTTCAAGGGCGGCACGATATGGAATGTCATTGTCAATATCCACGGCGCGGTGCAGGCCATAGGGCTGGCGCTGCTGGTGCTGTTCTTTGTGGTCGGCGTGATGAAAACCTGCGGCAGCTTTGTGGAGGTCAAAAAGCCGGAACACGCCTTAAAGCTGTTTATCCGCTTTGCTTTGGCAAAAGGGCTTATCACTTACGGATTGGAGCTGATGATGGCGCTATTCCGAATCGTCCAGGGGATGATAGACACTATTATGGGTGCTGCCGGTTTTGGGGCTGCTTCACGGACGATACTGCCGGACGAAATCGTGACTGCCGTGGAGGACTGCGGTTTCTTTGAATCCATCCCGCTATGGGCGGTGACCCTGATCGGCGGTCTGTTCATTACCGTATTGTCTTTCGTAATGATTATGACCGTCTACGGAAGGTTTTTCAAGCTATATCTTTACACCGCTATCGCGCCGGTGCCACTCTCCACGTTCGCCGGGGAGCCGTCGCAGAATGTAGGCAAGAGCTTTATTAAGAGCTATGCCGCCGTCTGTTTGGAGGGCGCGGTCATTGTCCTGGCCTGCATTATCTTCTCCCTGTTCGCGTCCGCGCCACCAGTGGTAGACCCGGACGCTGCGGCGGTTTCCATGGTGTGGAGCTATATCGGAGAACTGGTGTTTAATATGCTCGTCCTCGTGGGCGCGGTCAAGATGGCCGACCGCGTGGTGCGGGAGATGATGGGATTATAAAGAAAGGAAGTTTTTCTATGGGTTACAATCATGCAATCAGCAGCGACGACCCCCAGGCCGTCGAGAAATTGACCGCAAAACTGGAAGCCTGCCAGAAACGGCAGGAATTTATGAAGTCTGTCAACAGTTTTTACCGCAAAAACGGCACGGCCCATGGGTGCCCCGGCGTATCCGAGGAAACCGCCGAGCGGATGGACGAAGCCGTGCGCACCGGGTATTCCTGGGTAACTGCGCCGTTTCCGTCCTATGAGCTGTCCAATAACAATGCTGAAATCCGCCGCTTGAAGCAGCGGATTGAGCAGCTTTCCGCAAGCCAGGAATTAGGCTATGTGGGCTGGAAGTTTGACGGCGGTGAAGCCGTAGCGAACACGGATAACAACCGTTTGCAGCTTCTCTTTGACGAAAAGCCCACCGAGGAACAACGCACCGCCTTGAAACGCAGCGGCTTCCACTGGTCGCCCAGCGAACAGGCGTGGCAGCGCCAGCTTAATGATAACGCTATCTATGCTGCCAGCCGGTTGGACCTTGTTCGCCCGGAGAGCGGCGAAAGCCCCACCCAGCTTCAGCCGAAAGCAAAACCGTCAAAGGAACAGGAGAGGTAGGTCAATATGGAAGTCAAAATTAACCGTGAGATTCGCAACTATACAGAGAGTATGTTTTTCGGCCTGAGTATGCGGCAGTTCATTTTCTCCATTTTGGCAATCGGCGTTGCCGTGGGGCTGTACTTCTTACTCAAGCCCTATATGGGTACAGAAACCGTGTCATGGGTGTGTATTCTCGGCGCGGCCCCATTTGCCGCACTGGGTTTCATCACCTACCACGGCATGACCGCCGAGCAGTTTATTTGGGCTTGGCTGAAATCGGAGTTGCTGGAACCCCGGCAGATACGGTTTGAAGCTAACAACATTTACTACGAAGCGCTGAAAGATACTCTGACAAAGGAGGAAAATAAGTGAGCATTAAGATCATTCAATCCATGTTAAAGCAGGACAAGGAGCGTTATAGCGTCCCCCGCAAGGTGCAGGATTTCATTCCCATCCGCCGCATTTGGAGCGACGGTATTTTCATGGTGGGCAGCAAGTTTTCCAAGGCATACCAGTTTACGGACATCAACTATCAGGTGGCCAGCCGGGAGGACAAGGAATCCATGTTCCTATCCTATTCTGAGCTGCTGAACAGCCTGGATTCTGGTGCAACTGCCAAGCTCACCATCAATAACCGCAGGCTGAACAAGGCCAATTTTGAGCAGTCCATTCTTATGCCCATGCGCGGCGACGAGCGGGACGTTTACCGCAAGGAGTACAATCAAATGCTGCTGGACAAGGCCACCGGCGCAAACGGTATCATGCAGGAGAAATATATCATTATTACCGTTGCCAAAAAGGATATCGAGGAGGCCCGCACCTACTTTTCCCGCGTAGGCGCTGACCTGATTTCCCACTTTGCGGCCCTCGGCTCCAAGTGCGTGGAGATGAATGCCACAGAGCGGCTGCGCGTTCTCCACGACTTCTACCGCGCCGGGGAAGAAGCGGCTTTCCACTTTGACGCGCATGACATGATGAAGAAAGGCCACGACTACCGCGATTATATCTGCCCGGATTCTATCGAAAAGAACAGCGATCACTTGAAACTCGGCGAGAAGTTTTGCCGGGTTATTTTTCTGAAAGATTACGCCAGTTATATCAAGGATATCATGGTGACGGAACTGACCGATTTTAACCGCAACATGATGCTGTCCATTGACGTTCTGCCCATTCCCACTGATGAAGCCGTGCGCGAGGTGGAGAACCGTCTGCTGGGTGTGGAAACCAACATCACCAACTGGCAGCGCAGGCAGAACGCCAACAACAACTTTTCCGCCGTTGTACCTTATGACATGGAACTCCAGCGCAAGGAAGCCAAGGAATTCCTGGACGACCTGACTACCCGCGACCAGCGTATGATGTTCGCAGTGATTACCATGGTGCTGACCGCCGACACCAAGGAGCAGCTCGACAGCGATACCGAAGCTGTCCTTGCCGTAGCCCGCAAGCATATGTGCCAACTCGCGGCACTGAAATTCCAGCAGCTTGATGGGCTGAATACGGTGCTGCCCATTGGGACAAGAAAAATCAACGCCTTCCGCACTTTGACCACCGAGAGCCTTGCGGTTTTCATGCCCTTTAAGGTGCAGGAGATTCAGGACAAAGGCGGCATTTATTTTGGGGAAAATGCGATTTCACACAATCTTATCATGTGCAACAAGGAAAATCTGCTGAACCAGTCGGCGTTTCTGCTGGGCGTACCCGGTTCTGGTAAGTCTTTCTCCGCAAAGGAACATATCACTTTCCTCATTCTGAATACCGAAGATGACATTCTCATTTGCGACCCCGAAGGCGAATTTGCCCCGCTGGTGCAGGCCATGGGGCCGGAAACCGGGAGCGTAATCCGTGTGGCGGCAGGAGGCAAAGACCGGCTCAATGCCATGTATATGGTGGACGGTTACGGCGAGAACAACCCCATTGTGGAGAAATCACAGTTTATCATGTCGTTGATTGAACAGATAGACAAGAATGGCGTTGGCCCGCAGCACAAGTCCATTATTGACCGCTGCACCGCCGCTGTGTATCAGGAGGCCGCGCGTAACGGCACGGTTCCCACTCTCTGCACTTTGCGGGAAATGCTGCTCAAACAGCCGGAGGAAAAAGCCAAGGAGATCGCACTGTCTTTGGAACTGTTCACCACAGGTTCCTTGGATGTGTTCGGCCACGCAAGCACCGTAGACTTGGACAAGCGGGTGTTGGTCTTTGATATCCACGACCTGGGGACGCAGCTCAAGCCCACGGGCCTGCTGGTCATTACTGATACCATTCTCAACCGCGTTACGCTGAACTGGAAGAAAGGCAAGCGCACTCATGTTTTTATAGATGAATTTCACGTTGTATTCGAGAACGAGTATAGCGGCGCTTTCTTTAACTCCGCATGGCGGCAATTCCGCAAGCGCAACGCATATCCCACAGCCATCACGCAAAACGTGGAATATCTGCTGGATTCTGTGCAGGCCAGCACCATGCTTTCTAACTCGGAGTTTATTGTCATGCTGAATCGGGCTGCAAGCGACCGGGAAAAGCTGGCACGGCTGCTGAATATTTTCGGCGAGCAGATGAGCTATATCACCAACGCCGATGCCGGGTGCGGGCTTATCAAGTACGGCTCGGCGCTGGTGCCGTTTGTCAACCGTTTTCCGAAAGATACAAAGCTATATCAGCTTATGACCACGAAGCCCGGTGAAGGCGTTTTTGGAGGTGAAAGTCGTGAGTGAAAAGCAGAAAATTATGATTGCAGGGGCGGCGCTTTTTGCCGCTCTTTTGCTTTTCTCGGGCGTTATGCTTTGCCGCGAAATAAAGGACAGTCAGCAGAGTGCGCAGGCGTTTGAAACTTTGGCGAAACTTGTGGTAGATAAACCCAAACTGGATATTCAGCTGGACGGTGAGGCTTCTCGACCAGAGGATAAGCCTTCTGCTGACGAGCCCGCGCCGGAAATCACTGCCGCCGAAAAATATGCGGCTATCCATGAGAAGAATAATGATTTTGTGGGCTGGCTCCGCATTGAGGACACGAACATCAATTACCCGGTCATGCAGTCCACTGACAACCCGAATTTTTATTTGAAACACAACTTTGATAAAGAGTATAGCAACTACGGCGTTCCCTATGTGCAGGAAAATTGCGAGTTGGGCGTTTCTGATAACACTATTATTTACGGACACCACATGGACGACGGCTCCATGTTCGCTGACCTGTGCAAGTATGAGAGCGAAGATTTTTACCGGGAGCATAAGACGATTCAGTTTGACACCATGGACGGTTTCGGCAAGTATGAGGTTGTCGCAGTTTTCAAGACGGTGGCTTATTCCAACGAGGGTTTCCCGTATTTCCTCTTTGTCAAGGCTGATAAGCCCGAAGATTTTGACGATTTTATAGCCAAGTGCAAAGAGCTTGCTTTATACGACACTGGCGTTACCGCCGAATACGGTGACAAGCTGATTACGCTCTCCACCTGCGAATATAGCCGCGATAATGGCCGGATGGTAATTGTAGCAAAGAAAACCGAATCGGCCCCGGAGGTGGGCGGCGATGCCTGACATCAAGACGCGGAACGTGGTGAAAGGCAAGGTCAAGGCCATTGACAAGTCCGCCACCGCCGCCCAGCGCATGAAGGACGCTTATATCCGCACAAAACGCAAGGCTGAAAATAGCGTTTGTTCTGCGGAGGATTCACCAAGCGAGTACGCAGCCGACCGTGTTTCAGAGGGTACAGGAACTGTGCTGCATGAAACATACCACCAGCTTCATCGGCAAGGACAAAAGGCGGTTAGCTCTGCCAAGGAGGATATCTCCAAAGCAAAATCACATTTTCATCGTGAGCGTATAACTGACCCGCTGAAAAAGGAAATAAACGTCCGCTCCTACCGCTCCTCAAAAGGAACTGTCAAGACCGTAGGCCATAGCAGGAAAGCCGCTAAGTCGGCGCGACGGTCAGTAAAAACAGCAGAGAAAACTGCCAAGACCACCATCAAAACCAGCCAACAGGCTGCAAAAGCTGCTCAGCGCACCGCCCAGACTGCGGCAAGAGCATCCCACCGGGCGGCACAGGCCGCTCGCGTTGCTGCGAAAGCTACTGTCACCGCGCTAAAAGCGGCAGTCAGGGCTACTGTTTCGGCAGTCAAGGCCATAATCGCCGCAACAAAGGCTTTAATTAGCGCCCTGATTGCTGGTGGCTGGGTGGCTGTTGTGGCGATCATCGTCATTTGCTTGATCGGCCTGCTGGTCGGTTCCTGCTTCGGGATATTTTTCTCCGGCGAGGACACCGGCACCGGGCAGACTATGCGGACAGCGGTGCAGGAAATCAATCAGGACTATGAAGCCCGGTTGGACACAATCAAATCCAGCACCCGGCATGATGTGCTGGAGATGTCCGGCTCCCGCGCTGTGTGGCCGGAGGTGCTTGCCGTGTATGCGGTCAAGACCACCACCGACCCGGACAATGCCCAGGAGGTAGCCTCCATGGATGATTCCAAGAAGGAGCTCCTAAAGGATATCTTTTGGCAGATGAACGAGATATCGTCCCGCGTGGAAACGTCCACAGATACGGTGGTGACTGAAACGGACGATGGGAACGGCCATATTGTTCAGACCACGACTACCACTAACAGGACAACGCTCTATATCCACATCAGCCACAAGACCGCCGATGAAATGGCAGATTATTTCCGTTTCAATGCTGACCAGCGCAAGCAGCTTGCCGAATTGTTGGCAGAGGGCAACCGCAGTATGTGGAGCGCTGTGCTTTATGGTATCGGCACCGGCGATGGCGAAATTGTTACGGTAGCGCTCTCCCAGCTTGGCAATGTGGGTGGTCAACCGTACTGGTCGTGGTACGGCTTCGGCTCCCGCGTGGAGTGGTGCGCCTGCTTTGTCAGTTGGTGTGCTAATGAGTGCGGGTATATCGACGCCGGTGTTATTCCCAAGTTTGCCGGGTGTGGCACCGGTGTCCAGTGGTTCAAGGATAGGGGCTTGTGGCAGGACAGAAACCATGAACCTCGGCCTGGGGATATCATCTTCTTTGACTGGAACGATGAAAATGGACAGGACGGTGATTCCGACCATGTGGGGATCGTGGAGAAAGTCGAGAACGGTGTCGTATACACTGTTGAGGGTAATTCCGGCGATATGTGCCAGGAGAACCGATACACCATAGGGTATTATGAGATTCTCGGATTTGGGACGCCAGCCTACTAGCCAGACAGCCGCCATGAGGCGGCTGCTACATACTTGCTTTTTTGCAGTTGAATCCCTGCCCCTTGTATGTTATAATTGATTTGTAAAGCATAAAAACATACAAGGCGGTGGTAACCATAGAACCCACAAACCTAAAAATCGGAGAAAAGCTGAAAACTCTCCGCACCACCCGCGCCCTCTCCCTGGATGAAGCTTCAGCCCTGACCAATGTGAGTAAGCCCATGCTGGGCCAAATCGAGCGAGGACAGTCCGTACCCACAGTGACGACCCTCTGGAAAATTGCCACCGGGCTGAAAGCGCCGCTGTCCTACTTTCTGGAGGCACCGCAGGCAGAATATACGGTTGTCGGCCCGGAGCCGTCTACGGTAATTCTAGGCGACAGCGGTAAAATGCGGGCATATCCGCTGTTCACCTACGACCCGGTGCGGAGTGTGGAAACCTTTTATATTGAGTTTGATCCAGGGTGCAGACATTCCTCAGAGAAGCATAATGACGGTGTGGAGGAACACATCTTTGTCCTGCGCGGGACACTTCGGCTTGAGCAAAAAGTGGGGTTCCAAGCCCGCGCTGGACGAGCATGGGAAACCGCTGCTGAACGCAAACGGGAAAACTGTGCTCCAAAAATCCTATTCCGTTCTGCAAAATGATTTCTTCGCTGCCATGCGAAAGGCAGGGTATGACGATGTGGAGCGAGGCGAACGCGGCAGCTCCGAGGAACATCTGACGGTGACGCAGTTCAAGGTGCAGCAGGAACAGGCGCGGCTGGCAGAATTCACAGAGCAGAACCGTCAGCAGGAAAAACAGGCAGCAACGCTTGGGAGCAAAATTGAAAAAATCCAGAATCAGCGGGTCGATGTGCGGTCTATCGAAAAAATCGTGGCAACGTCCATTCCCTTCTCATCCAAAGTTGCCGTGGAGCGTGAGGACTTTGACCGACTTTCCACTCTGGCAAAGAAGTATGTTACAGCAGAGAAAAAGGAATCCAAACTGAAAAAGGCGGTGGATGCGGCAAACAAACTGATTGCAAAGCTCAAGGCTGAGATTGACAGTTTGAAACAGGAAATTTCTGATTATAAATCTGTCCACAGCAAGCTCCGTGCGGCAGAATTGGAGCGTGAAAATACGGAGCTACGCGGGAAAGTCCGCAGCTATGAGGATGTAATTCAGCGTAATAATCTGTGGCGATTCTTCCATCCGCTCAGAGAAAAAGCGGTCACGAGGGACGAAGCTCGCTGATTCCTGTGTAGAGCCGGAAAAAACGCATTTTATCGAAGGGGAGCGCGTCGGACAGGGCAGACATCGTCCGGCGCGCTCCTGTTTGAAAATCGCCATTTTTCCCAAGTCAAGAGCCTAAGAAAATCCCCGAAAAACACCCCTATTGCGTGACAGAGCCGCAGAAAGGATAAGCCTATGAGAACAGGACCTACCAAGCAGGAAAAGACCACCGAAATCTATTTTGACGAGAAAGGCCCCACCATCTTCATCCGCACCCACAACACCGACCTCAAAAACAGGCTGACCGCATACAGCCGCAAACACCCTGCCGTCTGCAAGCTGACGGACGTAGACCCGGACACGGGCTGCAAGGAATTTGAGATTGAAAAGGGACGCTTCTCTTTCCGGCTGACCGCCCCATACAGAGAGGAACGCCGCAGGGCGGCAAGCGAAGCGGCGAAAAACGAATAAAAGGGTTTTAGGGCTTCGTTGATTGTTGCGTTGGCAACCCCACCGCAATGGTAGTGCCCTTCTCCGAACTTTTCTCTACCCAAACGGAGCCGCCGTGGAGGTCGGCGATCTCCCATACCAGTGAGAGCCCCAGTCCTGCGCCACCGTATTCCCGGCTGCGAGACTTGTCCACCCGGAAGAAGGGCTGGAAGATACTGCGCTGATACACCTCCGGGATGCCGCAGCCGGTGTCGGAGACGCGGAGCAGGAGCTTTTCCAACTCCTGAGTGACAGAAACCCGTACCGAGCCGCCCGGCCGGTTGTACTTGACAGCATTCTCCGTCAGGTTGAAGATCAGCCGGTAGATCAGTGCATCGCTGCCGGTCATAATGCCGTCGCCCTCCGCCGTCAGCGTGACGCCGAGCTTATCTGAGAGCGGCGCAAGATCTGTGAAGATCTCCTCGATCATGGGAGCGAGCTGGATCCGCTCGTTCCGCGCCACCTGCCGCAGATTGCTCATTTCCAGCAGTGTCCTGGTCATCTGTATCAGCCGTTCCGTCTGCTCACGCAAAAGCGTGAGGAACTCCGCCGTCTCCGGTCGCACATCAGGATGCTCCGCGGAAAACAGCTCCAACTGCGCCTGCATTAGTGCCAGTGGCGTGCGCAGCTCGTGGGCGGCGTTGCCGGTGAACTGCCGCTGGGCGGAAAAGGCGTTGTTCAGCCGCTCCAGCATCTGGTTGAACGAGCGGCTCAGCTGCCGGAACTCCGAAATAGCATCTTCATCGATCCTCATATCGGCAAGATTGTTCAGCTGCACCTGCTCCACCTGCGAGGTAAAGCTGCGCAGGGGCTTGAGAGCGCGTCCGCTGACGAAATAGGCGAGGATGCCGCTGAGCAGCGTTACCGCCGCCGTGATGTACCAGTTGGTGGTGCGGAAGTGCCCCTGCACCCCATCGATGACGATGGTCAACTCCTCGTTGGGCGCTATGAGCTGCGGGTCAAAGCTCGCCGCTCCGCCATCATTCAGGATCACCGTGCCGCCGCCTTGTAAACTGTCCGCAATGGTGTCCATATAGTACACACCGGAGGAGCACAGCAGCAAATTCATGGCCACGCAGGTGATGCCGATGAGCAGGACGGACATCAGCGTGATGCGCCACTGCAGGGAAAGCCGCTTCATTCCTCCTCGCCTCCCATCAGATAGCCCTCGCCGATGCGGTTGCGGATGGGGTCATAGCCCAGCACGGCGCGGAGCTTTTTGCGCAGGGCGGAGATGTGGACGCGAATGGAATTGCTGAAGCTGTCCACGCTATTGTCCCAAACGTGATCCATCAGCTCCTCCTGACTTACTGGCCTTCCTTGATGCACCATCAGGTATTCCAGGATTCCCGTTTCCTTCCGGGTGAGCGTCAGCGTCTGCCCGTTGACGGTGGCGGTACGGGAGCGGGTGTCAAAGGTCAGGCCTCCGCAGCTTAGCAGCACATCCTGCTGGATGAACTGCCGCAATGTCAGGCTGCGGATGCGGGCCTCCAGCTCCGCCAAGTGGAAGGGCTTCGCCAGATAGTCGTTCGCCCCGGCATCCAGCCCCTGCACCTTGTCCTCCACTTCGCTGCGGGCGGAGAGGATCAGCACCCGCGTCTCCCGGTCGGTCTGCCGCAGGGTGCGCAGCACCGCCATGCCGTCCTTTTTCGGCAGATTCAGATCAAGAAGCACCAGATCGTATCGTTCTACGCCCAGAAGCGCCAGCGCCTTTTCGCCGTCATAGCAGTAGTCCACGCTGTAGGCCAGCCGCCGCAGGCTGCGAACGATGGTCTCGCACAGGGCGCGTTCATCTTCAATTACTAAAAGGTGCATGAGAGCCCTCCTTTTTATTTCTTCGTTTTTGTGTTGCTTTCATTATAGCAAAAACAGATAAGGTTTGCGTTAAGTTTTCGTTTTTAACAGAGACTTTAACTCTCCCGCGCTATGATGGGGGCAGAAAATCGGAAAGGGTGATGAAAAATGAGCTGCGGGAAAAAGGCCGCGGCGCAGATCGTGCTGCTGATGGCCGGAGCCGCCATGCTGTGCTTTGGTGTCTGGCGGGGCGAGGCGGCGACAGTGCTGAGCAAAGCAATCAAATTATGTCTGGAGTGTGTGGGCATTGGGTAAAAAGTTTTCAGGCGTTTCACAGACCATGTCCCGCTTCCGGGGCTGGATTCAGGCGGGGGCGACGCTGCTGACCAACCTGCATCTGCCGAACTTTCTCAAGGGCGGACTGTATCAGGGGACGGGGAAGACCGTCTGCGTGCCGGGGCTGAACTGCTACTCCTGTCCGGCGGCGTCCGGGGCCTGCCCCATCGGGGCGTTTCAAGCGGTGGTGGGGTCTTCCAAGTTCAGCTTCTCCTACTATATCACAGGCTTCCTCATTCTGCTGGGCGTGCTGCTGGGGCGCTTTATCTGCGGCTTTCTATGCCCCTTCGGCTGGTTTCAGGAGCTGCTGCACAAAATCCCCACTAAGAAGCTTTCCACAAAAAGGCTGAAGCCGCTGACATACCTGAAATACGCTGTCCTGCTGGTGATGGTTTTCCTGCTACCGGCGTTCCTTGTGAACGATATTGGCATGGGAGACCCGTTCTTCTGCAAATACCTCTGCCCCCAAGGCGTGCTGGAGGGAGCCATCCCGCTGTCCCTTGCCAATTCCGGCATCCGGGCGGCGCTGGGCAAGCTGTTTACATGGAAATTCAGCATCCTGCTGTCGGTGATTGCGCTGAGCGTACTGTTCTACCGACCGTTCTGCAAGTGGCTCTGCCCGCTTGGCGCGTTCTACGCGCTGTTCAACCGGGTGTCCCTCTTCCAGATGAAGGTGGATAAGAATAAGTGCGTCTCCTGCGGGAAATGCGCCAGAGCCTGCAAGATGGATGTGGATGTGACGAAAACGCCCAACCATACCGAGTGCATCCGCTGCGGAATGTGCATCCGCGCCTGTCCGACGAAAGCCGTGTGCTTCCGCTACGGCTTCGGAGACGGTAAAGATAAGGCAAAAGCAGCGGAAACGCTACAGACAAACAACAATAACAGGGAGGAATAAAACGAATGAAGATAAATAGGACGAATACTGCCGGCAGAATTCTGGCGCTGCTGCTTACTGCACTGATGGTGCTCTCTCTGGCAGCCTGCGGCACAAAGGGCGGAGACAAAGTGGACGGAATGAGCAGCGAACCGAAGAATGCCGAGGAAGCGGTTGCCATGTACAAGGAGCTGATGGCGCAGGAAAATGCCATTCTCTCGGAGGACACAGCGCTTTGGGAAAAGGTTTTCATGGCGGCCGACAAGGGCATGACCATGCAGGAGGACGGCAAAAACTATGGTGAGTTCTTGTTGGACACCATCGAAGGTTCCAAAGATCAGTTTACGGAGGATGAGCTGAAGCTGCTCAAGGAGGCGGCGGAGAAGATCCGTGAGATTGAAAACAAGCTGACCATGATAGAGAAAAAGTACCCCGAGGCGGCACAGCAATCTACGGATGGCGCTATGAGCGTGCCCGCAGGCAGCGACATGACCACGCCGCCTGATGACGGCAGCATGCAGAAATTCCCCGCCTTTGAGGGCAAGGACCTGGATGGCAACACGGTGAAGAGCGACGAGCTGTTCTCCGCCAACGCCGTCACCGTGGTGAATTTCTGGTTCACCACCTGCAATCCCTGCGTGGGCGAGCTTTCCGAGCTGGACGCACTGAACAAGGAGCTTGCGAAGAAGGGCGGCGCACTCATCGGTGTCAACACCTTCACATTGGATGGCGATGAAGCGGCAATTTCCGAAGCAAAAGATGTACTGGCCAAGAAGGGCGTGACCTACCAGAATGTGTATTTCGCTTCCGACGGCGAGGCGGGAAAGTTCACTACAAACATTTTTGCCTACCCCACCACCTATGTGGTTGACCGCAACGGCAATATCGTGGGTGACCCCATCGTAGGCGCCATCACGGAAAAGAAGCAGGCGGAGACGCTGCAAAAGCTCATCGACCAGGCTCTTGCCGCCGATATGGGCTGACAAACGAATTTATCTTCTCAGAAAGCCTGCAAATAAAAAATCAAGCCCCCAAAGCAAAAAAGATGGGAGAAAGTGAAAGCAAAAAATGAGTACAGCAAACAGGCCGCCACCGAAAAGCAGCAACCAGAAGGCAAAGATTATTTGCGTCAGTCCATCAAAGGCTCGTCCCAGAGGCCCTTCTCTTTGAGGCAATCCCGGACTCTGCCGTAGTTAATACGCAGGAACTTGGTGCCGCCAGCAGTCATGTAAACGTAGAAAGGCTTGTTCTCGCCACGTTTCTTATCCAGGAATTGGTAAACAGGATCGTCCTCGGGTTTTAGCTGGAGCAGGATGGACATGATGACAAACAGAGTTTTGCGCAGATGAGGCGAGCCGCGTTTGCTGGTCCTGCCCTTGTTGGATTCCCTGGAACCTGAGTCATTTCTGCCAGGGTCAGTGCCGGCAAAGGCCACCAGGGACTTCTGGTGTGCAAAGCGCCGGAGGTCGCCGATCTCCGCCATGAGCTGGCAGAAGGGCCGACGCCCGTCATTTTCATGACGGTTTCGTATTCCGGCAGCTGGGCCGCCAAACGGTTCATTTCAGCGCGGAAGGCCTCGGCTGTGTGAGAAATCGTGTTGAGCTGCGTTATGGCCTCTTTTACCAGCAGTTTGGTGGTATCCGATTTGGGAACCAGCGGGAACAGCGTCCTGGCATTCTCGTGGATTTCGGCGGCTTTTGTCACGCTGAAATTATAGCCATGGCGCTTGCACCATTTTCGGTAACGCTCTGTGAAAGCGTTCAGACTGAGCTTGGCAACATAGTCCACGTGCCAGAAAGTGTTGGCAAAATCCACCCATTTCTGGCTGCCATCAAGCCGTACTGGGCTGTTAAATAAAGACCGCACCCCCGGGTATGACTGCTCCAGCAGGGCAATCAGGTTGTTGGAACAGGCAGTGCGGTTCTTGCTGGCCAGCTGGAACTGGCGGTTCAGGGTCTTGAGTTGATAGCGAATTGTATCCATAGGTGTATATTGCCGCAATTCTTCCCAGTTGTCAAGGGCATACCGGGCAATTTTCTTTGCGTCTGCTTTATCCGTCTTGACGTTACGCAGAGAATTGCCGCCATATTCCCGAATCAGCAGCGGGTTGACTGCCGAGACCCACAGGCCGCTCCTATACAGCACATTGGCGATGGACTCATAATAATTGCCGGTGTGCTCCATGACAACCTTAACTTCACCGTCCAGGACGCTCAATTTTTCCAGGAGACTGGTAAATCCCTGGCTGTTGTGTGCCACATTGAATGGACGGATCACAATATCCGTCTTCGACCGGAGCACCGCTACGGTGCTCCACCCGCAAGAAACATCCACTCCCACAGCGTACATTTCGGAATCCTCCCTGATACATTGATTACAACGGCAATCCATCCTTTTCTCATCACCGATTCCATCTGTTTGCTGACGCGAGTGAACCGTGTAGGCACTCTACCTGCACAAATCGAACGCTGCGAATGGGAGGATGGCTGGCGAACTTTCTTTCGAGCGCTTTGCTCTTGGAAGGATACGCCAGGCCATTGCCCTTCCATTCTAACAGCTTTGGCAACGAGATGTCCCGACACTGTGGCTGGCTGCCACCTTTTGGGGACAAATATATTGTAACAGGAGGGATACACCATGTATGTCGGTTTGTTCAAACAGGACGTTCAGCTTGCTGTTCAGAATCAGATCGGCATAAGCAAGCGGGTCGTTGTAGATCAGATAATCCAGCTCTGACCGCTGGAAGCGGTTATCGGCAACTTCGTTTTCAACGGCGGTGAAGTCAATGGAAATCTGGCTTCTATCGTCAAAAACCAATTCTACGCAGGCTGTGTCTATGTTGAATTGATAGGATATAAGTTTGCTCATGGTCATACCTCCAAGATGATTTTTGAGGTGAATCAGGCGGTCAATTTCCGGGTGATTATTGGCAGGAATCATACCGAAACCCGCTGCAAATCATTCAAAATAAGTCGTTGCGAACGGTTAGTACGTATAAAATAGCTGGCTACAAAACGGCTACAAAATTCGTAAGAAACCTATGTACAGCCCGAAATACGTGGATTATTTGGACAAAATGCGTATCGAGAGTGCATTTTATAACCCTAAATCAAAGCCCAAGACTTGATTATCTTTATGAGCACACTGTCCTGCCTGATTTTGCTGTCTGCCTGCAATAACAACGACAGCGGCAATGACGATAACGACGGGGCAAAATCCGTTGAAATTGATGATTCCGCATTGGAACCGGGTGGGGAGGACAGTTCGGATGTTCAATCGGATGGTGGATTTACCTATACACTGAAAGACCCGGATAATGCCGATGGTATCGTGATTACGCCCAGGGAATAACACATCATAAGCAAATGAAAGAAGGTCTTTTTATGATGGCAGAAACTCAATGGATACATTGCCCTGTCTGCGGCAATAAAACGCGGGTAAAGTTGCGGAAAGATTCAGTTCTGGTAAATTTTCCGCTTTTTTGTCCAAAGTGCAAGAATGAAAGCATTATTAAGGCCAATGGACTAAAGGTTGTCATTCAAAAGGAAAAATGAAAAAAGAGTGGACTATTCCTCCCCACCACTCGGCAGGTTATTATATCCCCAATTTTTCATGTAATCGATCACATCCATAAAACTCTTGCCCAGCTCCGTCAATGTGTATTCCACCCGCGGCGGCACCTCATGAAAATCATGCCGAATAAGGAACCCATCCGCCTCCAACTCCCGCAGCTGCTTTGTCAGCGAGGATTCCGTAATCTCCCCCAACTGCCGCCGCAGCGCGCCAAACCGCCGGATGTCGTGAAAGGCGATGTAGTAGAGGATCTCCAGTTTCCACTTACCGCCCAGGATTTTTTGCAGCGTGGACATGGTTTTGCAGCGCTCAACCGCTTGCTCGGTTTTTCTCATAGGGCAACACCTCTTTGCCAACATTATACCCCATAGCGCCGTATGAATCAAGGTACTACAAAAAAGTACCGTACTTGAATTAATCCCGTATCGGGTTATAATGGGTGCAAACGAAGGCGGTTTTCACCATGAAATTCACCGGAACTATCTGGCGTCCGCCCTATGAAGCGTCCTCGCTGCTGCTGGAAGTCACGGCGGGCTGCACACACCATAAGTGCAAATTCTGTACCCTCTACAATGACCTGCCGTTCAAATTCAGAATGTCGCCCATGGAGGACATCGAGTGCGACTTGCAGGAGGCGCAGCTTTGGCGTACAGATCCCATCGCCAAGCTGACCGCTCGTCTACAGGGCATTCCAGAACAAAAGGGGTTCCAGCGGGCCTTCCTCACCGGGGCAAATCCCTTTGTGCTTAAAGCCAAGCGCCTGCTGGCTATCGCTGAACTTGTCCGCAAATATGTGCCCACGGTGCAGACCATAGGCTGTTTTGCGCGGGTGACGGACATCACGTTAAAGTCCGACAGTGACCTTACCGCGCTGGCCCAAGGCGGGTATGACAGCCTGACCATCGGTATTGAAACCGGTGACGACGAGGCCCTGCGCTTTATGAACAAGGGTTACGCCGCTGCTGATATTGTGGAGCAGTGTACCCGGCTGGACAGGGCGGGTATCCGTTACAATTTCTTCTATCTGGTGAGCATTTCTGGTGCGGGCCGGGGTGAGATAGGCGCGAAGGCTACCGCCGCTGTCTGTAATCAGCTGCACCCTCAGTTAATTGGAGCAAATATGCTGACAATTTACCCGGATTCCGAGCTATATCAAGAAATCCAGCAGGGCAACTGGCAGGAGGAAAGCGAAGTGGAGAAGTACCGGGAAATCCGCACTTTGATCGAAAGCCTTGATATTCCCACGCAGTTTGCCGCGCTGGGAGTCACTAATGCGTTCCAGCTTCACGGCTTCTTGCCGGAGGATAGGGGCGCGCTGATTACGGCAATCAAAAAAATCATTGACACGGTGGGCGAGGAAAAATTGCGGGATTACCGCAGGAACCTCCGTCATCTGTAAGGGGGAATTTATATGCATTTCACTGGAAGAACATGGCGTCCGCCGTATGAATCGCAGTCTGCTATTTTGCAGGCGACTTCCGGCTGCACCCACAACAAATGTACCTTTTGCAGCCTCTACAAAGACGAGAAATTCCGAATGTCCCCCATGGATGAATTTGAGGAGGATTTAGCGGAAATCAAGAGCTATCAGCCCAATGCCCGGCGGGTGTTTCTTACTGGCGCGAACCCTTTTGCCATGAGTTACGATAACCTTAAACTGCGCGCCTTGACCGTCCGGGAATATCTCATCAAATGCCAGTCCATTGCCATGTTTGCCAGTATTCGGGACATTCGGGACAAAGAGGTTTGGCAGCTAAAGAAGCTCCGGGCCATGGGTATCAACGGGCTGAGTATTGGCACAGAAAGCGGTGACGATGAAACGCTCCGGCTGGCAAACAAGGGCTATACGTCCGCTGAAATTTTAGAGCAATGCCACAAGCTGGATGAGGCTGGTATCGAATACTACTTTGTCTATATGACCGGACTGGCAGGGAAAGGAAATGGGCAGCGCAATGCTATCAATTCCGCAAAAGTGTTCAGTCAGCTTAATCCATCCTCTTTATTGCCCCAAATGCAAGCAGGAAATTCTTATACAAGCTAAAGATTCGAAGATAGTAGTCATCAAAGAACCAGACGCATAAGACGCAGAGCCGATGAGTTTGTGAGTAATCACAAGTCGTCGGCTCTTTTGCTTCTTAGGGTTCTTGCCTGGGTGCGGTGTCAATCAAAGATTGGATAGTCGCTTTGGCTACCCTAATCGCACGCTCGTCGCAGGTCGCCAGCTTGCGGATCAAGGCGTCCACCTCGGAATCCTGCGTAGATTTCTCCGGGTAGAAAAGCAAGTCCGGCGATATTGCCAACTCCCGGATCAGCTTGTAAAGTAGGGCATACCCCGGCGTACTGCCATTGTTCTCAAGCCGGTATATGTACCTCTCACTAACTCCGATCCGTTCTGCCAAGGCTTCTACCGTAAGCCCAGCCTCCTGACGAGCAGCTTTCAGTACCGCTCCGAATATTTCAGCTTCATTCTGCACTATAGGTTCACCTCCTACAACCATTATAGAGATTTTGGGAGGTTTGATAATGGCATACAGGTTCAAATTATCATGAACTAATTGTTCTCTGATTTCCGAATTGAATATCTGCACTGACCCCGCCAAATAAAAAAACTTGGTTTTGGCGGGGCGATGTGCTATGCAGAGCCCTCCAAACCCAGGCTTTTGGGATTGGAGGGCTTTCTATGCGCTGGTATGGAGGTGGCCAGCCAAAAAAATCTATCGGCCGGCCCAGGGGCTTTTGCTCCTTGATTCTGAACTGTCAGTCCATATAATTTATGAAGTAAATGCACTTGTACAGCGGCCTGCGCCGCTATGCAGGTGCATTTTTATTTCCAGCGGCGTTTTCCGCTGCCGTGGCCCCCCGGTCAATCTGAACTTTCAAAATTTCAGATTGATTGGAGGAACAGACCTTGGATAAAAACTATCCGAAAAGAAGGAAAGACAAATATAACCCCTACACGATTTGCAAAAGGGACGGCAGGTATTATCTGGCGTTTTCCGATGGGCAAGGGGCTTGGCATGAGCTGGAAATCACTGCTGACTTGTATGGTGCGCTAGACCAGTTTGAGCTTGACGACCTTGCCGCCCTCAATGAGTGGGACAGGCATATTGAACACCTGGAGCAGACAGAGCAGGCCATAAATCGTCGCGCTGTCCACTACCCGGAATCTGTAGAGGATACTGTTTTGCAGAACCTGGAGTATGAGCAGTTACATAAGGCCATCAGTGAATTGCCTGAAACGCAACGGCGCAGGCTGACACTGTACTATTTCCAGGGGCTGACCTACGAACAGATATCCCGACTAGAGGGATGTACAATTATGCCAGTCAAACGCTCCATTGATTCAGCTTTGAAAAAAATCAAAAAAATATTGGCTTGAGGGGCTAAATTTCCCTTTTAAGTGAGGAAGTGGGCAGAGAGAACCGAAAACTCTCTGCCCACTTCCTGTTTTTGGCGGATGGGCCGACCTTTGACAACCGAATACCCATCCGTCAAATACTTTCCCATTACCTTTGTGACGAGCAAAAGCCACCATAGCGGCTGCGCCATGATCTGCCGGTGAAAAGCAACGAAGGGACACTACTTTTCTGACTTCTGTTGTTTCACCGCCAGGGAGCGATTACAGCCAAGCTATAACCATCTGGCGGCTCCCGGTGGGGCGATGACCGGTAATGGGGACAATGATACTCCCGTCCAGCCACAGCCCGAGCGTGATTAGCGATTTTCGGTCGTGAAGCCGTCGCAGGCAATGGGGGCGGTCGCGAGAGAACCTCGCGGGGGTGTGATTCCCGTGGAGCTGGTATGCTGCCAGCCGTTTGATGGGTTATAGAATAGAAATTCAGCCAAGCAGTAGGGCTTCTGCTGCTTGGCTTTACATAGGTGGCTTTGCGCCGCCTATAATCGCAAAGGAGGTCGTTTTTCATGCAAAGAACATACTCGCGCGGCGATATGTACTATGCCAATCTTGGCAAAGGTGTAGGCTCAGAGCAAGAGGGCTACCGCCCGGTGGTGATTATCCAGAACAACGTCGGCAACCGGTTCAGCCCTACGGTCATTATCGCTGCTATTACCAGCAAAGTGGGAGTGAAGCCCCGCCTGCCTACTCACTACTTTATAGATGGCGAGGACGGTCTGGAGCTGCCCTCTGTTATTTTGATGGAACAGCTTCGTACCATAGACAAGCACCGTTTAGGAAAGTACATCGGCCACCTACAACCGCAACACATCGACGGTATGAACCGTGCTCTGGCGGTCAGTATCAATCTTCGCTGTCCCCGTACTATTGGACAACCGGCAGCTCATATAGTGGAAGCGGGGGAGGTGTCCGCTGCTGAAACATAGAGAGTTTGTATATGCCGGCGCGCCAGTTCCGGAGCTGACAGAGCAGGAACACGCTGCGTTTCTGCTGAATGTCCAAAAGGCCGTGCTTCTTTCCTTGGAGCGGCGGGGACTGCTGACTTTATCCCAGCGGCAGCGCTGCATAGTTGAGCTTGAAAAGAGGAATATACAAAGCCAAAAAAACCAGCGCCGAGCATAGCTTGGCGTTTTTACATAGATTTCTTTCGCACATTTGACATAGTGCGGCGCTCAATTTACAATGGGAATAACGGCGGCAATGCCCGCTGGGAAAGGAGTAAAGCCATGAACCGGTATGAACTCATGAACCAGGAATATAAGCTGGTGGACAAGAAAAAGCGCGTAGCCGCTTACTGCCGCGTCTCCACGGACAACGAGGATCAGGCAAACTCATTTGAGAGCCAGCAGCGATATTTTCGCCAGTATATCGAGCGGAATCCTGACTGGGAACTTTATGAGGTTTTCGCGGACGAGGGTATCTCAGGCACGAACACCAAGAAGCGCAAAGAGTTTAACCGCATGATCGCCTGCGCCAAAAACGGCGATTTCGACCTGATCATCACCAAGGAAATCTCCCGCTTCGCCCGTAACACGCTGGACAGCATATTCTACACCCGCGACCTCAAAAAGCACGGTGTCGGCGTTATCTTTCTGAATGACAACATTAACACCCTGGACGGCGACGCGGAGTTACGCCTTGCCATTATGTCCTCCATCGCACAGGAGGAAAGCCGCAAGACCTCCGAGCGTGTGAAATGGGGACAGAAGCGCCAGATGGAGCAGGGCGTTGTGTTCGGGCGCAGTATGCTGGGCTACGATGTGAAGGACGGCAAAATGACCGTCAACGAGGAAGGCGCTAAGGTCGTGCGGCTTATCTTCCACAAGTTTGTCAACGAAGGCAAGGGCACCCATGTGATTGCCCGTGAGCTTCGGGAGGAAGGCGTCCGGCCCATGCGGGTGAAGGAGTGGCAGAACACCGTCATACTCCGGCTGCTGCGCAACGAAAAATACTGCGGCGACTTAGTACAGAAGAAAACCTTTACGCCAGACTTCCTATCCCACGAAAAGAAGTACAACCAAGGACAAGAGGAATTTGTCATCATCAAAGACCACCACGAACCCATCATCTCCCGGGAGCTGTTCGACGAGGCCAACCGCATTTTAGACGAGCGCTCACTCTCCCAGGAGGGCAAGGCCAAGCACAGCAACCGCTACCCTTTCTCCGGGAAAATCAAGTGCGGGTGCTGCGGGGCCAGCTATGTGGCCCGGTACAAGACCCGCAAGGACGGGAGCCGCTACAAGGCGTGGCGCTGCTATGAGGCCGCCACCCACGGCAGTCCTCATGTTGACAAGGCGGGCAATCAGGTGGGCTGCTCCGGGCCGAGCATCCGCAACGAGGACGCAGTTCATATCATGTGCCTTGTCACCAGGGAGTTAAAGCTGAACCGGCAGAAAATCACGGATAATCTGCTCTCCGTTATCAAGTCCATCATCGCCATGGACACCACCGGCACGGGCATGGAAAAACTGGAAACGCAGATAAAAGCCATCGAGGATAGGCGCACCAAGCTCATTGACCTCTATATGTCCGGGGATGTGACGAAAGAGGAATTTACCGCCGCGCGGGCAAAGTGCGACAGTGAAATTGACGGGCTACAATCGGTGATCGACAGCATTGAAAAACAGCAGGAGATGGTACGCCAGCAGCAGGAGCTGATTGCAGAAATTACGAAAGCTATTCAGGAAATCATAAACGGCGTGGAGGCCGAGGACGAGTTTTACACACATATCCTGGATAAGATGGTGGTACATGACCGGGATAACATAGACGTTTATCTGAACCTGCTCCCAATGAAATGGAGCTTTACGGTTGCGACAGTAGCAAAAAAAGCATTTGCCCCTGAAAATGCCTTACTTCGCAAAACGCCGCATTTCAGGGGCTTCACTACCTATATCCGTCAGTATAGCGCTAAGTTCCGGGTAGGGCATGGCGTACCTCTGGCTAAGATACCTTAGGGACGCGCCTATTTCACCGTGTGGCCCGCCATATGTCAAGACGTGATAGAAAAATTTTCCGGGTATTCTGCACCCTACACATAATATACCACCTCCACCTTCTTCATGGCCTTATAAAAAACCATATGGTCCACAAACCCGCGCAGCAGCAGATTCTTCTCCTGGCCAGTCAGTTCCCCCTCCTTCAGCGCCCTGGATACCTCTCTATGCTTTTCCGAGAAAGCAGCTGGGCCGGCACCGGCCGGCCGCTTGAGCTTCTCCAGAGCTTTCAGCACCTCCTGGGTGCGCTTACTGCTGGCGGCTTTATGCTCGCGGTACTCCTCCAGGCTGTCCACACCGGCGGCGTAGGCCTCTTTATAACGGCCAAGGACTGCCTCCTCGCGCCGTAACAGCTGCTCCAGGCGCTGGCGCTCTGCCTCCAGGTCAGTGCGCTGGCGGGGGATAATGTTTAACTTTAAACCGCTCATCTGGTCCTCAATAGAGCCGAGAGCAAGCTCCTCAAGCTTTTTCACCGTGATATAGTGGGACATTTTGCACTTGCCGTGGACATACCGCACGCAGTTCATGCCTGTGCCAGTGAAGCTGAGGGTGCCGCCGCAGGCGCTGCATTTCACCAGGCCCTGGAGCATATGGGAGACCTCCTGGCGCTGGGTCTTACGGGCCGTGCCCCTATAGCGCTTGAGATAGTCCTCCATTCGCCGCTGGGCCCGGTCAAATTCCTCCTGGGATATTATGGCCTCATGCTCGCCCTCCACGATCCTTGTACCCTCCAGAAGGGTGGAGCGGTGGTAATCGTTGGCGCCCTCGCTGCACCAGCGCACCTTGCCGGTATAGACTGGATTTGTCAGGATATACCGTACCGTGCGGTTCTCCCAGGGGCCGCCCCGCTTTGTACGAAGGCCCTGGCTGTTCAGCTTCTTGGCTATGGCTATAATGGGGACGCCGCTTAGAAAGTCGCGGTAGATGACCCGTACAGTGTCGGCCTCCTCGGGAATAACCACAAATGACTTATCTTTGTATGTATACCCCAGGGGGGCGGCGCTTACCGGCAGGCCCCGGCTGGCCCGCTCCGTCATGCCCCGGCGGACCTCCGCGCCAAGGTTCGCGCTGTAGAAGGCGTCGAACCACTCGATGATGCGCTCGATGAGTCCGCCGAAGGGGCCCTCTATCAGGGGCTCCGATATGCTGACCACATCGATGCCGTTTTCCTTTTTCAGAAGGGATTTGTACACGACGCTCTCCTCCTGGTTCCTGGCGAACCGGCTGAACTTCCAGACCAGGATAGTCTCAAAGGGCCGGGGTTTCTCCTTGGCGGCGGCTATCATCCGCATAAAGCCCGGGCGCTTCTCGGCGGTGCGCCCGCTTATGCCGTCGTCCTGGAAGATAAACTCCTCCGGCAGGGCATAGCCGTTCCTCCCGGCGTAATCCCTTATAAGCTTCAGCTGGCTGTCGGGGCTGTACTCCTCCTGGTCATGGGTGCTGACCCGGATATAGGCGGCGCAGATTTTCAGACTGCTCTCCATTTCGACCCGTCCTTTCCGCAGACGGACGCAAAAAAGCGCCCGCCGCTCCCTTATAATTAAACGCGCTTGAAAATGCGTTACTATATATAATAAGAGCAGCAGAGGGTTATGCTGATTATGCGCTGTATACAGAAAATTCTATTTATTGTCAATAGCTTGTTTGAAAATATAGGCTTTGTCCCTCCAGCAACCTGTACAACCCCCTCTGCATATACTATCACCGAAAGGAGCGAAGACAAATGGCGTTGGAGAAATGGACCAGCTACGGAGTTACTCAGGACGGCATTACATTTATGGAGACCACTCTTGTTTGGGACACTAGGCTGAAGAAAATCGTGGATAAGAGTTCAAAGCTGCTTATTCCCGAGGCTGAGCTTGAGCGCCGCAAGGCCGCCATGGAGCCGGTGCCCCTTTACCGATAGCAGAAGACAGCCTAGTGCCCGGAGGGCTTGCGGTCCAGCATATGGTGCTCCGTTCCCAAATCAGCACGGAGGAGCTTTGTAAGCACAATACCCATGGGAATCAGTGCAAGCCAGATTGCCTTTTCCTCTAGGATTGGGCAGAGATAAGTCAGCAGCGCGGCGCCCAGGAGGAAAGCCGAGACCATACCCGCGTGGATTATTCCCCGGCGCAGCGCCGTGCGGTCCTTCTTTCGGATCGCCTTGGCAAGGCCCACCCCGACCTGCCGGATATGATTGGTGCAAAAGGTGGTGGCCATGGGAATTCCCTCCGCCTGACGAAAGGTGTTGTACTGCATGGATGCGAGGAAGTTTACAAGGACCTGCACCACCTGATGGGGCACGGACAGCGGGAGGAAGCCCAGGAGAAACAGTACCGCGGCCTCAAAAATAGTAAGGTAGGTGTCCCAACGGAGAAATCCCAGCTTCTTCACCGGCGAGGGTAATATTTCCGATACAAACGCACCCAGCAGATAAGCAGAAATGGGTATCAGAAAGTATAGTCCGCCCAGCCAGTCGCCCCTCCCGAAGTTTATCGCCATGACCAACACATTGGCGGTCTGTGCGTTGCAGAACACGCCGCCCCGGAGGACATAGGTATAGGCTCCCATCATACCGGCGCTGGCCATGAGCAGCGTGTAGACCAGCTTCTGTTCGCATACCAGATAGTCTTTCTTAGGTTCAGAAATTTGCTTGGTATTCATGAGAATAGCTCCTTAACAGATTTAAAAAGGCAGCCGGCTGTGAAGCCGGCTGCCTTTTTTATTACTAAGCTAAGCACAACCTATAAACGCGGGCATAAGACCTGCCGCCCACAGTGCTCTAAGCTGCGCAAGTTGCCAGCGGGGGCACCCCGCTTACTTGCAGGCTTCCTTCAGCGCGGCCAGCTGCTCCTTGAGAGCCGCCGGGAGCTTGTCGCCGAACTGCTTGTAGAACTCCTCGATGCCCTCGGCCTCCTTGGCCCAGGCGGCCTTGTCCACCACCAGGATGTCCTTCAGAGTGTCGATGGAGAAGTCCTCCAGACCCTCCAGGTTGATGTCCTCGGCCTTGGGTACAAAGCCGATGGGGGTCTCCACGGCGTCCACCTTGCCCTCGCAGCGCTTGAGGATCCACTCGACAACGCGGAAGTTGTCGCCGAAGCCGGGCCAGATGAAGTGGCCGTCCGCGTCGGTACGGAACCAGTTGACGTTGAAGATCTTCGGGGCCTTGTCGCCCAGCTTCTCGCCCATCTCGATCCAGTGCTGGAAGTAGTCGCCCATATGGTAGCCGCAGAAGGGCAGCATGGCCATGGGGTCACGACGCACAACGCCTACGGCTCCCGCGGCGGCGGCGGTGGTCTCAGAGCCCACAACGGAGCCTACGAACACACCGGCGTCCCAGCTGCGGGACTGGTAGACCAGCGGCACGGTGTCGGGGCGGCGGCCGCCGAAGATGATGGCGGACACCGGCACGCCCTCGCCCTTGTCGAACTCAGGGCTGATGCAGGGGCAGTTCTTGGCGGGGGCGGTAAAGCGGCTGTTGGGATGGGCCAGCTTGTTGCCCTCGGCGATAAACTCGGGGCCGTTCACATCGGCGCCCTTCCACTCCTGGGCATTTACAGGCGGGTTCTTGTCAAGGCTCTCCCACCAGACGGTGTTGTCGTCCAGATTGCGGCCCACGTTGGTGAAGATGGTGCCCTTCTGGGTGGAAATAAGGGCGTTGGGGTTACTTTTCATATTGGTGCCGGGGGCCACGCCGAAGAAGCCGTTCTCAGGGTTGATGGCGTAGAGACGGCCGTCGGGGCCCTGGCGCATCCAGCTGATGTCGTCGCCAACGGTCCAGACCTTATAGCCCTTCTCACGGTAGCCCTCGGGGGGTATCATCATGGCGAGGTTCGTCTTGCCGCAGGCGGAGGGGAAGGCGGCGCAGACATACTTGACCTCACCCTGGGGATTCTCGATGCCCAGGATAAGCATATGCTCGGCCATCCAGCCCTCGTTCTTGGCCTGATAGGAGGCTATACGCAGGGCGAAGCACTTCTTGCCCAGCAGCACGTTGCCGCCGTAGCCGGAGTTGACGCTGATGATATAGTTGTCCTCGGGAAAGTGGCAGATGTAGCGCTTCTCCTCGTCAATGTCTACCTTGCAGTGCAGACCCTTCACCCAGTCGGTGCTGTCGCCCAGCACGTCCAGGACCTTCTGGCCGGTGCGGGTCATGATGGACATATTCAGCACCACGTAGATGGAGTCGGTGACCTCAACGCCTATCTTGGCGAGGGGGGAGCCGATGGGGCCCATGGAGTAGGGGATAACATACATGGTGCGGCCCTTATAGCTGCCACGGGCAATGTCAAAGAGCATCTTATAGGCCTTCTCGGGGTCCATCCAGTGGTTTGTCGGGCCCGCGTCCTCCTCCTTCTTGGAGCAGATGAAGGTGCGGCCCTCTACCCGGGCCACGTCGTTGACGGCGGTGCGGTGGTAGTAGCAGTCGGGGAGCTTCTCCTGGTTAAGCTTGATCATCTCGCCTGTTTCGCAGGCCTGACGGCGCAGGTCCTCGATCTGCTCCTCAGAGCCGTCGATCCACACCACATTGTCGGGCGTGACCAGCTCCTTCATTTCCTCAAGCCAGTTGAGGATGGTCTTGTTGTTGGTCATGATTGTATTGACTCCTTTCGCAAATGAAATTGTGTTAGGATAAATTGAAGCACATTTCTGATTTATATTTTATCACAGCACAAAGAAATAATCAATGGGGTTTTTCCAAATTTTGCAGTCTGTTCATTTACTGCTCCCAAAGGGCCACTTGGCCCCGGGCCCGGGTCTTTTCCATGTCGATGAGCCTTTGGTTGCCGCTGCCGCGAAAGTGCAGGTCCAGATCCTTCTGCTCCTCTATGAAAGGGCCGTCTACCAGAAGGTCCGTTTCGGACAGGAGGGCCTGTACGGCCGGATCCTCCGAAGCGGCCAGCTCCTCGTAGGTATAGCCGGTGTAAACCACAACGTCTTTACGGGCACTGTGGACGAGCCGGGCAAGCTCCGCAAGGGCTTCGGCTTGACAGAAGGGCTCGCCGCCGCTTAAAGTGACGCCCTTTAAAAGAGGGTTGCGTTTAAACCGGGCGAAGATATCCTCTACCGCCATTTCCGTGCCCCCCTTAAAGGGGTGGGTCTGGGGGTTATGGCAGCCGGGGCATTTATGGGGGCAGCCCTGAACAAAGACGGCGAGGCGTATGCCGGGGCCGTCCACTATGGATTCCGGCTCAAGGCCCGCCACCTGAAGCTTGGCGGCGCTCACTCCCATGGTATCGCCCTCCGGCCCTCTATGGGCTGCTGCAGGCTGTACCCCAGAGGGGTCAGGGTTATGTAGCCGTCATATAGCCGGTCATAGTCGTTGTCGGACCCAGGGCAGCGCTCCGGCGGGTGTGACGGCGGGTGGTAGAGGCTCTGTCCCTCAAAGCCGGGCTCCGGGTTGGGGCGCTTCTCATAGGCTCCCCGCCAGCGGTTATTACCCAGGGGCGTCCAGCAGATTCCCTTTACAGACGCCAGGGGCAGGGCCGGTATATTGATATTCAGCACCTCTGTAAAATCCTGCTCCAGGTCCAGCAGGTCGAAGATGCACAGGAAGGTCTCCACTGTGCGGTGGTCGTCCGCGTCTATGGGGGCCGACAGGGCGATAGCCTTTACACCCATCATGGCCGCTTCAAGGGCCGCGGCCACCGTGCCCGAGTACAGCAGGTCCTGGGAGAGATTGCAGCCCCGGTTTGGGCCGGCTATCACCAGATCCACAGGGCCCGGCGCGAAGTTCATAAGCCCCAGCCTTGTGCAGTCCGCAGGTGTCCCTGACACCGCCCAGGCCGGCACGCCGTGGGGGAAATCCTCCCGATGGGCGAAAAGGGGCGAATGGAGGGTCACGCCGTGACCGATGGCGCTGCAGTTATTGGCGGGCGCAACTACGGTGACGGCGTGCTCCCGGGACAGGCCCAGGGCCAGGGCCCAGAGGGCGGGGGAGTGGAGGCCGTCGTCGTTGACCAGCAGGAGGTTCATGGCGTCAGGCCTCCCGGTCGCAGGGGCAGCCCATGCCGTGCTTCACCCGGTCCTTCTCCTCGGCGCGCTTGGCGTTGTTCCAGCGGTCAATGGTGCCCACCAGGTACCCGGTGATGCGGCGGATGCGCTCGAACTCGCGGCCTTCGCCCACTAAAATCTCCTTGGTGCCAACGATGCCTGCTTCTTGTCTTGTAGTCATGATAGTTTCCTCCTAAGTTTTTATTATACGTAAATTAGTGATTTATTTGCGCGGTCAAGGGGCGTTAGGCCCCTTGCAGGGTGTGGGGCAGAGCCCCACGACCTTGCCGTAGGGCGCGGCCGAGAGTTCGCTGCGCGAACTGAAGGCTTTATATTACTTCAAAAAATCAGCTTATCAGCCCCGAGTAGTCCGGCACATCGTGGTACTTCTTTCTCAGCTCATCCAGCTTCTCCAGGGGCACCCCCTCGCCGGAGCGCCGCCCGCAGCGGGGGCACACGTCGTCTATTATGCCGTTGTACCCGCAGACCGGGTCCCGGTCCACCGGGTGGTTCACCGAGCCGTAGCCTATGCCCGCCTCCTTCATGCAGCGGATAATGCTCTCGAAGGCGTCCAGGTTCTTGCAAACGTCCCCGTCCAGCTCCACATAGCTGATATGCCCGGCGTTGGTCAGGGCGTGGAAGGGGGCCTCCTTCTGTATCTTCTCAAAGGCGGAAATGGGGTAGTACACTGGCACATGGAAGGAGTTGGTGTAGTAGTCCCGGTCGGTGATGCCCTTTATTATGCCGTACTTCTTCTTGTCTATCCGTGTAAAGGTGCCGGAGAGCCCTTCGGCCGGGGTGGCAAGCAGCGTAAAGTTCAGGCCGGTCTCCTTAGAGAGCTTATCCATACGCTTGCGCATATATGTTATAATCTCAAGGCCCAGCTTATAGCTCTCCTCGCTCTCCCCGTGGTGTTTGCCGGTAAGGGCCACCAAAGTCTCCGCAAGGCCGATGAAGCCCACGGACAATGTGCCGTGCTTCAGGACCTCGGCCACGGAGTCGTTGCGGTCCAGGTTGTCGGAGTCTATCCACACCCCCTGGCCCATTAGGAAGGGGTAGTTATAGGCCTTCTTGCTGCACTGTATCTTGAAGCGGTGAAGAAGCTGCTCCACGCACATATCTATGCGCTGGTCCAGTATCTCGTAGAATTTCTTTATGTCCTTATTGGCCTCGATGCCTATGCGGGGCAGGTTCACCGAGGTGAAGCTCAGATTCCCCCGGCCGCAGGTGGTCTCGTGCTTGCGGTCGTGGACGTTGCCCATGACCCTGGTGCGGCAGCCCATATAGGCTATCTCCGTGTCGTAGTCGCCCTTCTTGTAATATTGCAGGTTGAAGGGAGCGTCGATAAAGCTGAAGTTGGGGAAGAGCCGCTTTGCAGAGACCCTCATGGCCAGCTTGAACAGGTCGTAGTTGGGGTCCTCGGGGTTATAGTTTATACCCTCCTTCACCTTGAAGATCTGCACCGGGAAGATGGGAGTCTCTCCGTCCCCAAGGCCCGCTTCGGTGGCCAGCAGCAGATTCCTCATAACCATGCGTCCCTGCTCGCTTGTGTCCGTGCCGTAGTTTATGGAGGAGAAGGGCACCTGGGCCCCGGCCCGGGAATTCATGGTGTTAAGGTTGTGCACCAGGGCCTCCATGGCCTGATAGGTGGCCTTGTCCGTCTCCCGCCAGGCGGTCTCCTTGGCATAGGCGGCGGCGTCGCTGGCCTCCTCCCAGGTTATCTCCTCAAACCCGCACTCCTTCTGGTGCTGGGGCAGGAAGTCGGCAAAGGACTTGCCATATTTGTCCACATTCTTCATGGTGACCTTATAGTGCAGCTCCAGGGCCGCCCGGTCTATCATGGCCTCGGCCTGGCCGTGGGGCATATCCTTCCGAAGCTGGAAGAACTGTATAAGAGCTTTAAGATACTCCTTATGGTAGGTCTTGTCCACGCCCTGGGCCATGGAGTAGTCAAAGTTGGGCACACTCTGGCCGCCGTGCATCTCGTTTTGGTTGGCCTGTATGGCTATGCACGCCAGCGCCGCGTAGCTGCGGATATCCTTGGGCTCCCTAAGGTAGCCGTGGCCGGTGGAAAAGCCGTTTTTAAAGAGCTTTATCAGGTCTATCTGGCAGCAGGTCTCCGTAAGGGTGTAGAAGTCCTTGTCGTGGATGTGTATGTCGCCGTCCGCATCGGCCTTTGAAAGGTGGGGCGGGATAACGTACTTGTCATAGAAGCTCTTGGCCCCCTCGCTGCCGTACTTAAGCATGGTGCCCATGGCGGTGTCGGCGTTGATGTTGGCGTTCTCCCTTTTGAGGTCCACATCCTCTGCGGGCACGAAGGTCAGGGCCGAGTAGATCTTTACCAGCTCGTCGTCCATCTCCCTAAGGCGCTGGTGCTGGGCCCGGTACAGGATGTAGGCCTTGGCGGTCTTGGCGTAGTCGGCGGCGATGAGCTTCTCCTCCACAACGTCCTGGGTCTGCTCCACGGTGGGAGTGGACTCCATACTCTCAAGCTCCTCCACCACCTTGGCGGTCAGGTCGTCCAGGTCCCTGTCGCTGAAGCGCTCTGTGGCGATACGCACGTTGGCCTTGAAAATGGCCGCCCGTATCTTGGCCGCGTCGAAGCGGACCTGCTCGCCGTTGCGTTTGATAATTTTCTTTGGCATTTTGGAAACATTCTCCTTCCCACGGTGAACGTGGTAATAGCCCCTTTGGGGGGCAGCTTCTATTATATGCCAAACCGGCGAGAAAGTCAACTATATCTTGTGCATTATTTTAATTCATTTTCGGCAATACCCCAATATGTAGAGAACACTTAGGCCCCTAAGGTGGGGCCTAAGTGTGCGGTTTTCGTTGATATTCAGCCGTTTATCGGGATTTTTAATATCCTTCCTCCGCTTTTGTGACGGCTATATTTAGTTCCCGCAGCTGGCCCTCGGTGACAGCCGAGGGAGCTCCCATCATCACGTCCTGGGCGCTCTGGTTCATGGGGAAGGCGATGACCTCCCGGATGAAGGTCTCCCCCGTGAGGAGCATTATCAGCCGGTCCACTCCCGGGGCGGCCCCGGCATGGGGCGGCGCGCCATAGCAGAAGGCGTTGTACATAGCAGGGAACTTGCCCCGCACGTCCTCCTCAGAAAGCCCTACAAGCTCGAAGGCCTTCACCATTATCTCCGGGTCGTAGTTCCGCTCGGCCCCGCTGGCAAGCTCATAACCATTACACACCAGGTCATACTGGCAGGCCCTGATGTCCAGGGGGTCCAGCTCGCCCCGCTCGGCCTTCAGGAGGGCTTCTTTGCCGCCGTGGGGCATGGAGAAGGGGTTATGGCCGAACTGGAGCTCTCCGCTCTCCTCGCCTATCTCGTACATGGGGAAGTCCACTATCCAACATAGCGCGTATTGCTTTTCGTCCATATGCCCGGGGCAGGCTGCGCCTAAAAGCTTACGCGCCACGCCCGCCGTTTTCTGGGCCACAGCCTTTTTGCCCGCGGAGAGCATCACCAGAGAGCCGGGCTGTAAAGCCAGCTCGCTTTTCACTTTTTCGCAGAGGGCCGGGTCGGCGTTTATGAACTTGGCTATGCCCCCGGCGATCTCGCCCTTCTCGTCCAGTTTGAACCAGTAGGTCTTCTGGGCGGTCTGAACCTCCACTTCAGCGCAGAGCTTGTCGATGGCCTTGCGGGTCAGGTCGCAGCCGGAAACGGGTACGGCTTTTATCACGTTCCCCTCAAAGGGCCCAAAGCCGCAGCCGGAGAGGAGCTCTGTCACGTCCTTGATAAGTAAGTCTATGCGCAGGTCGGGCTTGTCGCTGCCGTAGTCCTCCATGGCCTGCAAAAAGGGTATACGTTTAAAGGGCCCCTCAGAGACACGCTGGCCGTATACGCCAAAGTCCCTGAATACCGGCGGCAGCACCGCCTCTATCACCCTGAACACGTCCTCCTGGCCCGCGAAGGCCATCTCCATGTCCAGCTGGTAGAACTCCCCGGGGGAGCGGTCGCCACGGGCGTCCTCGTCCCGGAAGCAGGGGGCTATCTGGAAATATTTGTCAAAGCCGGAGGCCATTAAAAGCTGCTTGAATTGCTGGGGGGCCTGGGGCAGGGCGTAGAATTTGCCGGGGTGCTTGCGGGAGGGCACCAGGTAGTCCCGGGCGCCCTCGGGTGAGGAGGCCGTCAGAATGGGGGTGGTTATCTCCAAAAAGCCCTCCTGCTCCATGGCCCGGCGCAGGGCAGAGACGACTTTGCTGCGCAGGACGATATTGCCCTTCACGTTGGGGTTGCGCAAATCTAAATAGCGGTATTTTAACCTCTGGGACTCGTCCGCGTCCCGGGAGAAGTTTATCTCGAAGGGCAGCTCGTTATACTGGCAGCGCCCCAACACCTCTAGCTTTGTGGGGGTTATCTCTATGTCCCCGGTGGGCTGCTTTGGGTTCTTGCTGGTGCGCTCCCGGACGGTGCCGGTGACGGAGATGGTGGTCTCCTTATTAAGGGCCTTTACCTGAGCCAGAAGCTCCGGGGTCTCAAGGACCACCTGGGTGGTGCCGAAAAAGTCCCGAAGCACCAGAAAGGCTATGCCGCCGCCCACCTCGCGCAGGTTCTCCAGCCAGCCGCAGAGGGTGACGGTTTCCCCGGCGTTCTCCAGACGGAGCTCGCCGCAGTTATGTGTTCTGAGCATATCAAATCACTCCAAATATTTAAAAACTGAGATCGTCCTGGGCTGTGGAGAAGGTCAGGTAGTCGTCCACAAAGCCCTCGCCGACGCGGACCTTTTTGGTCTCGCCGCTGGACATATCTTTAAGCGCGGCCATGCCGGAGGCCAGCTCGTCCTCCCCCAGCACCATGCTGAACTTCGCGCCAATTTTACCGGCATACTTCATCTGGGCTTTTAAGCCCCGGCCGCAGATATCGCAGTCGGCGGTTATGCCGCAGCGGTGAAGGGTGTCTGTGAGCGCCAGGGCCTTTACCTGGGCCTTATCGCCCATGGCGGCGATGTAGACCTCGCACTTATCCTCCTCCGGGAACTCCACCCTTCCCTCCTCCAGGGCCAGCATTATCCTGTCCATACCCAAGCCGAAGCCCAGCCCCGGCGTGGGGCTGCCGCCCATCTCCTCCACCAGGCCGTCGTAACGCCCGCCGCCGCCCAGAGCAAAGCCCAGGCTTTTTGAGGGGAACTCGAACACCGTGCGGGTGTAGTAGTCCAGGCCCCGCACCAGGCCTGGGTCCAGCTCGTATTCTATCCCCAGCGCCGTCAGATACTCCTGCACCTTGCCGAAGTGCTCCCGGCAGTCCGCGCAGAGGTAGTCGGTTATCACCGGGGCGTCCTTCGCAAGCTCCTTGCACTCCGGATTCTTGCAGTCCAGTATGCGCAGGGGGTTGCGGTCAAGCCTTGACAGGCAGGTATCGCAGAGCTTGTCCTTATTCGCCGTGAAATAGTCCTTTAAGGCCTTATGGTACTCCCTGCGGCACTCCGGGCAGCCGATGGAGTTTAGCTGCAACCCCACGTCCTCAAGGCCCAGGCGCTTGAAGGCCGACATGGCCATGGCGATTATCTGTGCGTCCGCTAGGGGCTCCGCCGCGCCGAAGACCTCCACGCCGAAGGTGCGGAACTCCCGCATACGCCCGGCCTGGGGCTTCTCGTACCTATAGCAGGGAAGGTTATAGTAGAGCTTCACCGGGTATCCGGCGTTATAGAGCCCGTTTTCCAGCATGGCCCGCACGGCTCCCGCCGTGCCCTCGGGCCGCAGGGTGACGGAGCGCCCCCCCTTGTCCTCGAAGGTGTACATCTGCTTTTCCACCACGTCGGTCACGTCGCCCATGCCCCGCTGGAACAGCTCCGTGTGCTCAAAGGCCGGGGTGCGTATCTCGCCGAAGCCGTTGAGCCGGGCCTCGCTTATGAGCACCTGCTCCGCCGCCTGCCATCGGCGGGTCTTTTCGGGGGTCAGGTCCTGGGTGCCCTTGGGGGCTTTGGTTATCAGGTTCATTTTTATAACTTCTTTCTATTGCATATTACTGTTAAATTATTCGGCCTTCTTCGGCCGGTACTTTTCGTCGCCGGTCTCTATCCACAGGATAAAGCCGGCTATCTCAGTGCCGGTCCAGCCCTTTTCGCGCAGACCGATTATGAGCCTGGAGCTCTCAGACATATTTATATTTAACGCTCCCTCGTTATTACGGCTTCACAAAGTCTCTCCAGTCCAGGTCCCCGCGCTCCAGCCCGTGGATAAGCACCTCGGCCGTGGCTATATTCGTCGCCACGGGGATGTTGTGCATATCGCACAGCCGCAGCAGGTTCAGCGCGCTGGGCTCGTTGGACTGGGGGTTCAAAGGGTCCCTAAAAAACAGCAGCAGGTCGATCTCGTCGCAGGATATCCTGGCCGCGATCTGCTGGTCGCCGCCCTGGGGCCCGCTTAAAAAGCGCTGCAATTTGAGCCCTGTGGCCTCAGAGACCATCTTACCGGTGGTGCCCGTCCCGCACAGCGAGTGGCGGCTGAGTATGCCGCAATAGGCAATGCAGAACTGTACCATCAGTTCCTTCTTTGCGTCGTGGGCAGTTAATGCAATGTGCATAATGAACTCCTCCCGGTTATAAAAAATACATATTTATATAAAAATATGCTAAAATTTGCCCTATCTCCTAGCCGAGATACCATGCGGGCATGGGCACGCTCTCCCCCTCAAGCCTTGCCGCCGCGCGGCTTAAAGCCAGCCTCCCCGGGGAACTCTCCGGCGCGGGTTTACCCCGCAGAAGGGCCGCCGCAAGGCTGTGGTCCAGGGGCACCAGGGCGCAGAGCTGTATGCCCGCCGCGTCGATAACGCCGTCCAGGTCGCTATAGGCCCCGGTCGCCCGGAAAAGGCCCCGATCGAACTGGTTGATTATAAGCCGCATATCCTTAATATCCAGTTGCTGCAAAAGCAGCCGCACCCTTGCCGCGCTGCGCACGGACACTGGGTCCGGACCACAGAGCACCAGGGCTCTGTCCGCGGCGCAGGCCGCCGACTGGAACCCCATGCCCACCCCTGCCGGGGAGTCCAGCAGCACATGGTCGTAGTATCGCTTTAAAAGGGGTATCAGCCGCCGCATCACCGGTGGACGCACCATATCCTCCACCCGGACCGGGGCCGGCAGCAGGAACAGCCCCCGGGAGTCGTCCTCCGGGTTCTCGGCCCTCCTGTCCCCGGCCTCCTGGCAGGGATAGATAGCCTGTGCGGGGGAGCACCGGCCAAAGACCACGTCGGAGATGTCGTATACCAGTTCGCTCTCCGTGCCCGACAGCCTGTCAAGGCCCCGAAGCCCCGCGTCACAGTCCACCAGAAGGACTCTGCGGCCCCGGGCGGCCAGCGCCCGGCCAAGGCCCACGGCGGCGGTGGATTTACCCACGCCGCCCTTTCCAGAGGTGATTACCGTTGCAATTCCCATGCTGAACACCGCCTTATCATACATCTTACCACATAGAACGTGATTTGTCAAAAACAAAACACGCTTTTTTGAAATTATATTCGCCCTGCACAAATTTGCGGGGCGAACTTTGTTAAATATTTTTTTGTGAGAGTTGGCCGTTAAGCCAACTCTTGTCTCTAGGAGCTGTCTCCTGATCCGTCTCCGTTGTCCCCGGAGCCGTCTCCGTCCTCGCCGCTGCCGTCGGGGGCGGGGGAGGGCGAGGGGGTCGGGGCCGCGCCGCCGGTATAGTAGGGCGTATCAAGGGCCGGCGTCGGGGCCGGCTCGGGGGAGCTGCCCTCCTCCGGGTTATCTGCGGGCACAGAGCCGCCGGTAAAGATATGGTCCGGGATATCGCTGCCGCGCTTGGGAGCGGGTGTGGGCGTGGGTTCGGTCTCTCCGGTCCCCTTGTTATCGCCGCCCTCAGGGCCCTCCGTGGGGGTGGGGGAGGGGCTGGCCTTAGCCTTATCAAGCTCCTCCTTGGTCTTTATTATCTTGCCCTCGTCGTCCACCTGATTGCCCTCCTGGTCGAACTTATTGCCCTCCTTGTCCCAGGTGTAGAACCCGAAGTAGTAGTCCAGCATATCTTTTGCCACGTTCATGGCGTAGGAGCCGGAGCGGCCGTGCTCCAGCACCACGGCCACGGCTATCTTTGGGTCCTCGGCCGGGGCGTAGGCGATGAAGCTGATGTTCTCCTCGGTGCCGCCGTCCTCCCAGTCAAGGCCGGAGGTCTGGGCCGTGCCGGTCTTGCAGGCCACGGCCACCGGGTAGTCTGAGAAGACCCGGCGGGCCGTGCCGGTGAGGGAGGTCTGTATCATGGCCTGGCGCACCACCCCGAGGGCCTCGGGGGAGAGCATGGCGTCGTAGAGCACTTCGGGCTCGTACCGGCGCACCAGATCCTGGCGGGAATAGTCGGTGACCTCCTCCAGGAAGTGGGCCTTCATGCGCACGCCGTTGTTGGCGATAGTGGCCGTATAGGCGGCCAGCTGCATGGTGGTAAACCAGTTGTCCGCCTGACCGATGGCCGCCTGGGCGGTGTTGCCGTCGGTCCATTCATCGCCGCGCTCGCTGTGTATCTGCTGATAGCTCTGGGGGCTGGTCATATTGCCCACGGACTCGGAGAGCTCCACCCCGGTCAGGGACCCAAGGCCGAAATAGTTGGCGTAGGCGTCAAGACGCTTTATGCCCAGGTCCAGGCCCAGCTTGGCAAAGTAGCAGTTGCAGGACCCGGCGATGGCCTCGTACAGGTTGGCCCAGCCGTGCTTGTCGGTACAGTGCAGCTTCAGGTCATGGTACTCGAACACGCCCACAAGGCCCGGGCCGTCGCAGTCATAGAGACCGTCGCCGTCGCTCATGACTCCCTCCTGAAGCCCCGCGATGGCCACCATGGGCTTGAACACCGAGCCGGGGGCGTATACGCCGTTGAGGGCCCGGCAGAAAAGGGACTGGTCCTCGTCCATGAGGGCGGCTGTGCGGTAGTCGCTGTCCGTAAGGTACAGGTTCTCGTCATAACTGGGGTAGGAGGAGCAGGCCAGCACCCCGAAGTCCTCAAGGTCGATGGCCACCGCCGCCCCCGCCCGGCAGTCGTGGGCCCGGTCGTCGCCCTTCAGGCCGGTGTTCTTGTTGGCCTTTATGTTCTGCTCCAGGGAGCGGTTCGTCACCCGCTGCATATTGGAGTCCAGGGTCAGCCGGACGGTGTGGCCCTGCTCGGGCTGCTCCTTGATGGCGGTGGTCACCACGTCGCCGTTCTCGTCGGTGAACACGGCCCTAAGACCCCTGGTGCCCCGCAGGTCCTCCTCGAAAGCGGCCTCGGCCCCCACGGAGCCTATCTTCTCGTCGGGCTTGTACCCGGCCACGTTTTTTTCGCTGTCGTATATCCGGCCGTTCTTCTCCATCTCCTCATAGGTCTTGTCGTCTATAGTCCAGGTATAGCCGATGATATGGGGGGCGATGGTGCCGTCGGGATAGTACCGCTCCACGCTTACCCGGGTCTCTATGCCCTGCCAGCGGTCCTGGTACTCCCCGAAAACCCCCACCGTCTCCGGGGACACGCCGGAGGCTATGACAAAGGGCTCGTATATGGAGAAGTTCTCGGAGGTCATGCAGTACCTTACGGAGGCCACCGTGCGGGTGTCCTCCTTGGAGTGGCCCTGGTAGTGGTAGCGCTTTGAGAGCTCCTCCATGCAGTCGTCGGCGGTGGCGTAGTCCGCCAGGTTCAGGAAGGTTTTCAGGTCTCCGACCTCGTCGTCCTCCTCGCTGCCGTCCTCCTTAAAGCGGTAGTTCCCCTCCTCGTCCAGCTCTATGGGCAGGAGGTCCCGCCAGGATTCCCCCCGCTCCTCCAGAAGGTCGGTGACCTCCAGAATAGTGGAGTTGCGCTGGGAGTCGTCCATATAAAGGGCGTTATAGATGACCTCGTATACCGTGTGGTTTCCGGCCAGCACATTGCCGTCCCGGTCCAGTATCTCGCCCCGGGCGGCGCTTATCTCCACCGCGTCCGTGCGGTTGCTCATGGCCTCCTGAAGATACAGATTGCCGTTTATAAGCTGCCAGTTGGCCAGCTGTAACACATAAATGAAAAAGAAAACGCATACAAACAGGATACAGGCGCCGGTGCGCCCTATCCTTATCCTGGGCAGCTTCAAAGCGCCCACCTCCTTCTATGGCAGCAACTCCTCCCCGGGCAGGGCCTCCGCCAGGGCCCTGTTCAACAGGTACAAGAGCGGCACAAAGATCAAAGTATACAGGTACTTGGGCAGATAGTGCATACGCAGGGCATAGCCCGGCGAGGAATAGTGGAAATAGTAGAAGAAAAGCCACTGGGCCCCAAAGGCGAGCCCCAGGGCCACAATGCCCGTCAGCATAGCCGTCACGGGGTTGACCTGTAGGAAGGTCCTTACAAGCAGGCTTATGAAAAAGCACAGCACACCCATCACCAGGGCGTGAAAGCCCAGAACGCCGGAGTAGCCGAAATCGCAGAAAAGCCCGGCCGCTACGCCGAAGGCCATAGCCCGGGTCTCCTCCTCAAACATGGCTATAACGGCCGCGGCGGGCAGCACCAGCACAGGCCGGGCCCCATACACGTGGGGCAGAAGGCCCGGCGTCTCCTGCAGCATAAACAGCACCAAAAGCTCCAGCACGAAGGCCAAGCTGCGCACGATACGGTTAAGGTCCCTCATTCCGCGTCCTCCTCGCTGTCCCCCGGGTCCGGCTGGGTAACGGTATCGTCCTCCCCCTGGCCGGGGAAGGAGATTATGACCTGCACCTCTTTGACAGAGGCCAGGTCCTCAAAGGGCCGCACCACCGCGTATTTGGACACGTCGGTCTCGGATTTCTCCACGCTCTCCACAACGCCTATCTTCAGGTCCGCGGGGTACACTCCGCCCTCGCCGGAGGTGGTGATTATGTCGCCCTGTGTGAGGGCGGTTTCCCCGGTAAGGTAGTCAAGGCGCAGAAGTCCGGAGCTCGCCATGGTTATGTTGCAGCCGATGAGCCCGCTCTCCCGCTTGTCGATGGAGACGGCGGCCACGTTCACGTTCTCGCTCAGTAAGCACTCCACCTTGCTGGTGGTGGCATAGGCGCTGGTGACCACGCCCACAAGCCCCTTGTCGGTTATCACCGGGTCCCCCTCGCTGACTCCTGAGAGGGTGCCGATACCGATAGAGAACCCGGAGAAGGGGTCGTTGGGGTCCCGGCCTATGACGGCGGCGGAGCGCATCTCGTTTTCGGGCCGCTGCTCGCTTATATGCAGCTGCACCTTCAGGCGCTCATTCTCCTGCTCCATCTGGGTGTAGTCGATGAGCTTGTCATAAAGCTGGCTGTTCTCCTCCTGAAGGGCGGCCACCAGAGCCTTGAGCTCGTCCTTTGTAAGGCCGTCTATGTCTAAAAACTCCGTGACCCCGTCGGTAAGGTCCGTGGCCACGGACTGCATCGGCGTGGACACAAAGCCCAGTATGCTGGCGATAAGGGAGCCGCCGGCCGAGGCGGTGTAGATAATAAGCCCCAAGAGCACCACCACCGTGATGATGAGCACCTTGAAGGAGCCGGCCTTAAGAAAATCTCTCACGGCTTATTTTCTCCGGCTGGTGCGGTAATAGGACTTGGGCAGCTCGATCTCAAGGCTCTTGCCCGTGCCCTCCACCACGCAGTCCAGGGGTCGCTCCGCCACGTGGACGGGTATGCCCGTCTCCTGGCTCACAAGCCTGTCCAGGCCCTTTAAAAGCGCGCCGCCGCCGGTGAGCATAATGCCCCGGTCGATAATGTCCGCGGCAAGCTCGGGCGGGGTCTGCTCCAGGGTCTCCTTTATGGCGTCCACCACCACCATCACGCTGTCCGCAAGGGCCTCTCGGACCTCGTCGGCGTGTATGGTCACGTTCTTGGGAAGTCCGTCCACCAGGTTCCGGCCCTTTATCTCCACAAAGGCGTTGATGGTCTCCTCGGTGGGGAAGGCGGAGCCTATGCGCATTTTGATCTCCTCGGCGGTGCGCTCGCCTATAAGCAGGTTGTACTTCTTCTTCACGTAGGTGACGATGGCCTCGTCAAACTTGTCCCCGGCCATGCGCACGGACACGGCCGTGACAATATCCCCAAGGGATATTACAGCCACTTCAGAGGTGCCGCCGCCGATGTCCACCACCATGCTGCCGGTGGCCTCGGCCACGGGTAAGCCCGCGCCCACGGCGGCGGCCATGGGCTCCTCCATCAGGTCCACGTTGTTGGAGCCCGCCTGGCGCGCAGCGTCCTCAACGGCCCGGCGCTCCACCTCCGTCACCCCGGAGGGGATGCAGATTATTATCCTGGGCCGGGCCAGGGCGCCCGAGCGTAGGGCCTTTTTGATAAAATACTTGAGCATGGCGGCGGTCACGTCGAAGTCCGCGATAACACCGTCCTTCAGGGGCCGCACGGCCACTATTGAGCCAGGTGTGCGCCCCAGCATCTCCTTGGCCTGCTTGCCCACGGCCAGCACCTCGTCGGTGCGCACGTCAACCGCCACCACCGAGGGCTCGCGCATGACTATGCCCTTGCCGCGCATGAACACCAGGGTGTTCGCCGTGCCAAGGTCTATGCCGATATCCTTTGAAAACATGGAAAACATAGAGAGAAAGCTGGAAAATCCTGCCATAAATGACCTGCCTTTCCCCGGCCGGGCCGGTAGCAAATGTAAAGTCGCGCCTACTAAAGTGTTCCCAGGAAATGCCTGGATATTTCAAAATACAACCCATAACTAAACCCATTATACCGCATTTCACCCGGATTCTCAACAAAAAACTTCCAAAGCCCCCTCAAAATCCGGGAATAACCGAAGATGTATAGCTTTTTGGAAGAGATTGGCACAAGATATCCCGCCGTGTTAACAGCCGGTGCTGCCAAATCCCCCTTGGCCTCTTTTGGTGCCGGAAAGTTCCCCGGTCTCCACAAATTCCCCCGGAGCCGCGGGCAGGAACACCACCTGGGCTATGCGCTCCCCGGGCTCTATCACGTAGTCCGCTGTCCCAAGGTTCCGAAGGGGCACCAGCCATTCCCCCCGGTAGTCGCTGTCTATTACGCCCACCCCCTGGGCCACCACAACGCCCCTTTTGGAGCCCAGGCCGCTCCTTGAAAAGACAAAGCCCGCATACCCCTGGGGTATCTCAGCGGCAAAGCCCAGGGGGACCAGGAACACCTCCCCGGGGCGCAGGACCTGGGGGCCGGGTATACAGGCGCAAAGGTCACAGCCCGCGCTGCCGGCCGTCTGGCGGCTGGGCGTAAGGCAGCCCGGCTTTAGTTTGACAAAAGGTATCTCCATGTAAAAGCCTCCAGTTTTCCACATTTCTTGTAAAGCGGCGGTACTTTATCAACATTTTCCACCGGGTTTTCCACATTAAAGCACACCCCGGCGGAAAAGTCCCCGGGTATAGGCGGCGTTTAGGCTTATCCCGCCCCGGAACGCCCGGAAGATTTCCCCACATTCCACAGAGTTTTCCACAGAAAAACGCAGTACCGCAAAGTCGCAGGCCAGCTCCTCCTGCATATCCCCCAGCCAAATTGGCACGCTGTTCAAAAGCTCAACACCGTATTTTCCCCGCTCCCGGCACGTGATAGGAAAGGTTTTCCCCTTGCGGTCGGTGAGACAGCCTGGGGCTTTACACCCCAGGCACCCCTTGGGAGAATTACAGAGGGGGCAGTTCCTGGTGAGCATTAAAGCCTGCCGCCCATAGGCGGTCACGCCCCGCCGGAGCCCCGCCCCAAGGCCGGCAATCTCCCGCCCGGAGAGCTCAAGGCTTACCTCGGCGCTCTCAAGGCCCAGGCTTTCAAAGGCCATAAGGGCGGGGGTGTTGGCGACGTTCAGGGAGAAGCTCCCATGGGCTGTGACGCCCAGCTCCCGGCAGAGCTCAAGGGCCCCCAGGTTCCCGCAGAGGTACTCTGTGAAGCCCTGATCTTTACGCTGCTCCATGAGCTCGCGCAGCTCCCGCTCCCGGCCGAACATGGCCCGGGGCAGGTCCAGTATGAGCCGCAGGCCCATAGCGCGTAAAGCCGAGAGCTTTTCGGGGGCGGTCTCAAGGGGCAGGCAGACCGCCTCGCACTCCCGCATTTCCGGGCAAAACTGCCCTGGGTCCCGCAGGACGGCACGTATGGGGAGGGGGCCCTTAGGCCTTTTGAAGGGGCCGGGGGAGGGAAGGGGCGCATCAGTAAAGGGTATGGGCTTTCTACGCCCCCGGGCCTCCAGCAGGGCCTCAAGGGCCTCCCGGCGCAGCCGGTTCAGCTCTGACACAGGGAGGGGCACGCCCTCCTCCGGCACGGTGACGCTGCGGGCAGTAAAGGGCGTGCCGCCGGTTTTTTGCAGCTGACTTATACAGCGCTCTTTGGGTATACTATTATATATAGGGGCGTTCTGCTGAAGTTTGCCGGCGGCAAACACAGTATGCCCGGCGCAGGAGGCCCCAAGGGTTATCTGGCCGCCCTCAAAGCTTAGAGCCAGGTCCACGGGCACGCTCTGCCGCTCCTTCCTGTAGAGCTCCCGAAGGCCGGAGAGCACCTTTTCCGTGGCGGCGGTCACGTCCTCCTTTGTCCGGGTGCCGAACATCTCCCGGCCCCGCCGGGCGTTGATATAGCCGTCCGTAAAGCCCGAGCGGGAGAACACGGCCCCAAGGGCAGAGGAGAGCTCCTCCGGCACGGGCCGGCCCTCCGCCGCCAGCCGGCAGGCCGCCGTGGCCGCCGCCACATACTCCGGGCGCTTCATGCGGCCCTCTATCTTTGCCGAGCAGACCCCGGCCTTCTGAAGCTCTCCTATACTATTTATATAGCTCAGATCTTTAAGAGACAGATCGTGCCCGGTGCCGCCCGGGGCCCCGAAGGGCAGACGGCAGGGCTGGGCGCACTGGCCCCGGTTGCCGGAGCGTCCACCCAGCAGGGCGCTGAGATAGCACTGGCCGGAGACGCACATACAAAGGGCCCCGTGGACGAAGCCCTCCAGCTCGATATCGCAGCCTTCGGATATCTCCTTTATCTCCGAAAGGCTCAGTTCTCTTGCCAGCACCGCCCTCTTTGCACCCAGCGCCTTCAGGAGCCGCACCCCTGCCGGGGTGTGCAGGCTCATCTGGGTGGAGGCGTGAACAGTAAGGCCCGGGGCCCGCTCCCTTATAAGATGCAGCAGGCCCATGTCCTGGACCAGCACCGCGTCCACCGATATGGAGCAGAGGAATTTCACAAGGTCCAGGGCCTCTGGCAGCTCACTGTCCTTTATAAGGGTGTTCACGGTCACATGGACCCGCACCCCGCGCTGATGGCAGTATCTTACCGCCTCCGAAAGCTCCTCCCGGGAGAAGTTCTGCGCCCCGGCCCTGGCCCCGAACTGGGGCCCACCCAGGTATACCGCCTGCGCCCCGGCCCGCACTGCGGCCTCAAGAGCCGGCCAGCCCCCCGCGGGGGACAGCACCTCTATGGGCTTACTCATCGGCCCGGGTCTCGAAGAAGCTGACCATGCCCTCCTGCTCCATGTCGGGCTCCTGGCGCAGGGGGTTGCCACGGCGGCGTTTTACCGGGGACTTTGGTGCGGCGGGCTTTGACTCAGGCTCCTTGCCCGCCTGGGCCAAGCGCTCCTCCAGAGCGGCCAGTCTGCTGGTAAGCTCCCGGTTCTGGGCCTCCAGATCACCCTCCCTCCGGGAGGGCCCAGAGGCGGCAATAGCGCTCTGGCGCAGGGCGGCGTTCTCGTCCTCCAGGGCCAGGGCCCGGGTCTCGAACTCCTTCAGGCGCTGGATATGCTCCTCAAGGCGGGTGTTCTCCGTCTCCAGCCGGCTGGCCTTTTCAGAGAGGCGCGCGGCCTTCTCGGCCAGCTGCGCGTCCTTCTGGGTGTCCACGGCGGATTTTAGGAGTTCCACCTTCTCCTCCTGCCATAGCTCCGCCTCCACCTCCAGCTCTTCACACCGTTCCCGAAGCTTCGCCGCCAGCTCCGCGTTTTTGTGGCAGTCGTCGCAGATGCTCAGAGCGGCCGTAAGGGCGGCGGCCTCCCTGGTGATAAAGGGGGAGGCGTCCATGACCTGCTTCATCAGGTCGCCCACCTCGTCGGCCAGGGTCTGCATATATTCCTCGCTCTCGCCTGTGATAAGCCCGCAGACCACGCCGTTTATATTCAGACGGACCCGTCGTTTATCCATAAAAGAATCAAATCCTTTCCCCAAGATATATTGGCTATATTTATATTATAGAGCAAAACTAAGCGGGAGAAAAGGGCTTTTTGACAAAAATTTTCTTTCTCTGCGCCCAAATTCCATATTGCGGTTGCATTTTCCGCTAATTTAGTGTATAATCCATATATTACACTTGAGCAGCAAGGCAAGAGGACCTTCCTTTCCCACATATTATACATAATACATATATATTTTATAAGATGGAGGAATGTTGTAATGAATTACTCTTTATCGGTCTTACAGATCAAGGAGGCCATACGGGATAAGCTGTCCCACACCTTTGGCGTATCGCTTCAGAACGCCACCAATGAGGAATATTATAAAGCCGTGGCCTTGATAGTCCGGGAGCTGATGGCCAAGGGCCGCGCGGAGTTCCAGCAGAACGCCGTGCGTACGGAGACAAAGCGTATCTATTATCTGTGCATGGAATTTTTGCTTGGGCGCTCGCTGAAGAATAACCTTTATAACCTGGGCCTTGAGGACAATATGCGTGAGGCCCTCTCGGAGTTTGGTATAAAGCTCGACCACCTGTACGACCAGGAGCCTGACGCGGGCCTTGGAAACGGCGGTCTGGGCCGGCTTGCCGCCTGCTTTCTGGACGGCCTTGCCACCCAGGGGTACCCGGCCATGGGCTATTCCCTTCGGTATGAGTACGGCCTTTTCAAGCAGAAGCTGGTGGACGGCTGGCAGACGGAGCTGCCGGATTTCTGGCTGCCGGGCGGGGCTGTCTGGATGCAGGCCGTGCCTGACAACTCCGTAGAGGTGCACTTTGACGGGCATATCGAGGAGAAGTGGAACGACCAGTACCACTCTGTAAAGCATAAGGACTATACCACCGTCACGGCCGTGCCCTATGATCTGTACGTTTCCGGCAAGGACGGACGGGGAATAAGCCTTCTGCGGGTGTGGAAGGCGGAGAACAACGCCTTTGACATGAACCTCTTTGGGGGCGGCAACTATATGCGCGCCATGGAGCAGCAGACCATGGCCGAGGTGATAACCAAGGTCCTCTACCCCGAGGACGACCACGCCGAGGGGAAGCTGCTGCGCCTGACCCAGCAGTATTTCCTGGTGTCGGCCTCGGTGCAGGATATAATAAGAAGGCACCTCTTTGCCCACAGCAACCTGGACGACCTGCCGAAGCTGGTGGCAATACACCTTAACGATACCCACCCGGTCCTGGCCATACCTGAGATGATGCGGGTCATGCTGGACGAGTGCGGCTATGACTGGGAGTCGGCCTGGGGGATAGTAAAGGAGACTGTGGCCTATACCAACCACACCGTCATGAGCGAGGCCCTGGAGACCTGGAAGTGCGACCTTGTGAAGATGCGCCTGCCCCGTATTTACCAGATAATCGAGGAGATAAACCGCCGGTTCTGGGAGGAGATGAAGTATAAGGGTGTGGACTACGGCAAGATCGCCCGCATGGCGCCAATAAGCGACGGCTTTGTGAGAATGGCGAACCTGGCCGTTATCGGCTCCCACAGCGTAAACGGCGTGTCCGCCCTGCACAGCGATATACTAAAGGAGGACCTGTTCCACGACTTCTACGTGGAGGAGCCCGCAAAGTTCACCAACGTCACCAACGGCATAGCCCACCGCCGGTGGCTCTGCCAGTCCAACCCGAAGCTGTCCGGGCTTATCACCGAGCTTATTGGGACGGACTATATATACGACGCGGATAAGCTCTCCGACCTTTTAAAGTATCAGGACGACAGCTCTGTGCTGGAGCGCCTTGAGAGGATAAAGCACGAGAATAAGGAGCGGCTTGCGGAGCACCTGAAGCGCACCCAGGGTCTGGTGGTGGACCCGGACTCCATCTTCGACGTGCAGGTGAAGCGCCTGCACGAGTATAAGCGCCAGCACATGAACGCCCTGTCCATACTTGCCACATATCAGTGGCTTCTTGACAACCCCAACGCGGACTTTGCCCCCCGCACCTGGTTCTTCGGGGCCAAGGCCGCGCCCGGGTACTATTTCGCCAAACAGATCATACAGTTTATCAGCGCCCTTGCGGACACGATAAATAACGACCAGCGGGTAAACAGCAAGATGAAGGTGGTTTTCGTTGAGAACTATTGCGTCACCTGGGCCGAGACCCTTATACCCGCCGCCGAGATAAGCGAGCAGATCTCCCTTGCGGGCACAGAGGCCTCAGGCACCAGCAATATGAAGTTCATGATAAACGGCGCCGTTACCCTTGGCACCCTGGACGGGGCCAACGTGGAGATACACGAGACCGTGGGGGACGAGAATATCCTGCTCTTCGGCATGACCGCCAGCCAGGTGGAGGAGGTCAAGCGCTCGGGATATAATCCAATGCAGCACTATCAGCACGACCAGCAGATCCGCCGGGCCCTGGACGCTCTGAACCAGGGCATAAAGGGCAAGAACTTCCATGATATCTACCGGGCCATAATCCAGCAGGACCGCTATATGGCCTTGGCGGACTTCCAGTCCTATAGGGCGGCCCAGGACCGGGCCGTGGCTTTGTACCACGACAAGAGGCTTTGGAACCGTATGTCCCTTATAAATATAGCCGGGGCCGGGCGGTTTGCCGCCGACCGGGCCATCCGGGACTACGCCGGGAACATCTGGCACGGCTCTCCGGTGCCGCCGGAGAAGAATTTGGCGGCGAAGATGAGCCTTTAAAATCTCACGGGAAAAATTCACACAACAGGGGAGGGGACTTGTGCCCCTCCCGGCTTATATGCGTGCGCGGCCAAACGGGCTGCCTTTAGGAGGAGTTAAGATGCTGTTCAATTCACGGGATCCGCAGTACCGCTTTCCCACCGGCGCGGTGGAGGCCGGAGGGGTCATACATTTTAGGGTGACCCTGCCAAGGGAGCTGTCCTGCTCCGCCGCTCGGCTCATAGTGGAGCCGGAAAACGAACCTGCCATACTCTGTGATATGTTCTGGTGCGGCATGAACGGAGAGGATAGGGAGTGGTGGGAGTGCGACTTTACCCCGGACCATAAGGGGCTGTACTTCTACCTGTTCGAGGCCAGCACCTGCCGGGGAGTGCAGAGACTCTCCAGAGGGGATCACGGTAAGGCCATCTTCGGCGGCACATACCGCTGGCAGCTGACGGTGTATCAGCAGGGCTTTAAGACCCCGGACTGGCTTGAGGGGGGCGTGATGTACCAGATATTCCCCGACAGGTTCTATAAGGCCGGGGGGGACAAGGGGGAGCTGCCCGCGGGCCGGACCTATCACGAGGACTGGTATGAGCAGCCGGACTGGCGGCCCAACCACGAGGGGCGCATTACCAACACGGACTTCTACGGCGGGGACTTAAAGGGCGTTGAGGCGAAGCTCCCATACCTCAAGGAGCTGGGGGTAACCTGTATTTACTTGAACCCCGTGTTCGAGAGCCACTCCAACCACCGATATGACACGGCGGACTATATGAAGATAGACCCCCTGCTGGGCACGGAGCAGGACTTTAAGGACCTGTGCCAAAGCGCCGGGGAGATGGGCATACGCGTGATGATAGACGGCGTGTTCAGCCATACCGGCAGCGACAGCGTGTACTTCAACCGGGAGGGCCGGTATGAGGGCCCGGGGGCCTATAATTCCATGGAGTCGCCCTACTATAGGTGGTACGATTTCAGAAATTGGCCAAACGAATACAACAGCTGGTGGGGCTTCGATACCCTTCCCAACGTGAACGAGACCGAGGAGAGCTATAACGAGTTTATAAATGGCGAAAACGGTATTGTGCGCAGGTGGCTTCGTACCGGGGCCTCGGGCTGGCGGCTGGACGTGGCCGACGAGCTGCCAGACCTGTTCATCGACAGGCTTTCCGAGGCGGCTAAAGCCGAGGATCCAGACGCCATGGTGCTGGGGGAGGTCTGGGAGGACGCCTCCAACAAGTCGGCCTACGGGGTGCGCAGGCGGTATCTTCTGGGGGGCCAGCTGGACAGCGTGATGAACTATCCCTTCCGGGACGCGATTTTGGGCTTTCTGCTGGGGGGCGACCCGGCGGCCTTCGGGGAGGCAGTGGAGAATATTGTGGAAAACTACCCGCGGCCCTGCCTTCGGCTTCTGATGAACCATATCGGCACCCACGACACCGAGCGGGCCATTACGGTGCTTGGGGGCGAGCCCGCAAACGGCAGGGGCCGGGAGTGGCAGAGCTCCCAAAAGCTGGACCCCAGGCAGCGAGAGGTGGGTGTGCAGCGCCTGAAGCTGGCCGCGGCGATGCAGTATATCCTGCCTGGTGTGCCCTGCATATATTACGGCGACGAGGCGGGCCTTGAGGGTTATAGGGACCCCTTTAACCGGGCCTGCTACCCCTGGGGGCGGGAGGACAAAGAGCTGCTGGATTGGTACAAAAAGCTGGGCAAAATGCGCCGTGAGCACCGGGACATACTGGCCCGGGGCGGCTGCCGGATACCGGCGGCAGAGGGTAATCTGCTGGTCATGGAGCGTTTTGTAGTGCGCGGCGCCGAGGGGGAGGACTGCGCTTTTAGAGAGAGCCTTCTGCTGATAGTCAACCGCAGTGAGCGGCCCCAGAGCATCCTATCTCTGGCGCTGGATCTGTCGAACGCAAAGCCGGTGCTGGGCGAAAATCTCGAGGGCGTGCGGGTCCTGCGTCCATATAGCTGTGCGCTGCTGAAATTCTGCAAAGAAATCAAAACTTCCCCTTGACAAACCGAGTAAAAGGCGCTATAATTGAGAAGTTGAGACAAGCGCCAGTAGCTCAGCTGGATAGAGTGTTTGGCTACGAACCAAAAGGTCGGGGGTTCGAATCCCTTCTGGCGTGCCAGGAATTTCCCTAGAAACTATGCGGTTTCTGGGGATTTTTCTTTTTCCTGGAACCCCCTAATTTCCCCCGCTGACTACTTTTTAAAAAATCGCCCCCAGCCTGACTACCGCCGGAGAGGTACCGCTCCAACTGAATGACGGAAGCGGCTGCGTCCTCCTTTTCTATGTGGGTGTATATGTTGGCGGTCATCTGGATAGTGGTATGGCCCAAGAGATACTGTGCTGTTTTCAGGTCAATGCCCACCCGGTAGAGATTGGTCGCGTAGCTGTGCCGTTACGGTATAATAAGGACAAATCGGAAAACCCATTATTACCAAGGTTGCTCAGGTGTTGTAAAGCGCGCATATGACACTAAATACAGAAACAAATAATGTATACAATACTATATGTTGTTGTTTTCTGAAAGCAAAGAAATCCATGAGCAATCTTAATCAGAGAGGATTTTCGGATTTGCCACCATTCTTTTTCCATTACAATACGCCCTTTGGTGGGGGCAGACTGGGAGGTGATAAGGAACCATTTCACATAAAGGACAAACGGGCAGCAACCCGGTAATACCGATTTTAATTCATATCAGCCGCACAGTAACTGACGGATGTTCAGCTACTGTGCGGCTTTTTTGTTTATAGATAACTCTGCCCTGGTGACGTAGATCGCCAGGGCTTTTTTCATTTAGACAGGAGGCTTTCAAAATGCCGGAAACTTTGAATCTGAATTACTACTACGGGAATGAAGCCGACCAGTACAGCTTCTACCGTATCCCCAAAATCCTATTGACCGACCGCCGCTACAAAGGCGTGTCGCTGGAAGCAAAGGTGCTGTACGGCCTGCTGCTTGACCGCATGGGGCTGTCCGCCCGCAATGGCTGGCTGGACGATAACGGGCGCGTGTTCCTCTACTTCACCCAGGAAGAAGCTATGGCCATGCTGGACTGCGGCAAGGACAAGGCGACAAAGCTGTTCCGCGAATTGGAGGGCATCGGTCTGATAGAACGGAAAAAGCAGGGCCAGGGACACCCAGCCCGGATTTGCGTCAAGAATTTCATTCTGGAGCCGGAACACTCTGCGCCGGTTCAGACTGCGGAAAACCAGCAGTCAAGACTGCTGAAAAACCGCAGTCTGCACCCCTGAAAACCAGCGGTCAAGAGTGCGGAATATCCGCCCCTAATAAAACTGATATAAATAAAACTGAAAATGGAAATCCTGCGTTTCAACAACGAGCTCCTGCGCTCCATCGACCACACCGAAGAGGAATTTATTGAGGTGCTGGCCGAGATCGACGCATATGAGCGCTTCTGCGAGGACCACCCGGACTATCCCAACAACCGGGCCGTGCTGGCCATCGAGAATATCCGGGAGAACTACAGGGAACGGCTTAAGAAACATGATTTTTTGCAGGAAGGGGGCCAGTGAGAATGGTAAAAAATATTAAGAAGCTCTGCCCGCCGGAGAGGTACGCGATAAAATGTCCGTACACCCGAAGGCCCAGCCGAGTGGTGGTGCATAACACCGGCAACGACGCGCCGGCAGAGAACGAGGTCAGTTACATGATAAACCGCGACGATGAGATATCCTTTCACTACGCGGTGGACGGCCAAAAGGCCGTGCAGGGGCTGCCCGAAAACCGCAACGCCTGGGCCAGCGGGGACGGCACCGGCAAGGGAAACATGGAGGGCATACATATTGAAATATGCTATTCTCTCAGCGGCGGCCCGCGCTTTGCGAAGGCCGAGGACAACGCCGCCCAGCTTACAGCAGATATTCTCAGGCGGTACGGCTGGGGCCTTGCCCAGGTGACGAAGCACCAGGACTATGACGGCAAATACTGCCCCCACAGGACCCTTGACCTGGGCTGGGAGCGGTTCAAAAAGATGGTGGAAAAATATTTGAAGGAGGACGATGACATGACAGCAGCAGAGGTTAAAGAGATCATCAGGAAGGAAAACCCCACCTACAACACCCTTGACGAGGTGCCCAGCTACTGGCGAGCTGACATCAAGGAACTGGTGGACAAAGGTATTATTTCTGGCACTGGCGGCGGTAAGCTGGGCCTGACCAAGAGCGACTGCAAGGCCGCTGTGCTTGCCAAGCGCATCAGGGAGAAGCTGTGATGGCCGCCCACATGAAGGAGCAGGTGGTCAAGACCAAGACCCGGCCGGACTTCTCCAAGAAGCTTATTTCGGACATACGCTGGCTTTTGTGGGCTGTTACTCTGGGCGGGCTTTTGTTGGCGGCGTACTGTATCCACAACGGATATGTGGGCTCCCTACCCTGGCTTTCGGCGATGGTGGGCCTGCCCTGGACGGCCCACGGCGTGGTGTGTTCGTTCTACCTGAACATGGCCAAGTCTGACCATAAGGAGGGCGGTATCACCTTTGAAGCCGCAAAAAACGCTGATTTTGATTATAACGGCGGGGACGCCCCCGCCATTTAGGAGGTTACTATCATGAATGAGTTTATAGCGATACTTTTGCAGGCCGTTCTGGTGGCCGCCGTGCCTGTATGCGCGGCGATAATCGGCAATGGCATTAAGGCTCTGGCCGACTACCTGGCCCAGAAGTCTGAGAGTGACGAGGCGAAAAGGTTTCTGGTGGCTGTGGCCGACGCGGTGAGTACCGCTGTCACCTATACCAGCCAGACCTATGTGGACGCGCTGAAGAAGTCCGGCGAGTTCACAAAAGAGAACCAGGAAGGGGCGCTAAAGGTTGCTATAGCCAAAGCTAAGACCCTGCTGACCGAGGAGGCTATAAAATACTTGGAAGGTGCGTATGGCAGTCTGGAGCGTTACCTGGAGGGCAGGATTGAGGCGGAAGTAAGGAATCAGAAGATGGGGGTAATTACTCTCGGTAAAATTTAAGGATATTTGAAAGCCCCGGCTTCTCTCTTTTTCGAGGGAGGGCCGGGGCTTTTTTTATTTTTGAACAACTCTTGACCTTTTGGGCATAGTATGAGATAATAAAGATATAAAAAGTGAAGGGAGACTATCAGTATATGTATACAGCTGTTGATTTATCAAAGTACATCGTAAACAAATGTGTTGCTGATGGCCATCCTATCAGCAACCTACAGCTACAGAAAATCTTATATTATATACAGGTAGAATTCTTAAAGCAAGGTAAAACTGCGTTTACGGATCAGATCGAGGCTTGGCAGTTTGGGCCTGTAGTTCCCAATGCGTACTACTATTTCTGCGGCTTTGGGGCCATGCGCATCACAGAGCAATATGACGGAGCAGCTCAACCGTTAGCGGAAGATATAGATAGCATTGATAACATTGTCCAGGAAAAGTCCACTATGAACCCCTGGCAGGTCGTTGCTGACACTCATAGGCCCGGCGGAGCTTGGGAAAGTATCTATCGAGACGGCGAAGGGAATCATCAGGTCATTCCGTTGGCAGTCATGAGAAAGCTGGGTTAATGGATAAAATGAACGAAGAAACGCAACGACAGACATTTAGAGAGATCTTGTTCTTGCTGGCTTGTCCTAAGGCGAATTTGGCAGATGAGAACTTTCGTACCGATATCTATAAGCAATTAGAGTGTTTGTACATTCCAAAAGAAGGACAGCCTGCTTTTCGACATTTCTATTCCGACATTTTTACTGTGCTCACCATGCTTCAGCGAGGGGATAAACCTGGAACGATAGATACCCTTGGAGAAAACCTTTTCCTTCTTCGCGATATGTACCGCGAAGAAAAGCCTGATACAAAAGACTGCGACATAAGCGATCCACTTCGTAAGCTCTATGACCATGTTAGCTTAGACATTGCCAGAATCAACTATTCAGACCGTGCGGATCGGGAACTGTCCGGCAAAGAGGCGATTTCTGATATTGCGGCAAAAGTGGATAGATTAAATAGTGAGATGGAAAGCGCACATGATGAACAGGAGAATTTGAATTCTGACATCTCTAGTATGAAGGAACGCCTGGACGATGCCAAGAGACTTTCTGACGAGTTTATATCTATCCAGCAGGAAACGAATATATTAAAAGAAAAGTTATCAGATGCACAAAAAGAATACATCTCTATTCTAGGTATATTTGCCGCTGTTGTTTTAGCTTTTGTGGGCGGCAGCATGTTTTCCTCGTCTGTCCTCGAAAGCATGAGTAGCACGAACATTTACCGCATGATTTTTGTTGTAGATTTTTTGGCGTTTGTAGTGGTAAGTCTGGTTTATCTTTTGGTCTCCTTCATTATGGCGATCAATGGAACGCCTAAAACAAAACCAGTCACACGCGCAAAAATCATGCGCTGGTGGAGGAAGAAACGAGGAAAAGCCGAAACAGAAAAGGTTAAAAAATTCTTTCCGATCACAACTATTTACTTAGTCTGTCTTCTGGTGGCCATACTGGACATTGTCGCTTGGGCGGTCGATTTGCGCGGCCTGGTAGACTACTTGACCAGATCCCTACCCTGGCTTAACTAAAGTTAAGCAAAAAGCCCAGGCTTCTCTCTCTTTTTTGAGGGAGGACCGGGGCTTTTTTGTTTTCCGCATTATGCCAGCCGAGCCTCCTCTACATAGACCCTGGCGGCGCTCGGGGTATCGAACCAGTCTAGGTAGATATCTTTCATCCTGGTGCTCTTGAACGTGTTCCCGGGCCTGCTAGAGGCCTCTACGATGTCCACGATGTTGGAACCCCCCGGCTCCCGTCATCGAAAGAAGTGCATACGCAGTAATACGTTTTACCGACTGGGCGCTGGAGCAAAGCCTCTGGCCCTCCTGGGTGACGGAGTTCCTATAGGACTGGCTGCGTATCCATAAATTAGAGTACGCCGGAGACGGCAGGCAGCCCTTTGGCAGGAGCTCCAAAATGTCCACGACATCACCCAGGCAATTATGCTGCTCAAGCGCTGCTGCGGATTTTTGTCCAGGCTTTCATACCGCCCGGAGATACGTAAGACAGTGGAGATGATCCTGGAGGATTACTTTTAGTGGACGGTATGCGCCCCGACGCCATGAAGGACATCTCGGAGGCCAAAGCCATGATGGACCGCTCTGCCTTTACTCTCTGTGCCCGGACGGTCATGCCCTCGGTAACGCTTCCCTGCCATATGTAGCTGTTCCACAGCGTGGAGCCCCAGCGTCACGGCATCACCACCAACACCTACGTCCCCCAGGTGCGGCCAGTGAAGGGGCTGTGCGAGGTACTGTCGGCGGCGGGCAGACGGTGCGCCTTCTTCTACAACTGGGAGCAGCTGCGGGACCTGTCCCGGCCGGACTCTTTGGCCTTTTCCTATTTCTGCCAGGGCGCGGATTTTGGCTATGAGGAGAGCAACAACATGGTGGCGAAGGCCGCGGCTGAGTTTTTGAAAGAGCCTCCGATGGAGTTCGCCTTTGTCTATCTGGGCAATGTGGATGCGGTGGGTCACAAATACGGCTGGATGAGTGCGGAGTACATGGACGCAGTAGAGAAAAGCTGGAAAAATATAGCGGATCTGACCGCCGCCCTCCCCGAGTATACAACGATAGTCACCGCCGACCATGGCGGGCATGAGCGCTCCCACGGCTGCGATACGCCCGAGGACATGACAATTCCACTGCTCATTCAAGGAGAGGGCTTTGCCCCCGGGACACAGCTGGGCAGCGCAAGTATTTTGGACATCGCCCCCACCATAACCAAGCTGCTGGGCGTTCCGGCGGACAGGGAGTGGGAGGGGAAAAGCCTGATTGATAGTTAATGCTGTTCAAAAGAGGTATTCCTCTTTTGAACCAGGCGGCAAAGCCGCCTAGCTTTGAAATCGGTATTTACCGATTTCAAAGTGCATTTACTATAACAGGCCGAACAAGCGGCGGGGGGCCAGACACTATGAAAGAGAAACGGTCAGTTACATACACGATCCTGCTCCTATCTTCAGTTTATTTCGTCAGCTATCTGACACGCAACAGCTATAACGTGGTGATAGCCCAGCTGGTGCGGGAAACCGGCCTGGGGCAGTCCACCCTGGCCCTGAGCGCCACCGGCAGTCTGGTGGCCTACGGCGCGGGGCAGCTTTTGAGCGGCTGCTTCGGCGACCGGCTCCAGCCGAAGGGGCTGCTCATCATGGGCCTCGGGGTCACGTCCGTGATGAACCTGCTGATGGCCTTCTGCCGCCAGCCCGCGCTGATGCTGGGAAACTGGTGCGTAAACGGCCTTGCCCAGGCATTTTTGTGGCCTCCGCTGGTGCGGCTGATGTCGGAGCTTTTCTCCGGCGAGCTGTACGAGAAGGCGGTGATCGGGGCGTGGCCGGTCATAGCGGTCCTGGGGGCAGCAGTGTGCTTGGCGTGTGTCAGGCCGTGGAGAAGGTTTGAATGAAACATTTTATAGTTACCCGTATGGCCTACGGTACGCTGCCTGTGGCCCTCGAAGTATACGGGGCACTCCGTGAAAAACTCGCCCGGCAGTCCGAGTGGGCGGTAGTGCCCGGCGAGCTCTGCAAATATGCCGAGGTCCAGCCCGAACCCAGCCGGACAGCCCCTATGAAACCGAGCTGGCCCAGGGCCGCCGCGGGAGCGTATGAATGATTATACAATTAGCGAGAGGAAAGAGATTGTTGCGCCATTGCGCACAAATATGGCGTAGAGCGGATCTTCCTGTTTGGCTCTCGTGCAAGGGGATTTGCTTTAGGCGGTTTGTATGAGGACTTATCCGAGGCGTTTCACGTAAATTTGGATCTGCTCACCACCGGCAGCCTGGACGAGGATGTCCTCCAGAAAACCAGACAGGAGGAGGTGCTGCTCTATGACCAGCAGGGAATGTGAAATCGGGAAATAAACGAAACTGTTGCCAGATTTGGGGATTCTCTTGCATTGCTACAGGCAGACTTGGATTACAGGAATGGACTGCCTGTTTGACAGCATTGGCAGAGGGGGAATTCGTGGGGGCAAATCAATAAAAAAACCCCCGGAATCTCTCCGGGGGCCTATCATATTGCGTTACCATCCAAGCGCATCTTTGGTTGCTTTGAAACCAATCTTGCAGTTCGTACACATATTACTGCGATTGATACTTCGTTTATTGCTGTTACCGGTGTAGGTCTTATGGCAACTGGGGCAGGTGACTGTAGTGACCCCGGGCATACTGTGGCTGTCCACATTGGCGCGCAGCTTATTCTTACGGAGCTTGGAGCCTATCTGGAGCATACCTATACCATATATAAGAAGGGCGCCGATGCTACTAAACTGCGGGAATAATCCGTAGATATCCATCTGCAGGAGAAAGATATCCCGGTAAAGCGTCAACCCAAAGTCTATAAGTAAGGCCGACCCCATAATAAAACACAAGAGTCTGATAGTATTAGTAGCCGGTTTATCTTTTGCTATGTGCAGGAAAAGCAGCACCAGCAGGATAATAGGTATCACGGTGGTGGCTACATTTACAAGGAACTGTAGAATACCAAATAAACCCGCCGCTTAAAAAGGAACTGGTGAAGAGGCCCAATACCCGGCGATAGTTTACCACAATATGCGCTGCCAGCAGTAGCACGGACAGGGGAATAACTTTCTTTTTCACAGTAGGGTTTTCGCTCCATTGCTTACTGCAAATTTCCCTATACTGGCCCCCTCTTTGCCCGGGGCGGAAAGGGGACGTTCAGCCTCCGCCCGCTGGAACGTGAACTCCTCCAAGGCTTTCCTCCCGGGTGGACACCTAGGGCGTGGTGCTGCGTGAGGATATGCCACGGCTGTTCGGGGAGAAGGTCGACCAGCTGAATGTGACCGCCACCATCAATCTGACCTATACCGGCGGCAATCGGGACGTAATATGCAGGCCCTTGCTGAAAAAAGTACCGGGGCCTCCTCCGGGTCCGTGCTGGAAAAGACAAAGCGACGGAATTTGAAAATGAAATGGCCGCATAGGCTATATTTAATACAGGGCACCGGCCAAACGCAGACGCTCCTTGTCCCATTTCTCTCTTGCATTCCCGCCGCGAAAGTGCTACAATTAGGCTGACAAAATAAATCATTTTATGAAATGAAACGATAGCGCACCATAAAGAAATCCCTTCGCCTGATGGCTATCCTCTTAGCCCTCATCACCGTCCTGTCCGTCCTCCCTATGTCCGCGCTCGCGGCAAACTCCAGCTTCACCGATGTGCCCGAGAACGCCTGGTTCTACAAGCCCGTCACCTACATGGCCGAGAACGGCTACATGTCCGGCACCAGCGGCAGTAAGTTCAGCCCCCACCAGACCACTACCCGCGCCATGTTCGTCACGGTCCTGGGCCGCGGAGAACAAGCTTGTCAACGGCCTTGGCGACAACAAATTCGGCCCCAACAACTACGTCACCCGCGAACAGGCCGCCCTTATTCTGTTCAACTATCTCAAGAGGGACTACACGCTGACGGCAAGCGACGAGCTCCTGAACAAGGCCCCTGGCAAGGCCAGCGTCAGCTCCTGGGCCCTCGAGGCTATGAAGTGGGCCACCAGCGCGGCCCTGATGCGCGGTGACGGGGGCGGCGCCCTGCGTCCCAGATACTCCGCCACCCGCGCCAAGATTGCTACCATTTTCAAGCGCTTTATCGAGATTAAAGACGACCTGGAGGCCAATAAGCCCGATGGACCCTTGGGCTGCGACCATGTGTGGGAGACGACGGAGACTAAGCGGGTTAACGTTTTTTCTGAAGAGAACGTAGAAACCTGGGTTCTTATGAAGGATATGAATCCCATGTCAACCTGCAATGGTTGCGGGATGGATACCTATCAATGGTGTGTCGACAATCGTGATAACTATAAAACTGTAGCTGACGCAACTACCGCGCTCAGCTTTCTTGCCGATGAAACAGGTTGTCCGGCTGGTCATGTTGCACTGAATAACTTTCACGATCTTGACCAAGTCATACCCATCATTGAAACAAAAACTTATGCCGCTGAACTGCCCGTCAGAAAAAAATGCACCCTTTGTGGTACTACTAAACATTGGTCCATCGAGGACATTTCCAACAGAAACATCTGGATAGAACACACCAAGGAAGTTGTTGTTTGTGAGGCATGGGATGAGGAACTTTATATTAAAGAAGACAGCTACAAATATGATGAAAACAACCATGAGATATTCGTTCCTGCTGGCTCTCTGATTGATACTATCCATCATCCTCGTTATATCAACAATGAAGTTGAATACCTTGAAAATATTAACACTGGCGAGAAAATCTATGTCGAAGTGTCTAGTTGTAAACATCCAAAATTTGACCGCAATTATAATGACGAAAGAGGAAATTGTTGCGTTGAATGTAATGCTCGTGTTTTATCAATTAACGAACTTTTTCAATAACTTATAATATTCATGATATATACCGTCCTTTCAAAAACACCCCATCTCAGAAATGTGATGGGGTGCTTTTTTCACTTTCATGTCCGTATGTTGGGGGGCATAATGAAGCTCTCTTTTTTCCCGTTTCTAATGTCTGTCCTTTGCGGCACTATTTTATAGATTCGCCAAATTCTCCATCTGCTTTTGCAGTTCGTCCACAATCTCCTCATTTGTGGACATTCCCCGGGCAATCCCAGTCATATCCTCAACCAGGTTTTGGGTCTGTCCTGCCGCGCTATGCACGCCCTCCGCTGCGCCGCCGATGGCGTCGGAAATATTGGCGATGGAGCCGGCTACCTCCTCCATCGCCTCCCGCAGACGCTCTACCCGGCTATTGAAGGCTTCAATACTTCCCTCTACATAAATTGCATCGTCGCGGTACTGCTTGCCAGACTCCGCCGAACGCTGGAACTGCTCAAGCACTTCATGGCCCAAATACTCAAGCAGCTCCCGGGCGCTGCTTGAAAGATAATCCACCGCCCCGGTGACTACGCCGTTCACCCGCTGGATGTGTCCAGCGGTTTCCGCACAGGAATCAGCCAGGGTGCGTATCTCCCGGGCTACCATGGCAAAGCCCTTGCCGGCCTCTCCCGCCCGGGCCGCTTCAATGGACGCATTGACTGCAATCAGGTCTGTTGATGAGGAAATAGAGAGAATGTCTTCGGTTAAGCTGCTGATTTCCTCAACGCTTTTGCTCTTTTCGATAGCCGTGCCCAACTGGGATATGATTTCCTCTGTCCGCGCTCTAACCGATTCCATATTGTTGCGGGCGGTTTCCTCCACCTTCTCGGCCCTCCCCCGCATTTCCACCGAATATGCTGTGATTTCGGCACACTCCTCTGCCATGTCCTGGGCATCCGCTCGGGTTCCGGCGGCGCTTCCGCTGATAGCTCCGGTGCTTCCGGAGACCTCCTCCAGAGCGGCGGAGAGCTGAGAGGTCAGGCTGGAAAGCGCCTGCACACTGTCGCTGGAGCTATGTATGCGGTCATGTACCTGCCCCACCACTCCGCCCAGCCGCTGGGAGCTGTTCTGCAGTGTTCCTATAGCCTGACGGATTGGGGCAATAACATATTTCTTTACGATGCGGAAGGCAGCCACCACCAAGATGATACCCGCCGTCAGGGTGCAGGCGCTGATTATCAGCGAGGTAAGGTATACGATAAACAGTCTGTCCCGGGCCTCACCTGCCTGGGCGCTGGCTGATGCGTACAATTCGTCTATCCGCTTCTCTGCTGAACTGCCGTAAGACGCCACGTCTCCATTTGCCATGGCATAAGCCTCCTGGGTTTTGCTGTCAGCGCTGGCGCATACCAGCCTTACCAGGGCGTGCTTGAAGGCGTCATAGTCCTCTAAAAGCGCCTGATATGTCCCGCTCTCCTCCTCGGGGACAAAGCTTTCATAGGCCTCCAGCCTTTCGTCCAGTGCCGCCTGCTCGTCTTTGATTTCCTGCACCAGCTGGATCATAGTGGTGTGGTCCGCCGCGACGATATGCGATAGGGCCAGCCGGTGTATTCCCATCATCGACCGCCGTATCTCCTCCAGCTTGGTCTCGCTTGCCATATAGGTATCAACTATGGTGCCTGCGTTGCCATTGACATTGTTGATGCCGAATACAGCCAGTATGTTGGAAAGCAGCGCCACAAGTCCAAGCAGAACAATAGGCAGTATCAGGCGCTGCTGCAGGGTAAGCTTGCCTTTCATTAAATCCCCTCCGAGAAATATTTAGAAATATTTATAGGATATATGCTGCAGTGTAGAACTCTCTATCGTGCCGTAACTCCCTCCACCAGCTTGTCCAGCTGTTCCTGCAACGGAACTTCGGTGGGGTTTCCCTGGGCCATATTTCCGGCGAACTCGGTAACCGGGTCCCAGAATTTTCCTCCCACCCGCTGCAGCTGGGAAAACTCAGACTGGGCCAGCAGTGCTGCGATTGCCGGGGAGCCCTGCACTTCAGGGGAATTTGCCGCTTTTATGTTGGAGGGTCCCTGTCCCCGCACCGCAAAGCGGCGGGACTGCCCTCTCTCGTTGGTAATCCATTCAGCCAGCCGGGAAGCCCACTCAACCTCGGGCGAATAGGCGTTGACTCCAATCAGCTTGCACCCGGAGAAGGAGGCCATCTGGATTTGCTGCCCGGCGCAATCAAAGGTGGGCAGCTTTGCCGCGCCGGCGTTTTCTCCCCAGGCCTCCTCCACCGCCACCGCGTTCCACACGCCGCTGACACCGGCCGCCACCGAGCCCTCCTGCACCCCTGCAAGAAAATCCGTGTCCAGCCGGCTGGCAAATCCCGGGCTGGCGGCAATATCCAACATAGCCTGCGCCACGTCAACCCCGCGGATAGGCCCTTCGGTACTATTCCAGGTACAGCTGTTGGTAATACCGTCGTCGTTTATCCGCACCTCCATGCCGGTATTGCCAAAAAAGGCATACACATACCAGGCAGAGGACCAGTCCATGGTCACCACTTTCCCGGCCTTTGCCGCCGCATCTACCAGACGGTTAAAGCTCTGTACGTCCTCGTCTGTAAAATAAGCTTTATTATAATATAAAAAGTATCCGTTGTCCGCGGTAAGCGGATATGCATACAGCTTGCCGTCCACGCTTGCCGCCTCCACCGCGGCGGGCAGATTTGCGCTGCCGATGCCTGCCGTGTCCTCAGGAGGCTCCAGGGCCCCGGCTGCAGCCAGTGCCGCCAACTGGTCGTCCGCAAACGCGAACACGTCCGGCCCACCCTCCAGGTCAGCCAACAGGGCATCTTTGCAGCCAGATTCGCTCTGTGCCTGATAGGTAAACTCAAAATCAGCCTGTCCGGCATACTGTTTTTGGAAGGAGCTGAAAAGCTCTCTAAGTAATTCCTCATCTTCCTGAGCTCCCCACACTGTCAGGGCCACCGTCTCTGACGCAGGCTCAGCCTCCTGCTGCAGGGGTTCCCGGCTTGTACAGGCTGACAGCAAAAGCAGTACGCCGGCCATCAGTAAAAAGAAACTCTTTCGGACCATAAATCATCATGCCTTTCTATGACTTTTGACAGCAGCGCCAGACGGTTGCCGCAAAGCGCAGTTTTCGTATATTATACCATATTATGACTTGTCTGGCAACCCTTTTGGCGTCTTTGCCTCCAAGTGTGTATGCCGTTCCTGCGTGCAAGGTCCGCTTGGGTCCACCTCTTTTACCTGTGACTCCAAGCCCCTGACTTACAAGGACAAGTGATATGTGACACAATACGGACATGAAAGTGAAATAGAAACACCCCATCACATTTCTGAGATGGGGTGCAACTGAAAGGATAACAATTAAACGATGAATATTACTGATAGAGTTCACTGGGTGACGGCTGTAATACATCGCATTCAACACAACGAATCCTACCATCAGATGAATAGAGATCGTCGAATCGTGGATGTTTACAACTGGATACTGTAACATAAATTTTCTCGCCAGTTTTGGTATTCTCAAGGTACTCGACTTCATTGTTGACATAACGGGGAGGATGGAGGGTGTCAATTAAAGAACCAGCAGGAACAGGGATTTCATTGTAGTTCTCATCAAGTTTTGTACTATCTTCGTCAATATAAAGCTCCTCATCCCAAGCCTCATGGACAACAACTTCCTTAGTGTGTTCTATCCAGATGTTTCTGTTGGAAATGTCCTCGATGGACCAAGGTTTAGTAGTACCACAAAGGGTGCATTTTTTTCTGACGGGCAGTTCAGCGGCATAAGTTTTTGTTTCAATGATGGGTATGACTTGGTCAAGATCGTGAAAGTTATTCAGTGCAACATGACCAGCCGGACAACCTGTTTCATCGCCAAGAAAGTCGAGTGCAAGTTCTGCATCAGCTTTGGTTTCGTAATTATCACGATTATCTACATACCATTGGTAGATATTCAGGCCACAACCATTGCAGATTGTCATAGAGTTTACGTCTTTCAGAAAAACGTAGTTTTCTTCATTCTCATGCACAACAACATCAACCATCGCAGTCTCCGTCGTCTCCCACACATGGTCGCAGTCCAAGGGTCCATCGGGCTTATTGGCCTCCAGGTCGTCTTTAATCTCGATAAAGCGCTTGAAAATGGTAGCAATCTTGGCGCGGGTGGCGGAGTATCTGGGACGCAGGGCACCATTGGCATCGCCGCGCATCAGGGCCGCGCCGGTGACCCACTTCATAGCCTCGAGGGCCCGGGAGCTGATGCTGGCCTTGTCAGGGGCCTTGTTCAGGAGCTCGTCGCTTACCGTCAGCGTGTAGTCCCTCTTGAGATAGTTGAACAGGATAAGGGCGGCCTGTTCGCGGGTGACGTAGTTGTTGGGGCCGAATTTGTTGTCGCCAAGGCCGTTGACAAGCTTGTTCTCCGCGGCCCAGGACCGTGACGAGCATGGCGCGGGTAGTGGTCTGGTGGGGGCTGAACTTACTGCCGCTGGTGCCGGACATATAGCCGTTTTCGGCCATGTAGGTGATGGGCTTGTAGAACCAAGCGTTCTCGGGCACATCGGTGAAGCTGGAGTTTGCCGCGAGCGCGGACATATGAAGGACGTACAGGACGGTGATGAGGGCTAAGAGCCTGTTTAATATCTTCTGATGAGGATGGCAATGAGGGCGAAAGTAAGAATCTGAGCAGAAATAACGAGTTTACGCTCACAATTTTTCCAAAGCCTGCGGAATTTGTCCAGCCAGCCGAAAAGGCGCTCTACCACCCAACGACGCGGCAGCACAACAAATCTGTGTAATTCGTTACGCTTTACAACTTCGACCTGAGCATTGCAAATCTCCTTGACCTGATTGGCAAAGCGCTCACCAGTGTATCCTCCATCCACTAGAAATTTCTTTACACAGGAAAGACTGTCCAGGTTAACAAGGATCATCTGAATGGCCCCATCCCGGTCCGTAACATCAGCGGTCGTTACAGCTATGGCATGAGGCAGCCCCATCGTATCTACGACAACGTGGCGTTTGATTCCGGATACTTTTTTCCTGCGTCATAACCTTTTTCTTCCGCTGTGTCAGCATTCTGCACACTTTGCGCATCAACGATTCCAAAGGTGGTCTTATCCCGTCTCAGGTCTTCATTCCGTATCTGCTTGACCAGTTTGTGCAGCACCTTATCCAGAATACTGACGCCCGTTTCATCTTTTTCGGACCATACCCGGAAATAGTAGTAAACGCTTTGCCATTTGGGATAATCGCTGGGCAGCATTCGCCATTGTATTCCACCCTGCACCACATATAGCACCGCACAAAATACGTCGTACAAATCGTACTCTCTGGGGCGCGTCTTTTTCCTTGCTCCTTCTAAATCCTCTCGTATCTCTTCATACTCTTCCCGGCTGATATCGCTTGGATATTGACGCATTCGCCATCATCTCCTCCCTGTTTTCCCTTATTATCTGCTTTTCCTCCTCGTTTGTCAAAAGATTTTAAACAGGCTCTAAGAGAATAGCCATCAGGCGAAGGGATTTTTTCATGGTGTGCTATCGTTTCATTTCATAAAATGATTTATTTTGTCAGCCTAATTGTAGCACTTTCGCGGCGGGAATGCAAGAGAGAAATGGGAAAAGGAGGGTCTGCGTTTGGCAAGGCCGCAGAGTTCCTTGGTCCGGGATATGGCAAGATTGCTGACATGGAGGCCATACCGCTCCTTGACCCATGCCTGGAGGTCCTTATAGGTGGCGCGTTTTGTCTGTAAACGCGTTTCGCCCTCATAGCCGTCTATCTCGACTATAAGGGCGAACACGTTACGATACACCGCCAACCTGATTCTTGACGTGGTGTTCGTATACTTGATGTTTGTGAACTCACGACAAAAAAGATATTTTTACCCAATTGGTGGGTGTATCTGAACTCTCACAGACGTGCTACTGAGGAAAACCGATACTTTAGCATGGAAAGTCCTTCTTATCTGAGACACTTATAATTCATCTAGTATAGAGGAAACTTTTTTCTTTTGTCCAATGCCGCTTTCTTTATTGCGTTCTAAAATAGATACAATAAAAGCAATTTGATTGTCAAACCACTTCAATGCCTCTAATAAATTGTTATCACTGACATATTTTAAGGCAGTATCAAATGGAACAGTTTCCCCCATCACTATTCCATTTTTCTTAAACGAATCAAAAACCTTTTCTTCGGCTTCAGCGTTTGCTGGTGGAAAGCCATATCCATTGAGAATACAAGTCAACTTTAAAGTATAACATTTCTGTTTATCCTTTATTGCAAGAGACAGAGATTTTCGCATCCCACCATCGTGCCGATATGTTTTAAGAATCACTCCGTGGAAAAGTGATTTCAAAAAAACTATGGTAAATCCCAAATCAGTATACTTCTTTTTTATTTGTCCCAAAATTGGAGCAAAGACTATTTTATTTACTTTTTCGGATTGCATATTAAATAGCATATTAAAATATAAATCTGTGATAACGGTGTCAGATTCTTTAAGCCAGTTTGATAAAAGTTTGGACTGTATATTGTCTGTCAATTTACAGGTGTACCATGCAGCAAAATATTCTTGGAAAGAGCGATGCGCAAAATGATAGTGCAGTCCATCTTTGATAATCATGCATACTGACGAGACGAGATCATCAAGGAATTCATCCACAGTAAATCTAAATTGGCTATATTTTTCCTTTGCCATAGAAATATATTCTCTCATTCGCATCTCAGTAAATTCGTATTCCGAATAGAAATATGATTTAAAGCAGATATAAGAAAAAACTAATTTAAAATCATCACATCCAAGCTGAGTTCTTATGTCTCTAACATATGCATCTTTAGTCGCGTCATGCATATTGAAAAGGGTCGCAAAGGCCTGATCGTAAAAATCATTCAATTTATCTGGAATAGCAGCATTGTTATTAAAAGTAAGCAACATAATATTAAGCAACAGAGGATTTTCTGAGAATGATTTATATTTGTCAAACAAAACATTTTCCAACTCTTTGCAAAAAATTGCTTTTACGGATTCGTCAAAATCAATTTTATCAACTAAACTAATTGCTTGTTGTTTGCTTAGCGGTTTAGTTTCAGTTTCCAGAAAGTCATTCCACCCAATAAACTGTTCAGATGGTCTAGAAGAGATCAGATAACAATTTTCACGATATTTATCTGATAAGCTTTTTATTTCAGAAGAAAGTCTTGTGGATTTATCTCTATTAAGTTCGTCAAACCCATCTAATAAAATGACATATCCACCTTCTCTCATGCTGTATTCATAGTATTCACGTTCTAGAGGAAATCCATTCTCTACTAGTGTATTATAAATGGTTTCTTCTATAGCCCCAGATTTGATTTCAAAGGAATTAAAACTTCTGAGTTCAATCATAACAGGAATATATCCTGTTGACATAATTGTATCCAAATATAGATGCTTGAAAAGAATTGATTTCCCAGTTCCTCCGGTTCCGGTAATAATTATTTTTTTCCCGATTTCTAAGAGGTTATTAATGGTGCTAGTATCAATAGTTTTTCCCTCATACCGTACGCCTATGCATTCATAAAAGTCATATAAATTTCTAGGAGAACGACGATAGATTATTGTCTTGATTTTGCTATATTTTCGATATGTATTATCCAAATACTGCTCATAGGCATCGCCATATCGCACGGAATCCTTAGCATCTATATCCTTAAACCATTTCTTAACCTTTTCCCATGAACATTTGATTGCGTCTTCTATTAAACCTGTAGCAACTTTAGTCACAATTTCAGTATTGTTAATATCCATATTTTCTCCTTAATTCTACCAATTATGCGGGTGCATCATTTTGTAGTTCAATTATAGTTTTTTAATACTTAATTACTCCCAGAATCTTGATTTGGGTTTCTGCACCGACTCGATTTTATTTCCTCTACAGCAAAGTAAATAGCGTGGTCGATAATGCCAAACGTGTACTTATAATTGTTTAACAGCTTGTTCAGCACGTCACGGCTCCACATCGCTCTTCCAGATGGAGAAGGAATACCTTGCTTGCGTAAATGCTCCTGGATTTTTTCCAAACTGTTTCCTGACAGGCATAGGCAAAATATCTCCCGCACGATTTCGGCCTCATGCTCAACTATTTCTATCCGCTTGTTCTTGTCACGCCGAAAGCCATAACATACCTTGCCAAAAATTTTTGATTCCAATGGGGACAACTTCACGGGTATCTTCCTTTCTTACATTATAGTGGGTTGCTCGAGTGTTTTCAAGTAGAACCTACAAGTTAGTGGAATTACTTTTGTTTTATTCCGCCACTAAACACGATTATTAGTGACTTATCAAGCATTCCCTTTTTGATAAGAACACAAAAAGCGTGGATTATGATGTTATCCCACGCTTTTTGGTTCATCTATAGAATTTTGGAGCATAAAAAAGGAGACAAAAGCCTCTAAAATGCTTTTGTCTCCTTTTGGTGGACCATCAGGGACTCGAACCCCGGACCGACCGGTTATGAGCCGGTTGCTCTAACCAACTGAGCTAATGGTCCTCAGTGCTTATATATAATAACACATCCGGACGAAATTGGCAAGTCTTTTTTTTAAGAAAGTTTCACGTAGAAAATGCGGGCAAACATTTGACAATCCCACAGGATATGATATAATAGAAAGACATATTGATTTTTGGAGTTGATCTCATTTGGATTTTAACCCTTTCCAGCTGATACAGACCGCCCTCGGGGCGGAGCTTGCAAATCAGGGCTTTAAAGAGCCGGAGCCCCTTGAGGATCCCGAGGGTCAGGCCGCCATCTTTGCCGCGGAGCAGGTGGCCTACAGCCTTTTGTACGACAGGAAAAAGAAGAGCTTTCTTCTGCGCTCCACAAACCTTGGGGAGGACGGCAAGCCCGGCGATTGGCGGACCCTGTCCACCTGGCTTTTCGACGCGGACTCCGGCGACCGCTCCGACGCGGAGAGCATAATAAACGACTTTCTGGAGATTATCCGGGGCCCAAAGCGGGTGGAGATGGTCCAGCAGCAGCGCAAGCGCGCAAAGGGCGAGGACCGCAACGTGGACCCCATGTTCTTCGTCAACCGGCTTGTGAGCCTGTTCCCGGACCTTAAAGGGCCGCTGAATGAAGAAAAAATAGTGTACGGCCGGGTGCGGTACATTACATTTATAAAGCAGCACGCCCTGCCGGAGATGGAGTCCCTGATAAGGGATTATCCCGACAGCGAGCCCGCCAAAAAGTTGGTGGAGCTTTTGGAGGATATGTATAAGAGCGGCGACCTGGACCTTCGGTCCATTGTGACCTATGTGGTGATAGACGGCCTGTCAAAGGAGAGCTTTGACAAGCTTTTCACCCTGATGGGGGAGGAGCTTAAAAAGGTGGCAAAGCCCGCCAGAAGACTTATCGGGAGGAACATCAAGCCCGAGAAGAAAAAGAAGCCGGGCAAGAAGGTGGAGGCAAGGCTGGGCAAATAAAACCGCCCTTTGGGGTTGACATTCCCGGGGGAAGGTGGTATACTGGATATACCTCGGAGTGGGGGCTTTTGTTTTTGTGCCCGCTTATGAGGGAGGCAAATACGTTGGGGCCGAAGGCTCCAAGTATCGCCCTTTATGCCTTGCGGCCTAAAGGGCCCGGTGTGGGCAGAGAGCGCTTTGCCCGATTAAAATAATATGGAGGTGCCGATAAAATGCGAGTGAAGATCGTGCTGGCCTGCACAGAGTGCAAGCAGAGAAACTATCTTACTAAGAAGAACAAGAAGAACGATCCCGACAGGCTGGAGATGAACAAATACTGCCGGTTCTGCCGGAAGCATACCCTGCACAGGGAAACCAAGTAAGGAGCGGGACAGATGGCTGATAACGAGAAGGGCAAGAAGCCCGAAGCAAAGCAGAACCCCAAGTCCATCGCCGCTTTCGGCCGCAAGGTCACAAAGTTTGTAAAGGACTGCCGGGGCGAGATCAAGAAGATAGTATGGCCCAGCCCCAAGGCCACCTTTAAGAACACCGGCGTGGTGCTGGTGACGATTATCGTGCTGGGCCTGTTCGTGTTTTTACTGGATACGGCTTTCATGAACCTTTTGGGGCTCGTGATGAACGTGGCCGCTTAAATGCGCGAGATGCGTTTGGACTTTTTAAGCTTTCACGAGAATATTTCCAGGAGGGGAACCCATGGCGGACGAAGCAAGATGGTATGTGGTGCATACCTACTCGGGATATGAGAACAAGGTGGCGTCCAACCTGAAGACAACGGTGGAGAACCGCCAGATGGAGGACCTGATACAGGAAATCCGGGTGCCCACGGAGATGGTGACGGAGATCACCGACGACGGCCGGCGCAAGGAGGTCGAGCGCAAGATATTCCCGGGCTATGTGATAGTGAAGATGGTGATGACCGACGAGAGCTGGTACGCCGTGCGGAACATCCGGGGCTGTACCGGGTTCGTTGGGCCGTCCAGCAAGCCGGTGCCTCTTACGGACCAGGAGGTCGCCAATCTGGGCATAGAGAAGCACGAGATCGAGGTCAGCTATAAGGTGGGCGACGCGGTGAGCATCGTGGGCGGCCCATTAGAGGGCTTTATCGGCGTTGTCGAGGAGCTGGAGCTGGACAAGAACCGCGTGCGGGTGATGGTGTCCATGTTCGGGCGCGACACCCCGGTGGAGTTGGAGCTGGACCAGGCGGAGCTGGTGTAAGGTGAAAGTTTTGTCCACCTTTTCAAGAGGCGGAATAGTTGTGCTTCGCAATAACTATGGGTGTGGGAGCAGTTGACGTTCGCTGCGCGAAGTCGCCCCACGACCTTGCCGAAGGCTAAAAATGTACTACAAAGCAAATAAAGGTTTTCCAGAGGAAAACCTTTACGAAAGTGGGAGGTATCAGTAAATCTTTTATGCTGACACCGCTTGCACCACAATATTGGAGGTTATAAGACAATGGCACAAAAGGTAACGGGCTTTATAAAGCTCCAGATCCCCGCCGGAAAAGCCACTCCGGCCCCCCCTGTGGGCCCGGCTCTGGGCCAGCACGGCGTGAACATTATGGCATTCACCAAGGAGTTCAACGAGCGCACCAAGAACGACGTGGGCATGATAATCCCCGTGGTCATCACCGTGTACGCCGACCGCTCCTTCACCTTCATCACCAAGACTCCCCCCGCCGCGGTGCTTATCAAGAAGGCCGCCGGCATTGAGACCGCCTCGGGCGAGCCCAACAAGAAGAAGGTCGCCAAGATCACAAAAGAGCAGGTCCAGAAGATAGCCGAGACCAAGATGCCCGACCTGAACGCGGGCTCTCTTGAGGCCGCAATGAGCATGATAGCCGGCACCGCCCGCAGCATGGGCGTTGAAGTGGAAGACTAAGGGAAGGGGGAAGCGGAAATGAAACATGGTAAGAAGTATAGAGAGAGCGCGAAGCTCATAGACCGTCAGAAGCTGTACGATACCGCCGAGGCCCTGGACCTCTGCGTAAAGACCGGCACCACCAAGTTCGACGAGACCGTTGAGCTGCATGTGAAGCTGGGCGTTGACGGCCGTCACGCCGACCAGCAGGTGCGCGGGGCAGTGGTGCTGCCCAACGGCACCGGCAAGAACGTGCGTGTTCTGGCCATCTGCAAGGGCGACAACATCGAGGCCGCCCAAGCCGCCGGAGCCGACTACGTCGGTGCGGAGGAGATGGTGCAGAAGATACAGTCCGAGGGCTGGATGGACTTCGACGTGGTAGTCACCTCCCCCGACATGATGGGCCTTGTGGGCCGTCTTGGCCGAGTGCTGGGCCCCAGGGGCCTTATGCCCAACCCTAAGGCGGGCACTGTGACCCCCGACATCGCCAAGGCCGTGCAGGACGCAAAGGCCGGTAAGATAGAGTACCGCCTTGATAAGACCAACATCATCCACTGCCCCATCGGCAAGGTGAGCTTTGGTGCCGAGAAGCTGACGGAAAACTTTGACGCGCTGATGGACGCCATAGTTAAGGCCAAGCCCGCCGCAGCCAAGGGCCAGTATGTGCGTAGCTGCACTGTGGCCGCCACTATGGGGCCTGGGGTTAAGATCAATCCGGCAAAGTTTGTCTGAGAAAAATCATCTGGTTAATAAAAGGACGCTCTCGGCTGGAGAGCGTCCTTTTTGATGGGGCGGAGCTATAGGTTCGGCCGGGACGATTTATTGGAAAGCATACCTGATACGCCGCGAATACCCCCATAGACCAGCCAGGCCAGCACGGAGCCCAGCAGTATCAGCAGACCAATACCCATGGCCAGAAGGACCTCAAAGCCCACATCGTGTCTCACTGCGAATAGGGAAGTGTAGGAGGCCCCAACTATCAGCGGCCCCAGGAACAGTGGGAGAAGCTTGAAAATAACGCGCTTTGCCTTAAAGCAGAGCAGGAGCTGCACCCCAAAGGTAAGAAGCACCGGCAGCACAAAATAGCAGAAACCGATGAGGTCGGTGAAGATGTACCTTACAAAAGACCAAGTGTCCAGCAGCATTTGCGGCCGCCCCCTTTTTCTTTTAGTATAGCAGCAGGGGCGGGGGGAGGTCAAGGTGGGGTGGGGTGGGGAGATTTAAGGAAATTGTAAGGCGTACAATTTTGGTGTTGACAACCCCCACAGCTTGTGCTATAATATTAAGGCTGTCAGACCAAAGACAGCAGGTGCGCCCGGGGATCGGGCGCTGAAACGGAGGTTTCCGGCCTGCCGAGGAAAGATTGGCGTTTGATTTTCGGCATTTTTGTGCCCCTTATCCAGCGTTTTATGCCTTTCCGCGGCCTTTCCCCGGAAAGGCATTTTTTATTCTATACGTTCGGAGGTGAAAGAATTTGCCCAGCGAGAAGATTTTAGAGCAGAAAAAGCAGCAGGTGGCCGAGCTCTGCGAGGCCTTCAAGGCGGCCAACGTTGGCGTGCTGGTGGACTATACCGGCATAAGCGTTGAGAAGGACACCAAGCTCCGCAAGCAGCTTAGAGAGGCTGGCTGCGAGTACAAGGTGGTGAAGAACACCCTGCTGTCCCGCGCCTTTAAGGACGCGGGCATCGACGGCCTGGACGAGGTTTTAAACGGCGCCACGGCCATTGCCTACAGCGACAAGGGTTATACCGACGCCCCCAAGATTTTCGCCGATTACATCAAGCAGAACCCCACCGGCAAGGTTGCCGTGAAGGGCGGCTTTATCGACGGAGCGGCTGTGGACGCGGCGAGCATCGACCGGCTTGCGAAGCTCCCCCCCAAGGAGGTGCTGGTGGCCCAGGTGCTCGGCGGCCTGAACGGACCCATACAGGGCTTTGCCAATGTGTGCAGCGGCGTTATGCGCAGCCTGGTCATCGCGCTGAACGCTATTGCGGAGAAGCAGAGTGCATAAACTTTGCACGTGAATTTCTGCAAGTCAGACGAAGAATTTGTTTGAGTAACTAAAATATTATATTTAAAATTGGAGGAAATTGCAATGTCTGAGAAAGTAACCAACCTGATTGAAGAAGTCAAGGCTCTTACCGTCCTGGAGCTTTCCGAGCTGGTAAAGGCTCTTGAGGAGGAGTTCGGCGTGTCCGCTGCCGCTCCCGCCGCCGTTGCCGTGGCTGCCGCCCCTGCCGGCGACGCTCCCGCCGCCGAGGAGAAGACCGAGTTCGACGTTATCCTGAAGGCCCCCGGTGCCAACAAGATCAATGTCATCAAGATCGTCAAGGAGGTCAGCGGCCTGGGCCTGAAGGAGGCCAAGGAGCTGGTGGACGGCGCTCCCAAGGCTGTTAAGGAGGGCATCTCCAAGGACGACGCCGAGGCTCTGAAGGCCAAGCTGGCCGAGGCCGGCGCCGAGGTGGAGCTGAAGTAAAAATTTGGCCGGGTCCAAGGGCTTGCCGTAGGCAAGCAATACAGTATATAGTAGCAGGCAGGTTGCAAAAACACAACCCGCCTGTTCTATTTTCCCATAGTTGTGAACATATTGTGAACATTTCAAATTTCACTTGCAATTTAGAAAAAAACGCGCTATAATGTAACCAATTTGTAACCCTTGAAATGAAAATGTAATTTTCGATAGACATAATCGAAGCTGTGAAGGCCGCCCTTCGGGCGGCGGGAGGGACATATGGGTAAGAAGGCTAAATTCGCGGTCACGTTTATTCTGGTCTTGGCGGGCACTATGATTCTGGTGGCGGTGCTCAGCGCCATGACTCAGGACAGCCCTCAGGCGGCCGCCGACAGGTATATACAGGAGCTGCACAGCGCCCAGCAGGCTAAGGAGCTTTCGGCCCCGGCCACGGGCCAGCAGGGGATATCCCTTTTTGCAAGCCTTACAGGTTTTATGTGCATAATCGCCACACCCCTTGTGGGCTGGCTCATGATAGCAAAGGCAAGGCGCAACAGCCAGCGCGCCCGGGAGCGGCGCATCAACCGCAGGTTACAGCGGGCTGTGACGGCGGCCCAGGGGCCGTCCTCCTTCGGGCCGGTGTCACCGAAATCACGCGTATAAGGGTTTTCGTCCTTTCATATTTTACCTCGAATTGGGCCGGCGTTATCGCCGGCTCGATTTTTTGGTTTACTTTTTGGCCTCCGGGGGCTTTGCCCCCAAGATCCCCACCACCTTTGAAAAGGTGGACGAAACTTTTAAATTTCTCTTGACAATTTTCGGGTTTTTTCGTATAGTATAGGGAGTGCGTTTGCATCTGTAAAAGGCCGTGCGTTCAGGAGGTCACGGCCATAAAAGCGGCCCGGTTTACGCTGCTCCGGCCTGCCCCGGTTTCGGGGAGGACCTAAAATCCTTTGCGGGAGGCAGCGGGCGACCGTCCGGGCCGGGTTATGTTGTGAATAACGAAAGACACGCAACTAATTTTTTCGCAAAGGGGATGCACCCAATGAACAATCCTAACAGTACGATCATTTCCCTTAAAGACATCACCGTTTCCTACGACGGCGAGCAGGTGCTTAAAGGCTTTTGCCTTGACATCCGCGACGGCGAGTTCCTTACCCTTCTGGGGCCCTCCGGCTGCGGCAAAACTACCGTGCTTCGCACCATCGGCGGCTTTATCAGGCCGGACGCGGGTGAGGTCTTTTTTAATGGGAAAAACATCACCGCCCTGCCCCCGCATAAGCGGGAGGTGAACACCATCTTTCAGAAGTACGCCCTTTTTCCCCATCTCAACGTCTATGACAACATCGCCTTCGGCATGAGGTTAAAGGGCAAGAGCGAGGGGGAGGTGAAGGACGCCGTACACAAAATGCTGGCCCTGGTGAACCTCTCGGGCTACGCCCACAGGGGTATCGGCCAGCTCTCCGGCGGGCAGCAGCAGCGAGTGGCCATGGCAAGGGCCCTTGCCAACGAGCCCAAGGTCCTGCTTCTGGACGAGCCGCTGTCCGCTTTGGACCTGAAGCTCAGGAAGGATATGCAGGTGGAGCTCAAGAAGCTTCAGCAGCAGACGGGGATAACCTTCGTTTTCGTCACCCACGACCAGGAGGAGGCTCTGTCCATGTCCGACCGGGTGGTGGTGATGGACGGCGGCGATATCCAGCAGATAGGCAGCCCCACCGATATATATAATGAGCCGGAAAATGCCTTTGTGGCTGACTTTATCGGTGAATCCAACATCCTGGATGGTCTGATGGTCCGGGACTTCGAGGTGAAGTTTGCCGGGCATAGGTTCAAGTGTCTTGACAAGGGCTTCGGGGACAACATACCAGTTGACGTGGTAATACGCCCGGAGGATATAGATGTGGTGGAGCCGGACTCCACACATATCACCGGCGAGGTGACAAACGTCACCTTTAAGGGGGTCCACTATGAGATTATTGTGGATGTGGCCGGGTTCAAGTGGATGATACAGTCCACGGACTATCGGGCGGTGGGGGACCGGATAGGCCTGTCCCTGACCCCGGACGACATACATGTTATGGCAAAGTCCCAGTATTCCGGTATGTTCGGCGACTACAGCACCTTCTCCGACGAGATGGAGGAGGACATAAACCAGACGGCGGAGCAGGAGGGCGGCGACGATGAAAACTAACTCCAAGCTCCTGTCGGCCCCCTATACCGTGTGGATGACTATCTTTATTGTACTTCCCATGGTGCTCGTAGCGTATTTTGCCTTTACAGACAAGCAGGGCAGCTTTACGCTTGAAAATATACTCAGCGTGGGCCAATACTCCAACGTGTTCCTGCGTTCCATCTGGCTGGGGGCGGTGGCAACGGCCATATGCCTTGTGCTGGGGTACCCCCTGGCGTACATAATCGCGAAGCTTCCGGCAAAGCGCCAGAGCGTTATGGTGATGCTGGTGATGCTGCCCATGTGGATGAACTTTTTGCTTCGCACCTACGCCTGGATGACCCTTTTGGAGGATAACGGGCTGATAAACGCGGCCCTCTCCGCCATAGGGCTCCCGAGGGCGCACATGATAAACACCGCCGGGGCGGTGGTGCTGGGGATGGTGTACAACTATATACCCTATATGGTGCTGCCCCTTTACAGCGTGCTGACAAAGATAGACGAGAGCGTTATCGAGGCCGCCCAGGACTTGGGGGCCAGCGACAGCAAGGTGTTCTTAAAGGTGGTCGTACCCATGAGTATGCCCGGGGTCATAAGCGGGGTGACCATGGTGTTCGTGCCTGCCGTGTCCACCTTCATCATCTCCAAGATGCTGGGGGGCGGGGGGAACCTGCTTATTGGCGACCTTATCGATATGCAGTTTTTGGGCAGCGCCTATAACCCCAACCTGGGCTCTGCCATCTCCCTGGTGCTGATGGTGATAATACTTATCTGCATGGGGATAATGAACCAGTTTGACGAGGCCGAGGACCAGGGGAAGGGGGGTATCATGCTGTGAGCCGTACAGTAGGAAAGCTTTACACCTTTTTGATATTCCTCTTTTTGTACGCGCCAATTTTGGTGCTTATTGTCTTCTCCTTTAACGACACTGAGACCGCCAGCCGCACGGTATTCGGCGGGTTCAGTCTCCGCTGGTACGAGAAGCTCTTTGAGGACCGGCTGATACTGGAGGCCCTCAGAAATACGCTGATAATAGCCGTGGCCGCTGCGGCGGCTTCAACCGTGCTGGGGACTATGGCGGCCATCGGCATAAACTCCATGAAACGGCTGCCAAAGCGCATAATGATGAACATCACCAACTTCCCCATGGTGAACCCGGAGATAGTCACAGGCGTGTCTATGATGCTGCTGTTCGTGTTCGCGGTGGGGGTGTTCGGGGGGCGGAGCCTTGGTATGGGGTCCATCATCGCGGCCCATATCACCTTCTGCCTGCCCTATGTGATACTCCAGGTGCTGCCAAAGCTCCGGCAGATGGACCCGGCGCTTTATGAGGCGGCACAGGACCTGGGGTGCCCGCCTGTAAAGGCTTTCCTCAAGGTGGTGCTGCCGGAGATAATGCCGGGGATAGTCACCGGGATGATAATGGCCTTTACCCTGTCCATCGACGACTTTGTCATAAGCTACTTTACCAGTGGCACCACCCAGACCCTGCCCATCTACATCTACTCCATGACCAGGAAAAGGGTGAGCCCGGAGATAAACGCACTTAGTACAGTGCTCTTTGCGGCGGTGATGGCGCTGCTTATCCTCGTGAACGTGCGCTCCTCAAACAGCGGGCAGAGGGCTGAGAAGGGGGGCGAGCGGGGATGAAAAGGTTTTTTGCTTTACTGCTGGCGCTGTTCCTTACAGCGCCCCTGTTCCCGGCCGTGCCCGCTGTGAGGGCCCGGGCGGCTGTGGATTACGACCCGGAGGCGACCATCAACGTCTACAGCTGGGGGGAGTACATCGCCAACGGCACGGACGGCTCCCTGGACATAAACGCGGAGTTTACAAAGCGCACGGGGATAAAGGTGAACTATACCACCTTCGACAGCAACGAGTCCCTGTACTCAAAGCTGGTGGGGGGCGGCGCGGATTATGACGTTATTGTGCCCTCGGACTATATGGTATCGCGGCTCATAAACGAGGATATGCTGCTCCCGCTGGACTTTGAGAATATCCCCAACTATCAGTATATTGACGGTCAGTTCAGAAGCCCCGGCTACGACCCGGAGAACAAATACTCCGTGCCGTACACCTGGGGCGTGGTGGGGGTATTCTACAACACCCAGTACATCGATGAAGTTACCAGCTGGGACAGCCTTTGGAACGATGAATACGCCGGGAAGATACTCATGTTCGACAACCCCCGGGACAGCTTTGCCATCGCCCAGTTCAGGCTGGGCCAGGACGTGAACACCACGGACCCGGAGGACTGGCGGGCGGCGGCGGACCTTCTAAAGGACCAGAAGCCGTTGATACAGGCCTATGTGATGGACCAGATATTTGACAAGATGGAGAGCGGCGAGGCCTGGATAGCGCCCTATTACGCCGGGGACGCGGCCATATTGGTGGACAACTCCGAGGACATCGCCTTTGCCGTGCCAGAGGAGGGGACCAACTTCTTCGTGGACGCCATGTGCGTGCCAAAGACCGCCAGCCATAAACGGGAGGCGGAGGAGTACATCAACTTCCTCTGCGACCCGGAGATAGCCGGGGCCAATATGGACTATGTGGGCTACTCCACCCCGGAGAGCTTGGCCAAGGAGTACCTGGACCCGGAGGTGGCCGAGAGCCCCCTGCACTATCCCAGCCAGGAGACCCTTTCAAGGACCCAGATCTTTGTGAACCTGCCCGAGGAGACCTCCCGGGAGGTGGACCGGCTCTGGGCCGAGGTGAAGATGGGCGGGCCCGGGGAGTCGGCGGTGCTGGTGGCCATAATCCTGGGGTTCCTGGGGGTATATATAGCGATAATTATTTATAAGCGCCGCAAGAGGAAGCGGGAGCTGGCGTGATACAAAATATTGCATGAACTGACAGGATATGCTATAATATGTTTGCTTGCCGACCGCCCTGGCAATGGGAGGAGGTGAAGCATTGTGAACATAGTGAACGACTTCTTAGTGTCTCTCTTAGCGGGTCTTGTCTTCCACTGCATGATCAAGTGGCTCCAGGACCATGGGCACGACGGCAAGTAAGCAAAAGAAAACCCCCGGAAGGGCCTCCGGGGGTTTTCTTTTGGTGAATTAGTGAACATAGTGAGTATACTTGTATTATAGCACGTGTCTCATCTAAATGCAAGCCCTTATTTCAGCAATCTCTCCCCGTCGAACACCAGCACACCCAGGGCGCTGCCGTTTTTACCGCCGGACAGCAGGTGCTTCTTGAAGACCCGCTGCATACTTGTGTCCTCCGGCAGCTGCTCCGTGGGACCCTCGGCGGCGGGGCCGAAAACCCGCCAGGCGTCCTGGAACGCGCCGTCGTCTATCTCAAGGATAGTGAAGTCGTCCTGGAAGCTGATGATATTCGAGCTGTCCCCCAGCACCCGGCGGTACTCCGGGTACAGGAGCCAGGAGTGGCATACGCACACAAGGGGGCCCTCCCCCCGCAGGTCCTTAAAGAAGTCATAGGCCAGTTTATAGGACTGGAGCCGGGCGTTAAGGTCGAAGGGCTCGCCGCTGGAGGGGATATGTATATTAAGGACCTTTTGGCCGGGCCGAAGGGTGATACCCGCCACCTCACGGGCGGGGTGGTCATAGGTGATGGTCTCGTACTCCAGCCGCCCCAGCTTTACGATGTCGCAGCGGTAGAAGATGGGGTACCAGAACTGGACGAAGGTGCCGAAGACTCCCTTGTTCGTCATGCATTCCACGGTTTTATAGCGCAGGTCGGCGAAGGTGTCGAAGAAGACCTGCTCGCTGATACCGGCGGCTATGTAGTCCTTATGGGCCCGCTCGGCGGCGAAGGCCAGAAACAGGCCCCAGACCGTGTGGACGCTTACGCCGGAGCTCTCCGCCATCTCGTCGATAAGCGGGGTTACAAGGCCGATGTCGAAGTCGTTCTCATAGAAGAACTCGATAGCGCCGTCCATGGCCGCCGGGTCCAGCTTGTCCGCGTCCCGGTTATAGGCAGCTTTTGCCTCGTCGGGAAAGCCGGTGCGGTCCATTAGCAGCTGTAAAAAGTCCTTGTTCATGTTGTACCTCCTAGTTTTTCAGTGTCGAGAATAATGGTCACAGGGCCGTCATTATCCACCGGCACCCGCATATCCGCGCCAAACTCCCCGGTGACCACCGGGACCCCAAGTTCTCCAAGCCGGTCCGCGAAGTACAGGAACAGCTCCCGGGCCCGGTCCGGGGGCGCGGCCAGGTCGAAGGAGGGCCTGCGGCCCTTTTTGCAGTCGGTGCCCAGGGTGAAGTTGGGGATAAGCAGCACCTGCCCGCCCGCGTCGGAGAGGGAGAGGTTCATCTTGTCCGCCTCGTCGGAGAAGACCCGCAGGCCGCTGAGTTTGCCGGCAAGTACATCGGCTTCACGCTCTGTGTCGCCCTTCACGACCCCCAGGAATACGGCAAGCCCCCGGCCGATGGAGCGGGTCTCTCCGCCGTTTATTGTCACCGAAGCGGACAGGGCTCGCTGAACTACCGCGCGCATAATAGCACCCCCATAGTTGATATCGTATATAGTCTAGCACAAAACCGGCAAAAGGTAAAGGGGAAGATTTATAAGAGGGGCTTTTTGGCTTGCAACCCGGGGGGGATTTTGCTATAATATGAAAAAATCACCCGGGAAAGGGGCGGCAGCATGATATACGAGATAAGCAATCAGTTCTTTACCGCGAAGATAGACAGCCTGGGGGCACAGCTCATATCCCTGAAGGGCTGCGGCGGGCACGAGTACCTGTGGGTGGGGAACCCGGAATACTGGCGGGAGCACGCGCCGGTGCTGTTCCCTATTGTGGGAGCCCTTAGGGAGAACCGCACGCGGATAGACGGCCGGTGGTACGAGATGAACCGCCACGGCTTTGCAAAGAGCAGGGAGTTCACCCTAAAGGAGCGGGGAGAGGACTGGCTGGCCCTGTCGCTGGAGTCAGGTGTGGAGACAAAGGCCATGTACCCCTTCGACTTTGAGCTCCTTGTAACATACTCGCTGACAGATGGGGGCATCGCCACCCGCTTCACCGTGAAGAATACCGGGGAGAGGCCCTTGCCCTACTCGGTGGGCGGGCACCCGGGCTTCAACCTGCCGGTGGACGAGGAGGCAGAGTTCGAGGACTATACCCTCCAGTTCCAGCAGCCCGAGAGTCAGGCCTGCCCGGAGATCGACCTTGGGACCGGCCTTATCCACGGAGAGAGAAAGGGCTTCCGGCTTGAGGGAAAGGAGATACCTTTACAGCACTCCCTGTTTTATCAGGACGCGCTGGTGTTCGAGCACCTAAACTCCCAGACGGTGCGGATAGTGAACAAGAAGTCCGGGAGGGGCATTGAGATGGACTTTGCCGGGTTCCCAATGCTGGGGGTATGGTCCGCGGTGAACGACGGGCCCTATGTGTGCCTTGAGCCCTGGACCGGCTGCGCCACCCTGACCACCGAGGGGGACGAGTTCAGGGAGAAGAAGGGCATGACAGAGCTCGCCCCCGGCGGGCAGGCAGAGCACAGCTTCACCGTCCGGGTGCTGGGCCGTTTGGAGGACTGAGCATGGGTGTAAAGCTTATCGCCTTTGACCTGGACGGCACGGCTATTGTAAAGCATAAATACTTGCCGGAGTGCAACCGCTCGGCACTGCTGGAGGCCCACAGCCTTGGGGCGATACTTGTGCCCGCCACCGGGAGAATGAGGGATTTCCTGCCGGAGTGCGTAAAGGAGCTGCCCATAGGGTACGCCATCACCTCTAACGGCGGGGTGGTGTACGATATGGGCACAGGCCGCGCGGTTATAGAGAACTTGATACCCAACGGCGCCGCCAGGGCCGTGCAGAAGATACTGGACGGTTATGACGTGTACCTGGAATACTACACCGGGGGCGGAGCCATTACCCGCCGGGATATGCCTGGGCGGGCCCGGAGCCACTATGGGCTGCCGGAGAGCAAGCGGCATTTTGTGGAAGACAAGGTATATAGCTTTACAGACGACTTTGGCGCTATGCTGCGGGAGACGGGGCTCTGCCCGGAGAAGATAAACCTGCCGTACCTGCCGGAGGGCCTGCGGGAGGAGATATGGGAGCGGCTCTCGGAGGTAGAGGGGCTGCGGCTCACGTCCTCCATACCCGACAATATCGAGATAAACAGCGCGGAGGCCCACAAGGGCGGGGCGCTGGGGGCCCTCTGCGGGCGGCTGGGGATACCCATGGGAGAGGTGCTGGCCCTGGGGGATAACGGCAACGATGTGACTATGCTTAGAGCTGCGGGGATATCGGCCGCCATGGGGGACGGCAGCGGGGACGCGAAAGCGGCGGCAACCTTCGTTACCGCCGCCCATGATGAGTGTGGGTTGGCGCAAGCAGTCCGCAAGGTATTTGAGGAATAAAGGGGACCGGTCCAGCTGACTTCGCTTTGCGAAGTCACAGAGTTTGCTTTGCAAACTCTTCGGTCTCCAGGCCGGGGGGGTCTGGGGGCGAGGAGCCCCCAGGGGTAAAGCCAAAGGCTTTACAGCAACTTCATCGGCTCCCCCCACTTACCCAGCTCCTGCCCGAAGAAGCTGACGTAGGTCTCCTCTGCCACAGTGCTCACCGCCTGGGACAGCTTCATGCGCTCGATAACCGGCATGGAACTGTCACAAAGCCGCTCGTCGAGGGTGACGTTCACCACCTCGCAGAGGAACAGGGTGGTGGCCTTATCGGGGCTTGCGTCCTCTGTCAAGGCTTCTTCCTTTACAACCCTTAACTCAAAGCTCACCGGGCTCTCGGCGATGGTGGGTACCTTCAGTGCCTGTCCCCGCTCCACCGTGGGCAGGCGCTTCATCTTGTCCGGGGTGTCCTGGCCGCTCACACAGCCGTAGTAGTCGGCCAGGGGCAGCAGTGGTTCGCTGACAAGGTTTGCCGAGAGCATACCTGTTTTGCGGATAAGGTCCTTGGTGCGCTTTTCGCCGCCGACGCAGACCATCGCGCCCAATTTGCCCTGCCCTTCGCCCAGCCAGCACCAGCCGTACCAGCAGAACAGGCCGAAGTGGGGGGTCACGCCGTCCTCCTCGTAGTTGCCGTAGAGGTAGAGGGACTGGGGGCAGAAGTTGTTGCTTATATCGCCTTTTATCTTTGCCATTTTGACTTCTCCTTTTCGAGTGTGTAAAGCGGAAGGGCTTTATAGGAGCTCCTGCAGGTTTGCCAGCACCCTATCCAGAAGCGCGTCCAGGGCGTAGGCCTCCTCCTGGGTCATGCCCTTATAGAACAGGCTGTTCATGCGCTGTGATACCTGGTCATACTTTTCCTCCAGCCCCCGGGCCCTGGGGGTCAGCTTTATTATAACCTGGCGGCCGTCCTGTTCGCCGGGGCAGCGGGTTATGAGCCCAGACGATTCCATGCGGGAGAGCATGGCCGTCAGGGTGCTCTTTGCAAGGCCGGTCTCACGGACAAGCTTGGCAATAGGCACGCCGTCCTGCTGCCAGAGCACGTAGAGTATACGCCCCTGGGGGCCGTTGAACTCCTCAACGCCGCTTTCTGTCAGCAGCCGCTGGAACACCCGCCCCTGAAGCTGCTTTATCTGGGTTATGAGAAAACCTGTCCTAGTCTCCATAGGCTCTCCTTTCAAAAACATAGTACCATATAAAACTATCCATGTCAAGTACCATATAGAACTTTTTTCTCTGGGAATACCCGCTATAATTATATACCGCGCCCGGGCCCTGCCGTGGGGAGCACATAAAACATTTTGTGGCATAGTATAAGGTAGAATCCCAAAAGGAGGAGATATCATGCCAGAAATGGAAGGCGTCCACGAGCCTATGGGTCGGGATTGCTTTAGTGAGACGGTCTGTATCGACGCGATGAGGATATATGATTCTTGTAGCGACAAAGACTGTCTTGAGGACATACGTGTGCTGTTCCCCCCCGCGCGGCAGCCCATGATTGACAGCGCCACCAACGTGCGCATTAAGGAGGTAAGCGTCATCACCGTGTACCTGGACCTTCAGCCTATACCCTTTAACAAGGGCTTCTACTCGGTGGATATGACCTTTTTCTTCGACGTGGCCGTGGAGCTGTTCAGCGGGTCGGCGTCGGTGCCGGTGCCGGTGAACGGCGTGGCCGTGTTCAACAAGAAGGTGGTGCTCTACGGCAGCGAGGGCAATGTGAAGGTGTTCTCCTCTGAGGCCTCCGCCGACGAGGTGAGCATAATAGGCGACTCCCGGGCCCTGCCCACGGCATATGTACAGGTGGCGGAGCCGGTGGCCCTGTCGGCGAAGCTCTGCGGCGGCGGGTGCAGCTGCGAGCCCTACTACCGCATACCCGAGGCCATCAGCCAGCTCTACGGCGGCGAGCTGGACCCGGCGCCCCAGCGCAACAACGTGTACGTGACCATCGGCCTTTTCACCATCGTGCAGATAGTGCGCAGCGTGCCCATGACCGTCCCGGCCAGCGAGTTCTGCGTGCCGGAGAAGGAGTGCGTGCCCACCAGCGACAACCCCTGCGAGCTCTTCAGGCGCATAGACTTCCCCGTGGGCGAGTTTTTCCCGCCCAGGGCCGGGGACTGCGATTGCGGCTGCTCAGCAGATAGAGCCCGCTGATGCGGGCGCTATCTGCCCGAGTTTTGCGAAGCAAAACTCTTGGCGGGTAACTTTAGGGGTTAGTGCAAAGCCCCCCGGGGGAGGAGTCCTCCGGGGGGCTTTTGTGTTCAGTCCTGGTCCTTCGCCAGCGCCAGTCTGTCCAGCAGCTCCAGGATCTCCTGACGCGAAAAGTTTTCCTGTTCGCCGGTGCTGAATATGAGCCGAAGGTCATACAGCAGGGCTTTTTGCGTGTCCCGGCGTTCCTTCTCTGTACCCATAAACCTGCGCTCCTTTCTGTGGGTCAGTCCTGGTCCTTGGCGTCCGCGATGGTGTCGAACCAATCGCAGAGCTCCTCTTTTGTGTAGGTCTGCTTTTCGTTGTTCTTGATAAGTCTGCGCAGCTCATACAGCAGAGCCGCGCGGGTGTCCCGGCGTTCCTTCTCAGTACCCATAATCTGCGCTCCTTTCTTGGGAGGTCACGCCTCCACGCTTGTAATATAAGCGTCCGGTATCTGTCGGAGCTCTTGCAGAGTGCAGGTTCTGTCAGGCTCCTTTTCGAGGAGCCGCCTGATGTCGTATACCGTGGCTTTTTGAAGCAGGACGATTTCTTTTTCGGCCGGCATGGCAAGGCCCCCTTTGTATTATTCTAATAGTATTCTACAATATCGGGGGGCCCTTGTCAAGTCATTCTATCCCCACCACCTCATAATCCTGCTCCTCCACGGCCTTCCTCAGCTCGCCGTCGCTGATATCCCCGTTAAGGGTCACCACCGCCGTGCCGCTCTCGTGGCTAACCTCTGCGCTCTCCACCTGTGAGAGGGCCTCCAGGGCCTTCTTAACCCTTGCCTCGCAGTGGCCGCACATCATTCCCTTGATCTTCATGGTCTTTGTCATAGTATTCGTCTCCTTTATAATAGTATTATTTTTAACACGCTTTTTAAAGCGGTGGTCGTGCCTTGGGTCATAGAGCTTAAAGAGGTTCAGCCTCAGGGCGTTGCTCACCACACAGAAGCTGGAAAGGCTCATGGCAGCCGCGCCGAACATGGGGTTCAGGGTCAGGCCCAGGGGGATAAAGACCCCCATGGCCAGGGGTATGCCGATGGTGTTGTAGAAGAACGCCCAGAAGAGGTTCTCGTGGATGTTCCGAAGGGTGGCCCGGCTCAGCCGCAGCGCGGCGGGCACGTCCCGAAGGGAACTCTTCATCAGCACCACGTCCGCCGCGTCCAGGGCCACGTCCGTCCCCGCGCCGATGGCTATGCCTGTGTCGGCCCTTGTCAGAGCCGGGGCGTCGTTTATGCCGTCGCCCACCATGGCCACCTTGCCCTGGGTCCGAAGCTTTCGTATGACGGCCTCCTTGCCCTCGGGCAGCACCCCGGCTATCACCTCGTCCACCCCGGCCTGGGCCCCGATGGCCCGGGCGGTGCGCTCGTTGTCGCCGGTAAGCATCACCACTTTAAGGCCCATATTTTGCAGCTCCTTAATGGCCTGCGGGCTGTCCTCCTTAACCGTGTCCGCTACGGCGATAAGCCCCAACACCTGCTTTTCGGTTTCGTTGGCGAAGAACATGGGGGTTTTCCCCTCGCCGGAGAGTCTGGCGGCGGCTTCGGAGAGCTCCAACCCGCCTATGCCGCTCTCCTCCAGCATGGGAAGGTTCCCCGCAATATAGGTCCCACCCTTCAGTACGGCCCGGACTCCCCGGCCATGTATGGCCGTAAAGCCCTCTACCGGCTGCAGGGGTATCTCCCTTGTCTCCGCCTCCCGGACGATGGCAGCGCCCAGGGGGTGCTGGGAGGGGTTCTCCAGGGCCGCCGCCAGACTCAAAAGCTCCGGCTCGGAGATGCCCCCGGCGGGGAGGATGTCGGTGACCTTCGGCTCCCCGGTGGTGATGGTGCCGGTCTTGTCAAGGACCACAATCTCCGTGCGCCCGGCGGCTTCAAGGGAGACGGCGGTTTTAAAGAGTATGCCGTTTTTGGCCCCCAGGCCGCTGCCCACCATTATGGCCACGGGAGTGGCCAGGCCCAGGGCGCAGGGACAGCTTATCACCAGCACCGAGATACCCCGGGCCAGCGCGTACCCGGCCCCGTGGCCCAGCAGGAGCCATACCAGGGTGGTGACCGCCGCCAGGGCTATGACCGTGGGCACGAAGATCCCCGACACCCTGTCGGCAACCTTGGCGATGGGGGCCTTTGTGGCCGCCGCGTCGCTTACCATCTGGATTATCTGGCTCAGAGTGGTGTCCTGCCCGACCCTGGTGGCCCGGCATTTCAGGTAGCCGGACTTATTCAGCGTCGCCGCCGAGACCGGGTCCCCGGGGGCCTTGTCAACAGGCACGCTCTCCCCGGTAAGGGCGCTCTCGTCCAGGGCCGCCGTGCCCTCCAGCACCACCCCGTCCACAGGGACGCTCTCCCCGGGGCGCACGGCGAAGATATCCCCGGCCATGACCTGCTCAATGGGCGTTTCCACCTCGTGGCCGTCCCTTATGAGCGTAGCGGTCTTGGGGGCCAGCTTCATCAGGCTCTTTAGGGCGTCGGTGGTGCGGCCCTTGGAGCGGGCCTCTAAAAGCTTGCCCAGGGTGATAAGAGTCAGTATCATACCCGCCGACTCGAAGTAGAGCTCCATCATGTAGTCCATGACGGCGGCGCCGTCCCCTCGGAGCTGCGCGCCGGTCATGGCGAACAGGGCATAGGTACTGTATCCAAAGGCCGCCGCAGCCCCCAGGGCCACCAGGGTGTCCATATTGGGGGAACGGTGCCATAGGCTTTTAAAGCCGCTTATAAAGAAGCGCTGGTTTATCACCATGATAATGCCGGTGAGCAAAAGCTGGATAAGCCCCACGGCTATGTGGTTGCCAACGAGAGCCCCCGGCAGAGGCCAGCCCCACATCATGTGGCCCATGGAGAAGTACATTAGCACCACAAGAAAGCCCAGGGACCAGAACAGGCGCTTCTTTAAAAGCGGGGTCTCCCTATCCTTCAGGCTGGCTTCGTCCCCCGGGGCGGCGTTTGTGCCGGCGCTCTGCCGGCCCTTCTGGGCCGCGCCGTAGCCCGCAGACTCCACGGCGGCGATTATTTCTGAGGGCGCGGCTGTGCCCTCAACGCCCATGGAGTTTGTGAGAAGGCTCACGGAGCAGCTTGTCACGCCGGGGACCTTGCCCACGGCCTTTTCCACCCGGGCGCTGCACGCCGCGCAGGTCATGCCGGTGACGTTGTACTGGTTCATACTATCTCCCTCCCGTAAATAAAAGGCTTATTGTGTAGAATTTACTTTAACAGCTTCTGCAAGGCGGCGGTCAGCTCGTCGACCTTGCTGTCGTCCCCATGTCTCAGTCCCTCCGCCACACAGGTGCGAAGGTGCTGGCTCAGCAGCTCCCGGGAGAAGGCGTTCAAGGCCGCCCCCACCGCCGCCGTCTGGGCAAGTATGTCGATGCAGTAAGCGTCCTTCTCCAGCATACCGCGTATGCCCCGCACCTGCCCCTCGATACGGTTAAGGCGGTTTATCAGGCGCTTGTACTCCTCCTCAGAGCGCTCTCTGGTCTTATGGCAGTCTTCGCACATAGTATGGCCTTCCTTTCGATAATATACCCACAGGGGGTATATTTATTATATACCGGGGCGGGGTATTTGTCAAGGGTAAATTGCAAAATTATTCTGGGCAAAAAGTATTTGACATAATATGGGAAATGCTGTAAAATAAAAAAGCCCCCAGTAGCGACCGCTACATAAGGGACGGGGAGCCGGACAAGTTGATATTTAGTACGGTGGACGGTTGGCCAGCAAGTAGGTGTGAGACATACGCGGGTACACGAGACGCGAATCCACACTGAAAGGAGGCCATGCTTATGACGGCATATGAGATTGTGGCAGTCATGGTGATGTTTCTTCACATCATTGTGGACTTGCTGATTGCCCTCGATGCAAAAAATAAGTAACCGCCCCCGGCCAAAGGTAAGCGGTTACTTATAAAGTGACAAACCAGGCCAACCGTTCAAGGTATCAAACCCCTCCGGCTCCTTTTTATTATATTATAATATAGCTGTGTTCATTTGTCAACACAAAAAGAAGGAGACCAGTCCCCTTCCGGCGGCTCACCACCGCTTCATATTCCTCTCGTGCTTCTCCCGGTACACCTTCTCAAGCTCCTCCGGCGTGATATTGTAGCACAGCAGCACGTCGTTGAAGTACATCATCACGTCGCACATTTCTTCGATAAAGTGCTTTCGCTGGGGTGTGTCGGCGAGGAGGTCCTCGGTGGAGACCTTTTTCAGCACCTGTGCGGCCTCGCCGGCTTCACAGAGCATCCAGAGCATCATCCGCACGGCCTTCTCCGGGTACAGCCCGCCCCACTTGTCGAAGTATTTTTCCTGAAGCTCCTTCTGTATGGCCTGCATATCGTCAAAGCTGAAATTTGCCATTCTCCTCACTCCTATAGCATATTATTCAGTTCCCTGATTTTATACCCCACGTCCTCGGGACAATGGGCGTCGGACGAGGTGATTATCGTCACGTTGTGCTTTTTTAAAGTTCCAAGCAGCTCAGTGTCCATGCCAAGGGACGCCGTTTCCGGACATCTTCTTTCCGCGCCGCTGTTATGGTCCGCATACATGCCGCTTTTTGCAAGCTCAGCGGCCAAACTCTCATAGAAGCCCGACAGCGGATACGAAGGCTTATGGCCGAACAGCTTTATCGCGTCCGGGTGGCCGATGCCGTCAAATATCCCGCTTCTTGCCAATGAGAAGGAAGCCTCAAAATACCGGCGGTATATCCTGTCAACGTCAAGCCCGGCCCAGTGTTCGGGCTTATGGTCGAAGGCAAAGTCATCGACAAAATGGATGCTTCCCAACAGAAAATCAAAGCCTTTGTCCTTTGTGAGTTCATGAATAAAGCCCTCAAACTCCTTGAAATAGCATATTTCAAGTCCGAACTTGACCTCTATGGGAAACTGATGGCTCCTGGCAAGGCCGATAAGCTCCAAATAGTCCGCCAGCTTGTGCTTACCCGCGCTTCTCTGAAACCATGCGTCCACATATTCGCTGTACGCCCGCACGGAATCATACATCGGGGAGAATTCCTCAAATATATAGTTGTGCTCCAGCAGGCGTATTTCATCGAGCCCCATTTCAACCGCCCTGTTTACAAATTGATCTATCCACTCAAGGGTGTAGGGGCCGCGCTCAATATGGATATGTCCGTCTGTCATTTTTGCACTCCCTTTCAAATTCCGTATGCTTTGGGAAACTTAGTCTATGACCCGCACCCGGATATTTGCCTCAAGGGTAGCCAGCTCCCGGGCGGCGGGGGCGATGTCCGCGCCGGTCACGTCCAAAACGGTATAGGCGTAGTCCCCCCGGGACTTACTCTGCATATTCTCGATGTTTATCCCCGCTTTGCCGCAGACGCTTGTAAAGTCCGCGATGGCCCCGGGGACGTTTTTGTGTATAACGCAGATACGGCGGGTGCCCGGCTCCCGGGCCATACTGAGGTTCGGCAGGTTCACGGAGTTTATTATATTGCCGTTCTCGATATACTCCTTTATCTGGTCCACCGCCATCTGGGCGCAGTTGTCCTCGCTCTCGGGAGTGGAGGCGCCCAGGTGGGGCAGGGGTATCACGTTCTCTATACCCAGCATCTCGTCGGCGGGGAAGTCCGTGGCATAGGCCGCGCATTTGCCGCTTTCAAGGGCGCTGAGCAGGGCGGCGGTGTCCACCAGCTCCCCCCGGGCGAAGTTCATAAGCCGCACGCCCTCCTTCATCTTCCCCAGGGTCTCGGCGTTTATCATGCCCTTGGTGTCCTTGGTGGCGGGCAGGTGCAGGGTGATATAGTCGCAGCTTTGGTATATCTCGTCAAGGCTCATGGAGCGATGCACCGACCGGGACAGCCGCCAGGCCGCGTCCACGGAGAGGTACGGGTCATAGCCGTAGACCTCCATGCCCAAAGAGTGGGCGGCGTTGGCCACAAGTATGCCGATGGCCCCAAGGCCCACCACGCCCAGGGACTTGCCCTGAATCTCGGGCCCGGCGAACTGGCCCTTGCCCTTCTCCACAAGCTTTGAGACCTCGGCCCCCTGACCCTTTAGGGTCTTCACCCAGTCCATGGCGGCGGGTATCTTACGGGAGCTGAGCAGCAGCGCGCAGAGCACCAGCTCCTTCACGGCGTTGGCGTTGGCCCCGGGAGTGTTGAACACGGCCACGCCCTTTTTGGCGCAGTCCTCAGAGGGGATATTGTTGGTCCCGGCCCCGGCCCGGGCGATGGCCAGAAGGCTCTCGGGCAGGTCCATATCGTGCATGGAGGCCGAGCGCACCAGTATGCCCTCGGGGTCCTTCATCTCCGGGGAGAAGGTATAGCTTTCGCCGAAGCGCTTGGTGCCGGTGGGGCTTATCTTGTTAAGGCAGAGTATTTTGTACATGGTTATCTTCCTTTCAAAGGTTGTTGGGGGTATTGACATGGGGACAAAATGTGGTATAATATAGATAAAGAGGCGCCGGCGGGGTATCTCGGACGGTTAGCCAAAATTTAGTTACACAAAAAGTAACCGGCGACTTTGGCGAGAGGCGGTTACTTTTTTGTGCCGTTATGAAGGGCTATCAGCAGGTCGGCGATGATATGAAGTACCATCACCATGACCACTAATGCTTCGTAAGCACTCATAAGTACGACCCCCTTTCAGTGTGGATTCGCGTCTCGCGTGCCCGCGTATGCCGTACACCTACTCGTCGGCCAACCGTCCTCCGTACTCGATATTCCTTTCAGCGCCCCGCCCCTTTAGGGGGGCGCTTCTATTTTACAACGCTCTCCAGATTATGTCAATATATTTCTCGAGATGCATCTCGGAATCAGCCGTTCCTGCTCTCGAACTCCTGCATAAACTCCACCAGCTTATCCACGCCCTCGGGCGGCATGGCGTTATAGATGGAGGCCCGCATACCGCCCACGCTTCTGTGGCCCTTCAGGTTCACAAAGCCCGCGGCGGCGGACTCCTTCACAAACTTCGCGTCCAGATCCTTGTCGCCGGTTATAAAGGTGACGTTCATTATAGAGCGGCTGTCCTTCTCTGCACAGGGCTTGAAAAGCCTTGAATTGTCAAGGAAATCGTAGAGCACACCGGCCTTTTTCTCGTTGCGCTCCTTCATCTTGTCAAGGCCGCCGACGTCGTTCTTTATCCACTCCAGCACCAGCTTGCACATATAGATGGGCCAGCAGGGCGGGGTGTTGTACATGGAGTCGTTGTCGGCCATCACCTTATAGTCGAACATGGTGGGGGTGCCCGGCAGAGTCTCGCCTATAAGGTCCTCCCGGACGAGGACGAGGGTGAGCCCGGCGGGGGCCACGTTCTTCTGGGCTCCGGCATACAGTAAACCAAACCTGGTTATGTCAATCGGCTGGCTCAGTATGCAGGAGGAGATATCCGCCACCAGGGGCACGTCGCCGCTGTCGGGCAGCGTGTGCCAGAAGGTGCCGTAGATGGTGTTGTTCATGCAGATATGCAGGTAGTCCGCGTCCGGGCGCAGCTGGCTCTTGTCTATCGCTGGTATATGGCTGAAATTGTCGTCTTTAGATGAAGCCACGGTCTTGCAGTCGCCGTAGCGGCAGGCCTCCTTATAGGCCTTGGTGGAGAACTGGCCGGAGAGCACATAGTCGGCCTTGCGGTTCTTTGTCATCAGGTTCATGGGCACGGCGGCAAACTGGCTGGACGCGCCCCCCTGCAGAAACAGCACCTTATAGTTGTCGGGAATGCCCATGACCTCCCTTATAAGGACCTGGGTCTCATTGATGATGGGCTCGAAGGCGGCGGAGCGGTGGGACATCTCCATTACGGACTGGCCGGTTTCGCCGTACTCCAAAAGCTCCCCGGCGGCTTTCTCCAAGACAGGCACCGGCAGCATGGAGGGGCCGGCGGAAAAATTGTAGACTCGTGACATGGGTCCTGACCTCCTAATTGTTTATCAGAGTAATATAATAAAGAAGTATGCTTTTCAATATTATAGCGTCAGGCGGGCCAAAATGCAAGAAAAAACGGGCCCTAATTCATTTCCCAGGAAAAATGCGGCGAATTTCATAAAATGTTTGCCCTCGTGAATAATTTATGATATAATGTTGGGTATAGACCCTAAGCGAATATTAGGAGGTAAAACTATGCAGGTAAAAGACATTGTGGACATACTTAAATGCCAGATACTGGTGGAGGGGGACCTTGAGCAGGAGGTCAAGACCGCCTGCGGCAGCGACATGATGAGCGACGTGCTGGCCTTTGTAAAGGACCAGTCTGTGCTGCTGACGGGGCTTATGAACCCACAGGTGGTGCGCACGGCGGAGATGATGGATATGCACTGCATCGTTTTCGTCCGGGGCAAGCCCGTGAACCAGCAGGTGCTGGACCTTGCAGAGATGAAGGACATGACGGTTTTAAGCTCGCCTTACCGTATGTTCACCGCCTGCGGGCTGCTGTTTGAGAACGGCCTGAGAGGGGGCTGCGACATATCATGAGTATGCTGCATTTGGAATACCAGGTGCCCGGCGACGACTTCACCCGGGCGGGCGAGGCCTCCGGCGACGTGAAGCACAAGCTTAAAAAGCTGGGCTATGAGCCCGACGCCATACGACGCATCGCTATAGCAATGTATGAGGGGGAGATAAACCTTGTGATACACGGCGGCGGCGGCGAGGCCATAGTGGACGTGGACCCGGACAGGGTGGACATCGCCCTTATCGACCAGGGACCCGGCATACCCGACGTGGAGCAGGCCATGCAGGCCGGCTGGTCCACGGCCCCGGACAATGTGCGGGCCCTGGGCTTCGGCGCGGGGATGGGCCTGCCCAACATGAAAAAATACACCGATGAAATGACTATCGATTCCACGGTAGGGGTGGGCACTACTGTCAAGATGACCGTCATTCCCGGGAGGAAGTAGGAGCAAAGCCAATGGCGGAGTTTTTCCATTCTGTTACATTAAAAGAAGACAAGTGCGTGGGCTGCACCAACTGCGTGAAGCGCTGCCCCACCGAGGCCATACGCATAAGAAACGGCAAGGCCTTTATCGCTTCCGAGCGCTGCATAGACTGCGGCGAGTGCATACGCATCTGCCCCCACCACGCCAAAAGGGCCAGGTATACCCATATGGAGGACCTGGGCAAGTTCAAGTATAACATAGCCCTGCCCGCGCCGAGCCTTTACGGCCAGTTCAACAATCTGGACGACATAGATTACGTGCTGACGGGCCTTAAAAAGATGGGCTTCGACCAGGTGTACGAGGTCTCAAGGGCCGCGGAGCTGGTCAGCGAAGCCACCCGAAAGCTCATGTATAACCCCGAGACCGGCATGAGCCTTCCACGGCCGGTGATAAGCTCGGCCTGCCCGGCGGTGGTGCGGCTCATAAGGGTGCGCTTTCCCGACCTCTGCGACCATGTGCTGCCTCTGAAGTCCCCTATGGAGACGGCGGCGGGCATGGCAAAGCGGGAGGCCGTGGAGAGAACCGGCCTTCCCGAGAGGGACATAGGCTGCTTTTTCATCACCCCCTGTCCGGCCAAGGTCACGGACATACAGATGCCCCTGGGGATAGACAGGTCCAAGGTAGACGGGGCCATCGCCATCAGCGAGGTTTTCCCCACTCTAAGCCACACCATGGATAGGCTTGAGAGCATAGAGCCCATCGCAAACTCGGGAATTATCGGCGTGGGCTGGAGCACAAGCGGCGGGGAGTCCGCGGCGTTACTTAACGAGAAGTACCTTGCCGCCGACGGCATAGAGAACGTGATACGCGTGCTGGAGGAGGTGGAGGACGAGCGCATAGGGGAGCTGGACTTTATCGAGCTCAATGCCTGCGCCGGGGGCTGCGTGGGGGGCGTGCTCTGCGTTGAGAACCCCTACGTGGCCAAGGCCAGGATACAGCGCCTTAGAAAGTACCTGCCCGTAAGCCAGAACCACCTGGCAGGGGGGCCTGTGCCCACAGATATGGAGTGGGAGGGGGAGCTGGAGTTTTCCAACGTTATGACCCTCTCGGCCGATTTGTCGGAGGCTATGCGCATGATGGTGGAGATAGACAATATAGAGGAGGAGCTGCCCGGCCTTGACTGCGGGGCCTGCGGCGCACCCACCTGCCGGGCCTTCGCCGAGGACGTGGTGAAGGGCGCGTGCAGGAAGACCGACTGCGTGTTCGTCTACCGCAAGCAGATGCAGAAGGTGGCGAGCACCCTCTCGGAGCTTGAGGGGGGCCTTGGCTGGCACCCGGGCGGCATCAATAACGACGGCAAGGAGGAGAGGGAATGACTGTAAAGGAAATGGCCGGTGCCCTGGGCTGGAGGCTTCTGGCCGGGGAGGACGGAGAGGACAACGTGATAGACGGCTGCTACGTGGGAGACCTCCTCAGCTGGGTCATGGGCCGGGCCCAGGCGGGGAACGTCTGGCTGACGGTGATGGGGAACCTTAACGCCATCGCCGTGGCGGCCCTGGCGGATACCAGCTGCATAGTTCTCTGTGAGGACTCGGCCCTGGACGCGGACGCGAAGAAGCGGGCCGATATGCAGGGCATACCTGTGTACGGCTGCGGGCCGAACCTGTATGACACCGCCGTGGCGGTCCACGGGCTGCTGCAATGAGCGCGTACCCCTATGACCTGCATATCCACTCCTGCCTGTCCCCCTGCGGGGACAACGACATGACCCCCAACAATATCGTGGGCATGGCACAGATCTCCGGCCTTGAGATAATAGCCGTCACCGACCACAACACCTGCAAGAACGCCCCGGCGGTGCTTAAAGCAGCACAGGAGGCGGGCATAGTGGCGATACCCGGCATGGAGCTCTGCACCAGCGAGGAGGCCCACGTGGTCTGCCTTTTTGAGAGCTTAGAGGGTGCTATGGAGTTCGACAGGTACATATATGATAATATGCCCCATATAAAGAATAAGCCGGAGATCTTCGGCGAGCAGCGCGTTCTGAACGAGAACGACGAGCTGGTGGGGACTCTCCCTGACCTGCTGCTGGTGGCTTCGTATATCGGCGCGGACCAGGTAAAGGCCCTATGTGAGCAGTACGGCGGCACGGCCTTCCCGGCCCATGTGGACAGGGACTCCTACAGCATAACCGCTGCCCTTGGCAGCATACCCCCGGAGGGGGGGTATACCTTTGCCGAGGTCACAAGGGACGCGGACCTGGAGGAGGTGAAGAGAAGGTACCCGGAGCTTTGCTCCATGGGCATAGTCCGGGACTCGGACAGCCATTATCTGGACACCTTGGCGGCCTCTGTGCCAAACAGTATGGAGCTGCCGGAAAAAAGTGTCAGGGCGGTGCTTAAAGTGCTTTTGGGAATGTGATATCGATATATTATATCGATATTTTGGTAACTATAACCAGGGATATCGATAAAAAATGGTGGAAATTGTTGTTCTTTTGGGCTTAATTCTTTTGTGGAATTATAAATGCCCGTCAATTTGATATATTTAAATCACGATGCAAGAAGAAAGGAAGATGGTCGAATTATGCAAAAACGTATCAGCACTCTGCCCTTCCATGATACTCCCGAGCAGGCAAAGAAGCTCGACGAGGTCATCGCGGGCCTTAAGGGCCAGGCCGGGGCCGTTATGCCCGCCCTGCACCAGGCCCAGGACATCTACGGGTATCTCCCCATGGAGGTGCAGAAAAAGATTGCCGACGGCCTTGGGGTCTCCCTTGAGGAGGTCTACGGTGTGTCCACGTTCTACTCACAGTTCAGCCTTACGCCCAAGGGGCGCAACCACATTTCCGTGTGCCTTGGCACGGCCTGCTATGTAAAGGGCTCCGACAAGGTGCTGGACAGAATAGTTGAAAAGCTGCACATCCAGCCCGAGGAGTGCACCGAGGACGGCCTGTTCAGCTTGACCGCCTGCCGCTGCATAGGCGCCTGCGGTCTGGCGCCCGTCATGATGATAAACGAGGACGTGTACGGCCGCCTGGCCCCCGAGGACGTGGACGGCATTCTGGAGAAGTACGCGGAGTAAAGCCCATGCGTGAGCTTTCACTGAACGTAATGGACATCGCCCAGAACTCCATCTCCGCCGGGGCAAGCCTTATCACCATAACGGTGGAGGAGGACGCGGAGCTTGACGAGCTCTCCATCTCTATCGGCGACAACGGCCGGGGCATGACCCCCGAGCAGGTGGAGCGCGTGACGGACCCGTTCTTTACCACCCGGACTACGCGCAGCGTGGGCCTGGGGGTGCCCCTGTTCAAGATGGAGGCGGAGATGACCGGCGGGCGGTTCTCCATCGAGTCCACCCTTGGGGTGGGCACCACCACCACCGCCGTCTTTAAACCCTCCAGCGTGGACATGATACCCCTTGGGGACATCAACGGCACCGTCAGTATGCTGGTGATGATGAACCCGGACCTGGACTTTCTCTATACCAGAAGCTATAAGCCCATGGAGGGGGAGCGGCGGGAGTTCGCCCTGGACACCAGGGAGCTTCGCACGGTCCTTGGGGAGGACGTGCCCCTGAACCTGCCGGACGTGACGGGGTGGGTCAACGAATTTCTCAGCGAGAACACAGACGAGCTTTTAAACGGTTCACAAAATCAGGAAGGAGCGACAGATATATGAAATCATTAGCGGAACTTCAGGCTATCCGGGACAAGGCCCGGGCCTCTGTAAACCTTCGGGAAAACGCCGAGGCCGAGACCCGCGTTCTGGTGGGCATGGCCACCTGCGGCATCGCCGCCGGGGCGCGGCCGGTGCTCAACGCCTTTGTGGAGGAGGTCAACAAGCGGGGCCTTAAAGACACCATGGTGACCCAGACCGGCTGCATAGGCATCTGCCAGTACGAGCCCGTGGTGGAGATAATCACCCCCGGCAAGGAGAAGGTCACCTATGTGAAGATGACCGCCGAGAAGGCCGTGCGGGTGGTCAATGACCACCTGGTAAACGGCAACGTGGTAACAGAGTACACCATCGGCGCCAACGCTATCGGCGCGAAGTAAGAAATCATTATAATTGGAGGTTTCAACTATGTTTCGATCCAACGTGCTGGTTTGCGGCGGCACCGGCTGCACCTCCTCAAACAGTGAGCAGATAATCGAGAAGCTCAACGAGGAGATAAAGGCCCAGGGCCTGGATAAGGAAGTAAACGTCATCCGCACCGGCTGCTTCGGCCTGTGCGCACTGGGCCCCATCATGGTGGTGTATCCCGAGGGCGCGTTCTACAGCCGCGTCACCCCCGAGGACGTGCCGGAGATAGTCTCCGAGCATCTCTTAAAGGGCCGTATCGTCACCCGGCTCCTGTATCAGGAGACGGTGGTGGACGAGAATACCACCAAGTCCCTTAACGAGACCACCTTCTACGCAAAGCAGATGCGCATAGCTCTTCGCAACTGCGGCGTTATAAACCCCGAGCTTATAGACGAATACATCGCCCAGGACGGCTACGCGGCCCTTGGCAAGGTGCTCACCGAGATGACCCCCCAGCAGGTTATAGACACCATGCTGGCCTCCGGCCTTCGCGGCCGCGGCGGCGCGGGCTTCCCCACGGGTCTTAAGTGGAAGTTTGCGGCGGCCAATCAGGCCGACCAGAAGTACGCCTGCTGCAACGCCGACGAGGGCGACCCGGGCGCGTTCATGGACCGCTCGGTACTGGAGGGCGACCCCCACAGCGTGCTGGAGGCCATGGCCATCGCGGGCTATGCCATCGGCGCCTCCCAGGGCTATATCTACATCCGCGCCGAGTACCCCATCGCGGTAAAGCGCCTGCAGATAGCCATCAACCAGGCCAGGGAGTACGGCCTGCTGGGCAAGAACATCTTTGACTCCGGCTTTGACTTTGATATCGACCTCCGTCTGGGCGCGGGCGCGTTCGTCTGCGGCGAGGAGACGGCGCTGATGACCTCCATTGAGGGCAAGCGCGGCGAGCCCAGGGTGCGGCCCCCGTTCCCTGCCTTAAAGGGCCTGTTCGGCAAGCCCACGGTGCTCAACAACGTGGAGACCTATGCCAATATCCCCCAGATAATCTTAAAGGGCGCCGACTGGTTCAAGTCCATCGGCACTGAGAAGTCCCCGGGCACCAAGGTCTTTGCTCTGGGCGGCAAGATAACCAACACCGGCCTTGTGGAGGTGCCCATGGGCACCACCCTTAGGGAGGTCGTGGAGGACATCGGCGGCGGCGTGCCCGGCGACCACACCTTTAAGGCGGCCCAGACCGGCGGCCCCTCCGGCGGCTGCATACCCGCCAGCCTTATCGACACCCCCATCGACTACGACAACCTTATCGCCATCGGCTCCATGATGGGCTCCGGCGGACTGATAGTCATGGACGAGACCACCTGTATGGTGGACATCGCCAAGTTCTTCCTGGAGTTCACCGTTGACGAGAGCTGCGGCAAGTGCACTCCCTGCCGGGTGGGCACAAAGCGCCTTCTGGAGATCCTCGACAAGATAACCTCCGGCAAGGGCACCCTTGAGGACATAGACAAGCTGGAGGAGCTGTGCTACTACATCAAGGAGAACTCCCTGTGCGGCCTGGGCCAGACGGCCCCGAACCCGGTGCTCTCCACCCTGAAGTATTTTAGGGACGAGTATGTGGCCCACGTCACCGAGCACCGCTGCCCCGCCGGGGCCTGCAAGGCTCTGACGAACTTCCATATCGAGGCCGACAAGTGCCGGGGCTGCACCCTCTGCGCGCGCAACTGCCCGGTGGGCGCCATCTCCGGCAAGGTCAAGGAGCCCCATGTTATCGACACCAGCAAGTGCATAAAGTGCGGCGTATGTATGGAGAAGTGCAAGTTTAACGCCGTCGTCAAGGCCTAATAAGGAGGAAACCGAATTATGGATATGGTCAACGTAAAGATAAACGGCGTGGACTATCAGGTGCCCAAGGATTCAACTATACTTGAGGCCGCCCGGTATGCCGGGGTGGACATCCCCACGCTGTGCTATTTGAAGGATATAAACCAGATCGGCGCCTGCCGTATGTGCATGGTGGAGGTGAAGGGGGCCCGCTCTCTCTGCGCCGCCTGCGTGTACCCGGTGAACGAGGGCATGGAGGTCTTCACCAACTCCCCCAAGGTCCAGGAGTCCAGGAAAATGACCCTGGAGCTGCTGCTCAGCGTACACGAGCGCAAGTGCCTGACCTGTGAGCGCAGCGGCAACTGTGAGCTGCAGAAGCTCTGTAACGACATGGGCATTGAGGAGGACAGCCGCTTCGAGGGGGCCCTGCCCGCGGGGAGCAAGGACTTTTCCACCGAGTACCTGGAGCGCAACAACGCAAAGTGCGTGCTCTGCCGCCGGTGCGTGGCCGCCTGCCAGAACCAGCACGTTTCCGTTATCGGCGCCAACAACCGGGGCTTTGACACCGAGATAGGCTGCGCCTTTGAGCAGCCCCTGAGCAGCGTCTCCTGCGTGGCCTGCGGCCAGTGCATCGTCAGCTGCCCCACCGGCGCTCTCACCGAGCGGGACAACACCCAGGACGTTATCGACGCCATAAACGACCCGGAGAAGATAGTGATAGTACAGACCGCCCCCGCCGTGCGCGCGGCCCTGGGCGAGGAGTTCGGCCTGCCCATTGGCACCAATGTGGAGGGCAAGATGGCCGCGGCCCTTAGAAGGCTGGGCTTTGACAAGGTGTTCGACACCGACTTCGGCGCGGATATGACCATCATGGAGGAGGCCCACGAGTTCATCGGCAGGGTGAAGAACGGCGGCGTGCTGCCCATGATAACCTCCTGCTCTCCGGGCTGGATAAAGTTCTGCGAGCACTACTATCCAGACCTCATCGAGCACCTGTCCAGCTGCAAGTCCCCACAGAACATGACCGGCGCCCTTATCAAGACCTGGTATGCCGAGAAGGAGGGCATCGACCCCCAAAAGATTGTCTCCGTGTCCGTCATGCCCTGTGTGGCGAAGAAGTTCGAGATACAGCGTGACGACGAGGATGCGGCGGGTATGCCCGACGTGGACATAAGCATAACCACCAGGGAGCTGGCCAGGCTCATAAAGAAGGCCCAGCTGAACTTCAACGCCCTGCCCGACGAGAAATTCGACGAGCAGATGGGAGAGTCCACCGGCGCGGCGGTCATCTTCGGAGCCACCGGCGGCGTTATGGAGGCGGCCCTGCGCACAGCGGCGGACGTGCTCACCGGGGAGAGCCTTGACTCCGTCGAGTACCACGAGATACGCGGCACCAAGGGCATTAAGGAGGCCGTGTACAACGTGGCGGGCATGGACGTGAAGGTGGCCGTTGCCAGCGGCCTGAAGAACGCCAACGAGATACTGGAGAAGGTCCGCGCGGGCGAGGCCGACTACCAGTTCATCGAGATAATGTGCTGCCCGGGCGGCTGCGTGAACGGCGGCGGACAGCCTGTGCGGAGCGCCAACGAGTGGGCGTATAACGACATCAAGGCCCTTCGCGCCAAGGCCCTCTATGACCAGGACGCGAATATGCCGCTGAGGAAGTCCCACGACAACCCGGTGGTGAAGAAGTGCTATGCGGAGTACCTGGGCGAGCCGGGAAGCCACAAGGCCCACGAGGTACTGCACACCACTTACGTGAAGCGCGGCAACAAGTTCTAAAGCAAGCAGAGCGAGAAAGCGCGTCGACGCGGTCCAGGTGCGTTAGGCACCTAGCAGGGGCTTCGGGGGCAGCGCCCCTGAGACCTTGCCGTAAGGCCAAAAAGTGCAAAAAGGAGTGCCGGTCCAAAAGGGCCGGCACTTTTATTTGTGCTTAAACGGTTGCGAAATCCGACTTTCTATAGTATAATAGCACTGACTAAACATAAGAAATGAGTTGATACCCATGAGCAACAAGCTTTCCCTTGCGGTAATCTTCGGCGGGCAGTCCTCTGAGCACGAGGTCTCGCTGATGTCGGCCGCTTCAATACTTGCGAATTTAGACCGGGAGAAGTACAATATACACCAGGTGGGCATAACCAAGGAGGGACGCTGGCTCCTCTATGAGGGTCCGGCGGAGGGTCTTTCCGACGGCCGCTGGCTCAGGGAGTCCACCCCGGCGTTTCTGGCCCCGGACCCCACGGTGCACGGCCTTGTGACCCTTTCAGAGGGCGGCGCGCGCACGGTGCATATAGACTGCGTGTTTCCGGCCCTGCACGGCAAGAACGGCGAGGACGGCTCTATACAGGGGCTCTTTGAGCTCTCGGGCATACCCTATGTGGGGTGCCGGGTGACCAGCTCCGCAGTATGTATGGATAAGGCCATAGCTCATACTCTTCTGTCAAACACCGACATAAACCAGGCCCACTACCTGTGGTTCTACGCCGACAGATACCGTGCCAACAGCGAAACGGTGCTCAATAAGATACAGGCGAGGCTGGACTTCCCGGTGTTTGTGAAGCCCGCCAACGCCGGCTCCTCGGTGGGGGTAAGCAAGGTGGAGCGCCCCGAGGACCTGCCCGCCGCCATAGAGAAGGCCGCAAACGAGGACGGCAAGATAATTGTGGAGCAGGGCATAGACGGCCAGGAGGTGGAGGTGGCCGTGCTGGGCACCCGCCCGGGGGCCGAGGCCTCCTGCGTGGGGGAGATAGGCGCCAGCGCCCAGTTCTACGACTACGACGATAAGTATATAAACGGCACCAGCCAGCTCTTTATCCCCGCCCGCTTAGAGGAGGACGTGGCCCAGAAGGTGCGGGAGACCGCTGTAAAGGCCTATAGGCTCCTGGGCTGCACGGGCCTTGCGAGGGTGGATTTCTTCGTGACGCGTGAGGACCACCGGGTGGTGCTCAACGAGATAAACACCCTGCCCGGCTTCACCTCTATCAGTATGTACCCCAAGCTCTGGAGGCACGGGGGCCTGACCTACGCCCAGCTGCTGGATAGGCTTATAGAGCTGGCTTTTGAGGAGGCCCGGAATGGATAACCGTCCTATAGGGGTCTTCGACTCGGGGCTGGGCGGACTTACCGCCGTGAAGGAGCTGGAGAAGGTCCTGCCCGGGGAGAGCCTTGTGTACTTCGGGGACACGGGCCGGGTGCCCTACGGCACACGCAGCCGGGAGGTCATCCGCCGCTATGCAAAGCAGGATATGGATTTTCTTCTAAGGCACAAGGTGAAGGCGGTGCTGGCCGCCTGCGGTACGGTGAGCTCGGCGGCGGCGGATATCGGGGCAAGGCTCCCGGTGCCATACTTCGACGTGGTGGCCCCCACCGCCCGGGCGGCGGCGCTGGCCACTAAAAACAGGCGCATAGGGGTGCTGGGCACCAGCGCCACTATTCATAGCGGTTCGTACACAAAGGCAATACAACAGATAGATGAAAGCCTTGAGGTGTTCCCCCAGGCCTGTCCGCTGTTCGTGCCGCTTACTGAGAACGGCTTTATCTCCCCCGAGGAGGAGCTGGTGCGGATAGTGGTGGAGCGGTATTTAGAGCCGGTGCGGGGGGCCGGGGTGGACACGGTGATACTGGGCTGCACTCATTATCCCCTGCTGAGCGAGGCCATAGGCCGGGCCATGGGTCCCGGGGTGACACTTATAAACAGCGGCGAGGAGGCCGCTCTGGCCCTGGCCGGGGCTCTGGAGAAGACAGGGGCGCTCTGTGCCCCCGGGCAGGGGCGAAGCGCGGAGTTCTATGTGACGGACGCGCCGGAAAATTTCTCCACTGTGGCGGAGCTGTTCCTGGGCCACAGCGTGGAGGGGACCAGGGTGGACATAACCTTCGACTGAGAGCCGAAAGGAGGACGCGCATGAAAGAGGACTACGCCATAACCATCAGGGGCCGGCAGGTGTACGAGGACGAGGACCAGGGGGAGATATGCCTTTCGGCCCTGGGCACCTACCGGGAGAAGGACGGTACACGGTTCATACTCTACAAGGAGTATGACGAGGACAACGCCAGCGCCTACCGCACGGCGCTTTTAAAGGTGGAGCCGGGCATGGTGACCATGAGCCGCTCGGGGTCACCCACAAGGCTGATACTGGAAAAGGGCAGAAGGCACCTGTGCCTGTACGACACGGGGCTGGGCTCCCTGACGGTGGGCATTTACACCAGCCAGCTGGACGTGGACCTGAACGAGACCGGGGGGACTTTGGAGATAGCCTATACCCTGGACGTGGACTCCAATCTGTCCAGCCAGAACCTGCTGCACGTGGAGGTCACGCCCGTGCCGGAGCCGCCGGAGCTATAGAAAAGCATAGTATATGTAAAAAAGGAAAGGAACGATAATAAATGTCTCAGCTTGTAGAAACAGCGCGGCAGCAGCTGCGGGGGGCGGTGCTGGCCGCCATAGAGGGGGCCATAGCCGCCGGGGAGCTGCCAAAGGCCCCTGTGCCGGAGTTTGCCCTGGAGGTGCCCGGAGACCGGGCCCACGGGGACTGGGCCTGCAACGCGGCCATGGCCGGGGCCAGGGCCTTCCACGCCGCCCCCAGGAAAATCGCCGAGGCCCTCACGGCCCATCTGAACCTTGAGGGCACCTTCTTCACAAAATGCGAGATCGCCGGACCGGGGTTTCTGAACTTCACCTATGACCCGGCCTTCTACGGAAGGGTGCTTATGGACATAGAAAGCCTGGGGGACGGGTACGGCAGGAGCGACGTGGGGAAGGGCAAAAGGGTGCTGGTGGAGTACGTCTCCGCCAACCCCACCGGGCCCATGCACATCGGCAACGCCCGGGGTGGCGTGCTGGGGGACGCGCTTTCGGCGGTGCTCGAAGCGGCGGGGTATCAGGTGGAGCGGGAGTTCTACGTCAACGACGCGGGCAACCAGGTGAACCGCTACGGCCTGTCCATAGAAGCGAGATATATGCAGCATTTTGAGCCCGGCTTCCCCTTCCCGGAGGACGGCTATAAGGGCAAAGATGTGACTGCCAACGCCGAGGCCTTCATAGAGGAGCACGGCGACGAGTATGTGGACAGGCCCTCTGAGGAGCGCAGACAGGCCCTTATCTCTTTCGCCATTCCCAGGAATATCCAGGGGCTCCACGACGACCTCAAGCGCTATAGGGTGGAGTACGACACTTGGTTCCACGAGTCCGGCCTGCATGAGAGCGGCGCGGTGGACCGGGTGGTGGAGCTGATGAGGGAGAAGGGGCTGACCTATGAGAAGGAGGGGGCCACGTGGTTTCGGGGCAGCGAGTACGGGTCCGAGGACTTCGTGTTGCTGCGCTCCAACGGCGTGCCCACCTATGTGGTGCCGGACATCGCCTACCACTACAACAAGCTGGTGACAAGGGGCTTTGACACGGCCATAAACGTGCTGGGCGCGGACCATCACGGCTATGTGCCCCGCTTAAAGGCCGCCATCGCCGCCCTGGGCATTGACCCGGAGCGCCTTAAAGTGGTGCTCATGCAGATGGTCACCCTTATGCGGGACGGCAAGCCCGAGAAGATGAGCAAGCGCAGCGGCGAGGCCATCACCATGGCGAACCTTCTGGAGGAGGTGCCGGTGGACGCGGCCCGGTTCCTCTTTAACTCCTACGAGCCCAACACACGCATAGACTTCGATTTGGACCTGGCGGTTAAGGAGGACTCCCAGAACCCGGTGTACTACGTCCAGTACGCCCACGCACGGATATGCAGTATCCTGCGCAATTTAGCCGAGGACGGCATAACCCCCCGGCCCTGTACAAGCGGGGAGCTGGCCCTGCTGACGGCCCCGGAGGAGATAGAGCTCATAAGGCTGCTGTCCAACTTCACCGACGAGATAGCCGGGGCGGCCAGGGCCATGGACCCGGCCAGGATAACCCGGTACGTGCTGAACGTGGGCACACTGTTCCACAAGTTCTATAACGCCTGCCGGGTGAAGGGCGTGGAGCCGGAGCTGACGGCGGCGAGGCTATGTCTCTGCACGGCGGCCAAGACGGTGCTGGAGAACGGGCTGGCGCTGTTTAAGGTCAGCGCGCCGGAGAGGATGTAAACGGAAAACAACAAACCCGCAGGATAAAACCTGCGGGTCTTTGTGTTATTAGCTGTATTATACCGGGTTCTTATTTTGAGGTATAGGTCTTGTGGACCAGCTCGGTGCCGTCGGCCTTGGCGTAGATGACCTCTACCTTCACGGCGTCCAGGGGTACCAGGCTCTTTACAGAGGCGGCGATGTCCTCAAAGGTAGTGGTAAAGTCCTCGGCGTCAACGCCCTCTTGAAGGGCATCGATAAGGGCCTTCTCGTCAACCCCCTCCATGGCGCTGTCGGTAAACACGAACTTGTAGATAAGGCTGTCGTCGGTAGAATCCAGAGATATCTCCATCTGGTCCTGGTCGCCTGCCATGCTCTCGATGGCCGCGCTGACGGTGGACCTGTTGTCCTCCAGAAATTCGCTGACAGTGGCGTATGTGCCGCTGGCGGCGGCAGAGCTCTCGGAACTCTCGGGGGAGGATTCCGGGGCGGACTCGGGAGTGGACTCAGAGGAGACCGCAGAAGAAACCTCAGAAGAGACCTCGGAGGACGAGGAGCTGGAGGAGGACTGGGACCCGGAATCATCGTTGCCACAGGCCCCGAGGGAGAACACCAGGATAAGGGCCATAACTGCGGATAGAACACGTAAAACTGTATTATTCATAATATAATATCACCTTTCTATGGTTTGCTATTTTGCCTTCGGTTTGTTATTTTGCCTTCGCGGTGTACTCCCTGCTGGCAAGCTCGGTGCCGTCGGCCTTGGCGTAGATAACCTTCACCTTTACGTTCTCGGCCTTGACCACTTCAGAGACAGAAGAGGCTATATTCTCGAAGGTGGACACAAAGGTGGACTCCTCCAGCCCGGAGACCAGGGAGGCCTTCAGGGTCTCCTCGTCAACACCGGCCATGGTGTCGTCGCTGAACTTGAAGTTATAGATCAGGGTGTCGTCGGTGCCCTCAAGAGTTACATCCATGGTATCGTTGACCATGCTGGCGATGGACTTATCCAGTTCAGCCTTGGTGTCGGGGTCCTCAAGGAAAGCCTTGACGGTGTCGAATTTGCCGCCCCCGCAGGCGGCCAGGGAGACCACCATTACAAGGACCAGCAGAGCGGACAGGATTCGAAGAGCGTTCTTTTTCATGTACTATCACCTTTCTTGAAAAAAGTTTTATGATACGGCCCATATATATGAAAGCCACTATGCATTATACAACTATATCCGCTCAAAGTCAAGATTTCCAATATTACAATATATTAAAAATTTCTTACTTGTCCCCGGGGGCGGGGCCGGTGCTGCTCCTGAGCACAAGGCTTGCGGGCAGCTCATAGCGGAGCCAGGGCTCCTCGCCCAGGTCCTTAAGGCGCAGAAGGTTCTCAAGCATCAGCACGCACTGGCGGCCCATAAGCTGGGGGGAGTTGCGTATGGTAGTGATGGCGGGCTCCACGGAGGTGCAGACGGGGCTGTCGTCAAAGCCCACCACCGACACGTCCTCGGGCACCCTGAGCCCCATCTGCTGCAAGGTCCTGATGGCTTTTATGGCCTGAAGGTCCCCTTCGCATATCAGGGCCGTGGGCGCGGCCCCACCGGCCTTGAAGGCCTCGGCAAGGCCGGAGCCGGTGGGCCTGAACTCGTCGCCGCCTACGAAAAGGTCCCCGGGGTCAAATTTAAGGTCCAGTTCTTTCATGGCCTCAATAAAGCAGCGGTGGCGCTCTAAGTTCAGGTTGGACCTCCAGCCGCTGGACACATAGCCTATCCGCCTGTGTCCAAGGGATTTCAGGTGCTCGACGGCCCGGTGCATACCCTGGCTGTTGCTGATACAGACCGAGGGTGGCTGCCAAGTGGAGTCGGTATAGGCGTCCATGAACACGCAGGGCACCGGCAGGGCCCTTGCGGTCTCGGCCATTTGTTCATTAAGGGTGCAGGGGTGCACGATGACTCCCACAACGTTCCCCGCCCGGCGCAGCTGCTCCTCTACGGTGGCCTTTTTGTACCGGCCGGCATGGAGCATAATAAGGCAGTAGTCATGCTCCCAGGCCTCGGCCTCTATGCCCTCGAGGACCCCGGAGAAAAAGTTATAGGGGTCGTTCATGTCCTCAAGATAGTCGTGCTCGTGGTATATCAGGTAGGCGATGGACTTGCAGGCACAGCCGCCCCCATAGGGCTCCGGGGCCTTTGGGGCGGGCTGCTGCCCGGGGGCCGCCCCCTCCCGGCAGGACTCGCAGAGCATCTGCCCATACCCCAGGTCCTGTATCTGCCGGAGCAGGGACTTTCTGAGGGTGTCGCTGATACCGGGCTTATTGTTGAGCACCAGGGATATGGTCGCGGGGGAGACCCCCAGCTTTTTGGCAAGATCTTTTGCTTTCATGTGAAAAACACCACCAGCGTTTTTATAAACTCTTTATAAAGTATTATAAACCATGGGCGTGAAAAAAGCAATACCAAATTTAAGCGAAAAGCTCCGCCCACTTGACAAAAGCACAGACATAGGTTAGAATATTAACGAAAAATGAAGAGCAGGGGAGCTGTTGACGTTCATGAAGCTTCGCTTCATGAAGTCACCGAGTTTTGCGAAGCAAAACTCTTACTGCTATTATGCAGTGAGAGGACTTGGGAACGCTGAGAGGAGCCAAGAGCTTAAACCCTATGAACCTGAGGCGGATAATACCGACGGAGGAAGCATCTCATTTTCCCAGTATACCTGCATATTCTGCATATTTTGGGAGCTTCTGCGCCGTTTCGGAAATTTTTCCGGGCGGCGCTTTTCATTTTTCAAAAATAAACTTTTTGAGAAAGGGAAATGCTAAATGAACGAAAACAGTCAAACACGCACGCCCTCGAAGAACGTGGAGAATCTGGTGCTGGCCGGGGTGCTTATCGCCCTGGGCACGGCGCTGTCCTTTGTGAAGGTCTTCGACCTGCCCTACGGCGGGTCCATAACCCTGTGCAGTATGCTGCCGGTGATGCTGTTCTCATATCGGGCCGGGATAAAGTGGGGCCTTGGGGCAGGGTTCACCTTCAGCGTATTGCAGCTCTTATTCGGCCTGGACGCATTGAAGGGCATATCCGGCGCTACGGTTGTAGGCTCTATATTCCTTGACTACTTACTGGCCTTCACCGTCCTGGGCTTGGCCGGGATGTTCCGGGGGAGGATAAAAAACCACCCGGCGGCCTTTACCCTGGGGTGTCTTGTAGCGGGGCTTTTGCGGTATGTCTGCTCCTTTTTATCCGGGTGGATACTCTGGGGAGAGTTTGCCGATGTGAACTTCTCGCCCGTGCTGGCGGGCATGAGCGGCCAGCAGCTGGCCTGCTTCTACTCCCTGGTGTATAACGGCAGCTATATGATACCCGAGATACTTGTGACCTGCGTCGCGGCCTTTGTGGTCCTGCAGTTTTTGGGCAGGTTTATTTTGAAAGATTAAGTCCGCGCGCTTGCTTTGCCCGGCAAATTCTGGTATGATTATAGGCGGGATATCAGAAAAGGAGTTGATTCTCTATGCCAGGCAGACACCATGCGGATAACCGCCCGAGCCTGTGGCACATTATAGCGATAATAATAATTTTAGCCGGGCTTCTGGCCGCGGGCATACTGCTTGTCCGGGAATTTGGCCCAGGGTCCAAGGAGCCGGAGCCCAAGGGGCCGGAAATCTCCGAACGGCAACCTTTACCTATAACAATACAGGACCCCACGCCCACGCCGGAGCCCACGCCGTCGCCCACCCCAGAGCCCACGCCCACTCCCGCCCCCATACCCGACAACGGCGAGGACGGCTATCTCTCGGAGGGGATATATATCTGGAACAACATGGCCTTCGAGCTGTTCTACGGCTATGACGAGGCCTCGGACCCATACGCAAAGGCCATCGACAGCTTTGCCCGGGACCTGCCCGCAGAGGTGAAGGTATATAATATGATAGTGCCCAACCACAGCGAGTTCGGCCTGCCGGAGCGGCTTCGGGACAGCATGGGCTGCAACTCCCAGCGGGACAATATCCGCTATATCTACGGCACCTATAAGTACGCCAAGGGCGTGGACGTGTGCGACACCCTGGACCAGCACAAGGGGGAGTACCTCTACTTCAACACCGACACCCACTGGACGGCCAGGGGGGCGTACTACGCCTATGAGGAGTTCTGTAAAATTGCCGAAGTTCCTTGCTCGGCCCTGGAGCAGTTTGGGCTGACGGCCCATGAGCGGGACTTTTACGGATATCTTGCGGAGGCGACCGGAGAGGACTGCCTGTACGGCAACCCGGACCATATAGAGACCTTTGAGCCGGGATACCCCTATACCGCCGCTATGAGCTATGACGGCTATGACTTTACAGAGCTGGACGGAGTGAACAGCTCGGACGCCTCCATGGGGTACAGTATGTTCCTGTGGGGGGACCAGCCCTGTGTGCGGATAGTGAACGAGAACTCCTATATGAACCGGAAGCTGGCGGTGGTGAAGGAGTCCTACGGCAACGCCATCGGGGCCTTTATGGGGGCCAGCTTCGACGAGGTTTATATGATAGACTTCCGCAGCTTTGAGGGGAGCCTGCCGGAGCTGGTGCGGGAGCACGGCATAACGGACGTGCTCTTTATGAACAGCGCCATTGCGGCGAATACTTACCAGAGGGTGGAGGACTTATACACCCTGTTCCCCGAAGGGTAGGGTAAAAGTTTCGTCAACCTTTTCAAAGGTTGTGGGGGTCCAGGGGGCAAAGCCCCTGGCTGCCAGCGGCTGTAAATGTAATAAAATAAGAAAACACGGCAATACTAACCCCTGTCCGACAATCAAAAAGTATAGGGGGGCATATGCCATGAGAAACAGACTTGAATGTTCAGTGACCGCCTGCCGCCATAACGACCACAACCTCTGCGACCTGCCGGGCATCAAGGTGGAGGGCCCGGGGGCCCGGGAGAGCCGCCAGACCTGCTGCGAGTCCTTTGAGCCCAGGAACGGGGGCGAGAACAGCCTCTGCTCCTCCTGCGGGTGTGCCAGCGCCGAGACCGCCATCGACTGCAAGGCCAAGAACTGCACCTATAACAACGACTGCCGGTGCGAGGCCGAGTGCGTGTGCGTGGGCTGCTCCTGCAGCGACGTGGCCGGGAAGTCCGGCACAGAGTGCTGCACCTTCCGCCAGAGATAAGCACAAAAACAGCGTCGGACCCTTTCGGGGCCCGGCGCTGTTCTTTTGAATATCCGGCTTTAAATATCCAGCTTCATGTCGCCGTCCTTCACCCAGCCTATCTTTCTGATAAGCAGGTCAAAGGCCAAGGCCAGTATGGCCGGAAGGACTATGCTGATAAGTATCAGCCCCAGCCAGTCCATGCCGGTTATCCCGGCCTTTATCCCGGTGGAAACATCGTTGACCCAGCCGGAATATACGCCTATCTGTCCCACAAGCCCGCAGGTGCCCATGCCAGAGGCCACGCCGCCGGAGGGGTCGTTCATCTCTAAGCGGAACAGGCAGGTGGCAAGGGGCCCGGTGACCGCCGAGGCCAGGGTGGGGGCGATCCATATGCGGGGGTTTTTGACGATGTTGGGCACCTGGAGCATGGAGGTGCCAAGGCCCTGGGCCACAAGGCCCCCCCAGCGGTTCTCCCTGAAGCTTATCACCGCGAAGCCCACCATCTGGGCGCAGCACCCGGCCACTGCCGCGCCGCCGGCAAGGCCCGTAAGCCCGAAGGCCGCGCAGAGGGCTGCCGAGGAGATGGGCAGGGTAAGGGCTATGCCCACCAGCACCGAGACGATAATGCCCATCCAGAAGGGCTGCAAAACCGTGGCGTCCTTGATAAGCTGGCCGAAGGCCGTGGCCACGGAGCCCACCGCCGGGGCTATCAGGTACGCCAGGGCCGTGCCGCTGCCGAGGGTGACCAGGGGGGTCACCAGGATATCAACGGGGGTTTTCTTGCTGACCAGCTTGCCCAGCTGGGCGGCGACGATGGCCATTATCAGCACCGCCAGAGGGCCCCCGCCCCCGCCCAGGGAGTTTGCCGCGGTGCCCACAGCCGTCAGGGAGAAGAGCACCAGGGGCGGCGCTTTCAACGCGTAGCCGATGGCCACGGCCATTGCCGGGCCGGACATGGACTTTGCGAAATTGCCCACCTCAACTAAGACCGGCAGGTTAAACTGGGTGCCAAGTGTGGAGATTATGGTGCCCACTAAAAGGGACGCGAACAGGCCCTGGGCCATGGCGCTCATGGCGTCCACAAGGTAGAGCTGTACGTACTTTTTCACCCGCTCCCAAACTGTGGCGGGGGCGGGACTTTGGTTTGGTTCCTTTGCCAAAATAGGTTCTCCTTTCGATAAAAGCCTGGCCGAAAGGAGCGCCGCCGGGGGGTCACCACGGAGCGCCCCATCGGCAAAATGTACACGGAAAATCTATATTGACTATGTTGCCCGGGCAGGACAGCCGCTTCGCCTTGGAAGAGCGCCGCCGGAGGTTTTCCGGCCTGATGGTCGTCCCGCTTGGCTGTGACGGTTCCCGCCCTGTCCGGGCCGTGTTAGGTTTCGGTACTATTATACTGATTATAGAGGATTTGTCAAGAGCAAATGACTTGACAGAAAAAATATCTTGTGATATGATTGTATAGAAGAAAAATGAGATGGGAGGAATAAAAATGGATCGCTTTGAAAAAATTTCAAGCCAGGGCAAGCTGACCGTTACGGAGATCTGGAAGGACAAGGAGACCGGCGTCCTCTACCTGTTCCACAAGGACGGGTACGCCGGGGGCCTGACCCCGCTGCTGGATAAGGACGGCAAGCCGGCGGTGGACCAGCAGGGATAAAGGTAACCGATACTTGGCAAATAAAAGGCCGGGCGCTCCCAGAGCCGCCCGGCCATTATCATACCCTCCAAACCCTATCAGACGACACCCTGCGCTATCATAGCGTCGGCTACCTTCACAAAGCCCGCGATGTTCGCGCCCACCACGTAGTTCTTCGGGTGGCCATACTTCTCGGCGGCAGCGTCGGCGTTTGCGAAGATGTTCTCCATAATGTCCTTGAGCTTCGCGTCCACCTCCTCAAAGGTCCAGGAGAGCCGCTGGCTGTTCTGGCTCATCTCCAGGGCGGAGGTGGCAACGCCGCCGGCATTGGCAGCCTTGCCCGGGGCAAAGAGGACCCCGGCCTGCTGAAGGGCCTCGGTGGCCTCGAGAGTTGTGGGCATATTAGCGCCCTCGGCCACGGCTATGCAGCCGTTGGCGATAAGCTGCTTCGCGTCGTCTGCCTCCAGCTCGTTCTGGGTGGCGCAGGGCAGGGCCACGTCGCACTTGACGCTCCATACGCCCTTGCCCTCGTGATACTCGGAGCCCTGCCTATAGTTCTTGTACTCGGTGAGACGCTGGCGCTTTACCTCCTTTATCTCCTTTATGGCCGCAAGGTCGATGCCCTCGGGGTCATAGACCCAGCCGGTGGAATCGGACATGGTGACCGGCTTCGCCCCCAGCTGATAGGCCTTCTCGGCGGCATAAATTGCCACGTTGCCCGCGCCGGAGATGGCCACGGTCTTGCCCTCAAGACTGTGGCCGTTCTTCTTCAGCAGGGCGTTTGTGAAGTACAAGAGGCCGTAGCCGGTGGCCTCGGTGCGGGTCAGGGACCCGCCGTAGTTCAGGCCCTTGCCGGTGAGCACACCCTCGAAGGAGTTGCGCAGGCGTTTATACTGGCCGAACATATAGCCTATCTCCCGGGCCCCGGTGCCGATGTCCCCGGCGGGCACGTCGGTGTCCGCGCCGATGTGGCGGAAGAGCTCGGTCATGAAGCTCTGGCAGAAGGCCATCACCTCCCGGTCGGACTTGCCCTTGGGGTCGAAGTCGGAGCCGCCCTTGCCGCCGCCGATGGGTAGACCGGTGAGAGAATTCTTGAAGATCTGCTCGAAGCCCAGGAACTTGATGACTCCCAGGTTCACGCTGGGGTGCAGCCGCAGCCCGCCCTTATAGGGCCCGATGGCGGAGTTGAACTGGACCCGGAAGCCCCGGTTCACCTGTACCTTGCCCTTGTCGTCCACCCAGGGCACCCGGAAAATTATCTGCCGTTCGGGCTCTGTGATGCGCTCTAAGATACCGTTCTCCTGATACTTGGGCTCGGCGTTTATCACCGGCTCCAGAGAGGTGAGGACCTCGGTGGCGGCCTGGAGGAACTCAGGCTCCGACGCGTTCTTCCTCTTTAAAAGCTCCAGCTGTTCGCTTACGTAAGACATTTGGCAATCCCTCCAAAATGCAAGTTAATTTTTCTATCCTGCAAAATCTGTTTCTATATTACCATAGTTCTCTGGATTTTACAAGGGGTATTTTGAGAAAAAATCCGTAGACTTACAAAAAGGGGCCGTGGAAAATGCAAAAAAACCGTGAACAGGGCGAAAGCGGCTTGACAGCGGCGGCCGGTTGTAATAAAATAACAGCGTATGGGTAAAAAACCAGTTTTGGAAGGAGCGACCTGCCAATGAGCCATAGAGACGTGTACGAGTCCCCCCTGTCCGCAAGGTACGCGGGGAAGGAGATGAAATACCTTTTTTCCCCGGACATGAAGTTCCGCACCTGGCGCAGGCTGTGGATAGCCCTGGCCGAGGCCGAGCATGAGCTGGGCCTGCCGGTGACGAAGGAGCAGGTGGAGGAGCTGAAGAGCCATGCGGAGGACATAAACTACGAGGTGGCCGAGGCGCGGGAAAAAGAGGTCCGCCACGACGTGATGAGCCACGTGTACGCCTATGGGAAGCAGTGCCCGGGGGCGGCGGGGATAATACATCTTGGGGCCACCTCCTGCTATGTGGGGGACAATACGGACATAATTATTATGACCGAGGCCCTAAAGCTTATCCGGGACAAGCTGGTGGCGGTGCTTCGGGTGTTGGCTAAATTTGCCGGGGAGTACGCCGGCCTGCCGACTCTGGCGTTCACCCACTTCCAGCCCGCCCAGCCCACCACCGTGGGAAAGCGGGCGGCGCTGTGGATACAGGACCTGCTTCTGGACCTGGAGGACGTGGAGCACCAGCTTTCAAAGGCGAAGCTGCTGGGGTCAAAGGGCACCACCGGCACCCAGGCCAGTTTCCTGGAGCTTTTTGAGGGAAACCACCAAAAAGTGAAGGAGCTGGACAAAAAAATTGCAAAAAAGCTGGGGTACGGCGAGTGCTTCGCCGTGTCGGGGCAGACGTATTCGCGCAAGCTTGACAGTCAAATGCTGAACATTTTGTCGGGTATAGCACAGAGCGCGGCGAAGTTCAGTAACGACATACGGCTCCTACAGCACCTTAAAGAAGTAGAGGAGCCCTTTGAGAAGGGGCAGATAGGCTCCAGCGCCATGGCCTACAAGCGCAACCCCATGCGCACCGAGCGTATCGCGTCCCTCTCAAGATATGTGGTGGTGGACGCCTTAAACCCGGCCCTGACCGAGGCGGGCCAGTGGTTCGAGCGGACTCTGGATGACTCGGCCAACAAGCGGCTCTCTGTGCCCGAGGCGTTCCTTGCCGTGGACGGAATACTGACCTTGTACGCCAACGTGGCAGACGGCTTAGTGGTCTACCCCAAGGTGATAGAGCAGCACCTATTGAAGGAGCTGCCCTTCATGGCCACGGAGAACATCATGATGGACGCGGTGAAGCGCGGCGGCGACAGGCAGCAGCTCCACGAGGCGATACGGGTGCACTCCATGGCGGCGGGCAAGGTGATAAAGGAGCAGGGTGGCGAGAACGACCTTTTGGAGCGCATCGCCGGGGACCCCATGTTCGGGGTGACCCTAGAGGAGCTGAAAGAAATACTGAAGCCCGAAAAGTACGTGGGCCGGGCCCCGGAGCAGACTCGGGAGTTCTTAGACGAGGTGCTGGGGCCGGTCTTGGAGCGGTATAGGGACACAAAAACAAGTGAAGCGGAGGTAACTGTCTGATGAGTTTAACATTGCACGTGCCGGAGCTTTCGGAGCTGGGATTCCGTCAAAGGCTTCTATCGGACCCGGAGACCATGAGCTATAACGCGGGCTGTGACCTGGGCTTTCCCGGGTATCATAACGACACCGGCTGCATAGACTTTCCCCGGGGGGATTGGGACGGCTGGTACGCCCGCTGGGTGGGAGCTGAGCCCACGAGATTTTACGCTTACCTGCAGGACACGGCGACCGGCGAGTTTGTGGGCGAGGTGAGCCTGTATGAGACCACGGGCCCCGGGGTGTACGAGATGGGCATCGTGCTGCACAGCTCCCGGCGGGGCAGGGGCTGCTCCCGGGAGGGCATACGCCTGCTGCTGGACCATGCCTTTGGGGAGCTGGGGGCCAAAGAGGTAACCAACTGCTTTGAACCCACCCGGGAAGCCGCGCTGAAGATACACCTGGCCGCCGGGTTTCGGATAGTTCGTGAAGATAACGGCCTGTTATATTTAAGTATAATAAAGTAATAATGAAAAGTAATAGTTTTAAAGAGGTATAGATAATATGGTTAAAGCAATCGTAGGAGCCTGCTGGGGCGACGAGGGTAAGGGCAAGATAACCGACGTGCTGGCTGAGGATTCCGACATAGTCATCCGCTTTCAGGGGGGCTCCAACGCGGGGCATACTATTATAAACGAGTACGGCAGGTTCGCCCTGCACCAGCTGCCCTCGGGGGTGTTCCGGCAGAATATCACCAATATCATCGGCAACGGCGTGGCCTTTTCGGTGGAGAATTTCGTCAAGGAGATGCAGTATATAAGGGACGGCGGCGTGCCGGAGCCCAGAATACTTATCTCAGAGCGCTGCCAGGTGCTGATGCCCTATCACAAGGAGCTGGACGGCCTTGAGGAGGCCCGGCTTGCCGACAAGGCCTACGGCTCCACGAAGTCCGGCATAGCCCCCTTCTACTCGGATAAGTACGCGAAGATAGGCTTTCAGATAAGCGACCTCTTTGACGATAAGGACGCTATATACGAGCGCATAGACCATGTGCTGGGGCTTAAAAACGTGCTCTATCGTGAACTCTACCATAAGGAGCCCCTCAATAGGGACGATATCTATAATAAGCTCATGGAGTATAAGGAGATAGTGGCCCCATACGTGGCGGACACCACCACCCTTCTGTATAACGCCGTAAAAGAGGGCAAGACCATACTACTGGAGGGCCAGCTGGGCTCCCTGCGGGACCCGGACATGGGCATATACCCCATGACCACCTCCTCGTCACCCCTGGCGGGCTTCGGAGCGGTGGGCGCGGGCGGAATACCCCCCTACGCCATTGAAAAGATATACTGCGTGGTAAAGGCATATTCCAGCGCCGTGGGCGCGGGGGAATTCGTCTCCGAGATCTTCGGGGACGAGGCCGAGGAGCTCAGAAAGCGCGGCGGCGACAAGGGTGAGTACGGCGCCACCACAGGCCGCCCCCGGCAGGTGGGCTGGCTGGACTTAGTGGCCGCCCGGTACGGCTGCAGGGTCCAGGGGGCCACGGACGTGGCCCTGACGGTGCTGGACGCTTTAGGGTATCTTGACGAGATACCCGTCTGCGTGGCCTATGAGCTGGACGGAGAGCGCATAGACAGCTTCCCGCCCACGGCGAAGCTCAAGCGCTGCAAGCCCATATTGGAGAAGCTGCCCGGGTGGAGGTGCGACATAAAGGGAATAAAGAGGTACGAGGACCTGCCGGAGAACGCAAAAAGATACGTGGAGTTTGCGGAAAAGCACCTGGGGGTGCCGGTCACTATGGTGTCCAACGGACCTGCCAGAGAGGATATTATGTACAGGTAAGGCTAGAGAAAAAGGGAAAACAGTCTGGTTCCGGGCTGTTTTCCTGATTTTAGGGAGGAATTATTATGTGTGGAATCGTAGGTTATATTGGCGGCGAACAGGCCGCGCCTGTGCTCTTGGAAGGGCTCTCAAAGCTGGAGTACCGGGGGTACGACTCGGCGGGGGTGGCGGTCTATAACGAGAGCGGTATGCACGTGGTGAAGTCCAAGGGGCGGCTGGCGGTGCTGGAGGGCATACTGGACAAGGGGGAGAAGCTGCCCGGCACCGTGGGCATCGGGCATACCCGCTGGGCCACCCACGGCGCGCCCTCTGACGTGAACTCCCATCCACAGGTCAGCGACGGCGGGCTCTTTGCCGTGGTCCATAACGGCATAATCGAGAACTATATGCAGTTGAAGGAGCACCTTATGCGCCGGGGGGTGGAGTTCGTCTCCGACACGGACACCGAGGTGGTGGCCCAGATGCTGGAGCACTACTATCGGGGCGACGTGCTGGCGGCCATACGCCAGGTGACCCAAAGGGTAGAGGGCAGCTATGCCCTGGGCATAATCTGCGCGGACTGCCCGGAGAAGGTCTTCGCCGTCAGGAAGGACAGCCCGCTGATAGTGGGGCTCTCGGAGGGCCAGAACTTTATCGCTTCGGACGTGACGGCGATACTGGCCCATACCAGGGAGATAGTGCGCCTTCGCGACAGGGAGATAGCCGTGCTCACCCGAGAGGGGGCGGAGTTTTACGACGAGGAGCTGGAGCCCCTTGAGAAGCCCGCCGAGACCATTGAATGGGACGTGGCCGCGGCGGAGAAGGGCGGCTATGAGCACTTCATGATGAAGGAGATCTGCGAACAGCCCGAGGCCCTCCTAAAGACCATCTCCCCCAGGATAAAGAACGGACGGATAGTCCTGGACGATCTGAAGCTTACAAGGGCCGATATAGAGAAGATCAGCCGGGTATATATCGTGGCCTGCGGCACCTCGTACCATGTGGGGGCCGTGGCCAAGTACGCCTTTGAAAAGCTCCTGCGTATGCCCATAGAAACGGACGTGGCCTCTGAGTTCCGCTACCGGGACCCAATACTGGACGATAAGACACTGGTGATTATAATAAGCCAGTCCGGCGAGACCGCCGACACCCTGGCGGCCCTGAGAGAAGCCAGGCGGCAGGGGGCCCGCACCCTGGCCATTGTGAACGTGGTGGGCAGCACCATAGCAAATGAAGCGGACGACGTGCTCTACACCTGGGCGGGGCCGGAGATAGCCGTGGCCTCTACCAAGGCCTACAGCACCCAGCTGGCGGTGATATATCTTATCGCCCTGTATATGGCCCGGGAGCTGGGGACCCTGACGGAGCAGGAGCTTGAGGAGTACACCAAAGCTCTGGAGAAGCTGCCGGAGCTGGCTGAAGCGGCGCTGAGCGGCAGGGAGACCATACAGTATTTCGCCTCACAATACTTTAACGCCAAGGATATGTACTTTATCGGCCGCAACGTGGACTATGCCGCGTCTCTCGAGGCCTCTTTGAAGCTCAAGGAAATCTCCTATATCCACTCCGAGGCCTACACCGGCGGCGAGCTCAAGCACGGTCCCATCTCCCTTATTGAAGAAGGCACCCTGGTGATAGCCCTCTGCACCTGCGGGCGGCTGTTCGGGAAGATGGCGGCCAATATCCGGGAGGTAAAGGCCCGGGGGGCGGTGGTGCTGGGCCTTTGCACCGAGGAGTTCGCCGGGGAGATGAAGGGGGTGGCGGACTGGCAGTTCTGCGTGCCGAAGGTCCCGGACTTTATGCTGCCCTCTATGAGTATCCTGCCCCTACAGCTCTTTGCCTACTACGTGGCCTCCATGAAGGGCTGCGACATTGATAAGCCCAGGAACCTGGCAAAGTCTGTCACGGTAGAATAAGGAAACTGAAAGGGAAGGTCAAAATGAGAGGGCTGGTTGAGCGGCTTCAAAAGGTTAAACTGTTTGTTTTGGACATGGACGGCACCATATACCTTGGGGACCGGCTGTTCCCATATACTAAATCTTTCCTCGGGGCCGTGGAGGAGTCCGGGCGGGAATACTGCTTTTTTACCAATAACAGCTCCAAAAACCGGGGGGCATACCTTGAAAAGCTATGTAAGATGGGCATAATAATTTCCCCGGAGAAAATGCTGGTCTCGAACCAGGTGATAATAAAATGGCTAAAAGAGAAGCGCCCGGGCAGACGCGCCTATGTGGTGGGCACAGCGTCCCTTATCGAGGACTTCCGGCTGGCGGGCATAAAGCTCTCTGACGCGGCCCCGGACTATGTGGTGCTGGGCTTTGACACAAGCCTGACCTACGAGAAGATAAGCAAAGCCTGCCATTTTATCCGAAACGGCGCGGAGGTCTTCGGGGTGAACCCGGACCTTAACTGCCCGGTAGAGGGGGGCTTTATCCCGGACTGCGGGTCCATCGCCGCGCTGGTGAAGGCCTCGACGGGGGTGGGGTGCGAGTTCTTTGGCAAGCCCTCGAGACATACCCTTGACTATATATTGGGGCAGAGCGGGCACAGTGCACAGGAAATTGCGGTGGTGGGGGATAGGCTCTACACCGACGTCGCCGTGGCGGCGGGCACGCAGGTGACCTCTGTCCTGGTCATGAGCGGCGAGACCACCGAAGAGATGCTGGCAGGCTCTGACATAAAGCCGGACATAATCGCGGAAAACGTGGGAGAAATCGGGGAATATCTGCGCAAAAACGGGTGAAAATATTTGCAAAGGAGGGTGCTCCAATGGAATATTTCAACGCGTTTTGGGTGGGCGGGGCCATATGCCTTGTGGGCCAGCTGCTTATAGACCTGACAAAGCTGACCCCCGCCCGGATAATGGTCACATATGTTACGGCAGGCGTATTCTTGGGAGCGCTGGGGCTGTATGGCCCGGTGGTGGACTATGCCGGGGCCGGGGCCACGGTGCCCCTGTGCGGCTTCGGCTGGGCCCTGTCCGAGGGGGTGCGCAAGGCCGTGATAGAGCAGGGGTTCCTGGGGGTGTTCACCGGGGGCCTGACGGCCGGGGCCGCGGGGACCACGGCGGCGGTGTTTTTCGGGTATCTGGCCGCTCTGGTGGCGAAGCCCAGGGATAAGTCGTAAAGGAAAAGCCTCCGGGGGTGCCGGAGGCTTTTTAGTGTGCAAGAGCATAAGGCTTCTACGGCAGTTGGTTCCCCGCCGCCAGGTACAGCGCATACCAGTCCTCTCTGGACAGCTCCACGTCACAGGCAGTGCAGATATCCTTCAGCCGCTCCGGGTTTGTGCTGCCGGAGATAACCTGCATACCCGCCGGGTGACGCAGTATCCAGGCCGCAGCTAAAGCCTGTTCGCTGACATTATATTTCCCAGAGAGCTCCGAGAGCTGGGCGTTCAATTCCGGGAACTTCTCCTTCCCCAGGAAAACCCCCTCGAAAAAGCCGTACTGGAAGGGGGACCAGGCCTGTACGGTAAGCCCGTGCAGACGGCAGTAGTCCAGCACCTCGCCGTCCCGGTCGGGAGAGCCGGGGAATTTGGTGTTGGCGCAGAGGGCGTGGTCTATCATGCCTGTGTGCAGAAGGCCAAACTGCAGCTGATTCGCCACAAGCTTCTGTCTGAGCCCGGACTGCAAAAGGTCTATCTGCCGGGCGTTAAAGTTGCTGACCCCAAAGCGCTTTACCTTCCCGGCGGCCTCTAAGCGGTCGAAGGCTTCGCCCACCTCCTCGGGCTCCATAAGCGCGTCGGGGCGGTGCAGGAGGAGCACGTCAAGATAATCGGTGTTAAGCCGGCCGAGAATTTCGTCCACGCTCTTTAAGATATGCTCCTTTGAAAAGTCGTACATACCCTTTCTTATGCCGCACTTGCCCTGAAGCACCATCTGCCCCCGCAGGCCCGGCTCCTCTTTAAGCACACGCCCGAAGGCGGCTTCGCACTCGCCGCCGCCGTAGATGTCGGCATGGTCGAAGAAGTTCACACCGCAGTCCAGGGCCGTGTGTATGAACCGGGAGAGCTCCCCGTGGGAGAGGGCGGAAATGCGCATACAGCCAACGGCAACAGCGGAGACGTTAAGCCCCGCCTTGCCTAAATCAACATATTTCATAAATCCCCCCGGGGTTATTGGATGGAGCAGTCCAGATAGTGCTCCAGCTCCTCTTCATCCTTCTTATGGTCCAGGTACATCAGCAGGGCAGTGACCGAGGCCGCCACAGCGGCGATGGCCGTGATAAGGCCGATAAAAAGCGCGAGTTTGGTTCCCTTTTTCATTGAGCGGACACCTCCAAAAACGAGATATAAATAATTGCTATAACTACTATAATACCCAAACTTCGTGAAAAAGTCAAGGCGTTTTTGGGAAAAGGGCAAAGAAAAAAGGCCCGGTGCCCCGATGGGCCCCAAGCCTAGCTCCTTTTACGCCCCGGCGCGCAGCTTCTTATCCAGAGCGGCCTTTTTGTGGGCGGCGTTGTTCTTATGGAGAAGGCCCTTCGCGGCGGCCTGGTCAATCTTCTTGACGGCGGCGCGGACAGCGGCCTCCTTATCGCCGGCATTGCTGTCGATGGCGGCGTTGGCCTTCTTGATCTGCGTCTTCAGGGCGGAATTAAGGGCCTTGTTCTGCAGGGTCTTCGTGGCGATGACCTTCACGCGCTTCTTTGCGGATTTGATGTTTGGCAAGCGTAACACCTCCTTACCCATCCTTCATACTAACTGCTATGATAACACAATCTGTGGGAAAATGCAAGTGTTTTTTCAATATGGGGCGGGGCGGAGAAAATTATGAAAGAATTGTAAACTGTAAAAAAATGTGAAAAAGCCTCTTGACTTTTCCTGACCATGTGATTAGAATATAGTTAGCACTTGAAAAGGCTGAGTGCTAAAAGTTGGAACTGGCTGTTTCTATTTGGCCCCTTTGGGGCCGGATTAGCGCTTCCCCGGGGCGCGAAATAACCGGGGAGAAAGGATACGGTGTTTTTTATGAAGATCAAACCCCTTTTGGACAGAGTGCTTATCAAGACCGAGGACGCAGAGGAGACCACGAAGAGCGGCATAGTGCTGGCGGCCAAGAGCGTAGAGAAGCCCCAGATAGCCCGGGTCATCGCGGTGGGCCCCGGCGGCGAGGTGGACGGCAAGGAGATAAAGATGTACCTTAAAGAGGGCGACAGGGTCATCTCCGCCAAGTACAGCGGCACCGAGGTGAAGGTGGACGGCGAGGAGTACACCATCGTCAAGCAGAGCGACATCCTGGCGGTAGTGGAATAACCTGACGGCGAGCGAAAGGTAAAGTTTTCGTCCACCTTTTACAAAAGGTGGTGGGGGTCTCGGGGGCAAAGCCCCAAAGCCGCCGGAGGCCTTAAATGTGCTCAATAATATTATATAATAACAGAAGGGACAGATAGACTATGGCAAAGAAAATCGTATACGGAGAGGAAGCCCGCAAGGCGCTCTTAGAGGGCGTAAACCAGCTGGCGGACACCGTTAAAATTACCCTGGGCCCCAAGGGCCGCAACGTGGTGCTGGACAAAAAGTTCGGCGCTCCCCTTATCACCAACGACGGCGTGACCATCGCCAAGGAGATAGAGCTGGAGGATGCCTATGAGAACATGGGCGCCCAGCTGGTGAAGGAGGTCGCCACCAAGACCAACGATGTTGCCGGCGACGGCACCACCACCGCCACTCTGCTGGCCCAGGCTTTGGTGCGCGAGGGCATGAAGAACGTCACCGCCGGGGCCAACCCCATGGTGCTCCGCAAGGGCGTGCAGAAGGCCACCGACGCGGCCGTTGAGGCCATCGTGAAGAACAGCCAGAAGGTCAGCGGCACCAAGGACATCGCCAGGGTCGCCGCCGTGTCCTCCTCAAGCGACGAGATAGGCCAGCTTATCGCCGACGCTATGGAGAAGGTCACCGCCGACGGTGTTATCACCGTCGAGGAGTCCAAAACCGCCGATACCTACAGCGAGGTGGTCGAAGGCATGATGTTCGACCGTGGCTATGTTACCCCCTACATGGCCACCGACACCGACAAGATGGTGGCCGAGCTGGACGACCCCTATATCCTTATCACCGACAAGAAAATCTCCAACATCCAGGAGATACTGCCCCTTCTGGAGCAGATAGTCCAGGGCGGCAAGAAGCTGCTGATCATCGCCGAGGACATCGAGGGCGAGGCTCTGACCACCCTTATCCTGAACCGTCTGCGGGGCACCTTCGTGTGCGTGGCCGTCAAGGCCCCGGGCTTCGGCGACCGCAGGAAGGAAATGCTGGTGGACATCGCTACCCTGACCGGCGGTCAGGTCATCTCTGAGGAGGTGGGCCTGGAGCTGAAGGACGCCACCCTTGACCAGCTGGGCCGCGCCCGCCAGGTGAAGGTGGACAAGGAGAACACCATTATAGTTGACGGCGCAGGGGACAGCGGGGCCATCAAGGCCCGTGTGGGCCAGATCCGCGCCCAGATAGAGACCACCCAGAGCGAGTTCGACAAGGAGAAGCTCCAGGAGCGCCTGGCGAAGCTGGCCGGCGGCGTGGCCGTCATCAAGGTGGGCGCTGCCACCGAGATTGAAATGAAGGAGAAGAAGCTGCGCATTGAGGACGCTCTGGCCGCCACAAAGGCCGCCGTTGAGGAGGGCATCGTGGCCGGGGGCGGCACCGCCCTTATCGACGCTATCCCCGCCGTTAAGGCCTATGTTGACACCGCCGAGGGCGACGAGAAGACCGGCGCCGCCATCGTTCTCAAGGCCCTTGAGGAGCCCGTGCGTCAGATAGCCGCCAACGCCGGTATTGAGGGCTCTGTCATCGTGGAGCAGCTCAAGCGTGAGCAGAAGGTGGGCCAGGGCTACAACGCCCTGACCGGCGAGTTCCAGGACATGATAGAGGCCGGTATCGTGGACCCCACCAAGGTCACCCGCTCCGCTCTGCAGAACGCCTCCTCTGTTGCCGCGACCATACTCACCACCGAGTCCCTGGTGGCCGACATCAAGGAGCCCACTCCCCCCGCCGCGCCCGCGCCGGATATGGGCGGGATGTACTGATAAGTTAAGCGTTTAGGATATATCAGGGCCTGTACCCGTTCCCATGGGTACAGGCCCTCTTTTATTTCACTTACCCGCTTGCTATTCCCCAAATTCTATAGTACAATTATGCAAAGACTCTGAACATAGAAAGGAGCAAACACCATGAAACTGAAATATCTGGGCACCGCGGCGGCGGAGGCCGTGCCCGCGCCCTTCTGCCGGTGCGGGGTCTGCGAGCGGGCCAGGGAAAAGGGCGGCAGGAACGTGCGCACCCGCAGTCAGGCCCTTTTGGACGGGCGGCTGCTTATAGACTTCCCGGCGGACACATATCTGCACGCGCTGAGAGAGGGGCTGAGGCTCTATGATATAAGCTCCTGCATTATCACCCACTGCCACAGCGACCACCTCTACCCCGGCGACCTCTGGTGCCTGATAAGCTACGCCGCCCACGGCAAGGAGCGGCCCTTTAACCTATACGGCACAGGGGCGGTTCTTGAGATGGTAAAGGCCCAGTGCGAGGACCTGGAGCAGATAATTAAAGAGGGCGGGCTGTGTCTTCACGAGATACGCCCCTTCGAGCCCTTCGAGGCAGAGGGCTATAGGATCACGGCCCTTAAAGCCGACCATGGCGCGCCGGAGTCGGTGGTGTACGCCCTTGAGGACCCAGAGGGGAAGGCTATGCTCTACGCCCACGACACCGGCCTGCTGCCGGGGGAGAGCCTGGAGTACATCAAAAAGAGCGGGATAAAGTTCAGCCTTGTTTCCTACGACTGCACCAACGGCCTTTTGGAGCACGGCGAGCGCAACCATATGGGCCTTAACGCGGACATAAAGCTCCGGGATATGCTCCGGGAGCTGGGGGCCATAGGAGAGGGCTGCGTGCACGTGGTGAACCACTTTTCCCATAACGGGGGCGGGGCCGGGTATGACGAGATGGAGCCCGCCGCCCGGGAGAGGGACTTTTTGACCTCTTATGACGGACTTGAAGTGGAATTCTAAATTTTATAATAATAAAGGAGCAGAGCGATGAAGTTTACCAGAGGTTACTGGCTGAATAAGCCGGGCGTACAGAATTTTGACTGTGTGCAGATACGGGAGATAAGAGCAGAGGACGGCCATATTTATCTCTACAGCGTACCCTATCCCCAGGACGAGCGGGGCATGGGCGGGCCGGTGCTGGAGATGATAATAAGCTCCCCGGGGCCGGACATCATAAGGACCGAAGCCTGGCACTTTATGGGCAGCGCGAAAAAGGTCCCGGAGTTCGAGCTGGACATAAGGGAGACCCCCCTGCAGACAGAGGAGTTCGAGGGGGGCATAACGGTTAAGAGCGGGGACACAAGCCTTGTGATAACCAGGAGCCCCGCCAGCTTCACATACTATTATAAAGGTAAGAAGCTGACAAACGTGGGCGACAAGTTCGGCCACAGCATGATAAGCTATATGCAGACCCCCGAGGGCCCCTTTATGCGCGCCCAGCTGGACCTGGACATCGGGGAGAAGATATACGGCCTGGGCGAGCGGTTCACGCCCTTTGTGAAGAACGGCCAGGTGGTGGACCTCTGGCAGGAGGACGGCGGCACCTGCTCGGAGATATCCTATAAGAATATCCCCTTCTACCTGACCAACCGGGGCTACGGCGTGTTTGTGAACTCCTCGGGGCCGGTGAGCTATGAGCTGTGTTCAGAGGTGGTGACAAGGGCACAGTTCTCCCTGCCCGGAGAGAAGCTGGACTTCATGATAATCGGCGGCGGGGACCCCAAGACTGTGCTGCATAATTATACGGCCCTGACCGGCCGCCCAGCTCTGCCCCCGGCCTGGACCTTTGGGCTGTGGCTGTCAACCTCCTTCACCACCAACTACGACGAGGACACCGTCAACGAATTTGTAAGCGGCATGGAGAGCCGGGATATCCCCCTGCGGGTATTCCACTTCGACTGCTACTGGATGGCGGAGAACGAGTGGTGCAACTTCACCTTTGACCCCAAGATGTTCAGCGACGCCCCGGGTATGCTGAAGCGTTTAAAGGAGCGCGGCCTTAAAATATGCGTGTGGATAAACTCCTATATCGGCCAGAAATCGCCGCTTTTTAAGGAGGCCATGGAGCACGGCTACCTTCTCAAGCGGCCAAACGGCGACGTGTGGCAGTGGGACCTCTGGCAGGCGGGGATGGGCATAGTGGACTTCACCAACCCCGGGGCCTGGAGGTGGTACCAGGACAAGCTGCGGAATTTGCTTGACATGGGGGTGGACTGCTTCAAGACCGACTTCGGCGAGCGCATACCCACCGACTGTGTGTACTATGACGGTAGCGACCCGGAGCTTATGCATAATTATTATACGTACCTGTATAATAAATGCGTCTTTGAGCTCTTAGAGGAGTATAAGGGCAAAAACGAAGCCTGCCTCTTTGCCCGCAGCGCCACCGCCGGGGGCCAGAAGTTCCCGGTGCACTGGGGCGGGGACTGCTCCTCGAACTACCTGTCCATGAGCGAATCCCTGCGGGCGGGGCTGTCTTTGACCTGCTCGGGCTTTGGCTTCTGGAGCCACGACATCAGCGGATTCGAGGGCACGGCCCCGGCGGACGTGTATAAGCGCTGGGCGGCCTTCGGGCTGTTGTCCACCCACTCAAGGCTCCACGGCTCGGGCTCCTATCGGGTGCCCTGGCTCTTTGACGAGGAGTCCGTGGACGTGGTGAGGAAATTCACCAAGCTGAAGTGTGCCCTGATGCCCTATCTCTACACCAAGGCCGCAGAGGCCCACGGAACCGGCGTGCCCATGATGAGGGCCCTGGTGCTGGAGTTCCCGGGGGATATAGCCTGCGGGGAGCTGGACCGGCAGTATATGCTGGGAGAGAGCCTTATGGTGGCCCCGGTGTTCACTAAATCCGGGGACGTGGATTACTACCTGCCCGAGGGCGTGTGGACGAACCTGCTTACCGGCGAGCGTAAGGAGGGGGGCCGCTGGGTCCGGGAGGTCCACGACTTCAAGAGCCTGCCGCTGATGGTGCGGGAGAACAGCATTGTGCCCATTGGGAGTAACTGTGATGATGTGGAGTATGATTACTCCAAGGGCCTGCGGCTGTACCTGGGGAAGATAACCGGCGAAGCGCGGTGCGATGTCTGTGATATGTACGGCGAGAGGTTCCTGACAGTCACCGTCAGAAACGAGGGCGGCAAGATAACGGTGCACTTTGAGGGCAAGGCCGAGGAGCTGAAGGTCCTGTACGAAGGAAAGGAGTTTACGGTTTCCTCTGACCTGAGTGATGTGGTAATTTGACCGGTCCAGCCGACTTCGCTAAAAATAAGCCTGTGTGGGGTAACCCACACAGGCTTCACTCTTTCACAACGCTGACGCCCTCTATACCATAGTACCCATAAATCTCCAAAATCTTCTCAGTAAGCACCTCACCCGGCACCGCAGGAGCCACCGCCGGCGGGCAGCTGACCGAAAGCCCGGCCAGCACCCGCCCGGCGGCGGCTCCAAGGGGCACGGTCTCCGTGGGGGCAAACAGCGCCTGACGGAGGGTCATGGCCCTGTGGGGCGGGATAAGCTCCAGCTTTGGCCCGGGTAAGGCCGGGCAGGGCCCTATGGCACCGAGGGTCTCCTCCAGCAGCTCCAGGGCCCCCGGGGGAGTCTCCGGCCCGGGCAGGAGCACCAAAAAGTCCGGGTCGGCGTACTCGGGATATATGCCCCGGGCCTGTAGGAGGGCGGAAAGCTCCCCGCCGGTGAAGCCCATGGGGCGGGCGTCAAGGGTCAGCTTCAGGGGCTCGTCCCCGCAAAAAACCCAGCCCTTTTGGGACAGGCGGAGCTTCAGCCCATCAAGGGCCGCTATCGTGGCGGCCAGCTTCTCAGTATAGCCGGACCCGAGATATGGGTTGCACAGGTCCAGGGACTGCAATATAAGGTACGAGGGGCTGGTGGAGCCGAACATGGCCATGGCCCCACGGGCCCGCTCCCTAAAGACAGCCGGGGCGGTTTTTGAGACGTGGAGATACCCCCCGCCGGTGAGGGCGGGCAGGGTCTTGTGGGCGCTGTCGCAGCAGAGGTCCGCCCCCAGGTCCATGGGGTGCCGGGGCTCCCTTAGAAAATGGAGATAGGCCCCGTGGGCGTTGTCCACCAGCAGGGGCACGCCGCGGCTATGGGCCGCACCGGCCAGGGCGGCAACGTCCAAGGTGCTGCCCAGGTAGTCGGGGCTGGTGACGAATATCGCCGCCGCGTCCGGGTGCTCCGAAAGCACCCGCTCAAGGGTCCGGGGGCTTATGCCGCAGCGGCACAGGGAGTAGCCGGAATCCTCGGGGTAGAGCCAGGTAATATCCGCGTCCAGAAGGGCGGCGGCGGTCAGAAAGGACTTGTGGGCGTTGCGCCCGGCGATTATCTTCAGAGGGCCGGGTTTTGAGAGCGCCGCAAGGTACACCATGGCCCGGAGACTCTGAGAGGAGCCCTCGGCGGAATATAGGGTGGCACCTGTGCCGAAGAGCTTCGCCGCGTTTTCCTCGCTCTCCCTTATAATGCCCTGGGGAGCGTATAGGTTGTCCGCTCCGTCTATCTCGGTGAGGTCGCAGGGCTCGCAGCCGAGGAACTTTGCCCCCTTGTGGCCGGGCATATGCAGGCGGTGGGGGTCGGAGCTTATGTAGTTTTGGACAAAGCTATAGAGGGGGGTGTTCACAAATCCTCAGACTCCGCGGCCTTCAGCAGGATAGCGCACTCCATGCGCTTTCTAAACAAATCGCACCCCGCCTTATACACCCCGCCAATGCTCCCTGTGGCGTGATAGGCATTGGCCGCGCACCCCCCGGAGCAGTAGAGCTTCGCCCAGCAGTCCCTGCACTCGGGCCTTGAGTACACGTTGCAGGCCCGGAACTCCTCCTGGGCGGCGGCATTGCCGACCCCCTTGAACACGTCCCCCAGCTTATACTTTTCCTCTCCCACAAACTGGTGGCAGGGGTACAGGTCCCCCCAGGGGGTCACGGCCATATACTCCGTCCCCGACCCGCACCCGGAGACGCGTTTATATATGCAGGGCCCGCCCTCTAAGTCTATCATATAGTGGTAGAAGGTGAAGGGCTTACCGGCCCTTTTCTGCTCCAGCAGGAGCTCTGAGAGCTTCTCGTACTGCTCCATCACTATAAGCCTGTCCTCTTCGGTGAGGGCCGAGGGGTCCTCCGGGGCGCAGACCACCGGCTCCATACTGAGCTCTGTGAAGCCCAGCCGGAGCATCTCCTTTATGTCCTCTAAAAAGTCCGGGTTATAGTGGGTGAAGGTGCCCCGCATATAATACTGCTTATTGCCCCGGGCCTTTACCAGCCGCTGGAACTTGGGGACAACCTCCTCCCAGCTGCCCCGGCCCTGATAGTCGACTCTAAAGCGGTCGTGGACCTCTTTCCTGCCGTCCAGGCTGAGGACAACATTTGACATCTCCTTGTTGCAGAAGTCTATCACCTCGCCGTCAATAAGCACGCCGTTGGTGGTAAGGGTGAAGCGGAAGTTCTTTCCGGCGGCTTTTTCCACCGAGCGGGCGTACTTCACCAGGTCCTTCACCACCTGCCAGTTCATCAGGGGCTCGCCGCCGAAGAAGTCCACCTCAAGATTGCGCCTTGTGCCCGAGTGCTCTATAAGGAAATCCAGGGCCCGCTTTCCCACCTCGAAGCTCATGAGCCCACGCTCTCCGTGGAACTTGCCCTGGCTGGCGAAGCAGTAGGAACAGTTCAGATTGCAGGTGTGGGCCACGTGCAGGCAGAGGGCCTTTATCACGCCGCCGCCCCTCTCTTTAAGGTCCCCGGCGATGGGCTCGAAGCTGTCCGGGGAGAAGAGCTTTCCGGCCTTTTCAAGCTCGGCTATCTGGTCAAGGCACCCCCTTATTTCCGCCCTTGTCAGCTCCGGGCGGTCCTTATATTTTTCCTGTATGGCTTCACATATCTCCTCTCGGGTTCTGTCCTTATACCACCGTATCATGTCGTAGGCCGCCTCGTCCACCACGTGCACCGCGCCCGAGCAGGAGTCCAGGACTATGTTATAGCCCAGAAGCTTATATTGATGTACCATTTTGGTCAGTCCTCCATATAATATGCCGGCATAAAAAAGCGCCGCCGGGTTAGGGCGGCGCCGAAACCGAAGGGAATTACTCCCCGGTTTTGTTCTCACACTCCTGGTTCGCTATCCCGCAGCTGGTCTTGCAGGCGGACTGGCAGGAGGTCTGGCACTCGCCGCAGCCGCCGTTCTTGGCGCTCTCGCACAGGTCGCGGGTCTTCAGGGTCTTGATAAGGTCCATGGTTTTTCCCTCCGTTCAAGTTGAGATTTTCTCTATTTTAGCACAAGGCATATGGCTTTGTCAATGGTGACAGCCGGAATTGTGGTGGCCAGAGCCGCCGTGCCAGTGGTCGTCGCAGTCATAGTCGCAGTGGTCGCAGTCATAGCTGAGAACGGCCCCGGTGCAGGCGTCTATTTCCAGCTCGTACTCCGCCCAGTTATAGACCAGCTCCACCTCGTATATCCAGCAGCCGTGATCATAGTCCAGCTTCAGCTTGGTGATATGCTGGGCCGTGGCCCCGGGCACCCTCTTAAGGGCGATATCCCTGGCCTTGGCCTGGGAGATGGTGGCAGTGGAGCTGCCGGAGGGCGGCGTGGGCGTGGGGTCCGGCGTGGGAGCGGGGTCCGGAGCGGGGGAAGGGGTGGGCTCGTTGCCGCTGAAGCTGTCCGCGTCCGTGACCTCGTCATCATCATCGCCGCCGCCCAAGGTGACGGTGCTGGTGGCGCTGTCCCAGCCCACGGCCTTGCCCATTATCTCGCCAATGGCGCGTATGGGCAGGTAGATGGAGCCCTTGCACAGCAGGGGGTACACCCTCTTGCCGTTGGCGTCCAGGAAGACCCGGGTCTCGCCGTCCACCACCACGGAAAAGCTGTTCTGGAGGGTGGCCTTTACGCTGGCGGAGCCGGGGTTCGCGTCGGGCGTGCCCACGGTGGGCGGGGTGGTGCGCTCTCCGGCCAGGGTGGCGGTCTTGGTGGAGCTGTTCCAGTCCACGTTCCTGCCCATGAGCTCTCCTATGGCCCGCAGGGGGAGATAGGTGGAGCCGTTATACAGCACAGGGTGGGCCTGCTGGCCGGTGACGTGGTAGAACACTGTCTTATGGCCGTCGATGACGATGGTCACGTCCGGGCGCAGCCGCGCGGTGACGGCGGTGGCGGCCTGGGCCCCGGGGGCCGGGAGGAGCGCCGCGCACACGAAAAGGGCGAGAGCCATCGCTAGGGCGGATAATTTCTTTGTCATTGGTAGTTTCACTCCTTAAGAGAAGATATGGCTGTAAACTATATTATATCACGCCTGTGTGGAATGTCAAGAGTTCTGCTCGACCAGGGGCTGGGGCCCGCTCACTGCCCGAACTCCTTTTGCAGCTCCGCCATAGTCTTCACAATCTCCAGCCTGACCCCCTTCAGCTCCAGCCCGGTCTGTGCGGCGAAGAACCGCAGGTAGAAGTTCCCGGAGAAACCCATCACGTTGAACTCCACGGTCTCCCAGTCCCGCTGGGCGCCTGTAAGGGTGGCTGTGCCCAGAAGGTTGCGGTCCTGGAAGACGGACAGGGGCAGCTGTGACACGTCGTTCTGGTCCGTAGAGCGCAGTGTGAGGATCAGCTTATAGAGCCCCTGCTCCTTTATAGACACGCCGAAGCGGGTGTTGTCCCCCTTGCTCATGCCGATGAGGGACGCGTCGAAGTCCAGGGCATTGTCCTCGCCGGTCTGTACATAGAACATCTCGGCGGAGTCGCCGTCGTCCAGAGAGGGGGCCTCGGAGAGGGCCTTATCGAGCTCGCTCTCTATGCCGCGCATACGGAGCATAGCGGGGGACTGCAAGAGGAAATTGCAGATGTTCGCCGCCGAGCGGATAAACTCCGCACGGTCCACCGTGCCCTTACTGAGACCCTCTGCGGAGTTGTCGTGCAGGGCGTTGCTCTCTGAGTCGGGCACCACCATATACAGGTCGTTCTGGGCCCGGACCATGGCGGCGGTGTTGGTGCGCTCGCCCTCCTGGCCCTGGTCGTTGGACTTTGCCCACCAGTCGGTCATCACCATGCCCTTATAGCCCCACTGGCCGTGGAGTATGGTGGTGAGAAGGTCGTAGCTGCTGGCGGACCAGAAGCCGTTTATGGGGTTATAGCTGGTCATAATTGACCGGGCTCCGCCCTCCTTAACGGCTATCTCAAAGGCCTTCAGATAGATCTCTCTGAGGGCCCGCTCGGAGATGACGGCCTCTACGTCGTGGCGGTGGAACTCCTGGCTGTTGCAGGCGAAATGCTTGATGGTGCCGGTAACGCCGTACTTGTGCAGGGCTAAAAGCTGGGCGGCGGCCATCTCCCCGGTGAGCAGGGGGTCCTCGGAGAAGTATTCAAAGTTTCTGCCGTTTAAGGGGTGGCGGTGTATATTTATGCCGGGGCCCAGAAGGGTGTCCACTTTATTCTTTCTGAGCTCCAACCCCTCGTACTCGTAGAGCTCCCCCACCAGCTCCGGGTCGAAGGTGCAGGCCATAAGGGTGCCGTTGGGCATGGCAAAGGCGTGGGTGCCGCAGTCCATGCGTATGCCGCTGGGCCCGTCGGCGCAGCAGCCGGTGGGTATGCCGAAGTCCAGCAGCCGCTTTGTCACGCCGCCGAAGGCTCCGGCCGTGCCGGGGGTGACCTTGGGGGAGCACATACCCTCGCCCCGGACTATGCAGCAGAGGTCCGCGTCGGTGAGCTGGGCTAAAAACTCGTCCATGGTAACTTTACCCTCGGCCACGTCGCTGAGCTTATAGCCCTTGTCCCCGGCACAGGGGTCCGCCTTTATGAGCCTCTCGTTCCGCCGGTCCATGGGGTTCACTGTGCGCAGGGGGGTGGGCTCATACTCTTTAGTATACACGCCGCCCTCAGAAGTGCCGGGGCGCAGCCGGTCAAAGGCCGTCACAGGGGCGCAGGCCTCCTCAAGCTGCTCCACCACGGTCTCCTCTAAAGTGACCGAACCCACCTTCTTTGCCGAGCGCACGTCCGTGCCTATATAAAAGGTATACTCGCCCGCTTCCAGCACCCAGGCGGACTTGCGGCCTGTGGCGCCGGAGTCGTCGTAGCTGGCAAGCCGGGCAAAGGGCACGGTAAAGCTCAGGGTCTCCGTCTCCCCGGGGGCCAGCTCCCTGGTCTTGCCAAAGGCACAGAGGGCCCGGGCGGGCTTGCCCAGCTTACCCTGGGGAGCTTCACAGTAGACCTGCACCACCTGGCGGCCCGGGCGGGAGCCGGTGTTCGTCACCTCGGCCTCCATGCCGGCCTGTGCGGCAGTCACGCTGATGCTGGTGTGCTTCACGTCGAAGGTGGTGTACGTCAGCCCGAAGCCGAAGGGGTACAGCACCTTCTCTGGGGCAAAGGTCTCGAAGTACCTGTAGCCCACGTAGATATCCTCTGGATAGAGGTTGCGGCTCTCGCTGCCGAAGTTCTCTGCGGCGGGGTAGTCGCCGATGTCTTTGGCGATGGTGTCGGAGAGCCTGCCGCCGGGGGCCGCTTTGCCGGTGAGCACGTCGGCCACGGCAAGACCGCCCTCCTGGCCCCCCTGCCAGACGTACAGGACCGCCCCGGGCTTGTATTCCTCCACCCACTTCATATCAAGTATGCCGCCGGTGTTCAGCACCACGGCCACCTTCTCAAAATTGCCGCAGACGGCCTTTAGCATATCCCGCTCTGCCCCTGCCAGCAGATAGCTGCCCTCAAGGTTGGAGCTGTCCTTATCCTCGCCCGCCGTGCGGCCCAGTATCACCACTGCCGCGTCGCTGCGCCCCGCGGCGGCAAGGACCGTCTCCTCGGAGAGGGGCATCTCCTCCTGATACCAGGGCTCGTTGGCCCAGCCCTGGCCCTCGTCGAAGGGGTGGTCAACTATCCAGGACTCATACTCGGCCTTGAGCTTTGCGTCCACTTTCACAGCGCCGGAGGCTTCAAGGCCCTCGGTTATGCTTGGCACATGGCCCGTGTTCACAAGCCCGCCGGAGCCCGTGCCGGACTTGTAGTAGTTGAACTGGCTGCGGCCGAACACCGCCACTTTAGCGCCCTGTGCAAAGGGCAGCACCGGGCCGTCGTTGCGAAGGAGCACACAGCCCTCGGCCACCGTTCTGCGGGCAAGGGCGGCGTATGCGCCCGGGTCAAAGATTTTCATATGGATTACCGCCTTTCATATTGGGAGTTGTATAGCTGTATTATACCAGAAATTCCCGCTTTAAGCAAGGCCGTGGACAAAAATACACAAAATATGCCGCCCTGAATGTTAATATATGTAAAGGTAAGAAAATTCAGAAACCGCCCTTGACAATGTATATTTATGCGGTTATAATGTATAGCGAAATCAAAACAGAAAGAAGTGCGTTGATTATGAAGATGAAGAAGATGCTTGCCCTTATCCTGGCCCTCTGCCTTATAGTCACGGCGGCAGCGGCCTGCGGCGAGAGCGGCAAGGACGGCGGCAAGGAAAAGCTGAAGGTGGCCACCAGCCCCGACTTTGCCCCCATGGCCTTTGTGGATACCAGCAAGCAGGGACAGGAGCAGTATGTGGGCTTTGACATGATGCTGGCCCATTACATTGCCGACGAGATGGGCCGCGAGCTGGAGATAATGCCCATGAGCTTTGACGCGTGCACAACGGCCGTCAGCACCGGCACGGTGGACATGGCCATCTCCGGCTTCTCCTGGAAGCAGGACCGGGAGGACAACTTCAACCTCTCTGACTTCTACTATCCCGGGGACAACGAGAGCGACCAGGTGGTGATAGTCCGCAAGGAGGACGAGGGCAAGTATACCAAGCCCGAGGACTTTGAGGGCATGAAGGTGGGGGCCCAGACCAGCTCCCTGCAGGAGTCCCTGTGTCAGGAGCAGCTTACCGGCTGTGAGATAGTCACCATCGGGGACCTGGGCACCGGCCTTTTGCAGCTGAAAAAGGGCGACTTTGACGCGATGGCCGTGGCGAAGGGCCAGGCCGACGTGTTCATGTCCAACGACCCGGAAGTGGCCCTTTCCGGCTTCCAGTTCGAGGTGGACGACAAGTACACCGCCAACGTCATCGTCATGAAAAAGGGCGCGGACGACCTGACAAAACAGGTCAACGACATACTGAAAAAGGCCTACGACTCCGGGGTGTACGGAGAGTGGTACGAGGAGGCCAAGGAGATGGCCATGAGCGCCACCGCCGAGGAGGTCACCATGCCCGACGAGCCCTCCGGCTCTGAGGAGGACGGCGAAGCGGGCGAGTCCTCTACACAGGAGGAATAAAGATTACAAGACTTTCATGATTGACTGTCCTTTCTAAATGCCGTACCCGCCCAAAAAACCGGGCGGGTACGAGCATATCATAAGAAAAAATATCGGAGGGAGCAAGGGAATGGATCTATCACAGATAGTGCCGAATATCGTGAAGATATGGCAGCAGTATTGGCAGGTGTTTTTGCTGGAGGGGGTCATGAACACCCTGAAGCTGACGGCCATAGCGGTGCTGTTCGGCGTGATTTTAGGCACCCTGGTGGCGATGGCGAAGATGTGCCGCTTTAAGGTGGTGCGCTTTATTATCGGGGTGTATATCGAGGTGATACGGGGCACGCCGATACTTTTGCAGCTTTACATATTCTACTTTGTGCTGCCACAGCTTCTGCCCTTTCTGGCGCTGTCGCCCTTTATGTGGGTGGCGCTGGCGCTGTGCATAAACTCCTCGGCCTACGTGTCCGAGGTGATACGCGCGGGCATACAGGCCGTGGACAAGGGCCAGACCGAAGCGGCCAGAAGCCTTGGCCTCTCCGGGCGGCAGACTATGACAAGGATAGTGCTGCCCCAGGCGGTGAGGAATATTTTGCCGGCCCTTGGCAACGAGTTCATCATGATGTTAAAGGAGACCTCTCTTGCGTCCACCTTCTTCCTGGGGGACCTGATGACCTCGTACCTGCTGGTGGGCGGGGCCACGTATTTAAGGTTCGAGGCCCTTATCATCGTGGGCGTGATATATCTCTGCCTGACCTTCCCCCTGAGCAAGGTCGTGGCGGCATTCGAGAGGAGGATGGCGCGTGGAACAGCGGACTGAGCTTATAAAGACGGTGGACCTTCACAAGAGCTTTGGCAAATTGCAGGTCCTAAAGGGCGTGTCGGAGACCATACACTCCGGCGAGGTGGTGTCGGTGATAGGCCCCTCGGGGGGCGGCAAGAGCACCTTCCTGCGGTGCCTGAACCTGCTTGAGACCCCGGAGCAGGGGCAGATATTCTTCGAGGGAGTGGAGATAACCGGGAAGAAGGTGGACATCGACCGGCACAGGCAGAAGATGGGCATGGTGTTCCAGCACTTCAACGTGTTTCCACATCTGAGCGTGAAAAGGAACATCACCCTTGCGCCCACCCTTGTAAAGGGCATGAGCGCGGAGGACGCGGACAAAAAGGCCATGGAGCTTTTGGAGCGGGTGGGCCTTGCGGACAAGGCCGAGGTTATGCCCGGGAAATTGTCCGGCGGGCAGAAGCAGCGGCTCGCCATAGTCCGGGCCCTGGCCATGGAGCCGGACGTGATGCTCTTTGACGAGCCCACCAGCGCGCTGGACCCGGAGATGGTGGGCGAGGTGCTGGAGGTTATAAAGGGGCTGGTGGAGACCGGCATGACAAGCGTCATCGTGACCCATGAGATGGGGTTTGCCAGAGAGGTGTCGGACCGGGTGCTGTTTATGGCCGAGGGCATAATAATGGAGTCCGGGGAGCCGGAGGAGCTGTTCAACCACCCGAAAAACCCCCGGCTTCAGGATTTCTTAGCTAAAGTTTTATAGGGGGTATTATTGTGAATAAGTCTGATGTATACAAGCTGCTGGACGAAAAGCAGCAGATATTTATAGACACGGCGGACAAAATCTGGGGGGACCCGGAGCTGTCCCTGTCGGAGCACAACGCCACAAAGCTCTATGAGGAGCTGCTCTTTGAGCTGGGCTTTGAGGTGGAGCACGCCGTGGCGGGGATAGAGACGGCCTTCGCGGGCAAGTTCGGCAGCGGCAGGCCCGTGATAGGCATACTCGGCGAGTACGACGCGCTGGCCGGGCTGAGCCAGAAGGCCGGGGAGCTGGAGCCCTGCGAGGAGGTTGCAGGCGGCTGTGGCGGCCTAGCCAAGGGCTATGGCCACGGCTGCGGGCACCACCTGCTGGGCGCGGGCAGCTTGGCCGCCGCCTGGGCCGTGAAGGAGTATCTGGCGGCCACCGGCGAGAGCGGCACTGTCATTTATTACGGCTGCCCGGGCGAGGAGGGCGGCGCGGGCAAAGCCTTTATGGCCCGGGAGGGGCTGTTCTACGCCCTGGACGCGGCGCTTACCTGGCATCCGGGCACGGCCAACGAGATATTTACCGGCACCAACAACACCAGTATGCAGGTGGAATACACCTTCAACGGCATAGCCGCCCACGCGGCGGGGAACCCCCATATGGGCCGCAGCGCCCTGGACGCGGTGGAGCTTATGAACCTGGGGGTGCAGTTTTTAAGAGAGCATATCCCAAATACGGACTGCCTGCACTATGCCATCACCAACACCGGCGGGATTTCACCGAATGTTGTGCAGAGCAAGGCAACTGTCCTCTATATGGTGCGGTCCAACAATGTGCCTAACAATAAGAAGCTCCTACAGCGGGTGGACAATATCGCAAAGGGCGCGGCTCTGATGACGGACACCACCTTCACAAGGCGCTTTATCGACGGCACGGCGGATCTTCTGCCCAACCAGGTGCTGGAGCGGGCGCTGTACGCCAATATGGAGACGATACCCCTGCCGGAGTACACCAAAGAGGAGCGGGACTTTGCCGCCAAGCTGGACGCCACCTGCCCGAAAGAAGAAGGGGAACTGCCGGGCATGGGGGCGAAGTACGACCCGGAGATACGCAAAAAGGTCTCTGAGCTCTCCGACGGCGGGAACGCCACCCTTAACGACTTCCTGTGCCCGTACTTCCATAGCGGCGAGCAGTCCCCGGGGTCCACGGACGTGGGGGACGTTAGCTGGCAGACCCCCACGGCCCAGATAATGACCGCCACCTGGCCGGCCCATTCCCCGGGGCATAGCTGGCAGAACGTAAGCGGCGGCAAGACCGGAGTGGCCCATAAGGGGATGCTCTATGCGGCGAAGGTGCTGGCGGCCACGGCCGTCGACCTTATCACCACGCCGGAGCTGCTGGAGAAAGCTCGTGAAGAATTTAAAGTTACGGCGGCAAAGGGGTATGACTGTCCGATAGAGCCGGACGCTGTCCCTGTGCCGGTCGAGGAAATGCTTTGAAGATAGACAGACTGATCGGAATACTATCCATACTGCTTCAGCGGGAAAAGGTGACAGCGCCCTTTCTCGCTGAAACCTTTGAGGTCTCCCGCAGGACCATCAGCCGGGACATCGAGGCCCTCTGCCGGGCGGGTATACCCATCAGCACCGCCCAGGGCGCGGGGGGCGGGCTGTCCATCATGAGCGGCTATAAGGTGGACCGCTCCCTTTTGACCTTGTCGGATATGCAGGCCCTTCTGGCGGGGCTTCGCAGCCTTGACAGCGTCAGCGGCACCAACCGCTACGCCCAGCTTATGGAGAAGCTTGCCGGGCCGGGGCTCATGGCCCGGGAGGGCTCTATGCTCATCGACCTGGCCTCCTGGTACAAGGGGCCCCTGTCTGAAAAGCTGGAGCTCTTGCAGAGGGCCCTCGGCGAAGCCAGGCTTGTGGGCTTTTGCTACTATGCCCCGGGCAGGGAGAGCAAGCGGGCGATAGAGCCTTACTATATCGTCTTCCGCTGGGGGAGCTGGTACGTGTGGGGGTACTGCCTTGAGCGGGAGGACTACCGGCTATTTAAGCTTAACCGCATGACCGGGCTCACCCTGAAGGAGGGCTTCGTGCCCCGAGAGGCCCCATACCCGGACCTCTCGGACGAGCGGGTATTTCCCGGGAATTACCGGGTGGAGGTGCTGGTGCCCCCGGAATACAAGTGGCGCTTAGTGGAGGAGTATGGCGAGGGCTGCTTTACGGTGGAGCCCGACGGCCGGTGCAGGGCGAAGATAGACTTTACCAATCTTGACAGCGCCGTGGACTGGCTGCTGTGCTTTCGTGGGGCCGCGGAGCTGTTGGGGCCGGAGAAGGTCCGGGAGGAGCTCTTGAAGATGGGCAGAAAAATTCTTAATATGTATGGGGAAACATGACATACCGCTGTCGTGTTCGCAGGGGTATAATGGGGAAAACATCCGACAGGAGGTAAGGTATGGACATACAGAAAGCAAAGCAATTTATCATCAGCAACGCCCGGCCCCTGGAGCTGGCTTGGTATAGGGCAGTGTTCGAGGGCGGCCCGAAGGGGGCTGTGGTGGAGGAGCTGAAAAAGTTTCAGAACCCCGACGGCGGCTTCGGCAACGCTTTAGAGCCGGACAACTGGAACCCCAATTCCACTCCCATCACCACCAACGACGCGATTATTCACCTCTACCAGTGCGGGGCGCTGGGAGAGGCCGGGAATATTATAGAGGGCATCGCCCGGTGGCTGAAAAGCGGGGACGGCTTCGACCGGGGCCAGCAGCGCTGGCGCTTCGCGGTGGAGAGCTCCAAGGAGCACCCCCACGCCATCTGGTGGGAGCCCGGCGACGGCAAAGAGAGCTGGAACCCCACGGTGTCACTGGCGGTGTTCCTCTGCTGTGTGGACGGCGGGGAGCGCTGGAAGGAGCTGGTGCGGGAGGCCTTCTCCTGGCTCGAGAGCGCCCGGGAGGTGGGCAGCGACGAGGTGAAGTGCTTTATGCTGGCCCACAGGATGATGGAGCTCTACGGCGTTACCGACGTGATAGACCTTGATAAAGCCCGGGAGGCCGTGAAGCGGGCCGTAGGCCTTGCCGTCTGCCATGAGGTGGAGAAGTACGGCGTGGAGTACGTGGCGGGGCCCTCGGCCTTCTTCCACGAGGAGAGTCCCTATGTGCCCGAGGGCATTGAGGACCTTGTGAAGGCCGACCTTGCCGCTATAGATAAGCTCCAGATGGAGGACGGCGGCTTTGACATCACCTGGCAGTGGTACACCCCCTATGAGCAGGAGTATAAGCAGGCCAGGGACTGGTGGCGGCCCCGGGTGACTATGGAGAAGCTGGGGTTTTACCTGGCGTTTAATGGGGGAGAATCGAAATGAAGCTTGTGCCTACGATAAATTTCGGCGGGGACTGCCGTGAGGCCATTCATACCTATGAAAAGGCCTTTGGCGGCAGGATAAACTGCCTGATAACATACGGCGAGGCGGACGACCCGGAGTATAACCCGCAGCTGAAAGAGGGCCAGAGGGAGTATATTTACCACTCTGAGCTGCTGCTGGGCGGGGAGAGGATCATCATGGCGGACCATATCGACATAGAGTTCCAGACCTGCTACTCCAACTTCCTGACTGTGATGATGGACACAAAGGAGGAGGTACAGAGGGCGTATGAGGTGATGAAAGAGGGAAGCCGCACCATATACCCCATGGAGGCCACGCCCTACAGCTCCTGCCGGGTGGTTTTCGTGGACAGGTTCGGCATACGGTGGGGTATTATGACTGAGCAGACAGAGAGATAGTCCAAAGGGCGCAATGCGGCTTGACAAAAGGGCCGGAAGGGCCTATATATAGAGACAGAAAAAGAGCGGAGCCCGCCGACAGACGCCTGGCCCGGGTTATTTACTTTTATTTAAGCAAAGCAACCGTTCCGGCCGTGGAACGGTTGCTTAATTTTTGTGGTTGTTACTACCACATACGCTGATAGTGGTCAGCACGAGTTTATTAAACATAATACAAGATATTTCCAGAAAATGCAAGAGTTTTCTTCCCGTATACGCAGAAGCTATCCCTCTGCGGGCCGCGCTGTTTGGACTTGCCAGACAGCGCGGTTTTTGTTATAATGTAGCAAACTGAAAAAAAGGAGCGTCCCAATGAAATCCTACGATTCCCGCCCCGCAAGGCTTCTCTCAGCCCGGGAGCTGACCCCCGGCATATTTGACTTCACTCTAAACTGCCCGGAGCTGGCCGCAAAAGCGGTCCCCGGTCAGTTCGCCCAGATACTTGTTCCCGGCCACACTCTGCGCCGCCCCATCTCCATCTGCGGCATAGACAAAAAAGAGGGCACGCTGCGCTTTGTGTTCCAGGTCCGGGGCTCCGGCACCGAGGCTCTTTCCCGATTCAAGCCCGGCGATATGATAGACATACTGGCCCCCCTGGGCAAGGGCTTCCCCCTTGACAGGACAAAACGCACCCTATTAATGGGCGGCGGTATAGGCGTGCCACCCCTGCTGGCCGCCGCGAAGGAGCTGGGAGAGATGGCCGTGGCCGTGCTGGGCTTTCGCAATAGGGAGCTGGCAATACTTGAGGAGGACTTTAAAGCCGCCGGTGCGAAGGTGCTTATCGCCACAGACGATGGCTCCTACGGCTATCACGGCCTTGTTACAGACTTAGCGGCAGGCGAGGACTTTGACGTGCTTATGGCCTGCGGCCCGGGGCCCATGCTGAAAGCCGCCAAAGCCCTGGCGAAGAGCCGGGGCGCGCAGGGCTATTTGTCCCTTGAGCAGCGCATGGCCTGCGGGGTGGGGGCGTGCCTTGGCTGCGCCGTGGCCCTTACAGACGGGAGCGGCCGGGAGTATTTCGGCCACGTGTGCAAGGACGGCCCGGTATTTCCCATGGACATGGTGAAGGAGGTATAAATATGGCAGCCTTAAACGTGAACATAGCCGGGGTGGACTTCAAAAACCCCATAATAGCCGCCTCGGGCACCTTCGGCTTCGGGCGGGAGTACGCAGAGCTCTATCCCCTTTCGGAGCTGGGGGGCATAAGCTGCAAGGGCACCACCCTTTATGAGCGCCCCGGCAACCCGCCGCCCCGGGTCACCGAGACCCCCGGGGGTATGCTTAACGCCGTGGGGTTGCAAAACCCCGGGGTGGAGCATTTCATCAGGGAGGACCTGCCCTGGCTCGAAAAGCAGGGCACGAGGATAATCGCCAACGTGGCTGGAAGCAGTGTCGAGGACTACTGCCGGACGGCGGAGCTCCTCAACGACACCGCCGTGGACATGGTGGAGCTGAACATCTCCTGTCCCAACGTGAAGGAGGGCGGCGTGCAGTTCGGGGTCACCAAAGAGGGCGTTGAGGGCATAACCCGGGCCGTCCGGGACCGCTGCAAAAAGCCCCTGATGGTGAAGCTCTCCCCCAACGTGACGGATATCGCCGAGATGGCTTTGGCCGCAGAGAGCGGCGGGGCGGACGCTCTCTCCCTTATCAACACCCTGACGGGTATGCGCATCGACATCAACTCCCGCCGCCCAATCCTCCGCAACAATACCGGGGGGCTCTCGGGCCCGGCGGTGCTGCCGGTGGCAATACGCATGGTCTGGCAGGTGTCACAGAGGGTGAAGTTGCCCGTTGTGGGCCTTGGGGGCATTTCCACGTGGCAGGACGCGGTGGAGATGCTCCTGGCCGGGGCTAGCGCCATTCAGGTGGGCACGGCCATATTTACGGACCCCTACGCGCCCATCAAAATCCGGGACGGCTTACTGGAGTTCATGGACAGGAACGGCGTGAAATCCGTGTCTGAAATAACAGGAGGTGTCAAGCCATGGTGACAAAAATTTATCTTATCCGCCACTGCCAGTCCATGGGCAACATTGAGCACAAGTTCCAGGGGCAGTACGACGCGGACGTGAGCCCCGCGGGGGAGAAGCAGCTGGAGCTTCTGGGGCTGCGGTTTCGCAACGAGCCCATCGACGTGATATACACCAGCCCCCTTAAAAGGGCGCGGCTGACCGCCCAGGCCATCGCCAGGTACCATAATGGTATAGAGGTGGTAGACGAGCCGGGCTTTATCGAGATGGACGTGGGGGAGCTTGAGGACCGCTCCCTGAAGGAGCTGGCGCTGAACTACCCGGAGACCGCCGAAAAATGGGACAAGTCCCCGGACCTCTGCGAGTTCCCCGGGGGCGAGACCATGGGGCAGGTGTACGACCGGGTGAACGCCGCCCTTGACAGGATAATCGCGGAGAACCCGGGCAGGACCGTGGTGGTAACCACCCACGGCGGGGTCCTTCGGAACCTGTACGCCCGGATACAGTACGGCGAGCCCATAGGCATACGAAAGAGCGAGGTATTCGGGAATACCGGGGTGAGCACGGTGATAGCCCAGGGCGGCAGGCTGTACTTTGAGAGCATCAACGACCTGTCGCACCTGCCCGAGGATATGCGCAGGCCGCCCACGAACTTTTCATTTGAAAAACTGAAAAAGTCCAGTGGTAAGAAGTCAATAGAGAAATAGATGAAAAGTCACAAGAAAAGCGGTGAAAAAGAAATGGCATAGCAGCAAAAAGGCAACACCAACCAAAGCCCTGCCCCATGATATTTTTTTGAACAGGGCTTCGTTACCGAAAAGCGAGTAGGACTCAACCCTCCGGCTGTATGTAGTTCCGCCCCTCCTTCAGCAGTCGAAAGACGAGCCGAACCAGTTTTCTGGCAGTTAAAGCGAGTGCGCGTTTGTGCTGGTATTTATTGACCTGTTTGTACTTGAGGTCATAGTAACGCCTGAACTCGGAGTCGCATCTTCTCACAGAGTTGGCGGCTTCCAGCAGATAGTAGCGAATGAAACGGTTGCCGGACTTAATGAGGCGGGTGTTCTGGGCTTCAAACTCACCGGACTGGTGCTGTTTCCAGACAAGACCGGCATATTTGGCGACAGAAGCCTGGGATTGAAAACGGTTGATGTCACCGATCTCAGCGATAATCCCGGCGGAGTAGACCTTGCCGATGCCGGGAACGGAGGTCAGGGTGTTTGGAAGGACAGCAAATATCTGTTCAATTTGTTTGTCAAGAACCTTGATTTGCTTTTCCAACGCCCGCATGGTGGCAATACAAACTGACATAGCTTGATTCACAGAATTATTTACAGTGATAGGCAGACGATAGGAGTTTCTGGCAGCAGTCTGAATGGCTTTAGCTTTTGCGGCAGGGTCGGCGAAGTTGCGGCCCTTCTCATCAATGAAAGCTGTGAGTTCATCCAAATCGGCATAAGCCAGCTCGTCCACAGTTTCAAAGCGTTCCATAAGAGCGATGGTGGTGGCGCTGGAGTTAGCTATGTCCTTGCCCTGCGCGAGACCGGAGCATTTCAAAAACAAATAGTTCGCAAAACGCTGTTTTTCACGGGTCAAGTCTTGTACAGCATAGAATCTGGCTCTGGTCAAGGTTTGCAGGGCTTTGTAGCGGTAGTCGTCCATATAGACCTCCTGGGTGATACGACCAAAACGGAGCTTATCGGCAATCACAAAAGCGTCCACATCATCGTTCTTGGGCAGTTCGGAGTAGGATTCCTTGAACTTGCTGACCTGCTTGGGATTGAGCACATGGATCTTGCGCTGGAACCGGCCCAGGGCGCCATCTTCCCGGAGAGCGTACACGAGATTATCTCCGTAGATGCCGGTGGCCTCCATGCCGATCACGACCTGTTCCAGGCCCATCGCGGTAAGTGCCGAAACGATTTTATCAATCAATATTTTAGCACCGCCTTGAGTGTTTTGTACTGTGAAATTACTGTGCTTTTCCCCATCAGGCCGCATGAGATAGGCTGTGTTCCCGCGGCTTCCCACATCAATGCCAACGAATAATTGATTCACGATTTCACCTCCTCGGGGTGGAAATTTTAGGACCAGCAGGCTCTAAGATACCCATGATAACCGGAAGCCTCAGCAACCTCGCGTATGAGAATCATTCCGAGGAGCGGCCGATGCGATTCCCTCCACTGCCTGTCCCAGCGGCTCGCCGCTGGGACAGAGGGGGCCGCACCACGGCAAACAGCCAGTGAGTTTGCGGCTTACTTCCGGCTCGGGGGGACGGACTTTCTTTGTAGCAACCTTGCGGTTCTACCGGAGAATATAGAACTTATCCTGCTGTCCTACAGCTATTGTACCACGGGTATCTTACGGCCTGCTGGTCGTTTTGAGTGAACTAAGCAGATGCACTCTATAAACTATCTGCAAATCTTATTATACGAGGAGAATTTAATATGATTATTTTAGGTGTGGATTTAGGACATAAGCGCACGGGACTCTCTGTCTGTGACATTACCGAGACCATGGCAAGGCCCCTGACGGTGCTTATCGAAAAGGACATGGACAAGCTCTGCTTCCAGGTGGCCCGGGTGGCCATCACCCTGCGGGCCGGGGTAATCGTTGTGGGGCTGCCAAAGAACATGGACGGCTCCGAGGGCGAGAGCGCGAAATTCGCCCGGGAGATGGGGGCGAAGATAGGGGAGCAGAGCGGCGTGCCCGTGGAGTTTGTGGACGAGCGGGGCACCACCATAACCGCGAACCATCTCCTTAACGAGACCAACACCCGGGGCAGAAAGCGCAAGGCCGTGGTGGACGGCGTGGCGGCGACCATAATTCTTGAGGACTATCTTGCCCGCCGCCGCAACCTTGCAGAGGCCGAGGCAAGGGCGGCAGAGGAGGCCGCCGCAGAGGCTGCGGAAAACGCTGAAGAAAATACGGAAGAAGCTATAGAAGAAGGCGCGGAAGAAAATATTGAACAGGCCGGCGGCGTGCAGCCCACATAAACCCGCCCCGCTTTGGAACAATACCCTTATATAACCTTAAATAAACAGAGAGGTGGGACAATATGTGCAGCAATAAGCGTAAAATCGTCCTTGTGGGCACGGGGATGGTGGGCATGAGCTTTGCCTACTCGGCCCTGAACCGTGGGCTCTGCGACATACTGGTGCTGGTGGACCTGGACAAAAAGCGGGCCCTGGGCGAGGCTATGGACCTAAACCACGGCCTGGCCTTCGCGGGCAGCAGCATGAAGATATACGCCGGGGACTATTCCGACTGCGCGGACGCGGATATGGTGGTCATCTCCGCCGGGGTCAGCCAGAAGCCGGGGGAATCAAGGCTGGAGCTGCTGCAGCGCAATACGGAGGTGTTCGGGTCAATTATCGGGCCGGTGGTGCGCTCGGGTTTCGGGGGCGTGTTCCTGGTGGCCACCAACCCGGTGGACATCATGACCCGGGTGACCTATGAGCTGTCGGGCTTCAACCCCAACCGGGTCTTCGGCACCGGCACCACCCTGGACACGGCCCGGCTCAGGTATCTTCTCGGGGAATACTTCTGTGTGGACCCCAGGAATATGCACGCCTATGTTATGGGCGAGCACGGCGACAGCGAATTCGTCCCCTGGAGCCAGGCCATGATAGCCACAAAGCCGGTGACGGACGTGTGCGGGGACTCCGGCGGGCGGTACAGGATGGAGGAGGTGGAGCGCCTGAGCACCCAGGTCCGGGACGCGGCCCAGCGGATAATCGAGGCCAAGCGGGCCACCTACTACGGCATAGGCATGGCTATGGTGCGCATAGCCCGTGCGGTGCTCTCGGACGAGAACTCGGTGCTGACGGTGTCGGCCAGGCTCTGGGGGGAGTACGGCCGCAAGGGGGTATACGCCGGGGCACCCTGCATAGTGAACCGCAACGGCGTGGACCGGGTGCTGGAGCTGGGCCTCTCGGAGCAGGAGCAGGAGAAGTTTGACGCGTCCTGCGATATTCTTGAGGAGAATTACGGTGGGCTAGAGCTGTGAATCAGGCAGGGTAAAGGTCCAGATTCCCAGCCTGCCCTTGGCCGGGACGGGCTCTGAAAGTACCTGCACGTCCCCTAGAAGCCAGGCGAAGCGCCCGGGGGCGTATTCCCCGCACAGACGCTCTGTGGGGTCTGTCATGGAGGACAAAAATTCCTCGTCCATGGGGACACAGCCGGTCAGAAGGCAGCGGCAGAGTATAAGGCCGCAGGCGGGCTCCCGGCCGGGGAGAAGCTCTGAAAGCTCCCGGATATGGGGGTCGCTCCGGCTGGGCCTTGCGGCGGAGGCGTGGATATAGAGGGGGCCCCGGTATCGGGTGCGCCAGGAGCGGGTCTCTATGCGTTTGGGGCCGAAGGCGATGAGGCTGGCCCAGGGTTCCTTGAGGGAGAGGACTTTCACGGTGCTTTCCATAAGCGGGACTCCTTTTTTGGGGGCGGCATTTTCTTGTGGTGCTATCCCAACTATTATACATCAGGCTGGGAATTTTGCAATACTCCCCGGGAAACCGGGGATTTTCTGTTGACAAACGGCCCGCTTTGGTGTATAATCAGCAAGTGTAAAGAAGATGCCTTTACAGAGGGAGAAAGTGAGGAGGAGTCCGGGATGCCCAAGGATTTGAGGGTCTCTATCCTGCTGGATTTTTATGGGGAGATACTGACCGGGACCCAGCGGGAGACGGTGGACGCCTATTATAACCAGGATATGTCCCTGTCGGAGATAGCGGGGGACAGGGGGATAAGCCGCCAGGGGGTCCGGGACGCCATAAAGCGGGCGGAGCAGCTGCTGATAGACATGGAGGACAGACTGGGGCTGGTAAAGCGGTTTCAGGACGTGCAGAGGGCTTTGGCGGACATATGCGACTGCGCCCTGGAGATACAGGAGCTCAACGCCAAAAACGGCGGCGTAGAGGAGATCGACAGGGACGCCCAGAGCATACTGGAGTACGCCCAGGAGATAGCGGAGAAGGACTAGCAGACGGCGCGCAGGGAAAAAGTTTCGTCCACCTTTTTAAAGGTGGCAGGGTGTGGGGCAGAGCCCCGCGGTCTTGCCGTAAGGCCAAAAATGTACTAAAGAAGAAAAAGAGGTGAGCAGTCATGCCCTTTGAAGGTTTAGCGGAAAAATTAAGCAACTCCTTTAAAAAGCTGAGAAGCAAAGGCAAGCTCTCAGAGAGCGACGTGAAGGAGGCCATGCGCGAGGTGCGTCTGGCGCTTCTGGAGGCCGACGTAAACTATAAGGTGGCAAAGGAGCTCACCGGGAGGATAACCGAGCGGGCCGTGGGCGAGGAGGTCATGGAGAGCCTGACCCCGGCGCAGATGGTGATAAAGATAGTCAACGAGGAGCTGACCGCCTTAATGGGCGGCACAGGGGAGCGCTTAAAGAGTCCGGCCCACCCACCGGCCATAATCCTGCTGTGCGGCTTGCAGGGCGCGGGCAAGACCACCCACGCGGCGAAGCTTGCCTATATGCTGAAAAGCCAGGGCCACAGGCCGCTGCTGGCGGCCTGCGACGTGTATAGACCGGCGGCCATAAAGCAGCTGCAGGTCATGGGCGAGAAGGCCGGGGCCCCGGTGTTCGAGCGGGGGACCCAGGACCCGGTGGAGACGGCGAAGGAGGCCGTGAAGCACGCAAAGGACTACGGCCACGACTACCTGCTGATAGACACCGCCGGGCGCTTGCAGATAGACGAGGAGCTTATGGACGAGCTCAGAAGGATGAAGGAGGCGGTAAACCCCACGGACATCCTGCTGACGGTGGACGCCATGATAGGCCAGGAGTCTGTGAACGTGGCGAAGACCTTCGACGAGCTGTTGGACATCACCGGCGTGATACTGACAAAGCTTGACGGCGACACCAGGGGCGGCGCGGCGCTGTCCATAAAGGCTGTCACCGGCAAGCCCATAAAGTTCGCGGGCTCTGGGGAGAAGCTGGACGGTCTGGAGGCGTTCCACCCGGACCGCATGGCCAGCCGTATCCTGGGCATGGGCGACGTGCTTAGCCTTATTGAGGAGGCCGAGCAGCGGCTGGACGAGAAGGCCGCGGAGCGCACCGCCCAGCGGATGATGCAGAACAAGCTGGATCTGAACGATATGCTGGAGCAGTTCCGGCAGGTGAAGAAGATGGGGCCCATAAAGGGCATTTTGCAGAAGCTGCCCGGCGTGGGCAATAAGCTGGACGATGTGGACATCGACGATAGGATAATGGACCGCACGGCGGCCATAATACTGTCCATGACCCCCTATGAGCGGGCGCACCCAGAGGAGCTGAACGCTTCGCGGAAGCGGCGGATAGCGGCGGGTTGCGGCCAGAAGGTGGAGGACGTGAACAGGCTCCTCAATCAGTTCAGGCAGACCCAGAAGCTGATGAAGCAGTTCGGCGGCAAGAAGGGGAGGAAGCTGATGCGGGGCATGGGCGGCGGTATGCCTGGTATGCCGTTCTAGGGGACAGCTTTAATCGGTGCATGAGGAGCATAGAGCACAACGGCTGGGGACGCTCTATAATATCCGGTCCCGGAGCGATATCGTGACCGGGGAGAAGCTGGGGCCGGAGGTTGGCGTTATTGGGAGCCTTGGGGCCTATGAAAATTTACCGAGGGAATAAACGCACTAATGTGCTTTATTATACAATTAACATAAATTTTTGGAGGTAGTAAAAATGGCAGTAAAAATCAGGCTGCGCCGCATGGGCGCGAAGAAGAACCCCTTTTACCGTATCGTGGTGGCGGACTCCCGCTTTCCCAGGGACGGGCGCTTCATTGAGGAGATAGGCTACTATAACCCCATGGAGGAGCCCAGCGTGGTGAAGCTGGACCCGGAGAAGGCCAAGAAGTGGATGGAGAACGGGGCCCAGCCCACGGACACGGTGAGGGACCTTTTCAAGAAGCACGGCGTTATCTGAGAAGATCGGGACGATTTTAGAAGATAAGGAAGGTGAAAAAGGAAATGCAGGAGCTTTTGAAAGCTATTGCCTCGGGGCTGGTGGAGCGGCCCGAGGAGGTCAGCGTGACCAGCGAGGAGAACGATAACGGGGTCATGGTGTATCATCTGCACGCGGCAGAGGAGGACATGGGCCGCGTTATCGGTAAGCAGGGGCGCATAGCGAAGGCCATCCGCGTGGTGATGCGGGCGGCGGCGACCCGGAACGATACGAAGGTCATGGTGGAGATAGACTGAGAGTAAGGGGCGCAGGAGCGCCCTTTTTTCTTAGTGCTTCGCAAAGCGAAGGGAAAAAGTTTTTGAAAAGTCAAGAGAAACTTTTTTCAAAAAGTTTCTCTTGGGAGAGGGGCGAAGCCCCGATAAGCAGCGCAAGGAGCGAACATGAAACAATACCTAGAAGCAGGCAAAATAGTCCGCACCCACGGAGTAAAAGGCGAGCTGGTAATGGAAACCTGGGCGGACAGCCCGGAGTTCGTGGCAGGAGTGAAGGAGCTCTACTTCGACGAAAGCGGCCAGCGCCCCATAGGCCTGATAAGCAGCAGGCCCCACAAGGGCCGCCTGTTATTGACTTTAGAGGGAGTAGGCACAGTGGAGCAGGGGGACAGGCTGCGGGGCCGGGTGCTGTACCTGAACCGGGACGACGTAAAGCTCCCCGAGGGCCGGTTCTTTCTTGAGGACCTTATAGGTCTGTGCGCCATAGACGGCGACACCGGCCGGGAGTACGGCGTTATCGCGCAGATTATCCCCGCACCGGCCAACAACGTCTATAGGATAAGGGACGGCGAGGGGCGGGACTACCTTTTCCCGGCAGTGGAGCACATGATAAAGCGCACGGACATAGAGGGCGGCGTGATAGAGCTTCTGCCCATACCGGGCATATTCGACGGGGAGGGTGAGGAGGCCTAGTGCGTATCGACATAATCACCCTGTTCCCGGAGATGTTCCCCCTGGTCCTTGAGAACAGCATCGTGGGCCGGGCCCGGCGGCGGGGCCATTTACAGGTCTGCTGCCACCAGCTAAGGGACTTCTCCCCGGACAGAAGGGGCCGGGTGGACGACACGGTGTTCGGCGGGGGTAAGGGTATGTTGCTCTGCGCAGAGCCCTTTGCCCGGGGGCTGGACGCATTAAAAGAGCACCTGGGGTATATGCCGCATACCATATATATGTCCCCCCGGGGCCGGGTGCTGGACCAGAAAAGGGCCCGAGAGCTCTCGGCGGAGCCGGGGCTGATACTGCTCTGCGGGCACTATGAGGGGGTGGACCAGCGGCTGCTGGACGAGTATGGAGTGGAAGAAATTTCCATTGGGGATTTTGTGCTGACCGGCGGCGAGCTCCCGGCCATGATACTGACGGACGCGGTAAGCCGTATGCTGCCGGGAGTGCTGTCTGAGGACGTGTGTTTTGAGGAGGAAAGCCACTATAACGGCCTTTTGGAGTATCCACAGTACACAAGACCCGAGGTCTGGCGGGGGCGTGAGGTTCCCCCGGTGCTCCTCTCCGGCCACCACGGCAACATTGAAAAATGGCGGCATGAGCAGTCAATCTCTGTCACAAAAGTCAACAGGCCGGAGCTTTATGTGCTGTATATGAAAAATAAGCACTGAAAAAAAGTTTCAAAAAGTTTGTTCAAACTGTACACTCAGAGGTTGAATATAAATTTTTCCTTGGTCAACTGCCCAAAAATGCGGAAAACTTGTTGACTGCGGGACAAAATGTGGGTATAATTAGCGTAGTTTTTAGGGGCTTCGGGGCTGGCTTTACAGAGACAGACGCGAAGTCCAAAGCGCAGAAGGAAGCCGCGTAAAAGGCACGAGCGCAGTAAAACAAGTATCTTTGGGGTCCAATTTCAAAATTCTGTAGGAGAGTGAATGTACATGTGCGCAAAGGAAGTTCTGGTTCAGAATCAGGTCGGTCTGCACGCCCGCCCCGCTACTTTCTTTATCCAGAAGGCTAATGAGTTCAAGTCTTCTATCTGGGTAGAGAAAGAGGAGCGCAGGGTAAACGCCAAGTCCCTTTTGGGCGTATTGAGCCTGGGTATCGTGGGCGGCGTGACCATCCGCATCATCGCCGACGGCGCCGACGAGCAGGAGGCCGTCGACGCGCTGGTGGCCCTGGTGAATTCCGGGTTCGCTGAGTAAGGCTGTCAGTTTTTAGGGCACCGCAGTTTTGCGGTGCTTTTTTCTTGCGGGGAGGGACATCCGTGGACGAGAGAGAGGAAAAGCGCAGGGAGCTCAGGGCGAAGGCCCTGCAGCTGCCCCTGACCCCCGGGGTGTATATCATGCACGATAAGTCCGGGGAGATAATATATATTGGAAAGGCAAAGGCCCTTAAAAACCGGGTGAGCCAGTATTTCGGCTCTGAGAAGAACCACGACGCAAAGGTGCGCCAGATGGTGTCGAACGTGGACTACTTCGAGTATATTCTGACCGACAGCGAATTCGAGGCCCTTGTTCTTGAGAGCAGCCTTATAAAGCAGCACCAGCCGAAGTATAATATACTATTGAAGGACGACAAGGGCTACTGCTATATAAGGGTCAGCGGCGGGGAGTGGCCCAGGCTCTCGGCGGTCTTGCAGAAGGAGGACGACGGGGCGAAGTATATCGGACCATATCTCAGCTACTGGTCCATAAGGGAGACAGTGGACGCCGCCCGGAAGATCTTCAAGCTGCCCGACTGCAACAAGAAGTTTCCAAGGGATATGGGCAAGTCCCGGCCCTGTCTCAACTTCTACATCGACCAGTGCTGCGCCCCGTGCCGGGGAAGGATCAGAGGAGAGGACTATATCGAGGCCTTTCAGCAGGCACTGGACTTTGTAAAGGGCGGCAGCGGCACCTCTATAAGGGAATTGACAAAGCGCATGGAGCAGGCCGCCGAGGATTTGGACTTCGAGCTGGCGGCCCGGCTTCGGGACAGGATAAACGCCCTACAGAAGCTCCGGGACCGGCAGAAGGTGGTGGAGAGCCGGGTGCCGGAGCAGGACGTGATAGCTCTTGCCCAGGGGGAGAGCCGGACTGCCTTCGAGGTGTTCCGTTTCACCGGCGGCAAGCTCACCGACCGGGAGAGCTTCATAACCCAGGGCACCGGCAGCGACCCCGAGGTCCGCTCTGAGTTTCTGCGGCAGTATTACGGGATAAGGGACCGCATACCCCCGGTGGTGACCCTGGACGGCCCCTGTGACGGCCAGGAGCTTATAGCCCGGTGGCTGACGGACCTATATTCCGCAAAGATGAAGCGTGGGAAAACCGTGCGCATAAACGTGCCCCAGAAGGGCAGCCAGAAGCAGCTGGTGGAGATGTGCCACAGCAACGCCGCCGAATACCTGGCCCAGCAGTCGGGCCTAAGCGGAAGGGACGCCTCGGCTCTGGACGAGCTTCGGCGCCTGCTTGGCCTTGAGAAGGCCCCGGCTTATATCGAATGCTACGATATCTCGAACCTCCAGGGGGGCGAGAACGTGGCGGGAATGGTGGTCTTTGAGAACGGCCGGCCGCTGAAGGCCGCGTACCGCCGCTTTAAGATAAAGACCGTGGAGGGCCAGGACGACTACGGCTCCATGCGGGAGGTCATAGCCCGGCGGTTTTCCGAGTACCGGGAGAAGCAGCGGGAGGGGGATAACACCGGCTTCGGGCGTATGCCGGACCTGATACTTTTGGACGGCGGAAGGGGCCACGTGAACGCCGTACAGCCTGTGCTGGACGGAATGGGGCTGTCCGTGCCCCTGTACGGCCTTGTGAAGGACGACAAGCACCGCACCCGGGCCATAGCCGTGTCCGGGGGGGAGATCTCCATCACCTCCACGCGCAAGGCCTTTACGCTGCTCTCCACAATACAGGACGAGGTGCACAGGTTTGCCATCGGCTACCATAGGCAGCAGAGAAAAAAGTCCGCCATCTCCAGCACCCTTTTGTCCATTGAGGGGGTGGGGCCCCAGAGGGCAAAGGCCCTTTTAAAGCACTTCAAGACCGTGGCGGCAGTGGGGGAGGCGGAGCTTTCGGAGCTGGAGCGGGCTCCGGGGATGACGAAACCGGCGGCGAAGAGGGTTTTTGACTATTTTCATGGGGAAAATAGTTGACAACCGTTAAGAAAAATGGCATAATAACAAAGTATAGGTAAAAGTTTCGTCCACCTTTTCAAAGGTTGCAGGTCGTGGTACAGAGTCCCGCGACCTTAGGGAGAATGTATGAGAATCATAGCAGGAGAGCGCCGGGGCAAGGCGCTGCTGTCCCCGGCGGGGACAGAGGTGCGGCCCACGACGAACATGGTGAAAGAGTCGGTCTTTAATATATTGCAGTTTAATATAGAGGGCCGCAGGTTCCTGGACCTGTTCGCCGGGAGCGGGCAGATGGGGCTGGAGGCCCTGAGCCGCGGGGCGAGGGAGGCCGTCTTTGTGGACAGCAGCCGGGAGGCCGTAAGGGTGATAGAAAAGAACCTCGCCGCCGCGGGCTTTAAGGACCGCGCCCGGGTGGTTGGCGCGGACTTCGCCGGGTATCTCCGGGCCGGGCGGGAGACCTTTGATATCGCCTTCCTGGACCCGCCCTATAGGGAGGGGCTCATGGAGCGGGCGCTGGAGCTTGTGTCGGTGCGGATGGCCCCTGGGGGCGTGATACTCTGCGAGCATGGCAGCAGGGAGGTTCTGCCCGAAAGGGCGGGGGATTTTGAAAAGCGCAAGGTCTATCGCTATGGCAAAACGTCCGTGACAGCGTATAGGGCCGGGGAGCAGGAGGACGCAGACGAGGCCCCGGGGGCCCGGAGAAAATCACAGAGCGAGGAGCCAGCCAATGACTGAACACATGACCACGGCCATCTGCCCGGGCAGCTTTGACCCGGTGACCCTGGGCCATCTGGACATAATAAGCCGGGCAAGCAAGATATTCGACAGGATAATCGTGGCGGTGCCCGTGAACCCGGACAAGCGGTACAGCTTCACCGTAGAGGAGCGGCTGGAGATGCTCCGGCGGGTCTGTGAAACGGCGGGGCTTTTAAACGTGGAGTGCGACCGGGTGGAGGGCCTTTTGGCCGACTACGCCAGGGACCGGGGGGCCGCGGTGGTGGTAAAGGGTCTGAGGGCTTTAACGGACTTCGAGTACGAGTTCCAGCAGGCCCTGACAAACAAGAAGCTGAACCCCTCTTTAGAGACCATGTTCCTCTCTACCAGCGCGGAGCATATGTTTTTAAGCTCCTCCATGGTAAAGCAGGTGGCGGGCTTTGGGGGGGACATCTCCCACTTTGTGCCCGGGTGCATTCTTGAGACTATAAGGGAGCGGCTCTGCGCGGAATAAAGCCATAGGGAAAGGAAACGGATAAAATGAGCAACAATCAAGCTACCATTGAAGACCTGATAGACGAGATGTACGACGTGCTGGACAAGGGGTGGAAGATGCCCCTTTCCTCCGGCAAGGTGCTGGTGGACAGCGAGGAGATACGGGCTATCCTTGACGATATCCGGGACGTTTTCCCCGAGGAGATAAACCAGGCGAAGACCATCGTGGCGGACCACGGCCAGATAATCAACGAGGCAAAGCGAGAGGGCGACAGCATCCTACAGGCCGCCGAGGAGCGGGCCAAGGCCCTGGTCAGCCAGGAGGAGGTGGTCCTCAAGGCCCAGCAGCGGGCCAACGAGATACTCACCCAGGCCCAGGCCCAGGCCCGGGAGACCAAGAAGGCCTGCAACGAGTATGTAGAGGACATCATGCGCCGCACGGACGAGTCCATCTCCGAGAGCCTCACGGAGCTTCGCAAGACCAGGCAGAACATCAAGAACTCCCAGAGGTCTTCACAGATGTGAGCAGAACTTCACGGAGGCGAACATGACTTCACGAACGTGAAGTCATAGAATCCTCACAAATGTAAGCCGGGTATTTTGTACACTGTAGCCAAATAAAGAGTAATGATAATTTTCCCCTTGCCAAATGGTGCAAGGGGAATTTTTGTTCCCACAATATAGGGTCGAAGATACGTTCTAAGTTTTGGTTTCTCGGGGGGAAACAAGATTTTGCGGTTGCATTTGAGGGGGGATTAGGGTATAATGAAAAGCAGCTAAGTGGGGTAAAGTGGGGCAAAGTGGGGTGAAAGACCATGCTAACAGGTGAATATCAGCACAGCATGGACCCCAAGGGCCGGGTAACGGTGCCGTCCCGCTTTCGGGAGGAGCTGGGGGAGAGGTTCTACGTCATGATAGGCACGGACGGGTGCCTGAACCTTCTGTCCGAGGAGCAGGTGGGCATAGCCACAGAGAAGATAAAGGCGCTGCCCCCAAAGCAGGCGAAGCTGCTTTTACGCAAGACCTTCGGCCAGGCGGCCGAGGTGGAGCCCGACAAACAGGGGAGAATACTCATCCCCGAAAAGCTCCGGGAGCACGCGGGGCTTATAAAGGACGTGACCCTGGTGGGCGCCTCCACCAGAGCGGAGCTATGGGACACAGAACGCTGGCAGGCCTATAACGACGCGCAGAGCCCGGAGGACGTAGAGGAGCTTATGAACCTTCTGACGTTCTAGCATATTATTTTATTATAGCGCAGAGGGGGGCAAATGGCAATGGATTTCATACATAAGCCTGTCCTCTTTCGGGAGACCATAGAGGCCCTTGATATAAGGCCCGGGGGCCGGTACATCGACGGCACCCTTGGGGGCGGGGGCCACTCGGCGGCCATACTCGAAGCCCTTGGGGGCACGGGCCGGCTGCTGGGGATAGACCAGGACCCGGACGCTATAAAGGCCGCCACAGAGCGGCTGGGGCATTGGCCCAATTTCACGGCGGCAAGGGGGAATTTCCGCCGCATGGGGGAGCTTGCCCGGGAGAACGGCCTGGAGAGGGCCCACGGCGTGCTCCTGGACGTGGGGGTGTCGTCGTATCAGCTGGACGCGCCGGAGCGTGGGTTCTCCTATCACCACGACGCGCCCTTGGATATGCGCATGAGCCGTGAGGGGACAAGCGCCTATGATTTGGTGAACGGCCTTTCAGAGGGGGAACTGAGGGACGTTATATGGCGCTTCGGCGAGGACAAGAGCGCCGGAAGGATAGCGGCGGGGATAATCAGGGCCCGGGAGCACGGGGCCATAGAGACCACCGGACAGCTGGCGGAGATAGTGAAGCGGTCCGTGCCAGCGGCGGTGAGACGGGCCGAGGGCCACCCGGCAAGGCGCACCTTCCAGGCCCTGAGGATAGCCGTCAACGGCGAATTGGACGCGCTGTCGGAGGGGCTTGACGGAGCCCTGGAGCTTTTGGAGCCCGGGGGGCGGCTGGCGGTGATAACCTTCCATTCCTTAGAGGACAGGATAGTAAAGCGCAGGATGGCCGAATATTGCAGGGGCTGCACCTGCCCGCCGGACTTCCCGGTGTGCGTATGCGGCAAAAAGCCCAGGGGGAAGCTGGTGCATAAAGGGGGGCTCGCCCCCTCGACCGAGGAGCTGGAGGAGAATCCGAGGGCCAGGAGCGCAAGACTCAGGGTCCTGGAGAAGCTGTAATTACTTTTGGAACGGTAAAATTTTTGGGTGAGTGAAAAAAGGCCGGTACTTTGGCTTGCGGAGCTCTGGCGGAGCAGGATAAAGTATTTGGCGGGGGGAGACAGCGAATGGCAAACCGAGCGGAGGCCTATGACTTTTCATATTTTGAAGATATAAGCTCCAATGGGGCGGTAATAGACGATTACGCCCTTGAACAGCCGCAGATAGAGGAGCAGCCGGAAAGAAAGGTAGTGGAGCTGCCCCGGCGGCAGGAGCGGCAGCGGGAGAAGCAGGAGACCCGGAAAAAGCTGCGGCGCAACACCACGGCCATCGTGAAGTGTATGCTGGCGATACTGCTTGTGGGCGGGGTGAGCGCGGCGGCCCTGGTGAGCGAGGTGCAGCTGGCGGAGATAAACGAGGAGATATCCGCCACAAAAAACGACCTTGAGGAGGCCCAGAGCCTGGAGGTGCAGCTTACCATGCAGGCGGCCCAGAAGATGACCGACGCCCAGGTGGAGCAGTACGCCGTGGAGGAGCTGGGCATGGGAAAGCTGAGCTCGTCCCAGGTGGTGTACCTGCACGTGACCCAGCAGGACAAGGGCACGGTGGTGCAGGAGACCGGCGGGGGTTCGTGGTTTGAGAGAATGTGGGCGCAGATTAAAGAGCTGTTCGCCTGACATTGGCCTGCGGCCAAGTCCCGCGCATAAGCGCCGGCCTATGCGAATAAAAATAAAGAAGAACGCAAAACGAGGGCCAATCCCGATCTTGGCTCTCGCTTTTCTAAAAAAACTTGGAGGCGGCGTATGGCAAAGGGCACCACAGAAAAAATAAAGAAGAAGGCGCTGGGGCTGATGTACGCCCTGCTTATCGTGGGCTTTGGCGCGGCGGCTATAAGTCTTGTGCACTGGCAGCTCATAGAGGGCGAGGAGCTGAAATCCGCCGCCCTGGAGCAGAGCCTTAGAAGTACCGGGCTCCCGGCCATGCGGGGCACCATATACGACGCTACGGGCACAAAGGTCCTGGCCCAGAGCGCCTCGGTCTGGACGGTGGTCTTAGAGCCCCACTACCTTGCGGACAACGACAACCTGAGAAGGATAGTGGCCAACGGCCTTTCGGAGATACTGGAGCTGGACGCCATGGAGCTCTATGAGCGCACGGGGGTGGCGGGCTCCTACTACGACGTGGTGGAGCGCAAGGTGGAGACCGACGTGCGGGACCGCATAGTGAAGTTTATGGAGGATAACAAGATAAGCGACGGCATACGCCTTATCCCCGACTATAAGCGGTACTACCCCTACGGCACGGTGGCCTCAAATATTCTGGGCTTCACCGGCGACGACAACAGCGGCCTGGTGGGCCTTGAGCTCTACTATGAGGAGGAGCTCTCCGGCAGCGCCGGGCGGCTTGTGGCGGCAAAGAACGCCTTCGGCACGGATATGCCCTTTGAGTATGAGCAGATAGTGGAGGCCCAGGACGGCTATGACCTGGTGCTGACCATTGACGAGACGGTGCAGAGCGTCCTTGAAAAGTACCTGGCAGAGGGCATAGAGAAGTTCAAGATACAGAACGGCGCCGTGGCGGTGATGATGGACGTGGACACCGGGGGCATACTGGGCCTTGCCACCCACCCCAACTTCGACCCCAACGACCCCTTTACCATACTGGACCAGAACCTTTTAAAGGAGATAGAGACCCTGCCCGAGGGTGAGGAGCGGCAGGAGGCCCGGCGGGAGGCTCTGAACACCCAGTGGCGCAACAAGGGGGTGTCCGACCTCTATTACCCGGGCTCGGTCTATAAGATGTGCACGGGGTCAATGGGCATAGAGGAGGGGATAATCACCGAGGACACCACCTATACCTGTAAGGGCTATGAGAAGTTCGAGGGGCTCAAGGACCCCATACACTGCTGGAACCACTCGGGCCACGGCACCACCACCTTCCGCGAGGGGCTCTGCAACTCCTGCAACCCATGGTTCATGCACATCGGCGCGGAGCTTGGCCCGGACGTGTTCTGCCGCTACAGGCAGGCCTTCGGCTTTGAGGATAAGACCGGGATAGACCTGCCCGGCGAGGCCGGGAGCATACTGCACAGCCGGGAGGAAATGGGCAAGGTGGAGCTGGTGGTGGAGTCCTTCGGCCAGAACTTCTCCATCACCCCCATACAGATGATAACCGCCTCGGCGGCGGTTGCCAACGGGGGTTACCTTGTGCGGCCACATATAGTGGACAGGATCGTGGACGGGGACGGCAACATCGTAAAGAGCGCGGACAAGAGCTACCGCCGCCAGGTGATATCCGAGAGCACCAGCGCCACCCTTTCCGACATCCTGCGCCAGAACGTGGCCTCGGGCACGGCCCGGGGCGGCTATGTCTCGGGCTATAGGGTCTGCGGCAAGACCGGCACCTCCGAGAAGGTGGATAAGCACAACCAGGACCTGTTAAAGGACCCCACCGCCCGGATGACCTATATCGCCTCCTACTGCGGCTTCGCCCCGGCGGAGGACCCGAAGTACGCTTTGCTGGTGTTCTTCGACGAGCCGGACGATTTAAATAACGGCGGCTATACCGCGGGCAACGCCATCGCCGGGCCCATCTTCTCCGCCATAATGCAGGAGCTGCTGCCATATCTGGGGGTAGAGGTCATGTATTCGGAGGACGAGTACAACGAGCAGCGGGACACCGTGGCCCCCTCGGTGGCGGGCAAGACCCTCAGCGAGGCCCTGGAGGAGCTCGAGGAGGCCGGGCTTGAGTACGATATCATCGGCGGCGAGGACCCGGACCAGCGGATAACCGAGCAGATCCCCGAGAGGGGGACCTCTGTGCCACAGAACGGCAAGGTGGTGCTGTATACCTCGGGGTATGACGTGAACAGCACCCTGACAGAGGTGCCGGACTTCTTCGAGATGGACCTTGCCAACGCCGTGTTCCAGGCGGCCATAAGCGACCTTCAGGTCACCATAAACGGCAGCCGGGACGACGATGCGGTGGTGATGCTCCAGGGCATAGAGCCCGGGGTGAAGGTGAAGAAGGGCACGGTGGTGACCCTGACCTTCGGCAGCAAGGTGAACACGGACATATACACGGCGGAATAGACAGAGGGTATAGCGCCGCGGCGGCACAGCCGCGCGGTTACTATAATAGCTGAGGAGGAAGCGAAAATGAACGCTACATGGTTGGCTCTGACGGCGGCGGCCGCCTTCGGGATTACGGCGGCGCTGGGCTTTTGGCTGATACCGCTTTTGCATAAGCTGAAATTCGGCCAGACTATCAGGGAGGTAGGCCCCAAGTGGCATAAGAACAAGCAGGGCACCCCCACGATGGGCGGCGTAATGTTCATACTGGGCATTGTTATAGCGGCCCTTCTCTGCCTGCCGCTGTGCTATGCACAGCTGGGCTGGGAGACGCCCCTTATGCTCTCCAAGGTCTTCGGGGGGCTCTTAATGGCCGTGGGCTTTGGGGCCATCGGCTTTATGGACGACTTTATAAGCATCAGGAAAAAGCGGAACCTGGGCCTGACGGAAAAGCAGAAGCTGGCGCTGCAGTTCCTGGTGGCCGGGGCGTACCTTCTCTCCCTGCGCCTTGCCGGGGACGACACCGCCACCACGATACCCTTTTTTGGCAGCGTGGACCTGGGGCTCATATACTACCCGCTGGCGGCAATACTTATAGTGGGCCTTACAAACGCCGTGAACTTCACCGACGGCATAGACGGCCTGTGCGCCAGCGTCTCCATGTTTGTCTTCGCGGCCCTGGGGATATCGGCGGCCCTCATGAATATGGCGGGGCTCACCCTCCTGTCCGCAGCCGCCGCGGCGGCGTGCCTTGGGTTCCTTCTCTGGAACCTCCACCCGGCAAAGGTCTTTATGGGGGACACCGGCTCCCTGTTTTTGGGGGGGATGGCGGCGGCTCTCAGCTTCGGGCTGGATATGCCGATACTGCTGCTGCCCTTGGGGCTCATATACTGGGGGGAGATACTCTCCGTGGTGTTACAAGTCGCGTACTTCAAGCACACCGGCGGGAAAAGGCTTTTCAAGATGTCCCCCATACACCACCACTTTGAGATGTGCGGCTGGAGCGAATATAAGATATGCGGGGCGTTCTGCGCCGTAACGGTTCTCGGCGGGGCTTTGGCTGTACTCTCTGTATTGTACGGGGTATAAAGGCACAGAATAAAGTAAAAAAACGGAAGGAGCGCTGTCTATGCCAGCAGGAACAGCCCGGGCGGGAGCGGCCCCGGGGAGAACAACTCGAGTTGGAACAACTCGTGGCCTGAGCCGCGTGCCCGGAGGGGAGCCGGAAAGGGAGCGGGGCCGCTCTGAAAACCGGGCGCCCCGGCGCAGAAGGCGCAGGATAAACTATAAGCTTTTCGCCCTGGGCGAGGGGATGGATATGCCCCTTTTCGTCTTTGTGATGGTGCTTCTGGCCATCGGCCTTGTGATGCTCTTTTCCGCCAGCTACGCCGAAAGCTACTACCGTGAGGACAACAGCTATTACTATATCCTGCGCCAGGGGAGCTTTGCCCTTTTCGGCGTTATCGCCATGTTCTTTATCTCCACCATCGACTACCACTACTACCATAAGGGCAAGATGACCCTCATAGTGGCCGGGGGCACGGTGGCGCTATTGGCGCTGACCCTTATAATGGGCACCTCGGAGGGCGAGGCCACCCGCTGGCTGGAGCTGGGGCCCGTGCGCTTGCAGCCCTCTGAGGTGGCGAAGTTCGCCATAATACTCCTCTTTGCGGACATGGTATCCCGCTGGGAGGATAAAATGGACACCTTCGTATACGGCGCCCTGCCCTTCGGGCTGGTGCTCGTAGTGTTCGCCGGGCTGGTCATGGCCGAGCACCACCTCTCCGGCACCCTTATCATCGGTCTTTTGGGCTTTATGATGATGTTTGTGGGGGGCACAAGGCTCCGCTGGCTGATACTGGCGGCCCTGGGGGCGGCGTTGGTGGTGTATCTCTACATGAACCGGGGCGGGGACGACGGCTCTGAGGCCTATCAGATGGACCGCATAGCCGTGTGGCTGAACCCCTTTGAGGAGAACGACGCCACCTGGCAGACAAGGCAGTCTTTGTACGCCATCGGCTCCGGCGGCCTGTTCGGGGTGGGGCTTGGGCAGTCAAGGCAGAAGTATATGTACCTTCCCAAGCCCCAGAACGACTTTATCTTCGCCATCGTCTGCGAGGAGCTGGGGCTTATCGGGGCGCTGGTGATAATGATACTCTTTGCCCTTCTGGTGTGGCGGGGGGTGCATATCGCCCTGCACGCAAAGGATAAGTTCGGCATGATGCTGGGCCTGGGGCTGACGCTGCAGATAGGCCTGCAGGCGGCCCTTAACATCTGCGTGGTGACGAACACCGTGCCCAACACCGGCATAAGCCTGCCGTTTTTCAGCTATGGGGGCACGTCGCTCCTGATGCTGCTGGGCGAGATGGGCATACTTTTGAATATATCCAGAAGCGCCAACGTAGAGAAAACCTGATGGGGGAGAGATAAGCGAATGAGGGTACTTTTCACCGGCGGGGGCACCGCCGGGCACATAAATCCGGCCTTGGCCGTGGCGGGCTATCTCAGGGAGCAGGAGCCCGATACAAAGATACTGTACGTGGGCAATAGGGGCGGCATGGAGGAGCGCCTGGTGCCCCGGGCCGGGTACGAGATGGCCTTTATCACCATATCGGGCTTCCAGCGCAGGCTGAGCTTTAAGAACCTTATGAAAAACCTCCGCACGGTGGAGCGCATCTTTACCGCCACCGCCGAGACCAAGAGGATAATAAAGGACTTTGCCCCGGACGTGTGCGTGGGCACCGGGGGCTATGTCAGCGGCCCGGTGATACGCGAGGCGGCAAAGCTGGGCGTGCCCTCGGTGATACACGAGTCCAACGCCTATCCGGGGGTGACCACAAAGCTCCTGTCAAAGCAGGTGCACACCGTCCTGCTGGCCGTGCCGGACGCGAAGAAATATTTCGACGAGAGCGTGCGCACGGTGATCACCGGCAACCCGGTCCGGGGCGAGGTGCTCCGCATGGACCGTGAGCAGGCCCGAAAGGAGCTGGGCCTGGACTCCCGGCCCCTGGTGCTGTCCTTTGGGGGCAGCCTTGGGGCGGCAATGCTGAACCGGGCGGCGGCGTATATGCTGGCTGAAAGCGCCAAGAGCGGGAAATACCAGCATATCCACGGCTACGGCCAAAACGACCCCATGTTTTTAGAGGAGCTCTCCGAGTACGGCTTGGATCTGCCGAAGAACCCCCAGATAAGGGTGCTGGACTATATCCACAATATGCCCACCTGTCTTGCGGCGGCGGACCTGGTCATAAGCCGGGCGGGGGCCATGACCCTTTCTGAGATAGAGGCCAAGGGCAAGGCATCGATACTTATCCCCTCTCCTAACGTGGCGGAGAACCACCAGTTCCATAACGCCATGGCCCTGGTGAAGCGGGGCGCGGGGGAGATAATTGAGGAAAAAGATTTGACCGGCGAAGCCCTGTGGAAAAAGGTGGAGAAGATACTCTCCGACCCGGAGCGCCTGAAGAGTCTGGGGGAAAACGCACAGAAAATGGACATTTTGGACGCTAATAACCGCATTTACAAGGTAATAAAAGAGGCCTATGGGTCGAAAGGAAAATAGAAATGGACTATGAGATCGTGCTCCTGCGGAGGCGTCCGGACCTTGCCCCCAACGTCTGCGCCGTGTATACGGACGAGCCCTATAGGGGCCGGGGGATAGCGGGAGCGCTCTTAAAGACGGTCTGTGAGGACATGGGCGCTATGGGCATTGACACACTGTACCTTGTGACGGACCATACCGGGCTCTATGAGCGGTACGGCTGGGAGTTTTACTGTATGGTCCAAGGGGACGACGGACCGGCGCGGATGTACGTCAATCACAAAAACGGATAAGGGTCATAATATATCATAGCTAACATAATCGAGGTGTTACCTATGATGATAATTGACGGACCCGCAAGGCTTTCGGGGGAGCTTTCAGTCCAGGGGGCCAAGAACAGCACCCTGCCCCTTCTGGCCGGGGCCCTGCTCTGTAAGGGCCAGACGGTGCTGCACAACTGCCCGGACCTTTCGGACGTGGACACGGCCATAGAGATACTGAGGCACCTGGGCTGCGTGTGCAGGCGCGAGGGCCACGACCTTATTGTGGACAGCAGCATCACCTGCCACGAGATACCCGAGGAGCTTATGCGCCGTATGCGCTCGTCCATCGTGTTCCTGGGGGCCATACTCAGCCGCTGCAAGGAGGCCCGGCTTTGCCCGCCGGGGGGCTGCGAGCTGGGGCCCAGGCCCATCGACCTGCATATCTCCTCTTTAAGGCGGCTGGGGGTCCAGGTAAAGGAGTGCGGCGGGTGGCTGGAGTGCAGCTGTCCCGGGGGGATAAACGGCGCCTATGTGTCCCTCTCCTTCCCGAGCGTGGGGGCCACGGAGAACCTTATTTTAGCCGCTGTCTGCGGCAAGGGCACCACCATCATCGCCAACGCCGCCAGGGAGCCGGAGATCTGCGACCTCTCGGAATATCTGAACCGCTGCGGCGGGCGGATATACGGGGCGGGGGAGAGCTGCATAATCATCGACGGGGTAGAGGAGCTCTACGGCTGCGAGCACAGGGTGATGCCCGACAGGATAGCCGCCGTCACCTATATGGCAGCCGCGGCGGTGACCGGGGGCAACGTGACCTTGCGGGACGTGGACAATACCCATATTCTACCGATGCTCTCCCCCTTTGAGGAGAGCGGCTGCCAGGTCCGCCAGCTGGGGGGCAGCCTTAATATTTCGGCCCCAAGGCAGCTCTCGGCCGTGCGGCACATCCGCACCATGCCCTATCCAGGCTTTCCCACGGACGCACAGCCGGTGGTGATGAGCATGGCGGCGGTGGGCGAGGGGACCAGCGTATTTGTGGAGAACATATTTGAGAACCGTTACAGGCACACAGAGGGGCTCACAAGGATGGGGGCCCGGATAAAGGTAGAGGGGAAGGTGGCCGTGGTCGAGGGGGTCCCGGAGCTCTCGGGGGCGGCGGTAGAGGCCGCGGACCTTCGGGGCGGGGCCGCGCTGATAGTGGCGGGGCTCTGCGCCCGGGGGAGCACCAGGATAGAGGGGACGGAGTTTGTAAAGAGGGGCTATGAGGACATTGGGGAGAAGCTTGCCTTATTGGGGGCAAGGGTAAAAGTTTTTGAAAGTTGTTAGAAAACTTTTTTTAAAAAGTTTTCTGACCAGGAAGTCTGAAACCTTGGGTTTCAGAAAAAAGGGGGGAGCGGCAGTTGAGCGCCAAAGGAGGGCCCGCGCGGGAGCGCCAGGGCTTTGAAGACATAAGGTCCACCTCAAGCGGAACGCAGTCCCGGCCCGAGTGGTTTTCCGAGGCCAGGCCCACGGCCGCCGAGGCCGCGCGCCAGCGCCAGGCCGAACGGAGGGCACAGCGAGCTGGCCTGGCGCAGCGAGCCGACCCCCACGCCAAAAAGAAGAAGGCGAAGCCCTCAAAGCCCAGCACCACCTCCACCAGGGCCAGCGGGCGCCCAGCCAGCGGCCAGCGGCAGCGCCCGGGCTCCAGCCAGCGCCAGCGCCCAAACGAACGGAGCCGTTCAGCCGAGCGGAGCCGTTCAGCTGAACGGGGCCGCGAACGTCCACGCAAAAAGCCCATGAGCCTTTTGAAGCGGCGGGTGCTGATAGTGCTGACGCTGGCGGCGATGCTTTTGGGCACGGGCTTCCTGGTGGAGTCCCTGCTGTTGCGGGTGACCACGGTGCGGGTGTCCGGCGACCAGATATACGAGGAGACCGATATACTGAAAATATGCGGCTTCAAGACCGGCGATAACCTGCTGCTGATACCCGCCGCCGACCGGGAGAAAAAGCTGGAGCGGGAGCTGCCATATATAGCAAAGGCAAAGATAACCCGGCAGATACCCGGCACGGTGAACATAGAGATAACCGCCGCCGTCCCCCTCTGCTCCATGCAGGGGGACGGCGTGTGGTACGTGGTGGACGCGGGGGGCAAGGTGCTGGAGACCGGGGCGGGGCCCAAGGAGGGGCTCCTGCAGGTTATCGGAGTGTCCCCCAAGGCCGTGAGCCCCGGGGATATAATGGAGCTTCAGAACGAGGAGCGCTCAACGGTGTTTTTGGAGCTGATGGACGCTATGGGCAGCCTTTCCGAGGAGGGGCAAAACCCCGCCGGGGAGTTCACGAGGATGGACCTGTCGGACCTGATGAACCTCCGGCTGTGGTACCAGGACCGGGTGGAGTGCAGGTTTGGGGGCGAGGTGCAGCTGGAGTATAAGCTCAGATGGGCCTGGGGGAACCTTACGGACGAGAGGGGCATAAAGCCCGAGGAGAGCGGCGTGCTGGACCTTTCATACCTGCCCACAAAGAAGAGCTCCTACTTCACCCCCGGCGAGGGCAGCCCCACCCCCGCCCCCGGCGGCACTACGCCTGAGACCGGCGCGGAGCCCACCCCTGCCCCTGACGGTACTGTTCCCGAAGACGGCGCCGCTCCTGAGAACGGCGCGGAGTCCACGCCGGAGCCGGGCCGGGGGGAGGGCATCCCGGACACGCCCTTTACCGGGTGACCCATATATATTGTATGCGGGGGTTGGGTGCGGCGTATTTTTAAGAAAAAAACACGGTTTTCCAAGGTTTTTTACAAGTTTGACCTTGCAATTTCCCGTAAAAAGTGTTAAATTATACTTTGTAACATTAGGTTGACGTAATCCGGCGACGGAGGAGAAGCCAGGATTTGGACGTCGGATATATAAAGCTAAAAGAAAGAGAAATGAAGGGTGGAAGTAAAAAATGCCTTTTGAAGTTGACAATCTGCTGGACGAGACCCCACAGACCATAAAAGTGGTGGGCGTGGGCGGCGGCGGCGGCAACGCCGTGAACCGCATAGCTTCGGCCGGGGTGCGGAGCGTGGAGCTGGTGTGCATGAACACCGACAAGCAGGCCCTTCTGCGCAGCCAGGCCTCTATAAAGGTGCAGCTGGGGGAGAAGCTCACCAGCGGCCGGGGCGCGGGCTCTAAGCCCGAGGTGGGCGAGAAGGCCGCCGAGGAGAGCCGCGAGGTGATTTTGCAGACCCTGAAGGACGCGGACATGGTCTTTATAACCGCCGGCATGGGCGGCGGCACAGGCACGGGCGCTGCGCCGATGGTGGCAAAGATAGCCAGGGAGCAGGGGGCCCTAACGGTGGGCATAGTCACAAAGCCCTTCGCCTTTGAGGGCCGCCGCCGGATGGAGCAGGCGGAGCAGGGCATAGCGCAGCTGCGGGAGCATGTGGACTCTTTGGTGGTGATACCCAACGAGCGCTTGAAGCTGGTGTCCGACGAGCGGATAACCTTGGCCAACGCCTTCCAGGTGGCGGACGACGTGCTGCGCCAGGGCGTGCAGAGCATCTCCGACCTTATCCAGCTGCCCGGCATAGTGAACCTGGACTTTGAGGACGTGAAGTCCGTCATGCAGGACGCGGGCTACGCCCATATGGGCGTGGGCCACGGCAAGGGCAAGGACAAGGCCGAGCAGGCGGCTATGGCGGCCATCTCCAGCCCCCTCTTAGAGACCAAGATAGCCGGGGCCCGGGGCGTTATCATCAACATAACCTCCAGCGCGGACATAGCCCTGGACGAGATAGACACCGCCTCTCAGATAGTCACCGAGCGGGCCCACCCGGACGCGAACATAATCTGGGGCGCCACCTTTGACGAGAATATGCAGGACGAAATGCTGGTGACGGTCATCGCCACGGGCTTCGAGGGGATGAACGGCGAGAAGCGCCCGGCCCTGGACATCGACCTGGACGAGGACTTTCTGAGCCCCAACCCCGCCTCTAACGCCAACAAGGCCGACAGCCACATAATCACCAGCCGCAGCCCCGGGAACGCGGGCACCACGGTGCGCTCCACCTCCAGCTACCGCACGCCGGAGCCCAAGGTGGACCCGGCGGTGATAGACGACGACGACACCTTTACGGACATCATGTCCATATTCAACCGCAAATAAGAGAGGTACAGGATGACTAAAATCACAGGCGTACACCATATTGCCGTGTTCCCGACGGCGGATAAATATACCGAGACCGTGGATTTTTATACAAAGCTCCTGGGCTTCCCCATTAAGGACAGCTGGGGGGACGAGGACACCCCGTGCCTGATGGTGTCCTGCGGGGACAACTCCTGCATGGAGATTATACCCAGCGAGACCGCCCACGGGGCCGATGGCCCCCTGGTTCACGTGGCCTTCTGGTGCGGGGACGGACTGGACGAGATAGTTGAGGACGTGCGCAGGGCCGGGTACACCGTGCGGGTGGAGCCCCAGGATTTGGAGCTCTGCGGCAAGCCCATACGCAACGCGTTCTTCTATGGGCCCCTGGGTGAGGAGATCGAGCTGTTCTGGGTGAAGTGACTTCGCCCGCCCACCCACCCCATTTAGAGATGTGGGGGCAAGCCCCCACGCCCCCTGTTGGGCTTCGCCCAACACCTCTGAACTGACTGGGGGCAAAACTCGGCCGGTCAAGCTGGCCTTAAGCTTGCTAGGGTTTGGGGCGAGAGCCCCACGACCTGTTGCCGACGACATTGGCCTTTGGCCAAGTCGGGCTCTAAACATACCAAGAAAAAATCAAGCGGTTCCGGCATCGCCGGGACCGCTTACTATACCAAAGGAGAACCCCATGCCAATCCCAGGAATGCCCCAGCCCCATCAGATACAGCTAACCGGAGAGTACCGCCTGCACCGCTACGACGGCCATTACGAGCTGGCGCTAGAGGGCTACCGGGACCCGGCGGTCTACGAGAACTCCGAGGGTATCTTCGACCGGGACAAGATACCCGACCTTGAGTATGTGCGCTGGATGTTCGCATACCTTGACAAAAACGGCGAGCTCTACTTTATCGAGGCCCTGGAGAACGGCGAATACGTGCCTGTGGGCGATGTGACAGTGAAGGACGAGAACCCGCCCCTTGCCATCTGGCGGGGGGAGTACCGGGGGCGGGGCCTGGGCACGCTGGTGATGAAGGCGGTCATCGACAGGCTGAGAGAGCTGGGGTACACAAGGATTAGGAACTCCACGGTGTACAAATGGAACGAAAGCTCCCTTAAAATGCACCAAAAGCTGGGCTTTAAGGTGGTAAGGGAGACCGAAAGGGAGTATTTTCTTGACCTTGAGCTATGAGAGGGAGATGTCAGATATGGACGAGATAAAGCTAAACACATCGGAGCTAAAAGACCGCGCCAAAGACCTGCGGGCGGGCCAGCGGGTGCTGCTCTCCGGCACGGCGTACACCTCAAGGGACGCGGCCCATAAGCGCATAACGGAGATGCTGGACCGGGGCGAGGAGCCGCCTTACTCCCTCTCGGGGGCGGCAATATACTACGCCGGGCCCACCCCCGCGCCCGAGGGTATGCCCATCGGCTCCTGCGGGCCCACTACCAGCGCCCGGATGGACCCCTATACCCCGCGCTTTCTGGACCTGGGGCTTCGGTGCATGATAGGCAAGGGCGGCCGCTCCAAAGAGGTCATAGAGGCCATGAAGCGAAACGGCGCTGTGTACCTCTGCGCCATTGGCGGGGCGGGGGCCCTGGCGGCCAAGTGCATCACTGGGTGCGAAGTGATAGCCTTTGAGGACTTGGGCTGCGAGTCGGTGAAGAAGCTGACTTTAAAGGACTTCCCGCTGATAGTGGGCATTGACAGCCTTGGGGGGAGCATACTGCAATGAAGGAGATGTCGAGAGAGAAACAGGGAAGTTTTGCCGGGGCCGTGGGCATCGGCACGAACATACTGCTGTTTGTGATAAAGCTCTTGGCCGGGCTCCTCTCGGGCAGCGTGGCAATTATGGCGGACGCGGTGAACAACCTGACGGACTCCGGGTCCTCTATCATCATGCTGGTGGGCTTCCGGCTCTCGGAAAAGCCCGCCGACCGGGAGCACCCCTTCGGCCACGCCAGGATCGAGTACCTCTGCGGGGTGATAGTGTCCTTTATCGTGCTGTTTCTGGGCCTGGAGCTGGGGCGCACGTCCTTTTTGAAGATACTCTCGCCGGAAAAGGCGGAGTTCGGGCCCATAGCCCTCTCGGTGCTGGTCATATCCATACTCATAAAGCTCTGGCTCTGCCTTTTTTATACCCGGGTGGGCAAAAGGATAGACAGCGGGAGTTTACTTGCCACCGCCAGCGACAGCCGCAACGACGTTATCTCCACCGGGGTGGTGCTGCTGGGGGCTATTATCACCCGCCTCACAAGCCTTAACCTGGACGGCTTTCTGGGCCTTATTGTGGCGGCGTTTATCGTCATTTCCGGCGTAAAGCTCATTATGGAGACCGCCGACCCCCTTCTGGGACCAGCCCCCAAAAGGGAGCTGGTCCGGGGAATATGCGAGAAGATACGCGGCTATGAGGGCATAATCGGCATACACGACCTGACGGTCCACAGCTACGGCCAGGGCCGCACCTTCGCCAGCGTCCACTGCGAGGTCCCCGCCGAGGAGGACATACTCATAAGCCACGACCTTATCGACAACATCGAGCGGGACTTTCTGGAGCAGGAGGGCATTCACCTAGTGATACACCTGGACCCGGTGATAACCTGCGACGAAAAGGCCAACGAGCTGCAAAAAAAGGTGCTGGAGGGGGTGAAGACCCTCTATCCCCAGGGGGCCCTCCACGACTTCCGAGTGGTCTGGGGGGTGACCCACTCCAACGTGCTGTTCGACGTGGCGGTGCCCTTCTCCGTAAAGGACAGCGACCAGCAGGTGAAGGAGCGGGTGACCCGGGCCGTGGAGGCCCTGGACCCCGCATACCGGGCGGTGCTGGCGGTGGACCGGGTGGGGGTCGTCAACGAGCTGGAGGATTGACAGCCCGCAAAAAATAGGATATAATGTCGGATAAGGACAACTGTCAAAAACGGTGAGGGTTGAGGGATTCCTTCAACTCAGCGGCTGGGTCTTTTACGGAAGGCCTGATACTTCCGATTACATAGAGCTCCCCCTTTCGCGTGGAGACGCTCATATGGACGGAGGTGATACTTTTGGATACCTACCAGGCTCTTGAAGTTGTGCTGGACCTGCTCCAGCTTATCGTGACCATGCTTCTGGCATTCACGATTGGTAGCATGAAAAAGTAGCCGCACCCGGACCAGGGAAATGGCTACTTTTTCAAAAATAACTATTAACTGGGCCCAGCCGTTCCGGCTTCTTTTCAGAAGCAAGCTTCAAAGTCGCAAACTTTGAAACTTTTGGCAGTTGCCCGCTTTTTTCTCTATGCTTATTATACCCGATCACAGCCCCTTTGTCAAGCCCCCTCGCCCTTTGCCGTCACCGCGCCGTCAAGGCTCTTGTCCACGCCGGTCCTGTATACGCTCAGGATAAAGGACAGCAGGAACATACACACGGACAGCCGTCCCAGGGCGTATATGGCGGGCAGCTCCCCGAAGTAGGTCGTGCCCCTCAGGGCAAGGACTATGTTGGAGAGGTCATAGGGTATCGTCAGCACCGCCGAGAGCCCCCCGAAGATATAGAGCCGCATAAGGGCCCGGGGTTCCCCCGCGCCCGAGAGGGCCGCCGAGAGGTAGAACAGCGCCAGCAGCATAAGGCCGCTGGAAATAAGGGAGTAGAGGTTTTCCACCGTTGAGGAGGACCGGGCGTAGAACACGTACACGGCCACCAGCTGGGCCATGCCCCAGGCCACCCCGGGCAGGTACAGCAGGGGGGCCTTTTTAAAGGGGTCCCGGCCCGCGCACAGGCAGACGGCCAGAAAGCAGTGCAGGGCCCCCAGGACAAGGCACAGCACGCAGAGGGACAGGTGCAGCCCGGGGTTCACGGCGGTCTCAAATTCCGCAAAGCCCGTGGCGGCGCGGCTCAGGTGGTCCCGCAGCATATATAAGCCCATCACCAGCAGCACCCCCCCGGAGAAGCCCGCGAATATGCCGGGCCCACGGGCCATGCCCCGGTCTCGGGGCATAAAGGCCCCGGCGTTCTTATAGAAGCACCAGGCCCCCGCCCCCGCCATCGCCGCCGGAAGCAGCAGACCCAGCCAGGCCAGCGCCGCCCCCGGGCCGGTGTAGAAGCCGGTGTCGAAGTCGAAAAACAGGTTCATCTGTATCAGCCGGAGCGTCAGCCCCAGGGGTATCCCCCAGACCACCAGCTTCAGCCCGGTGTTTATGCTTATCCTGAATTTATCCATAGAATTGTTCCCCCTTTTTAGGTTACGGATTATTATAGCACATTTGCGGTGGAGTTCCAAGACCTTTTACTGTAGAAATTCCTTGACAAATCCCCGCCCGGCGATTATAATATAAACAAAGGGCACGACTGTATAGCGGTCTGGCCCGAAGGGTTTATAGCTGACTTAAAAGACAGCTGGCCGCCTGGGGGCTATCCGGGCGGCTAGCACGCTTTTTGGGATATGTAGATAAGGAGGAGCATCGCGATGATTAAGCACACCGCAAAGCGCAGAGCCCTTTTACCCATAAGCTCACCCCCCTTTCCAGAGGGATTCGCCAAACCGCCTTTATATACAGCCGTGCCGCCCCCAGTCCGGGGGCATTTTTATTATACATCTCCTGCGGCCGAATTGCAATATCTTAAGTTTACCTTGATTTGAAACAAAGAAGAAATCCCTGAGACTATCACTCTCGGGGATTTCTTCTTTTGTGGTGAATTATATGTCCTATATACACCTGTATTATACCACTCCGCCCCAAAAAAGCAGGCCCCTTACCGTGCATATTTCCGCCCGGGCAGAAATAAATATTTACCGTACCCGCCTTTCAGAGAAGGGCACATACCTCTGCTTCACCGGCAGGGCACGGTAGGCCGGGCGCATTATCCGGCCGCCGGTGGTCAGCTCCTCTATGCGGTGGGCGCACCAGCCCGCTATCCGGGACACGGCGAACATGGGGGTAAAGAGGTCCTCGGGTATGCCCAGCATCTCGTACACCAGCCCCGAGTAGAAGTCCACGTTGGCGCAGAGGACCTTCTCGCTGCCGGTGACCTTCAGGAAAGCTTTGGGCGCAAGCCGCTCCACGGTTTCGTAGAGGGACAGCCTTTGAAGATAGCCCTTCTCCTTTGCCAGGGCCCTGGCCTTCCCCTTGAGTATCACCGCCCGGGGGTCCGACAGGGTGTAGATGGCGTGGCCCACGCCGTAGATAAGGCCGCTGCCGTCGTGGGCCTCGCCCCGCAGTATCTTCTCGAGATAGGCCTCCACCTCGTCCTCGTCGTCCCAGTTCTTCACGTTCTCCATTATCTCCGTCATCATGTTCTTTACACGGTGGTTCGCCCCGCCGTGCCTATAGCCCTTTAAGGAACCCACCGCCGCGCCTATGGCCGAGTAGATGTCCGTCCCCGCCGAGGTCAGCACCCTCGTCGTGAAGGTGGAGTTGTTGCCGCCGCCGTGCTCGGCGTGGAGCACCATGCAAAGGTCCAGAAGCTCCGCCTCTTCTCTCGTGAACTGCCGGTCCGGGCGCAGGGCGTTGAGTATGGCCTCTGCCGTGCACTGGCCGGGCTCATAGGGGTGGAAGAACATACTCTCCTTGTCAAAATGCCGGCGCTTCACCTGATAGGCGTAGGCCATTATAGAGGGCATCCGGGCAATAAGGGATATGCTCTGGCGCATATTGTTCTCAAGGGACATATCCTCCGGGTCGTCGTCATAGGAGTATAGGGCCATCACGGACCGGGCCAGCTTATTCATGATGTTCTTAGAGGGGGCCTTTATTATCATATCCTCGGGGAAGTATTCGGGCAGCTCACGGTTGTCAAAAAGCAGGTCGCACATACGCTTATACTGGCGTTGGTCCGGCAGCTCCCCGAAGATGAGCAGCCACGCCACCTCCTCAAAGCCGAAGCGCCCCTCAGCCGCACAGCCGCTTACGATGTCCTCTATGTCTATGCCCCGATAAGTCAGCCGCCCCTTGTCCGGGACCTTGTCGCCGTCGTCGATAAGGTAGCCGTGGACGTTGCACACATGGGTAAGCCCGGCCATGACCCCGGTGCCGTCGGCATTCCTAAGGCCCCGCTTCACGTCGAAGCGCTCCAGCTCCCGGCGGCTGATGGAGTTGTTCCTTCTGTATTCCTCACAGAGCTCGGAGACGGTGGTGCTCTCGGGGCTCTCTTTATTAAGTCTCTGCATAATCCACTTACCTCTCTTTCATTACTCTATATTATATTACCCCTTCGGCCCGGACAAGTCAAGGGATTTTGCAGGTTTCGGCATTATGTTATGCAAAACCGCCCGGTTCAACAAAAATTCTGGAAGAAAAAGGAGCGTAAAATGAAAAAGTCCAGCCGCCCGGCCTTAAAGCGTCTGTTTCTCTGCTTTCTCCTGCTCTATCTGCTGATAACCCTCCTGCCGCCACTTTTGTACTATTACATACCCGGCCCCACGGCCAGCGCCCCGGGACAGGCCGTGCCGGAGCCCACGCCCGGTCCGGCCCTGTCGCCCGCGCCGTCCCAGGACCCCGGCGTAAGCTCAGCCCTGCCAGAGCCCGCGGCCGGACCCGGAAGCAGCGACAGCTTCACCCTATACGACTCCGCCACGGAGAAGTCCCTGACCGTCCCCGCCCGGGAGTTCCTCATGGCGGACCTGGCCTGCGAGATGGACCTGCACGCCCCTAAAGAGGCGCTGAAGGCCCAGGCCGTGGCCGCCTATACCTATTACAGCCGCCAGAGGGCGGCGGGCGGGGAGATAGCCTGCGACAGCGGGAAATGGCTGGTCTACGTGCCCGAGGAGGTCATGAGGGAGCGCTGGGGAGAGGACTATGAGGAGTACCGGCAGATACTCAGCGGGGTGGTGGACGAGGTGTACGGCCAGACCCTGACCTATGGGGGCGAGCTTATCCTGGCCTCATATTTCGCCATCTCTCCGGGCGGCACCGAGAGTGTACAAAATGTCTGGGCCGAAGATGCGGATAAGGACCACCCCTACCTACAGGCCGTGGCCAGCCCCGGGGATATGTTCAGCGACGGGTACCTGAGCTATGCCGGGTTCACCCTTGAGGAGCTTGAAGGTGCCCTGGGGGTTTCCGGCCTGGACCCGGAGGAGCCTCTCTCCGGGGCGGAGTACACCCCCTCGGGCACGGTGCTGTCCGTGGACATAGGCGGCGAAAGCTTTACCGGCCAGGAGGTCCGCGCCGCCCTGGGCCTGAGAAGCGCCGCCTTCACCTGGGAGCCCACAGAGGGCGGCCTGCGGTTCACCGTCCGGGGCTGGGGCCACGGTGTGGGGCTGAGCCAGGCCGGGGCGGTGTTCATGGCAAAGGCCGGGGCGGGGTACAGGGAGATACTGGAGCATTATTATCCGGGGGCGGAGCTGGAGGTGGATAAACGGTCCTAGAGGGTTATATAATAAAGACATAAAAAAGCGGAGCCCGCCGGCAGACAGCTGGCCCGGTCGTGCTATACTTTTGATTTAGATACAGCGAAACAAGCCCCTGGGGGACTTGACAAACCCGCTCCATTGGTGTATAATATCTCTTAAGATTCAAGAAAACAAGATGGCCATCGCTGGGGGTTTCTGCGGAGCCCGCAGGGCCATAAGAAAATCTCCTTTCTCAAAAGGCAGCCGTTTGCAGCGGCTGTCTTTTGTTTGCGCATTTTCCTTTTGGGCGCAGAAGATATCCCGCGGAATTTTCCCGTTAAAAATATTGGAGGGGTCTTGTAATTTTGGAAAAAATGTATTAGAATAAGAGTAAGTACGGCACCATAAACTTTTAGGAGGTCTTTCCAATGTCTGTAAAAGTTGCAATCAACGGTTTTGGCCGCATAGGCCGCCTGGCCTTCCGCCAGATGTTCGGCGCAGAGGGCTACGAGGTCGTGGCTATCAACGACCTGACCAGCCCCAAGATGCTGGCCCATCTTCTGAAGTATGACTCCGCCCAGGGCCGCTACGCCCTGTGCGACAAGGTGGAGGCCGGCGAGGACTCCATCACTGTGGACGGCAAGACTATCAAGATCTATGCCGAGAAGGACGCCAAGGACCTGCCCTGGGGCCAGATTGGCGTTGACGTTGTGCTGGAGTGCACAGGCTTCTACTGCTCCAAGGAGAAGAGCCAGGCCCATATCGACGCGGGCGCAAAGAAGGTCGTCATCTCCGCCCCCGCCGGCAAGGACCTGAAGACCATCGTGTTCTCCGTCAACGAGGGCACCCTGGACAGCAGCGACACTATCATCAGCGCCGCCTCCTGCACCACCAACTGCCTGGCCCCCATGGCCAACACCCTGAATAAGTACGCCGAGATTCAGAGCGGCATCATGACCACCGTGCACGCCTTCACCGGCGACCAGATGGTTCTCGACGGCCCCCACCGCAAGGGCGACCTGCGCCGTGCCCGCGCCGCCGCTGTGAACATCGTTCCCAACTCCACCGGCGCCGCCAAGGCCATCGGCCTGGTTATCCCCGAGCTTAACGGCAAGCTGATAGGCTCCGCCCAGCGCGTGCCCGTACCCACCGGCTCCACCACCCTCCTGGTGGCCGTTGTCAAGGGCGAGAACGTGACCGTTGACGGCATCAACGCCGCCATGAAGGCCGCCGCCAGCGACTCCTTCGGCTACACCGAGGAGCCCCTGGTGTCCTCTGACATCATCGGCATCACCTACGGCTCCCTGTTCGACGCCACCCAGACCATGGTCACCGAGATAGGCAATGGCCTGTATCAGGTCCAGGTCGTGTCCTGGTATGACAACGAGAACAGCTACACCAGCCAGATGGTACGCACCATTAAGTACTTCGCTTCTATCTAAGAAGTAATTCAGAACGCAAAAAGGCCCCCGGGGACAGGCTCCCTGGGGGTTTCTTTGTTGGTTGACAGAAAACAGGAAACGCAACTGAAATCTGCCGATGTTATACTATGCCGGACTTCTGGAAAATTTTATAAATTCATATGGCAGTCCCATATCTTCAGAATATTTACAAATCTCCCGCCTTTCGTCATCACTCATTTCGTCATAGAAAGGGCGGTCTGACACTTTCCAGTATGTTTCAACTTTGTCTATTCGCAATACATCGCCCCACGGGGCAGTATATAATTCCCCGGCTTTATATTTCCCGACCTCTTTATACACCCTCGTGGTGTAACAATACCCCAGTTTATCTAAATAATTTTGAATTGACTCATACTCGTGCTCGGGGAAGGATATTTCTTCAAGCATACTGTAGACCTCCTGACAAGGGCGAAGCTGCCGGCGCGAAAGATAAAAAGGGGATTTTGTTTGACATAATATAGGGAATGTGGTAGAATGTCTATAGACGCTGTCGTGCGGTTAGCCCTCCCGAAAGGGGGTGGTCACTTTCCTTGATGTTTAATTTCCATAAGGAAAAATAACAAGGGAGGTGGCGCTGATGGGAAAAGTATGGAAGTACGCCCTGGCCATTCTTTTGTGGCTTGCGGTGCTGATATACATAGCCCCAAAAGTCTGCTAGCCGCCCGGCTAGGCCCCGGACGGCTAGTGTGGTAAAATAAAATCACATAAAACGTTCAAGGTGAGCTAACCGCTCAACGGCAGCGTCCCCTTATGCTTATTATACCCCGGATCCGCCCAAATGTCAAGGGTGCTCCCCGGGATTTTTTGGAGGTGCAAAATGATAGAGATAGGCTCATGGACCCGGGAGTTCGCCCAAAGGCTCCGAGCGGAATTCGGCCCCCGGCTGCTGTTTATGGGGTATCAGGGCAGCTACGCCCGGGGAGAGGCCACGCCGGAGAGTGACATTGATATTGTGACTATCCTGGATAAAGCTGACATTGCCGGTTTACGGCGCTACCGCTCCGTCGTGGGCGCTATGCCCCAGAGCGGGCTTGCCTGCGGCTTTATCTGCGGGCGGCGGGAGCTTGAAAATTGGCCCCGGTACGACCTTCTGAGCCTTGCCCTGGACACGAAGCCCGTTGTGGGGGAGCTTGCGCCGTACCTGCCGGAGTTCACCGATGGGGACCGGCGGGAGGCACTGCGAATCGGGGCCGCGAACCTCTATCACGCCGTCTGCCACACCTACCTTTATGGGGACCTGGCCGGGGCCCTTCCGGGGCTTTTGAAGTCGGCCTTCTTCTGCCTGCGGCTTTGGGCGCTGGTGAGAGACGGAGGGTACCGCGCCACAAGGGCCGAGCTTGCGGGGGCGCTGTCAGGGCGGGAGCGCAGGATACTGGATATGCTGGCGGGCCCGCGCCCGGATAATGTGGGCGAAGCCTACAGCCTGCTGATAGACTGGTCCTCAGAGGTGCTCAGGCAGACGTAACGGGCCATTAATTCCTTGATATCGTAAGACTTGGGAGCGGTTGAAAGAGTTTAAGCGGTCTATATATGTCACTTGGTTCACCTCCTTATTAAAACCCCTCTCAACCTTCCCTCTAAAACCCCGAAATGTTTCGTATGAAAGGCGAACTTTTCCAAAAATATTTTCTGTTCTTTTTGAAATTTATCCCTTGACTTCGACACCGTGTCGCACCTTATACTGATACCCAGAGAGGAGTGAGTCCATGGAAAACATGCTGACCGTCACTGACGTTTCGAGAAGCCTGGGGCTCTCCACCCGGATGCTCCGTTACTATGAGGAGCAGGGGCTCATAGAGAGCGGCCGGGCAGAAGGGTATGCCTACAGGATGTACGACCAGGAGGCCGTGAGACGGCTGCGGCAGGTCATCGTCCTGCGCCGCCTGCGCATACCCCTTCGGGAGGTGAAGCTTATCCTTGACGACCCCAGCGCCCAGTGGGCCATCTACGTGTTCCAGCAGAAGCTTTCGGAGCTGGGCACGGAGCTGGAGAGCCTCGGGGCACTGAGGGAAGTGATCGGGGAGCTTTTGGGCTCGCTTAAAAGCCGGTACTGGCTCCCGGCCGGGGACGTGCTTTTGGACGAGGATATCAGCGCTGTGCTTCCGGCTCTCACAAACTCATACGAATTAGAAAAGGAGCGTGCAAGGAAAATGGAGAATTTACAGAAGGCCGAGGAGAACATGAAGCTGACGGACGTGCGCATAGTGCACCTGCCCGCCGCCACCGTGGCTGCCGCCCGATACTTCGGGCCCGACCCCGAGGACCACGCCGGGCTGATGATAGCGGACTTCACAAGGGAGCATAAGCTCTGGAAGACCGGCGACGTGCGCCTCTACGGCTTCAACTCCCCCAATCCCCCGCCCGAGGGCGGCGAGTACGGCTATGAGTTCTGGGTGACAATACCTGACGACATGGACGTGCCGGAGCCTCTAGAGAAGAAGCGGCTTGAGGGGGGCACCTACGCCGCCCACGCCATAAAGATGGGCGACTTCCACGAGTGGCAGTGGCTCTTCAAGTGGGCCAATGAGAGCGAGGAGTATGAGATAGCGGGCTCCGGCACCCCGGAGGATATGTACGGCTGCCTTGAGGAGCACCTGAATTTCTACGGCCATATCCAGGAGACCACCGAAGGCGAGCCGGAGATACCCCAGCTGGACCTGCTGATACCGGTGAGGAAAAAGGGGGGTTGACACGCGCCGCGCCCCACTGAAAAAAACTTTCAGCCGGGAGGGAGATTATTCTCTCTCCCTATTGCTTTTTCCCTCAGCTTAGGTTATAATCACACTAATACCGGGGCGACCTGAAAATCCAAAGGAGAGTGCGATAATGCCTACAGAAAGAGAACAGCTTATCATCACAAAAGCGGCAGTGTTCGATTTGATTGAGATATTTGAATCAAACAGCGAAAAGGATAGCTATACCATCGAGGAGATAAAGACTATCCTTAAAGCGTATTTAAAGGAGGTAGCAAAATGAAAGTAGCAGTTATCGGCTGCGGCACCATTGCAAACGCCGCGCATATCCCGTCCTATATGAACAACCCCGAAGCGGAGATAGTCTATTTCTGCGACATAATCCTGGAGCGCGCCCAGAAGGCCGTGGCACAGTACGGCTGCGGCAGGGCTGTCACGGACTATCACGAGGTTCTAAATGACCCGCAGATAGAGGCGGTGTCCGTGTGCACCCCCAACAACGTCCACGCCCAGATAGCCATCGACGCCCTGCGGGCCGGTAAGCACGTACTCTGCGAGAAGCCCGCCGCCAGGACCTATGCCGAAGCTTTGGAGATGCAGAAGGTCCAGCACGAGACCGGCCGGGTGCTGAACATCGGCGTTGTGAACCGTTTTAACGACAGCGTCAACCGCATAAAGGAGTATATCGACGCCGGAAAGCTGGGCGACGTGCACCACGTGTACGCAAGCTTCCGGGCCCACCGCTCTATCCCGGGCCTGGGCGGGGCCTTTACCACCAAGGCCATCGCCGGGGGCGGGGCCCTTATCGACTGGGGCGTGCACTATCTGGACATTGTCATGTATTGCTGTGGGGATCCGAAGGTCAAGACCGTCACCGGCGAGACCTTCTGCAAGCTGGGTAAGGACATGAAGAACTACACCTATGTGGATATGTGGGCCGAGCAGAGCAGCGACAAGGAGAACGGCACCTATGACGTGGACGACTCCGTCACCGGCATGATTCGCACCGAGGGCCCGGTGATTACCCTGAACGGCGCCTGGGCCCAGAATATCGGCGAGAGCGAGACCTACATCGACTTTATGGGCGATAAGGGGGGCATACGGCTCCATTACGGCTCGGACTTCACCCTTTATACCACGGAGAACGGCGCTTTGGTGGAGTATACCCCCAAGTTCAAGATGCGCGACCACTTCCAGAACGAGATAGACGCGTTCATCGACTGCATCAAGACCGGGCGGAAGCTGCCGTCACATATTGACACGGTTATCATCACGGCGGAGATGATGCAGGCTATCTACGATTCAGCAGAGCAGCACCACGAGATAGATTTGACTTGAGGACAATATAATCATAATTTGCGAGAAACAGGAGAACAAATATGTATAACTTTCCCATAGGCGTACTGCTGGAGAGCTTCAAGCTTCCCGTCATCGAGTCCCTGGACAAGGCCAAGGCCCTGGGCATGGACGGCGTGCAGATAAGGGTCACCGACGGCGAGCTGACCCCCGAGAACCTGACCCCAGACAGGCGTCGGGAGCTCCTAAAGGCCGTGAAGGACCGGGGCCTTACGGTGTCGGCCCTCTGCGGCGACATCGGGCGCTTCGACGACCCGGAGATAAACCCCGGAAGGATAGAGCGCTCAAAGCGCATACTGGACCTTGCCCTGGACCTTGAGACAGACGTGGTCACCACCCACATAGGCGTTGTGCCAAAGGACAGCAAGCACCCCAGGTATGGCATAATGCAGGAGGCCTGCGGGGAGCTGGCCCAGTACGCGGACAGTCTTCGGGCCCACTTCGCCATAGAGACCGGCCCCGAGGAGGCGGCCACCTTAAAGGGCTTCCTGGACGGGCTGCACTCCAAGGGCGTGGCGGTGAACCTGGACCCCGCGAACTTCGTCATGGTCACCGGCGACGATCCGGTTGGGGCGGTGTACACCCTTAAGGATTATATTGTCCACACCCACGCCAAGGACGGCAAGCGCCTTCGCTATGTGGAGCCGGAAATAGTCTACGGTCTTGCCGAGGCGGAGATGCTGGGCAGCAGCAGCTTTGAGGAGCTGCCTCTGGGCGAGGGCGTTGTGGACTTCCCGGCGTACCTTAAGGCCCTCGAGGAGATAGGTTTCAAGGGCTTCCTTACCATCGAGCGCGAGGTGGGCGAGGATCCCGGCAGGGACATCGCCGCGGCGGTGGGGTTCCTTAAAGATATCTGCCGGTAAATACAGTGATAAAAACCCCTAGCTTACTAGGGGTTTTTACTTAGGGCTTCTCCGCCCGCAGCCGGGCGATAAGCTCCTTCTCCGCCTCGCTGAGGTCGCCGATGGTCCGGGGGTCGGCGGCGGGAGTGTGCCGGGCCCTCACGCCCTGGGGGGGCAGCTCGGGGCTCTCCTCGGGCAGCGCCAGCTGCCCGAAGGATACGCCGTATATCTTGGCGAGCTTTGTCAGGGTCTCTACATCGGGGACGGTCTTGCCGCTCTCATAGTAGGAGTAGGTGGGCCGGGACACGCCCAGAGCCGCCGCCACCACGTTTTGGGTGAAGCCGCAGGCAACGCGCAGGCTTTTAAGATTGTTCCGCAGAAATTCACTGTATTCAGACATATTTTTCCTCCTTGTATTTTAAAATCAGCATTACAATCAGTGACACATCACTAACAAATGTCCTCTTGAGGGCTTATCATGTAGAGCATAATCCTTCAGGAGGGCTGTTATGAATACATACGAGATAATTGCAAAAAGGATCTGCCGGCTGTGCGGTGAGCGCGGTATTACCCCGAACCAGTTGAGTGCTGCCGCCGCCGTGCCAAAAAGCACTATTAAGGGAATACTTAATGGGGAGAGCAGGAACCCCGATATCGCTACCATCAAAAAGCTATGCGACGGTTTCGGGATAACCTTGGGGGAATTTTTCTCGGACCCCGAATTTGAGCAGAAAACTAAGTAAGGTGGTGATATCTGTCCTTATGTAGAATAAATTAACCCTTTATGGTTATTTTAACCCTTTAGGGTTAGCTTTGTCAACCCATTTCTTTTATCCTCAGTTTTGCAGGAGCGAGGTGATTGAAATGGAACTTAAAGAAGCCATAACGGACAGGATACTGGCCCTGTGCCAGCAGAGGGGGATATCGGTCAACAAGCTGTGCAATATGAGCGGCGTGACCCAGTCCACGGTGAACAACATCATCAACAGGAAGAACAACACCACAACGGTGTCGACTATAAAGAAGCTCTGCGACGGCCTGGACATCACCCTGGGGGAATTTTTCTCCACCCCGGAGTTTGACCGGCTGGAGCAGGAGGTGCGGTGAAGTTTTATGACCGCAAACCTATTATATCATGTTATTTCGATTTAGGCAAGTGCCTAATTGCGTGTGCGTAAATTTGGCTACACTGTCTTTGAGGTGATTTTATGTACGTCAAAGACGCGGTAGCAAAGCATTTCGACGAGCTGTGCAGAGAGCGGGGCATATGCTACAACGAGCTGGCCAATATCTCGGGCGTTCCGCCCACCACGGTCTACTGCATGATGAAGCCCGAGCGCAGAAAGCTGCACATAGATGTAATAAAGAAGCTCTGCGACGGCTTAGAGATTTCTCTGGCCGAATTTTTCTCAGGACCGATTTTTGACGAATTGGAGCAGGAAATAAGATGATACGCTATGCGCCATTATGGAGAACAATGGCCGAAAAAGGCTTTACTACCTATACCCTGCGCTTCAAGTGCGGCATGAGCCACGCCACCGTCCAGCGGCTGCAAAGGGATATGCCTGTTTCAACCCATACGCTGGACAAGCTCTGTAAAATACTTGGCTGCGGCCTTGATGGGGTCGCGGAATATGCAGACGAGGAGTGACAAAAAATGGAGCTGCGCCCCATTGCCCACATAAGGACCGGCTTCCCGGAAAAGTTCGGCATACCCCGCCAGAGCGGGGTGGTGAAGGAGCTTCGGGGCCGGGTGGTGTTCGGGCCGGAGTACAGGGCCCGGGAGGCCTTTAGGGGGATAGAGGGCTTCTCCCACCTGTGGCTTATATGGGGCTTCTCAAAGAACCCACCGGGGAAGTGGTCGCCCACGGTGCGGCCGCCGCGGCTGGGGGGCAACCGGCGGGTGGGGGTGTTCGCCAGCCGGTCGCCCTTTAGGCCGAACCCCCTGGGGCTGTCCTGCGTGGAGCTCTGCGGGGTGGACTATGAGGGGCCCGAGGGGCCGGTGCTGGTGGTGAAGGGGGCGGATATGGCGGACGGCACGCCCATTTATGACGTGAAGCCCTACCTGCCCGGGGCGGACAGCATAGAGGGGGCCCGGGGCGGCTTTACGGACCAGGAGCCCTGGGAGCCCCTTTCGGTGGACTGTCCCCCGGAGCTTTTAAACAAGGTGCCCCCCGGGGACCGGGAGGCACTTTTGGCCGTATTGGCGGCGGACCCCCGACCCCACTACCATAGGGACCCGGAGCGGGTCTATGGAATGGGCTTTGCGGGGGTCCAGGTCAGGTTCACGGTGGGAGAGGGCCGGGTCCGGGTGGTGGAGATAGTTCAGTAGAAAATTATCTGCTCCCGGCCCTCAAGGGTGACAAGGGCCTGCTTCACGCCGAAGGCTTTGGCGGCGGACTCCCGGACTTCATCAGGCGTGCCGAAGGCTGTGAGTTTTCCGCTCTCCATAAGGGCCACATAGTCGCTGTACATAAAGGCCAGGGGCAGGTCGTGGAGCACGGCTAAAATGGTCCTGCCCTGGACGTTCAGGTCCCGGACAAGCTCCATCACCTGGTTCTTCTGGCCTATGTCCAGATAGGTGGTGGGCTCGTCCAGCAGCAGAAGCTCGCTGTCCTGGCACAGGGCCATAGCGATATACGCCCTCTGCCGCTCGCCCCCGGAGAGCTCCCGGAGCTCCCTATGTCTGAGCTCCCAGGCCCCCGCCCGGCGAAGGGACTCCTCTATCTGCCCCTTTGCGCTTTGCATATCCCCGTGGGGATAGCGCCCAAAGGCGGCAAGCCGCTCCACTGTCAGGCGGGGGAGCTCCCGGGACTGGGGCAGAAGGGCCATGAGCCGGGCCAGCTCCCTGCGCTTATAAGAGGGAAGGGGCCTGCCGTCCAGCAGTATTTCACCGGCGCTGGGCTTTATAAGCCCCCCGGCGGTGTTCAACAGAGTGCTTTTGCCGCAGCCGTTGGGGCCGATAAGGGCGGTTATCTTGCCCCGGGGCACGGTGAGGCTCACGTCCGAAAGGACCGTGCGGCCCGGGTAGCCCGAGGTGATATGGCGAAACTCCATCATAGTACCCGCCGCCTTTCCCTTATGAGCAGATATAGGAAGAAGGGCCCGCCCACAAAGCTCAGGAGTATGCCCACCGGCAGCTCATAGGGGGCGAAGAGGAGGCGGCTCAGCAGGTCGCAGAGGGTGACAAAGCCCGCACCAAGAAGGGCCGCGGCGGGGAGGAGCAGCCGGTGGGAGGTTTTGGACTCCTTAAAGAGCCTGCGCACGATATGCGGGGCCAGAAGGCCCACAAAGCCCAAAAGCCCCGAAAAGCTCACCGCGCACCCGGCCAGCACGCAGGACAGGAGTATCAGAGCAAGGCGTGTGAGGCTCACGTTCATGCCAAGGCTCCGGGCCGGGGTTTCACCCAGCCCCAGCAGGTCCGCCTGGGGGGAGAGCCCCAGGGAGAGCCCCAGGGCCAGAAGTATCACGGCCCAGGCGGGGGACAGGTCCCGAAGGGACACCCCCGAAAAGCCGCCGATAAGAAAGGCGCTGCCGTTATAGAGGGTGTCGGGGCAGAAGGTCTTTACGGTGTTTATGCCCGCGGTGAAGATGCTGCTGACCGCCACGCCGCTGAGTATGATGGTAAGCCTGCCCGCCCCGGCGGACACGGCCAGCACCAGGACCACGGCCACAAGGGCCCCGAAAAACGCCCCCAGCTGTCCCGCCCCCCGGACCCCGGGCAGCAGGGCCATACTTAAAAAGGTGAAGAAGCCCGCCCCGGCGTTGACCCCGATGACGTTGGGGGCGGCCAGGGGGTTCGAGAGCACCGCCTGGAGGAGCATACCGCTGACGGAGAGGGCCGCGCCGGAGAGCAGGGACGCTATGACCCTTGGCAGGCGCACGTACAGGAGTATGCGGCTCTGGGCCGAGGCAAGGTCCCCGGAGAGAACCCCGCTTAAAGCGGCGGGCAGGTCTATTACCGTAGAGCCAAGGCAGAGCCCAGAAAGGGCGCAGAACAGCGTAAGGACTGCCAGAAGGGCCAGCTTAACGCCCCCGGGCAGCCCGGATTTTTCATACTCTTTTTTACTCTCCCTACTCCTTGAGAAGCTTCCCCAGATACTCATAGCTTTCCCCCCAGCGGTGGTTGGGCTTATAGTGGAACAGGTCCTTGGGCAGCACATGGAAGCGGCCCGCCTTTATGGCGGCAAGGCCCTCCCAGGCGGGGTTCTCCTCTATCACGCCCTGAAGGTAAGAGAGGGCCGCGTCCTCGTCCCCCATGGTGGTGACGAAGATATAGTCGGGGTCCGAGGAGATGACCTCCTCAAGGCTCAGGTCCTCCAGCATAGAGGGGTGGTCGTCGGCGATGTTATTGCAGCCCAGGTCCTTCATAATGGCCCCGGCCAGCTCGTCGTCGGTCTTGGCCTTTATGCCGCTGGAGAAGGCGCGTATCAGCAGCACCCGGGGTCCCTCCTCTTTAAAGCCGTATTTGTCCCGGGCGGACTCTATCTGCTCCCGGGGCTTCTCGACGTACTCCGAAAGAAGCTCCTCGTGGCCGGTAATGCCGCAGAATTCCTCCATCATCTCCGAGTAGTCCCCGAAGGTGTCCACCCGATAGCCACTGACGGCTATCCCAGCGTCCGTGAACACGTCCACCATGTCCACCTGGGCGGCGATATCCTCTGAGAAGATAATAAGGTCCGGCTCCAGGGCGATAATAGCCTCGGCATTGGGCTCCTTCACGGTGCCTATTACCTGGGCCTCCCCCACGTCCAGGTCCCGCTCCTTCACGGCGTCCTCGGTGACCCCCACAAGCTCCCCGCCCGCCAGCAGCCATGCCTCGGCATAGGAGCCGTACAGGCACACCACCCGGGAGTCCCCGTTGAAGGCGGCGGAGCTCTCCTCTGAGGGCTCGGAGCTCCCCTTACAGCCTGACAGGGTCAGGGCCAGCAGCAGGATAAAAGCGAGTATTCTTTTCATCACATTCCCTCCCACAGATCTGTTTCGGGGACCGGCTCAAGGCCGAAGTCCTCCGGCAGCAGCAGCTCCAGGTCCCGCTCCTGCTCCCCGGCCTTCATGTTCCGGCGGGAGCAGGCTATCACCGCCGCCTCCACCCGGTTGCGGGCCATGCGGCCGTTGCCGTTTACCCGGGGGTCCCCGCTTATCTGCTGGTGGGTGTAATACTTTATAAGGGGCCTTTTGCAGCTCTCGTCCAGCTTATACCCCATCCCGGAGGCTATGCTCACGGTGATGTCCCAGAGCTCCTCGGGGGTATAGTCCGGGAACTCGATAATGTTGGGGAACCGGGACCGAAGGCCGGAGTTGGCCGTTAAAAACTCCTCCATCTCCCGGGAGTAACCCGCCAGTATCACCACAAGCTTGTCCCTGTGGTCCTCCATGCCCTTTACCAGCGCGTCGATGGCCTCCAGCCCGAAGCTGTCGTCCCGGCCCCGGTAGAGGGAGTAGGCCTCGTCGATAAAGAGCACCCCGCCCATGGCGGACTGTAGGGCCTTTTGGGTAAGGGGCGCGGTGTGGCCCACGTACTGGCCCACAAGGTCCGCCCGGGTGACCTCCACCAGCTGCCCCCCGGACAGGGCCCCCATGGCCTTTAAATACCTTGCCACTATCCTTGCCACGGTGGTCTTGCCGGTGCCGGGGTTGCCGGTGAAGATCATGTGCATACTGGGGGTCTCGGCCTTTAGGCCCCGCTCCTTTCTCAGGCGCTGCATATTGAAGTTGTCCTCCAGGGACAGCACATACTCCTTCACGTTTTCAAGGCCGGTTATGCCGGAGAGCTCCTCCTTCACGGCGGAGAGCTCGGCGGCGCTGGCCGCCGTCTCCGGGGACCGGGGGATTATTATGCCCTGAATTTCAGGGCCCTCGTATTCTATCACGAGCCCCTTCTCCCCGCAAACCAGCGCGGCGTTTACCGGCCCCAGGGACCGGCGCAGCTTCTCCTCGCTCATGGCCTTATAGAGCCCCTCTGCGGCGGAGCCAAGGGCGGCGGCGCCCCGCTCCCGGCTGTATTGGGCGGCGAGGGCTTCTGTCTCTTTTTCGCCGAAGCTGAGGGTGAAGGAGAGCTGGCGCTCTGTCCGCTCCTTTAGTTCCTCAAGGCGCAGCCTTGCTATCGCTGTAAGGCTCTCCTTAGAGAACTCCCCGGTGGAGAGCACGTCGTCAAGGCCCCCCGTGAACACGCTGCCGAAGGCCCCCGAGAGCCTTGCCGGGTCCGGCCCCGCCAGCAGGAACAGGTACTTGCCCCCCAGGGACAGCTCCGACACCGCCCCGGGGGCCAGGGCCGTGCCCACGTCTATAAGCAGTCCCTTCTGCTGGGCGTAGCGGCCGGGAAGGGGGACCCTGCCGGTGGTGAAGGCCGAGAACAAGAGGGGCAGCACAGAGGGGTGGCACCCCTCATAGTTCACAAAGACCAGAGAGGCCGCGCCGCCCTTTAAGGCGGAAAACAGGTCCTGGACCAGCAGCTTCTCGGACCCCGGCGCGCTGTAGGCGGCAAGGTCTATCTGTGAGGTCTTCGGGGTCTTCAGCACCCCCAGCCGCCCCAGGGAGGCGGTCATGCTCTCCACGGCGCTGCGGCGGCCTGTGCCCTGGCTCCCCAAAAGAGCCGCCCGGCACAGGGGCAGCTGGTCCGGGGACCCGGCCACGAAGGGCCGCTTGAAGGCCAGGGTCAGGGCGTTCACGAACTCCTCCTGGCCCAGGACCCTGCCAAGGGTCTCCCGCCTGGCGGTCTCAAAGGCCCCGGCAAGGGCGGCGGGGCTGCCGGTGTTGCCGGAGGTTTCGGAGCTTACGCCGTCGCTCTCAAGCCGTCTTTGGAGCTCGTCCATGTCGGCCTGGGCCTCTCTTGTCATGCGCTCGATGCTCTCCTGAAGGGACTGGCTCATGTCCTGCTGGGCCCGCCCCACGGCTTCTAAGGACTTCTCCGCGTCCTTGGCGGCCTGGCTCTTTACATTGAGGACGCCGCCCCTGAACATGGAGTCCAGTATGGAGTCTATGTCGTTTCTGTCATTCATGATCTGCTCTCTCCTTATAAAAGGCCGGGCCTTTAAAGGCCGCGCCCGAGTATGTCCAAGACCTGTCTTAGCTCCGCCGCGCCCAGCTGTCCCGGGGCCGAGGCCCTTGCCCCCGCGCCGAAGGTGATACAGGACCCGGTAAAGCTGCCCGCCGCCCGGCTGAGCCGTCCTATCTCGCCCATGCTCATGGTTATCACCGGGCCCAAAAGGGCGTAGGCCTCGAAGCTTGCGGACATCAGGCTGAACACGTCTAAGGGGTTCTTTGGCATGACCGCCAGCTTCGGCAGGTCCGCGCCCAGGTCCTTCATATGGACAAGGGTCCTCAGCATCTCCTCTCCGGGGGGCGTGTCCGCAAAGTCGTGCTGGGAGACAACGGCCAAAAGGCCCCTCTCGTGGGCGGCCTCTGTGAGCTCCCGGACCGCGCTGTCCCCGGCACAGAGCTCAATGTCAATAAGCTGGAAATGCTCCGATAGCTCTATAAGCTCCCTTACCCGCCGGAGGTACTCCGGCGGGTCCAGCTCTATTTCGCCCCCTTGGCCCTTGGTGCGCAGGGTGCACAGCAGTGGCAGGCTTACGGCACGTTTATATATCCCCAGGCCCAGCTCTATGTCCCCCTCATAGCGGTCCAGCCGCCACTCGTACAGGTCCCCGGGCAGGGTCCTGTTCTCAAGGAGCTGTAGGGAGAGCCCGGCAAGGTCCTTGGCCATAAGGGGTATACATATCTTCGGGGTCCTCTCATAAAGGCCCAGGCTTTCAAGAGACGGTTTCTTCATACGGCTTACCTCTTGGTATTTTTTTCTTTTGCAGTATACAGTATACCTTTACCGGCCCGAAAAGTCAACAAGCCCTTCTCCCGCATAGAATGGAACGGAAGTTTTTGTCCCCGTGATTAAAAGCTTTCCGCTTTGGCAAGAATACCTGTGACAAAATCTTTTTGGAGAGTGAAAAGCCGTGAACGTACACAGAGGAGACATCTATTACGCCGACCTGAGCCCGGTGGTGGGCTCGGAGCAGGGGGGCGTGCGGCCGGTGCTTATCATACAGAACGACGTGGGCAACCGGTTCAGCCCCACGGTTATCGCCGCCGCTATCACCAGCCAGAGGGACAAAGCCAGCCTGCCCACCCACATCGAGGTGGACGCCCAGGGCAGCGGGCTGATAAAGGACTCGGTGGTGCTTTTGGAGCAGGTGCGAACCCTTGACAAGCACCGCCTTCGGGAGAAGATGGGCAGGCTGGACCAGAGCTCCATGGACCGGGTGAACCAGGCCTTGTCCATCAGCTTCGGTCTTGGGGGCCAGGACCCCAGGGGCAGCGGGGCTCCCCGGGGCGGGGAGCCCCCCCAATTCAGCTAAAGCAAAAGAAGGGTAAACATAGGGCCCGGGCACCTTGGGCCCTACATATTTTTTGCGGCATGGGAGAGGAGCGCTTCCCGGCTGTTTTGAAGCTCCCCGGAGAGCACCCCCCGCAGGAGCCCCTCAAGGGCCGCCCCCAGCCCCGGGCCCGGGCTGTACCCAAGAGATATCAGGTCCCCGCCGGAGACGGCCAGGTCCTTTAAGGTGAGCCCGGCGGTCTCCAGCCGTTTCCAAAGGCTCAGACCCTGGGGGGTGAGGGGCAGCTGCCTTATGAGCCGGGTTATCTCCGATATCTCCCGGTTTGGAAAGCGCAGGCGGCGAAGAAGCCCCCGGGCGCTGTCCGGGGCGCAGTCCCGCAAAAGCGCCGCCCAGCGGGGTACGAGTTCCGGCGGAACCTCCTGGGGAGAGGGGAGAGAGGAGAGCTCCGGCAGGGCGGCGAGGATTATCCGGGGGTACCTTTTCAGCGCGGTCCCCGCCCCCGGGGCGCAGAGGAGCTTTGTGAGCTCCTGCCGTACCCGCTCGCCGGACAGGCTCTTTATAAGGCCCAGGCTGTCCAGCGCCGCCGAGAGCGTGCCCTTCTCTATCTCAAACCCCAGCGCCGCCGAGAAGCGCGCGGCCCGCAGTATGCGCAGGGCGTCCTCGTCAAAGCGGCGCATAGGGTCCCCCACACAGCGCAGCAGCCCCCTGTGAAGGTCCTCCTGTCCGCCGAAGGGGTCCAGAAGGCCCCGCTCCGGGTGGTACGCCAGGGCGTTCACCGTGAAGTCCCGGCGGGCGAGGTCCTCTTTTATGTTCCGGGAAAAGCTGACCCCTATAGGGCGGCGGTGGCCGGTATACTCCCCGTCCACCCGGAGGGTGGTCACCTCCACCGGGCCTTTGGGGGTGATAAGGGTAACGGTGCCGTGGGCCGCGCCGGTCTCAAGGACCCTGAGCCCGGGAAAGCAGGCGGCGGTCTCCTGGGGCAGGGCGGCGGTGGCTATGTCCCAGTCCGAGGGTTCCCGCAGGAGCAGCGCGTCCCGGACGCAGCCCCCCGCGCACCAGGTCTCAAAGCCCCGGGACTCCAGCCGGGAGATGATTTCCAGTATATGTCCCGGCGGGGATATTTTCGGCATAATTGAACCCCCTAACTTTACTTTGGTTTGTTGACAAGCCCAGGCTTGCTGTGCTAATATTATAACATACAAATTTTTGAGGAGGAGTCAAAAGTGGCACTATTGGAGCAGTGGCGCACCTATGCCCAGGAGCAGCAGGAGAAAAAGGGCGCGAAATTCTGGCAGGAGTATTTCAAACAGGAGACCGAGTTCTATAAGGCGATCCTCCAGAGCAAGCCCAGAAAGAGCACCGTGCAGTCCTACGCAAAGAAGTTCGGGGTGGACCTTGTGACAATGACCGGCTTTCTGGACGGCATAAACGACAGCCTGAAAACCCCGAACGATCTGGAGAGCATAGAGGCCGACTCTGAGGTGAGCCTGGCCTATGACAAGGAGCTGCTGTATAAGAACATGGTGGAGGCCAAGGCCGAGTGGCTGTATAACCTGCCGGAGTGGGAGCCCCTTCTGACACAGGAGCGCCGCCGTGAGCTCTATCGGGAGCAGAAGCAGTCAAAGACAGTGGTGAAGGGCCCGAAGATAGGCCGCAACGACCCCTGCCCCTGCGGCAGCGGGAAGAAGTACAAGAAGTGCTGCGGAAGAGATCAGTGATCTCTCGAGATCAATAATCCCTGATATTATCATAACATAAGGAGTGCCCCATATGCAACAGCCTGTCATAGCTACCTTTTACGACCATATACTGGATATCTCCAAGCAGGAGGGCTGCTCTGTAGGCGAAGCTTTACAGGAGGCCAAAAAGCTGGGCGTTGCCGCGCTGGAGGTCTCCTGCTTCAACACAGCGGGCCGGGCTGAGGAGCTCTCCCATGAGCTTGCCAGCGCGGGGCTGGGGGTGACTACTATGCCCGCCTTCTTCAGCTTTGAGAGCGACGGGGAGGTTGAGAACAGGGCGAAGGGGATATTTGAGGACGCGAAAGCTATCGGCGCGAAAACCCTGCTGGTGATTCCCGGCTTTATCCCCGAGGGCGAGGACCCGGAGGAGTGCACCCGCCGGAGGATAGAGCGCACAAAGCGGCTCTCAGAGCTGGCGGACAGAGAGGGCCTTGCCCTTACCATGGAGGACTTCGACAACGAGAGCTCCCCTATCGCCACAAGCCGGGGTATGCTGCGGTTTATGGACGCTGTGCCGGGGCTTTCCGCCTGCTTTGACACGGGCAACTTCTACTTTGCCGGGGAGGACGCTCTCGAGGCCTATGAAAGGCTCCGGGGGCGCATAGGCCACGTGCACCTAAAGGACCGGGCATTGGGCACGGATTTTGGCACGGAGCAGCGCAGGACCACAAGCGGCGGGCCCATGAACCCCAGCCCCGTGGGGGCGGGGGTGATACCTATGAGAGAGCTGCTGGACAGGATAAGGGCCGGGGGATACAGGGGCGCGTATACCATAGAGCACTATGGGGCGGGGCCTATGCTGGAGTGCCTTAAACGCTCGGTGGAGTGGCTGGTGCAAAGGCTATGAGAATACTCTTTGTGTGCCTTGGAAACATATGCCGCAGCCCTATGGCCGAGTTCGTGATGAAGGACCTGGCCGCAAAGGCGGGGCTTGAGCTCACCATAGCTTCGGCCGGCACCAGCGGCGAGGAGCTGGGCAACCCGGTATACCCGCCCGCAAGGCGCAAGCTCATGGAGCACGGCATAGACCCGGCGGGCAAAACCGCCCGGCAGCTTAGCAAAAGCGACTATGGGGAGCATGACCTGATAATAGGTATGGAGCGGAGCAATCTGCGGGCCATGGAGCGGCTTTTTGGCGGCGACCCGGAGGGTAAGCTCCGGCTGCTGCTGGACTATACGGACAGGCCGGGAGACGTGGCCGACCCATGGTTTACCCGGGATTTTGAGGCCGCCTGGCGGGACGTTTCAGAGGGCTGCCGGGGGCTGCTTAATAGTATTGTAAAGGAGAAGGTATAATGGAACTTATGACCCGCAAGGACGTGCCCCAGGAGCTCACCTGGGACCTTACGGCACTGTATAAGACCGAAGCCGATTTTCAGTCGGATATTGACAAGGTGAAGGCCCTGACTGATAAGATAGAGGGGGAGTATAAGGGAAAGCTCACCACCCCGGAGAACCTCCTCGGGTGCCTGGACCTCTACCGGGAGTGGCAGCAGACCCTGTGGTTCGCGGCGAACTACAAGAACCTGGCCGCTTCGGTGGATTATAACGACCCGGAGCTCCAGGAGGAGGACGGGGCCATGTCCCGGCTCTGCGCCCAGCTTGCAAGCCGCCTGAGCTTTATAGACAGCGAGATCACCGCCCAGCCGGACAGCGTGCTGGAGGCGGCTATAGCCGTGGGCGGGCCCAATACCGGCTACTTAAAGGAGCTGCTGTGGTGGAAGCCCCACCAGCTGGAGCCCCAGACCGAGAAGGTGCTGGCGGCCCTTTCGCCCGCTCTGGGGACCCCCTATAACGTTTACAATATGGCGAAGCTTGCGGATATGCGTTTCCCCACCTTTAACGCGGCGGGGGAGGAGCACCCCCTGGGCTACTCCCTGTTCGAGGATAAGTACGAGTACGACCCCTGCACAGAGGTTAGGCGGGAGGCCTTCCGCCGCTTTTCGGATAAGCTCCGGGAGTATCAGAACGTCACCGCCGCCGCCTACCAGAGCCAGGTCCAGAAGGAGAAGACCATGGCCGCACTCAGGGGCTTCGGCTCGGTGTTCGACTATCTCCTCTTTGACCAGCACGTGACCAGGGAGATGTACGACCGGCAGATAGATTTGATAATGGGGAAGCTGGCCCCGCATATGCGCCGGTACGCCCGGCTGATACAGAAGGTCCACGGTCTGGATAAGATGACCTACGCGGACTTAAAGCTCCCGGTGGACCCTTCGTTCTCCCCGAAGCTCACCATAGAGGACTCTAAAAACTACATTGAGAAGGGGCTCTCCATACTGGGAGAGGACTATGTGCAGATGGTCCGGGACGCTTACTCTGAGCGCTGGGTGGACTTTGCCCAAAACCAGGGCAAATCCACCGGCGGCTTCTGCGCCAGCCCCTATGGCGGGCACTCCTTTATCCTCTTCAGCTGGCACGGCGGTATGTCAGACGTGTTCACCCTGGCCCACGAGCTGGGCCACGCCGGGCACTTCAAGGCCTGCAACGCCGCCCAGTCCATCTTCGACACCAACGTGTCCACCTACTTTGTGGAGGCCCCCTCCACCATGAACGAGCTCATTATGGCCCACTACCTCTTGAGCACCAGCGAGGACAAGCGCTTCAGGCGCTGGGTGCTGAGCAATATGGTGGGCAACACCTACTACCACAACTTCGTCACCCACCTGCTGGAGGCCGCCTATCAGCGGGAGGTCTACAGGATAGTGGACGCGGGGGGCAGCGTGCAGGCCGAGACCTTAAGCGCCATTATGAAGGACACCCTCCAAAAGTTCTGGGGGGATGCGGTGGAGCTGACAGAGGGCGCGGAGCTCACCTGGATGCGCCAGCCCCACTACTATATGGGGCTCTACTCCTATACCTACTCCGCGGGCCTGACCGTGGCCACCGCCGCCTGCAAGCGCATACAGACCGAGGGGCAGCCCGCCGTAGAGGACTGGAAACGGGTCCTCAGGGCCGGCGGCACCGGCACGCCCCTGGAACTGGCGAAGATGGCCGGGGTGGATATCTCCACCGATGGGCCGCTGCTGGATACCATAGAGACCATTGGCGGCATGATAGACGAGATATGCGCCATATCGGACCAGCTCTAAGTATTTGAAATATGAAGCCCGCCCGGGAGTAAGCTGACTCCCGGGCGGGCTTTGCGTTTATACACTAAATTAACTATACACCTTTAGAGTGTTAAATGCAATAACAAAAGGCACGATTTTTTATCGTGCCTTAAAGAAAATAATAATACTATCGGTTTCGCTCCTTCAGGGCCCGCTCCATGTCCCGCTGGGCGTCCCGCTTTGCCATGTCGGCCCGCTTATCATAGAGCTTCTTGCCCCTGCAGAGCCCCACCTGCACCTTGACTCTGCTGCCCTTAAAGTAGAGGGACAGGGGGATAAGGGAGTAGCCCTGCTGCTTCACAAGGCCGTACAGCCGGTTTATCTCCCGCTTGTGCAGAAGGAGCCTTCGCACCCTCATAGGGTCCCGGTTGAAGATGTTGCCGTGTTCATAGGCGCTGATGTGGCAGCCGTTAAGGAGCATTTCCCCCTCCACCACCGAGCACCAGGAATCCTTTAAGTTGGCCCGGCCCTGGCGCAGGGACTTGACCTCTGTGCCCACCAGCTCTATGCCCGCCTCAAGGCTCTCCTCTACGAAGTAGTCGTGGTGGGCTTTTTTGTTTTGGGCGATGGTTTTGGTATTGAGTTTTTCGGGCATTTCAGTCACCTCTTTTTTCCTAGTACGTTTTAGGCCTGCGTCGGCACAGGCCGCCGCCCGACTTGGCCGTAGGCCAACGTCGTCGGCAACAGACCTTGGGGGTCCCTCACCCCCAAGCCCCCCGCAAGCTTAAGACCAGCTTGACCGGCCAACTTTTTTATAGGTCCCTGCGGCCCTCCAGGGCCCGCTGCAACGTCACGTTGTCCGCGTATTCCAAATCGCCGCCCACGGGTATACCATATGCCAGCCGCGTGACCCGCACCCCCAGGGGCTTTAGGAGCCTTGCCACATACAGGGCCGTCGCGTCCCCCTCTACGGTGGGGTTTGTGGCCATGATGACCTCCTGTACCCCCGTGCCTATCCGGGCCAGCAGCTCCTTTATCTTCAGCTGGTCCGGCCCCACCCCCGCCAGGGGAGAGATGGCCCCGTGCAGCACATGGTAAAGCCCGGGATAATCCCCGGCCCGCTCCAGGGCGAACACGTCCTTGGGCTCCTCCACCACGCAGATAAGGGTCCTGTCCCGCCTGTCGCTGCGGCAGACCGGGCACAGGTCCCCGTCGGTGAGGTTGCAGCAGTCCTTGCAGTAGTGTATCTTCTCGTGGGCGTTTATAATAGCCTCCGAAAAGGCCTTCGCGTCCTTCTCGGGCATATTCAGTATGTGATACGCCAATCTCTGGGCGGTCTTATGACCTATCCCCGGCAGGGACTCCAGCCGGTCCACCAGCGCGTCCAGGGGGGCCACGATATAGTTCGGCATCAGAACAGCCCCGGTATGCTCGCGCCCCCGGACACGGCGGACATCCTCTCCTCTTTCTCGGCGTTTGCCTGGGAGAGGGCGGCGTTCACCGCGGCAGTCACCAGGTCCCCCAGCATCTCCGCGTCCTCGGGGTCGATGACCTCGGGCTTTATCTCCACGTTCTTTACCTCCAGCTTGCCGGTGACGGTGGCGCGCACGGCATCCCCCCCGGCGGTGGCGGTGTATTCCTTCTGCTCCAGCTCCTCCGTTATGGCCTCCATCTGCTCCTGCATCTTCTGGGCCTGGCGGGCGAGCTGCTGTAAATTTGCGGCCCCCGGGGTCTGGTATCCTTGTGGCAGTCTGGCTTTCATAATTGGTCATCCTTTCAATCTTTATAGTCCCTTATAGTGCAATAGCTTTACGCTTATGTCTCCTCTACAGGTATGCCGGCCTCTCTGGCCCGCCGGAGCAGCTCGTCCATGGGGTCCGTCTTCGCCCCTTCACCGGCCCTCTTATAGGGCCCGAGCTTATACGCCCGCCCGGTGACCCGGCTGATGGCCTCCCGCAGCCTTGTGCGCTGGTCGGACTTTTTCAAAAGGTCAAAGGCTATTTCCGGCGCGTCTATGAGCATATAGTCCCCGGAGATATACGCGCTGCTGCCCTCAAAGGCCATGGCGACGCTCTTGCTCCCGGCGCTCAGCTGCTGTAAAATATCCGGCCACGCCCCAAAGCGCTTGGCGTTTTCCATGAGCTCCTCCACCCCGGGGTCGGCCGCGGGCCTGGGGTTTGGGGCGGGGGGAGCCTTTGGGGCCGGCGCGGCCTTTGGAATTGGGGCCGGCTCGGGAGCCGGTTCCGCCGGCGGGGGAGGCTCCGGCGCGGGGGGCAGGTCAAAATCGCTGTCCCTATGGGGCTCCGGCCTCTCCGCGCTCTCCCGGGGGGGCTGTGTGCCGCTTTCCAGCGCTTCAATGCGCCGCAGCAGCGACTCCGGCGTGGTATCAAGCTGTGGGCTGCAAAGCCGCACCAGAGCTATCTCCAGCTGGGTGCGCTGGTTCCCAAGGCGCATCTTGTTCAGGGCCTCCTCAAGAGCGTCAAGACAGTGTAAAACTGTAGCAAGGCTCATGGCCCCCGACAGCCCCGAAAGCTCCTCCCGCTCCGCCGGGGAGACTTGTAATAGCGGCCCCGGGTCCTTCATGGTCTTATAGAGCAGGAGCCCGCGGAAATACTCAGCCAGCTCCGCGCAGAGCCGGGACAGGTCCTTTGACTCCCTATAAAGCCGGTCTATAACGCCCAGGGCCGCCGCCGGGTCCCGCTCCGCCACGGCCCGGGCCAGCTGCCCGAGATAATCACGGGCGGCAAGGCCCGCCGTCTCGTACACTGTCTCAAGGGTGATATGCGTCCCTCGGCCCAGGCACTGGTCCAGAAGGGACAGGGCGTCCCGAAGGGCCCCGTCCGCCGTCCGGGCGATGAGCAGGGCCGCCTCCTGGTCCAGCCGCGCCCCCTCAAGGCCGCTGACCTGCTCCAGGCGCGCAGCCATAAGCTCCGGGTCTATGCGGTGGAAGTCGAAGCGCTGGCACCGGGACAGGATGGTGGGCAGGAGCTTGTGCACCTCGGTGGTGGCCAGTATGAACACCACGTGGGCCGGGGGCTCCTCCAGGGTCTTTAAAAGGGCGTTGAAGGCCGCCGGGGAGAGCATATGCACCTCGTCGATGATATATACCCGGTACTTCGCCCTGGCGGGGGTAAAGCTGGTCTCCTCGATAATGGCCCGCACGTTCTCCACGCCGTTGTTGCTGGCCGCGTCTATCTCCATCACGTCCAGTAGGGAGCCGTCCTCAAGCCCCCGGCATATCTCGCACTCCCCGCAGGGGTCGCCGTCCACCGGGCGCAGGCAGTTGACGGCCCGGGCCAGTATCTTGGCGCAGGTGGTCTTGCCGGTGCCCCGGGAGCCGGTGAAAAGGTAGGCGTGGGAGATCCGGCCCCGCATGAGCTCGTTTTTAAGGGTGACAGTCACCTGGGGCTGGCCCACCACGTCCGCAAAGACCCGGGGGCGGTATTTCCTATACAGGACCTTGTACATTTCGGCACCTCACAGAAAAGAAAAGCTGGGATATGCGAGCGGACAGGCGACCTGCATCGCCCGGAAACATCCGCTTAATGCTGCTCGGTTCCCCGCCTGACATGGTTCACGGCTCTCCGCCGCGCAGACCTGTCCGCTCACATATCCCAACTTCTTGGCTTTACAAAGAACATTATAACACATACCTCCGGGATTTGCAAGCCATTATTTATTATGGTTTGACAGGCAGAAGATATTATTATATAATATTACATTATATATCCTTCGAAGGGTGGGCGGTATATGCTGACAGATATCCTGCTGACTGTCCCCGTGGCGCTGCTGTTTTTGGCGGTGGCACTGCGGTGCCTTTGGGGCTTCGGGCTCGCGCCGGGGTGCTGTGAAGCCCCCGGGGGCTGCGTCCCGGCGCGCCCCCGGGTTATAAAGGTGTTCTGCGCGGCCCTTGCCCTGCGGCTGTTCCTGCTCTTGATAATGTTCCTCTGCTCCATGCTCTCGGGGGGCGAGGGCGGCCTTGAGAGCTTTCCCGGCAAGTTTTCCCGCTGGGACGCGGGGCACTATATCAACCTGATAGAAAAGGGCTACTCAGGGTATCAGGAGGACGGCAGGCACCTGTTCCTGGTGTTCTATCCCCTGTATGTCTGGGCGGCGCGGCTGGTGCGGCTGATAATCCCCAACACGGTCATGGCGGGGCTAATGGTCTCCCTCTTGAGCTACGCCGGGGGCTGCTGCTATGTGTATAAGATTGCAGCGAAGCTTCTGGGCCCAAACGCCGCAAAAAGCGCGCTCCTGCTCTTGTCCTTATATCCCCACTCCTTTTTCTTCGGGCTGGTGATGACCGAGGGGCTGTTCCTTCTGACCACCTCGGCGGCCTGTTACTACGCCCTGGAGCGCCGCTGGCTCCTCTACGGCCTGTGGGGGGCCCTGGCGGCCCTGACCCGCATGACCGGGGTGCTGGTGACAGTTATGGCGGCGGTGGAGCTGCTCTCGGCGCTGCGGCCTCTGGAGCGGCCCCTGGGCGTGTCCCTTAAAAGAGCGCTGCCGGGGTTCCTTAAAAAGCTCCCGGCCCTGCTCATGCCCCTTCTGGGCTCCCTCGCGTATCTTCTCTTAAACTGGCGCGTGGACGGCGACCCCTTTGCCTTTCGGGTGCACCAGGGCCACTGGCACCAAGGGGGCAAGTGGATATCGGGGGTGCTTAAATACCTTTGGAGCTATTTTTGGGACAATAAAGCTGATGCCAACGGCTATGCCATCTGGCTGCCGGAGCTGGTGATTTTCGCGGCGAGCTTTGGTGTGCTGCTTCTTGCGGTGCGCAAAAAGAACTTTCCTCCAAGCCTTTTGGCCTACGCCTTCTGCTATCTTGTGGCCAACTACTCCCTGTCCTGGCTTTTAAGCGCCGGGCGGTATATGAGCTGCTGCTTCCCGCTGTTCCTCTTTGCCGGGGGGCTTTTAGAGGGGCGGGAGAGCCTTCGGGAGGGGATATGTCTCGGGGGCGCGGCTTTAACCGGCGTGTATCTGTACGCCTATCTCACCGGGGCCCAGGTGATGTAGGGAGTATAAGCCCGGCGGCTTTGGGGCAGAATAAACCCAAAACCACCGGGAGGAAAGTATGAAACGAATCGGAGCGCAGACCTTGGAATTTACCGCCCCACCCACCGTGCTGGGCCATGGGGCTGTGGGGGGCCGCAAGGAGTCCGAGGGGCCCCTTGCGGCGGACTTCCACCAGACCTTTGACGATACCCGGCTACAGACGGACAGCTGGGAGAAGGCCGAGGCCCAGCTGCAAAAAGAGGCGGTGTCCGTGGCCCTGGCGGGCGCGGGCCTTGGGGCCGGGGAGGTGGACATGATATTCGCCGGGGACCTTCTGAACCAGTGTATCTCCTCCACCTTTGGCCTTTTGGAGTATCAGATACCCTTTTTGGGCCAGTACGGGGCCTGCTCCACTATGGCCCAGACCCTGCTGATGGCGGGGATAATGGTGGACTGTGGAGCAGCCCGGAGAGCTGCGGCCGTTACCAGCTCCCACTTCTGCTCGGCAGAGCGGCAGTTCCGCACGCCCCTGGAGTACGGGGCCCAGCGCACCCCCACCGCCCAGTGGACGGCCACGGCCTCGGGCTGCGCCATAGTGGGGCAGGGGGGGAGGGTGAAGCTCCTGCACGGCCTTGCGGGCAAGGTGGTGGACCTGGGGGTGAAGGACCCCAGCAACATGGGCGCGGCCATGGCCCCGGCGGCGGCGGACAGCATTTACCGCTTTTTAGAGGACACCGGCACGGCCCCCAAGGATTATGACGGCATCTTCACCGGGGACCTGGGGTATGTGGGCAGCACCCTGCTTTTGGATATGCTCCGGGACAACGGCATGGAGCTTTCGGGCGTGCACAACGACTGCGGGCTTATGCTCTTTGACCGGCAGCGCCAGGATGTGCACGCCGGGGGCTCCGGCTGCGGCTGTTCGGCCAGTGTCCTCTGCGGGCACCTTCTGAACCGCATGGAGCGCGGTGAGCTTAAAAATATCCTGTTCTGCGCCACCGGGGCGCTGATGTCCACCACCAGCCAGCAGCAGGGCGAGGCCATACCGGGGGTATGCCATATAGTGCATCTGGGGATTTGAAACGCCGGTTTACTTTGGGCGGGGCCTTGCTCCGCCCTACATAATTGCAAGAAAATACCGGCTTGCGGATTCCGAAGCATTGTGTTATAATATATTATATTATGCCCAAAAAAGGGGGCAATACTTTGGAAAACCATGGACCGAAGGACGAGAGCTACGGGGACGGCGTGATTGCCGGGCGCAACCCTGTGGCGGAGGCTTTGCGCTCTGGCCGGGCCGTCGACTGCGTGTATGTGGCCAAGGGCCCGGCGGCGGGCCCGCTGTCCGCAATTCTCGCAAAGGCCAAAAAGCTGGGGGTGCCCATAAAGGAGTGCGACCCCAGAAAGCTCTCCCATATGTGCAATGGGGCCAACCACCAGGGCATAGTGGCCCTGGCCGCCGCCGTGGAGTATTCAAGCCTTGAGGATATGCTGGCCCTGGCTGACGAGAGGGGAGAGCCCCCCCTGCTCATTATCTGCGACGGCCTTGAGGACCCCCACAATCTTGGGGCGGTGATACGCTCGGCGGAGTGCGCCGGGGCCCACGGGGTCATCATACCAAAGCGGCGCAGCGTGGGCCTGACCTATGCGGTGAGCAAGGCCTCCGCCGGGGCGGTGGAGTACCTGCCGGTGGCAAGGGTACAGAACCTCTCCGTCCTGATAGAGGACCTGAAGGCAAGGGGGATCTGGTGCTATGCCGCCGACATGGACGGCGGGCCCTGGGACCGGGCGGACCTTACCGGGCCCGTGGCCCTTGTGATAGGCTCCGAGGGCAGGGGGGTCAGCCGCCTTGTCCGGGAGAGGTGCGACGGGGCCCTGTCGCTGCCTATAAGGGGGCGGGTGAACTCCCTGAACGCCTCGGTGGCGGCGGGGGTGCTGTGCTATGAAGCCGTCCGGCAGAGAACGGCCGGTGAGAGGAGTAAGCCATGAAAGACGATTTCACATTGGAAGATATTCTCGAGGAGGAGCGCCAAAAGCGCGAGGCCAGGGCCGGGGGCCAGCCCACAGAGGAGGCCCCGGTGATAGAGTACGTCCCCGAGGAGCCGGGGGAGGAGTACGCGCCCGAGGAGCAGGGCTATGAGCCGGAGGAGTATGCCCAGGACCCCGGGCCGGAATACGTGCCGGAGGACCCGGGCCCGGAGTACGTGATAGAGGAGCAGGGGTCCGAAGCCCCGGAGCCGGAGCGGGGCAAAAAGAAAAAGAAGAAGCGCTGGGGCCTGTTCGGCCGGAAAAAGGTGCCCGACTTTGACGAGAGCGAGGAGGACATCTACTACGGCATACAGCTGAAGCCCATCGACGAGTACCGCATGGACGGCGACGCGCCGCCTTTGGGAGAGGAGGGCTATAAGGTCCTGTTCGACGACTCCAAGACCATCGACGACCAGGTGGAGGAGAACTTCCAGCGGCTTCAGAAGGAGCGCCGCCGCCGGGTGGCCGAGGCCGTCCAGAGCGCCGGGCTGGACCAGCAGCAGGTGGAGGAGGAGTTCGGCGTGGTGGCCCCGGTGCCCCTTACCTCCTATGCCGCCGACCCCTATGCCCGCCAGCACGGCCTTGAGACAGAGGGCCAGGAGCTTTCCGATTTGCAGAAGGCCCTGCTCAGCACCGACCAGACCATGGAGATAAAGCTGAACGTCCTCAACAGCACCATCGAGCTGCAAAAGCTCCAGGACGGCCAGCCGGTCAGCGAGGAGACCGTAGAGCGTATCCTGCGGGAGGCCCCGGAGCCGCCGGAGGAATACGTGGAGCAGGAGTATGCTCCCGAGCCGGAGCCTGCGGCGGAGTACGTGGAGCGGGAATATGCCCCCGAGCCGGAGCCTGCGGCGGAGTACGTGGAGCGGGAGTACGCCCCCGAGCCGGAGCCTGCGGCGGAGTACGTGGAACGGGAATACGCTCCCGAGCCGAAGCCTGCGGCGGAGTACGTGGAGCGGGAATACGCTCCCGAGCCGGAGCCTGCGGCGGAGTACGTGGAACGGGAATACGCCCCCGAGCCGGAGCCGGTGGCGGAGTACGTGGAGCGGGAATACGCCCCCGAGCCGGAGCCTGCGGCGGAGTACGTGGAGCGGGAATACGCCCCCGAGCCGGAGCCTGAACCCCAGCCCCCAGCTCCAGCCGAGTTAAAGACCATCGAAATACCAGTGGCGAAGCAGGAGCCCGCGCCCGGGCCCGCTCCTGAGCGGGAGCCCCCGCCCAGGCCCATACAGCAGGTGCCCTATGTGGAGACTGTCTACCAGTACCGCTCACGGAGCATCGCCACTCATATCATAAACGCGGACCTTCTGCACAGCGCCCTGCTGTCGGAGACGGAGAGCCTGCAAAGGGAGAGGGACGCCCTGGAGGGCAGGCAGGCGCCCCGCCGCAGGATAAAACCCAGAAAGACCATGGAGCCGGAGCCGCCGGAGCCAGAGCTGCCCCGGGAGGACAGCAACGAGTCCATAGAGGACTATACCGGGCCCGAGGACGCAAGGTCCATCTCCAGCGAGATCAAGGGGCAGATGGGCAAGTTCTCCCTTACCATGATGATAACCGGGGTGTGCACCCTGCTGCTGGCGGTGGTCAGCCTTGTGTGCAGGAACAACTTCACCCCCAAGGGCACCACCTGGCCCCTGGCCTATGTGGTACTTACCCTGATATTCCTGGTGGTGTCTGCGGGCATATCCTATAAGACCGTGGGCCGTGGTCTAAAAGGGCTGTTCGCCGCCCAGGCCAACGCCGACAGCGGCGTGGCCGTGGCCACGGTGGCCGCCCTGGTGCAGACGGTGGCCTCCGTGTTCTTCCGCTCCCAGCTGGACGGGCTGTACCTGTACGCCCCGGTGGTGTCGGCGCTGCTGTTCATGAACTCGGCAGGCAAGCTCACCATGCTGCGGCGCATACACAGCAACTTCCGCTTTGTGACCTCAAGGGAGCAGAAGTACGCCGTGCGCACCTATGAGGACTATAACACCTCTTTAAAGATGGCCAAGGACTGCGTGGCGGAGAAGCCCCTGATAGCCTATCAGTGCAGGGCCGGGTTCTTAAAGCGCTTTTTGGAGCTGTCCTACTCCCCGGACCCCTCAGAAACCTCGTCACAGCTGCTGGCGCCTTTGGGACTGATATCCTCCCTGGTGCTGTGCATCGCCTGCCTGCTGATAACCAAGGACGTGCCCACCTCTATAGGGGCGCTGGCGGCGGCCTGCTGCGCCTGTGTGGCGGCGGGGAATATGCTGACCGTTAACCTGCCCGTGTCGAACCTGTGCAAGACCGTGCGCCGTGCCGGGGGCATGATAGTGGGCCACGTAGCCGTGGAGGCCTTTGGCGACGTGAACGCGGTGATAGCCGACGCGGGGGAGCTTTTCCCCACGGGCACGGTGGTGATCTCCGGCATCAAGCAGTTCGGCAGCCAGGTGGTGGCCGAGGACGCCATCATGTGCGCCACGGCCCTGGTCAAGGAGGCCGGAGGGCCCCTTCTGGGCGTGTTCGAGCAGGTAATAAGCGACACCGAGGATATGCTGCCCGAGGTGGAGCGCATAAGCTATGAGTCCGGTGCGGGGCTTGTGGGCCGGGTGGACGGGCGGACCGTCTATATCGGCAACCGGGCCTTGCTTACGAACCACCGGCTGGAGGCCCCGCCCAGGGAGCTGGAGGTGCAGTATTCCTCCGGCGGCAAGGACGTGCTGTACCTGGCGGTGGACTCTGAGGTGGCGGCCATGCTGGTGCTGACCTATTCGGCGGACCGCCGCAAGAAGAACGAGCTCCAGCGGCTTGAGGACAGCGGCATAAGCGTGCTGGTGCGCACCGCCGACCCAAACGTGACGGTGGCCCAGGTGTCAAGGCTCTTCGGGGTGGACCCGGCAAGCATCGGTATACTGGACGGCCAGCTGGGGGACACGGCCCGGCAGCTTTTGGAGTCCGACCCGCCGAGGGCGGACGCGCTGGCGGCCACAAAGGGGCGCATGGAATCCATGATGAGCCTTATCGCGGCCTGTGTGGAGCAGAAGCGCACCACGGGTATGCTGGTGGCCATACAGTCGGCGGCGGTGATACTGGGCTTTGTGCTGGTGGCGTTTATGTCCTGCTTCGGAGAGATACGGCAGGTGTCGTCGTTCCTGCTGTTTGCGTTCCAGATGTTCTGGACGGCGCTGCTGCTGGTGCTGCCCAGGTTCCGAAGATAAAATGCGGAGAGAAAAGCGCCTATAATAAGGCGCTTTTTTTGTGTGCCGCTCACCCAAAAATAAATAATCAAAAAACGAAAAAACTTATTGTAATTTACTGAGAAATAGATTATAATTAGAGTATGCCTTGTGGTAAAACTTGTGCAAATTTAACAATACACGCCCCGGGCCATTAGCAGTTTTGCCAGAGGGGCCGTGAAAGGAGCCATTCCCATGACCCAATATTCCGAAAAGAACATAATAAATCTGGCTGTAGCCGGCCACGGCGGCGCAGGCAAGACCACCTTGAGCGAGGCTATGCTGTACCTCTCCGGCGCCTCTGACCGCCGGGGCAAGGTGGGCGACGGCAACACCGTCTGCGACTATGACCCCGAGGAGATACGCCGCAAGGCCTCTATCGCCGCCGCCGTGGCGCCCTTAGAGTGGAGGGGTAAGAAGATAAACCTTTTGGACGCCCCGGGCTTTTTCGACTTCGAGGGCGGTATGTGCGAGGCCATGCGCGCGGCGGATACGGCCCTTATTGTGGTCTCCGGCAAGGACGGCCCCTCTGTGGGCACGGAAAAGGCCGTGGCCGCCGCGGAGAAGCGGGGGCTTTCAAAGATATTCTTCGTCAACGGCCTGTGCGACGAGAGCGCGCGCTTTTACCGGGTCTTTGAGGATTTGAAGGCCCAGTTCGGCCCCTCTGTCTGCCCCGTTGTGGTGCCCTTTATCGAGGGGGACCAGGCCAATATTTACGTGAACCTTCTGGAGTACCGGGCCTACGACTACTCCGGCGGCAAGCCCGTGCAGGTGGCCATACCCGACATGGGCGACAGGCTGGAGGGCCTGCGCACCGCCATATATGAGGCCGTGGCCGAGACCGACGACGCGCTGTTTGAAAAGTATTTTGCCGGAGAGGAGTTCACCCCCGAGGAGGTCATCGTGGGCGTAAGCAAGGGCGTTAAGTCCGGCACCATCACCCCGGTGTTCTGCGGCGACGCCATACTCATGCGTGGCATGGAGCAGTTCCTGGACGGCCTTACCTGGCTGGCGCCCTCTGCGGCGGACCACGCCGGGGAGATAGGCATGGATCCCGACGGCAACCCGGTGGAGCTCACCGTCAGCAGCGACGGCGCGGCTGCTGCCATCGTCTTCAAGACCGTGGCGGACCCCTTTATCGGCAAGCTGTCCTATATCAAGGTCATTGCCGGAAAGATCTCCACCGAGACCCAGCTTATAAATATGCGCACCGGCGCCTCCGAGCGGGTGGGCAAGACCGTTATGCTCACCGGCAAGAAGCAGGAGGACGTGAAATATATTGGCGCGGGCGACATCGGCGCCCTACCCAAGCTCAGCACCACCAACACCGGCGACACCCTCTGCGCCCCCGCCAGGAAGGTGACACTGGACGGCGTGAACTATCCCGGCGCGGCCCTGTCCATGGCTATAGTGCCCAAGAAGAAGGGCGAGGAGGACAAGGTGGCCCAGGGTATGCTCAGGCTCTCCGAGGAGGACCCCACCCTGCACTTCTCCACCAACAACGAGACCCACGAGCTTATCATCAGCGGCCTTGGGGAGCAGCACCTGGAGGTGGCCGTAACAAAGCTTAAAACCAAGTTCGGCGTTGAGGTCACTTTGAAGGACCCCAAGGTGCCCTATAGAGAGACCATCCGCAAGACCGTCCAGGTCCAGGGCCGGCACAAGAAGCAGACCGGCGGCCACGGTCAGTTCGGCGACGTGTGGATAGAGTTCTCCCCCTGCGACAGCGACGGCCTGGAGTTCAGCGAGCGGGTCGTGGGCGGCTCGGTGCCAAAGGGCTTCTTCCCGGCGGTGGAGAAGGGACTTCGCGAGTGCATCGTGAAGGGCCCCCTGGCCGGTTACCCCGTTGTGGGCCTGTCCGCCGTGCTGTACGACGGCTCCTATCACCCGGTGGATTCCAGCGAGATGGCCTTTAAGACCGCCGCCTCTATCGCCTACAGGGACGGCCTGCCCAAGGCGAACCCGGTACTGCTGGAGCCCATCGGCCATCTGAAGGCCACGGTGCCCGACGGCAACATGGGCGATGTGATGGGCGAGGTGAACAAGCGCAGGGGCCGGGTGCTGGGCATGGAGCCCGCCGGCGCGGGCCGCCAGACCGTGGACGCCGAGGTGCCCATGGCCGAGATGCACGACTTTAGCACCTTCATGCGCCAGAGCACCCAGGGCCGCGGCAGCTTCACCTTCGAGTTCGAGCGCTACGAGGAGGCCCCGGCCATGGTGGCCCAGAAGGTCATCGAGCAGGCCAAGGCCGAGGCCGGCGAGGGCTGATAGAAATTTTAGGGTAATCAATGTGAGCATATGAAAGTCCCCCCGGAAGGGTTCCGGGGGGACTTTTGGTGTGGTTACGGCTTTAGTTTACGATTGGCGTTTTCAGCCAGGATTGGCCGGTGGTGGCGCTGACCTCCACCCGCTGGGTGCTGGTGTTGACGCGCACCCGAAGGGTAAGGGTGTCGGTCCTCTCCTCAGAGGTCTTGCCTGAGAAGGTGCCGTTTAGGGTAACAGTAAAGCTGGAGGCGGTCACATTGCTGAAATCAAGAGTGACCGAATGGAGCTCCTGGCCCTCGTTGTTGGGCGAGGCTCCGACAAAGTCTACATAACTGGACACCGTTTTCGATACCACCAGATAGTTCTGTATGCTCTGGCTGGAGTTGCCTGTGGGGGTGCCGGGAATTATGGGGGTATTATAGAGGGGGATCCTCTCCCTGGTCTGTGTGTTGAAGAAATGCAGGGCATCGGTAAAGGCAAAGGACAACGTACCGCTTATTTGTTTTGTATCCGGGTCGTAGTCCAAGCCGTTGCCAATAGTCACCTGTATCTGCTCCTTGCGCTTGTTGATGGGCTGTATGGCACTAAAGGACTTGTCGGACATATTGGTCTTCGTGCCGCAGTAACCGTAAGCGATAAGGCAGTAGGTGCTGTCGCCCATGTCCGTCCAGACCTCGTCGCACATAAAGTTGATACTGTCGTCTATTGTGTTTTCAACTTTGCCAAGAGAGGAGGCGCCGTCGGCAACTGTGCCGTCTATGAGGTTGGCAATAGATTCCTTTAAGGATTCGCTTGCGCACCTGTCAAACAGTGACTGCTGTTTGCCGTCGACCGTGACCGTCTCCAGCATAGCGTCAAGAACGGTGAACCGGGAGTCCTCGTAATTTATGCGGGTAGTCCCCACGTACTTGGACGAAGGCTTTCCTCTGTATGACAGGTCAAACACTGAGGTTACATGGTCGCCGGTAGCGAAGGTCTCACGGAAAGCCTGGTTCATGGTGGAATCATAGGGGATAAGCTTATAGACCAGGTTGGTGCCGTTCTGGTCCGTGTTGATAGTGGCGTTTGCCCCTGTGGCCTGGGTGGTGATAGTGGGCTTCACCATCGGCAGTGTCTTAAAGCGGTACACCGTTACCGGCGAGTAGATGTCGGAGTTGCCGGTGGTGGTGACAAGGTACATCAGGTACTCGGTGTCAGCCCGCAGGCCGGATATTTTGAATCCCTTTTCCGCCTTGTTCGCTTCGAGGGAGTCGTGGACCAAGTCGTCGCTGGAAACGTCGCTGAAGTCCACGTTGGTGACGTTGGTGGTGATGGGCGAGTCGAACTTGTAAGCGGCCATGTCCGGGTTGGGAATAGAGATTTCATTCCCATTGGCGTCCGTTGAGGGAATTGTGAAGTCGTCGGGGAACATCCGCTCCATAATGCTAAGATTAGAGGCCATGGTGTACTGGTGCCCGATGGGCCCGTTGATACCGCATTCAGGTATTTTCTCCAAAATCTCGTCGTAGGAGATATTCTCGGCCCGGCCGCTGGCATTGTTCTTCTGGGGGGTCACCACAAAGTTCTCGCCGCCGGCGGTCTGCGGGGCCAGCACGTAATGTATGGTGCCCGGGGTGTTCAGGGCGAACCAAGCGGTAACGCCGCTGGAGGTGGGTGAAAACCGGGGATAAGAGGACACCAGCACCGGCTCGCGGCCGTCCTCAAACTGCTTTGTCAAAAGGCGTGTGCGGGGGTCAAGAAGGTCGCTGTCCTTATTGGGCCAGGTGATGTCGGTTATCAGGGTCTTGCCCTGGCGCAGGTTATTGTAGGAGTCCACGTTGGCGGGCCGGAAGTCCCGAAGGGAGGCCGCGCCGCCGGTGACGAAGGTGACCTGGCCGTTTATCAGCTGGTCAAAGCTGGAGCGGTCCGTGCGGTCGCCCACCTTTGTAAAGTATAGGGCGAAGTCATACTGGTTCTCAGTGGCGTCGTTAAGGCCGCCGTCCAGCATACCCAGGGTATAGGGCTCGTTGATGTCGTGGTACTGGGGTATGGACACGCTGGTGCCGTTGCTGGTCAGATTCTTTATAACGCTTACTCCGGCGTAGTTCTTTGCGGTGGCGGGCACGGTTATCTTCAGTATGCCCGGATCGCCGTTTTCATCTACGCCCACAGGCACCCACTTGCTGTTCTCGTCGCCGTGTATGCGGGTAAACAGCATGAACTCCACATCCCGGTCAAACCAGAAGATCATGTCCCATTTGACGCCGTTGGCCGCAGTGCCGGTAGAGCGCGGGTCGGCGGTGAAGGCGATATCCGCGGAAATCTTGTCGGTTCCGTCCCGCTTGTTGTTTATGTCGTTGTACACATAGACAGGCTCATCGCTGGTTATTGGATTGCCGTTTTCATCCCTTCCGATCTTAAAGGCATTCAGATCCAAATCGTCCAGCTTACTGATCCCCACCCGGGCCGACACCGTGGTGAACGCGTCCATGTCCTGTTCGCCCATCTGGTTGCGGGACTGGGAATCATCGGTAATGTTCTGAAGGTGGAAGAAATACTGGGCGCCGCTCTCCAGGTTCAAAGCGGACTTGGAGGGCTCGCTGGGGTCGTTTACGAAGCTGACCACCATGTTTTTGCCGTCCTGGAGGACCTGCACGTTGCGGTAGTCCACCACCCAGTCGGTGCGGTCACTCTGCTGGTCCCAGTCGCGCACCGGGACAGCCTGGCCCGAGGAGTCGCAGAGGATTATTGTGTCCCTAAGGGCCCCCACATACTCCTCCTCGGCCTTGGCCTTATCCGCCGGGGTGGCGGTTCTGTACTTATTATACAGCTCTATCAGACGCAGCTCGCTGTATATTACAGGCGCGTTGGCGGGCTGGCGGTAGCGTATGGCCTCGCTGAACACCACGTCGATGGTGGAGTAGGCGTAGGGGGTCTCGGGGCTCTCCGCCGGGTAGCTCTCAAAGCGCAGGCTCGCCGAGGGCGGCGTCTCGTCCAGGGTATGGGCGGTGTACATACCTATGACCTGGGAGTAGTTGTTGGCGCTGTCCTGGGCCAGGTAGTACACGTCATAGGCGCTCTCGGGCTGAAGGCGGGAGATGGTGATGTTGAACTGGGTGTTGGCCTTGGCGTTCACCTTGCCCGCCTGGGACTGGGAGGTGCCCACCCCGGCGGCCACCTGTATCTTCGCGGCCTCCGTCTTCAGGAACTCGCGCCAGGGGTCGGTGTTGGGATAGACCTCCGGGTCCGCTTTCGGGTAGGGGTCGCCGCTGGGCACGGCCACCCAGTAGACCGTCGCGTCCTCGTCAACGGTATTGCTCAGTGTCACGGAGGTGGCCTTGGTGTCGGACTGGAACATCTCGCCCATGGTGAACTCGGGCGGGGTCACGTCCTTGGTGGTGACCGTGACCTTCTGCACCTGTGAGCTCTGCTCGCCGTTGGCGTCCGTCAGCCAGTAGTACAGGTCATAGCTGGTCTTTTCCTTGACCTGGCCCAGGCCGTCGGGCGTGCCGTCCAGATCCATGTCAATCTCCGTGACCTTGAAGGAGTCCAGAGTGTTCTTTATCAGGTGCAGCCGCCCATAGCCGTAGGGGCTGGGGAAGGCGGCGGACAGCAGCTCGCCGGTGCTGGGGGCGGTGCTGCCGGCGGCCAGGAGCACGTAGTACAGGTCGCAGCTCTTGTTGGCCATGACCGTGGCCTGCAGATTCGCTATCTCGGAGAAGTCCCAGCCGGCGTTCTCCTCGTTGCGGGTGGGAGTGGCGTCGGTGATGGAGGGGTAGTCGCGGCTGGCCATGGCGGGAACGGTGCCGTCGGGGGTCGTGATGCGCTGGGACTTCACATGACTCCTGCGGCCGTGGGCGTCCACCAGGGTGGCCGAGATGTAGTAGGTCCCGCCCTGGGTCAGCTCGGTAATTGGCAGCAGGAACTCCTTTTTGGAGGAGTCGATATCTATCGTGCCCATTTTCCTAAAGCCGGAGCCGTAGGCGGGCTGCTCCACCAGGGTTTCGACGTCGGCGTCGGTCAGGGGCCCCTTGGCGTTGTCTGTCAGCGCCCAGTAGAGGGTGCCGGCCTTGTTGGTGGAGAAGTACGCGTCGGCGCTGGTGGGGGCGATGTTTTTGGCCTTGGGATAGCCCTCCAGAAGCCTGGGCTCCTGAGAGAGCTCCTTGGCCTTCTCAGAGTCGATGCCCGTCATGCCGGCAATCTCGGTGACCACGCCGGGGCGCACGGTCAGGGTGTCTGGGAGTATCTCGGAGGTGCAGCCGTTGGCGCCCACGTCGATATGGCCTATGTCGCCGGTGCCGGTGATGGTGGCCGAGGTGTCCAGCTTGATATCGTCCACAGAGGCGTTTATCTCCAGGTCCACAAAGGAGTTCACCGCCTCCTCGTCAACAGTGATCTTGGTGACGGACCCGGTGCCCGTGTCGCCCACTATCAGGTGGGAGCCGGGGGCCTTGTTGGTCACGTCCTTCATGTTCCCGGCGATGGTGAACTTGCCCTCGGGGGGTTCCTCGAAGATGACCTTTCTAAGGCCCATATTGTTGTTGCGCACGTCGTCCTGTATGTAGGCGTTGGACCGCACCAGGGTCTCGGGAATGTCGGTGTTGCCAAGGGCCCTAAGGGACACGTACTGGCCCGTGGCGGGGTCCACCACCAGCTGGCGGGCCGTGACGTTGTTGAGCAGCACGCTGGCCTCGCCGCTCTCGCCCTCGCCGCCGCCGGCCACGATGATGCGGCCCAGCACCTTGACGTTGTCCAAAATCACGTTTCCAAGGCCCACGCCGCCGGTAAGGTACAGGTCGCCGGCGATGGTGGTGTTCCTAAGGGTGACGTTGGGCGCGTTCACGGTAACGTTGCCGAACACGCCCCCAAGCTCCGTGACCCCGGAGGAGCTCACCAGCTCGCCCATGGCCTTGGAGAGCATGACGGCAATCTCGCCGCGGGTGGCGGCGCTCTTTGGGCGGAAATTGCCGCTGGTGCTGCTGATTATCCCGGCAAGAAGGGCGGAGCGCACATAGATGGAGCTCCAGTTGCTGAAATTCTTGCCGTCGGTGAAATCGGTGACCTCTCCCGCGTTCTCCTGATAGCGCAGGCAGCGGCCCAGAAGGGCAAGGGCCTGCTCGCGGGTGACGGCGGCCTTGGGCGAGGCCGTGGTGCGGCTGGTGCCCGAGAGTATCCCCTCGTTATAGGAGACAACGATGTCGTTATAGTACCAGGCCTTTTTTGACACATCGGTAAAGGGTATGGGCCCGGTGCGCCGGAAACCGAAGGCGCGGTTCAGGACCGCGGCCATCTCGGCCCGGGTTATCCTGTCGTTGGGGCGGCCGCCCACCATAACGCCGTATTGCTTGAGCCGGTCCATATACGGGTCGGCCCAGGAGGCAGCCGAGGCCCCCGGCAGAAGGTCCAGGGGCACCGCGCCTAAAAGGAGCAGGGCGCACAGGACCATGGCCACGGTGCGTTTTATAAGCTTTTTCGTAAGTTTGAGCATTTTTTTCCCTTTCTCTATAAATCATCAGAAATTTATTCAGACCGAACGGACCTCCAGGGTATGGGCCTCCCCCTCCTCTCCGAAATAACCTTATAATTGGATTTTATTCCATTATTTAAGATAATGCAACAGGTTTTGCATATTTACCGAAAATTTCCAGGGCCCCGCTTACCGCCTTGAGCGCTGTATGCTTTTCAGCTGCACGTTGAAAACGGCCTCTCTTAGCATACTCTCCTGCTCGTTTAAGACCTCGGTGAATTTTGCCGCGTAGAACCGGGAGCCGTCGTCCATCACATTGGTGCGCAGCAGCTCGCAGCCTAAAAGCAGCGGCCCGCCCCGGGTGATGGGCACCACGATCTCTATTATGTCCCCCACCTGGAACACGCCCTGGGTATAGAAGCTTATGCCCCCGCAGCTCAGGTCGTTGCCCCGGGCCCGCCAGCGGCCGGGGGTTCCGTCGGTGGGATAGATAAAGGTATCGAAGTCCACCGGCATCCTAAGGTTGGCGCGCACGGTGTTCCCCACAAGCTCCCTAAGGGGCTCCAGCACCAGACGGGTGCCCTGATAGTGTATAACATGGCCCAGCTTTGGGCTCATCTCCTCGTCGGCGGGGACTATCTGTACATGATCGGTGCTGACCACGGCCATGGCGTCCCCTTCGGTGACGTTTATCTGCATATTAAGGCCGTCGGCGGGCCCCTCCAGATACCCCCGGGCCAGCACCCGGGAGGTGTTGCTGTCCAGCAGCACGCAGAGGGTGGCGTTTTTGGCCGCCTTCTCCTTTTTCTTAAAAAACAACATGGGTTGACCTCCTAATTCTCCGGGGGGTTACTGCCCCCGGGACTGCCGGTTTCTCCGCCGGACTCCTCTTGCGGGTGAGAACGGCCCCCGCCCGGTATCAGGCTGCGAAGCTGCCTGAGCCCCTGGGACTGGCGGTTAAAGTCGAAGTTTAAAAAGTACACGTATATCTCCACCACCGCCCGGTACAGCTCCTCGGGTATCTGCTGCCCAAGGTTCAGCTGGGACAGGATGGTGGCAAGGGAGTTGTCCTCGTATATGGGCACGCCGTTTTCCTGGGCCACGTCCAGGATTTTTTCCGCCAGATGGCCCATGCCGGCGGCCACTATCACCGGCGCAGAATCGCTTACGCCGTACTGCAAAGCCACCGCCCGCTGGCGGGTGGGCCGGGGTTCATCAGACCTTGACGTCGACACCGCTTTTCACCTCTTGGAATAGATTTGGGAACGCGTCGGAAATGTTTATGGGCTTCTTCATGGCCGACACCCGCACGTCTCCCGGGGACAGGCCGTTTCTTGTGAGGATATCCGTCAGGTCCCGGCTGATATCCCCGGAGAAGACCGCCACCTCCTGGGGGCAGGAGACCATAAGCGAGGTCTTTCCCCCCGCGCCGTCTATCACCAGGTCGAAGGGCCCCACCCCCTCGACGTCCATCTTTATCAGCAGCCGGGGGGCGGGGGCCTCCTGCCCCCCGGAGTGCTCCGCGTCCGGGTCCACCCACATCTCGGAGAACACCGCCTTGTCCTCCCACCGGAAGGGCAGCATCAGGTGCTGCAGGGGCATATATACGCTCTCGTTTATCAGTATGGAGCTCATAAGGCTGCGGAATATATCCTGGGCCGCCGTGCCCCCCTCGCCTTGAAGAGAGCGCTGGGCCAGGTCTATAAACCGCTGGGTGAAATTGTCCGACTTCGAGGCCTTGCTGAATTCCGTGTCCGAGAGCAGCCGCAGGATATCCGCGTCCGAAAGGCCGTTCAGATCCGCCTTGAAGATATTATAGTTCCCAAGGTGCCGAAAGGCCTGTATAAGGGAGCTCTCGCTGCCGTTTTCATAGCGCACTATGTCCAAAGTCAGCATAGAGAGAAGCCCTCTTGCCATGCCGTGGTCGTGGGTGCGGCGCACATAGTCCGAGATAAGGGGGAACACCTGGCCCCGCAAAAGGTCCAGGTTCCCCTGCCGGTCCCGGGCGGCAATGCCGTTTTCCATCAGCGCCGCCAGGTCCGTCAGCTGGTTCGCCCAGTGGGAGGGCAGGGACCGGGTCATGTCGTAGAGGGTGCGAAGCATACGGCTCTCCAGGTGCCCGGTGGAGGACCAGTCGCTGTACTGGCGCAGAAACTGGAGTATCTCCGTGCGGAACATCTCGGACTGGGAGGTGTTGAAGGCGTTCCTTAAAGCCGCGAACAGGGCCCCGCCGAAGCGCTGGCCGCTCTGCAGCTGGTTCTGGAGAAATTTCGTAAGCGACGCCTCGTCCATCTTGAGCATCTCCAGAAAGGCCTGGAGCTCCTCCGCAAGCCCCGCCGTAATGCCCGACGAGACCTGGAGCCCCTGGCCCTGCAAAAGACGCAGCATGGCCGAGGCCGAGTCCGGGGAGTTTGCCATGCGCTGCAAAAAGGTGAGGAAATTCGACTCGTACCGCACCCTATGGGACACGGAGGCGTCCCCGGCCTGCTGCTGGTCGCTGCGCTGGTCCCCACGGGTGACACGGTTGGGGTCCACTATATTGCGTATATTCGTGTTTGGGTCCTGGGGGTTTATGGGCTGCCGCCCAGATACGTTGTCATACCCCGGGACGGGATTTGTAGGACGCAAGATCTCAGGCATATTATCTGCTCCTGTGTTTCTATAATATGAAAGTTAAGTGGATATTTAGTGGTGGCCTCTCTATTTTATAATAAAATCTGCCAAAAGGCAAGAATAAACCGCAGTATCTATTATTTTTTAATTTGCACGGCCGAATACTAATCCAGAGGGCTTGCGTTTTTGTGCGGGCCTGTGCTATAATAAAGGGGCTGGGGCAGATAGGCGCCCGGCAATCTATGCAGAAAAGGTGGAAACGGTATGGCCAACGATATGATGGAAGCCTATCTCTATGAGATGAACACGCTTTTGGAATCACTTGACGAGATGGTGCTGGGCGCGGAGGATCGCAAGACCTTCTCCCAGGAGGACGTGAACGAGATATTCCGTATTATGCACACTATAAAGGGCTCTTCGGCAATGATGGAGTTCGACAACCTTATGACGGTCGCCCACCGCATTGAGGATATGTTCTTCATAATCCGGGACAAGGGCATGGAGGCCGTGGCGGAGGACCTAAGGCCCGAACTCTTTGACCTTATCTTCCAGGCCATCGATTACTTCAAGGCCGAGGTGGAGAAGCTGGAGAACGGAGAAAGCCTCACAGATGATATCGACAACATAATGGCGAATATTAATAGCTTTTCAAATAAAATTCAGGGCAAGCAGGAGGAAGAGGAGCCGGCCGAAGCTGCCGCCCAGCCCGGGGCCCAGGAGGCCGAGGGCCCGGAGAGCCACGGCAGCAGCCAGTTCCCCTTTGGAATACAGGTGTTCTTCGACGAGGGCGCGGGCATGGAAAACCTGCGGGCCTTTATGCTGGCAAGCGCCGTGAAGGACACAATGGACAGCGAGAACGACTTTGACTACTACCCGGCGGACGTGGACAGCAACGCGGAGACTGCGGCCATAGTGGTGGACGAGGGCTTCTCCCTGCGCTTCCTTACCGACGAGCTTCGGCAGAAGGCCCTGGCCGTGGTGAAGGACGCGGGCTCTATAGGCAACTATAACCTGTTCGAGTATGAGGAGCCCGAGGCCCCGGAGGCCCCAGCTCCGAAGCCCGCAGAGCCTGCCCCCCAGCAGGCCGCCGCCCAGCAGAGCGCGCCCGCCGCCCCCCAGCAGGCCGCCCAGCAGGGGAATAACAATAACCAGAAGAGCCAGAAGGAGAGCCTTATCAGCGTGAACCTCTCAAAGCTCGACGAGCTGAACGCGGTGGTGGGGGAGATAGTCATCACCGAGTCCATGGTCACGGCCTCCCCGGACCTGGAGGGCTTAAAGCTTGATAACTTCACCAGCGCCGCAAGGCAGCTTCGCAGCCTTACCGACCAGCTTCAGGACGTGTCCATGTCCCTTCGGATGGTGTCCGTCTCCGCCACCTTCCAGAAGATGCGCCGTATTGTCCGGGACATGAGCAAGAAGCTGGGCAAGGAGGTGAACCTGGTCCTTGAGGGCGAGGAGACCGAGATAGACAAGACAATAGTGGACAGCATCGGCGACCCGCTGATGCACATTGTCCGCAACTCCATGGACCACGGCATCGAGGAGAACGTCCAGGACCGCATAGACGCCGGCAAGGACCCGGTGGGCAGGATAACCCTTTCCGCCCGCCACACCGGCAGCGAGGTCATTATAGAAGTCATTGACGACGGCCAGGGAGCCGACGATGACGCGATTCTGGGCAAGGCCCTGCGCCAGGGGCTGGCGGTGCCGGGCATGGAATACTCCCACAAGGACATACTCAACTTCCTTCTGATGCCTGGCTTCTCCACCAACACCGAGGTCACCGAATACTCGGGGCGCGGCGTGGGCATGGACGTGGTGAAGTCCAACGTGGAGAGCGTGGGCGGCACGGTCACCATTACCAGCGAGAAGGGCTTCGGCATGACCACCACCCTGAAGATACCCCTTACCATGGCCATTATGGACGGAATGGAGGTCTCTGTGGGCGACTCGGTGTTCACGGTGCCCATCAACAATATCCGCTCCATCGTAAAGATGGATAGCGGCGATGTGATACACGACGCCACCAAGGGCGAGATGCTCCGGGTCATGGACAATTTCTACTCGGTGGTGCGGGCCAAGGAGTTCTACCAGATGGAGAAGGGCTACGACGAGATAGGCGACGGCATCATCCTCTGGGTGGAGTCGGGCGACAACTCCTTCTGCCTGTTCGTGGATAAGCTCATAGGGGAGCAGCAGGTGGTGGTGAAGCCCCTGCCGGACTATGTGAACAACTATGGCATCAGGAATTACGGCGTTACCGGCTGTACAATCCTTGGCAACGGCGACATCAGCATCATACTGGACGTGGCCAGCATTTACGCCGCCTCTCAGGAGGGCTGAGGACTTTGGGGTTGCAAACGCCGAAGTCGTTTGATATAATAAGTACGGTGCCTTTTAGTATAAAATTAGCAAGACATAAAAGCAATAGGAAAGGATTTGCGCTGTATGGAGAATATGACTGAAATGACAACAGACGCAGCCACGCTGGCCCTGGGCGAGGATCTTGTGGAGGTCGAGACCGACAAGTATCTGATTTTCCTCTCCGGCGGTATTTACTACGGTGTTGACACCAAGTATGTAAAGGAGATGCTCACCCAGTGGGAGACCTCCATCACCTGGCTGCCAATGCTGCCCCCGGACATAAGGGGGGTCATGAACCTGCGCGGCGGTATTGTGCCCATCGTGGATTTCAGGCTGATGACGGGCTGTATGCCGGAGGATAAGTTCTGCACGGTTATTCTGGATATGGAGGGAACCCAGATTGGGATCATGGTGGACGAGGTGGATCAGACCATTGACATCCAGAAGAACCATATCCTGCCCGTGCCCCACCAGAGCGACATGACTGCCCAGAAGATGGTGACGGGTATGTACAGCCTGCCCGGCGGCAAGAAAACACTTATGGTGCTGGACTGCACCCAGCTGCTGTATGGACACCAGTAATAAGACGTCCGCGGCCGCCGCAACCTCCATGGTGATCACGGACAAAGACTTTAACCGGCTTGTGAGCTTTGTGCAGAGCAAATACGGCATAGATTTGCACCAGAAGCGCCAACTGGTTACAAGCAGGCTTTCCAGCACGGTGAAGGGCATGGGCTATAACAGCTTCACCGAGTATGTGGACTATCTGCTGAAAAAGGGCTCCGGGGACGACATAAACCAGCTGCTCTCCCGGCTTACCACCAACTATACCTATTTCATGCGGGAGGTGGAGTCCTTTGACTATTTCACCAGCACCATACTCCCGGATATAGTGCGCAGGCACCAGAGGGACAAGTGCCTGTCCATCTGGAGCGCGGCCTGCTCCTCGGGGGAGGAGCCGTACAATGTCTCCATGTACATAATGGACCACCTGGGCGGCCAGGCCTCGGCCTGGGACACCAGAATGCTCGCTTCGGACATCTCCGTGGACGCCCTCAATAAGGCCAAGAAGGGGATATACGAGCTGCCGGACACCATACCTCCCCAGTGGAGAAAGAACTATTTTAAGCCCGTCGGCGGCAAGATGTTCGAGGTGGCGCCAAAGATAAAGCAGAACGTCATCTTTAAGCAGTTCAACCTTATGGACCCCATACATTTTAAAAGGAAGTTCGACGTGATCTTCTGCCGGAATGTGATGATCTATTTCGACCAGCCAACCAAGTCGGCCCTTGCCCGGAGAATGTTCGACGCCACAGTGCCCGGGGGGTATCTGATCATCAGCAAGGCTGAGAACCTGCCGCCTGACACGCCCTATACCCGGGTGGCGACCTCTATATTCCAGAAGCGCTGAAGGACCGGGCGCGATTTTTCAAGAATCACAGGGGGGAAAGAAGTTGGCAAATAAGATAAGGGTCCTGGTGGTGGACGACTCCATCATCGCCAGGAAGATCATTATGGAGGGCCTTGCAAAGGACCCGCGCATCGAGGTGGCGGGCTACGCCATCAACGCTATAGACGCGGAGAATAAGCTAAAGTCCCTGAACCCGGACGTTATGACCTGCGATGTGCAGATGCCGGGTATAACGGGCATTGAGTTTTTAAAGAAGATACTGCCCCAGCACCCGCTGCCGGTGGTGCTTGCGTCGTCGCTGAACCTTCGGGTCTTTGACGCACTGCACGCGGGGGCGGTGGGCTTTGTGCGCAAGCCCGACGGCGTGCAGAGCCGGGACGAGTTCGTGCGCTCCCTTACCGAGGCGGTGATAGAGGCCTCCCACGCAAAGGTGCGCCGTCCGGCCAAGGTGGGAGCGGTGGCTGTGCCGGAGCTGCCCGTGCCGGCGACGGTTGGGCCCATAAGGGGGTCACAGCAGTACATAATCGGCCTTGGAGCCTCCACCGGCGGCACAGAGGCCACCCTCGAGGTGATGAAGCGCCTGCCCGCGGATATCCCGGCCATGGTGATAGTGCAGCATATGCCACCGGGGTTCACAAAGATGTACGCCGAGCGGCTGGACCGCCTGTGCCAGATGGAGGTGCGGGAGGCCGTGAACGGCGACAAGCTGCACAAGGGTCTGGCCCTTGTGGCCCCGGCGGACTTACAGTGCCGGATAAACCGCAACCCGGCCGGGGAATACTACGTCTCCTGCACGCCCGGGGAGAAGGTCAGCGGCCACAGGCCCTCGGTGGACGCGCTGTTTATGTCCATGGCGGAAAACGTGCACTGCAAGATGATGGGCATAATCCTTACGGGCATGGGCGCCGACGGGGCCGAGGGGCTCCTGCGTATGCGGCGGCGGGGGGCTTACACTATCGGCCAGGATAAGGAGTCCTGCGTGGTATACGGTATGCCCGGCGTGGCCTATGAAAAGGGCGCGGTGTGCGAGCAGGCCAGCATAGAGCGTGTGGCAGGCGTGCTGCTAAGAAGCCTTCAGGCCGGCAAGTAAGCCAAAAATTGAGGCTGAAGCAGCCGGACCACAATATATAGAATAAATAAAGTTGAAGAAATATCGGAGGACCCCTTAATTTTTCCGGGGCTCATCCGATATTTTATTTAGAGGAATCGAAAACCATACCCCCCAACCAGAAAAGAGGGATGTCAAATGATCAATATGTCCAATATCAACCCCATCAGTCCCGCCGGCTCCAGGAGGGTGAACCAGCCCCGCAGCTATGGCGGCAGCCCCGTCAAGCCCGGCCCCTCTGCCGAGAAGTTTGACCAGGTGACCCTGTCCACCCGGGAGGGCGAGGACCCCATGAAGATGGAGCTGCAGGGGAAGCTCTCACAGGAGGTGCGCACGGCCACCACCACCGGCACGCTGAACGCCCTTCGTCAGGAGGTGCAGAGCGGCCAGTACCAGGTGGATGCGAGAAGTATTGCCAAAAAGCTTCTGCTGATGGGGGAGGTCTGAGCTTGAGCCAGGTTTATGAGGACTACCTGCAATACCTTGAGGAACTGGCCGATACCCTTGAACAGATGGCCGAGGTCACCAAGGCGAAGAATAAAGCGGCCCGCGTCGGCGATCTTGTCACGGTGGAGAGCCTGATGAAGAAGGAACAGGTCTTTAGCATGACCCTTCGGGGCATGGATATCAAGCGCGAGAAGATGCTTTCTGAAATGGGCCTTCAGGGCGTGCCCCTGTCGAAGCTTGCGGAGAACTATCCGGCGGAGCTCTTTGACCGGGCCAGGAAAACGGTGGAGCGTGTGCAGAACCGCTATACAGTTTTCCACAGCGCGTCCGAGGCCGCCCGGGTCACCATGGAGATCGCGCTGCACGATATAGAGCGAATGCTCCCGGAGAACCAGCCGGCGCCCCGGCGGGATAAGGGCGAGCCGCCGCCGAGAATGAAGACGGACTTTAGGGCTTAGGGCGCGGGAAAGTCCATTTAAAGGGTGCGGGCAAAGGAAAAGCCGCGCCTTATTGAGGTTCGACACATATACCACAGCAATACCCCAATCATAAGGGAGGACGATAACTATGAGCACTGTTTCCACGTTCAGCGGCTTTACAATGGCCAGGCTGGGCATAATGGCCTCGTCAAAGGCCATGGAGGTCACCGGCAACAACATTTCCAACATCAATACCGTGGGTTATACCCGCCAGTCCCTGGACCAGCGGGCCCTGTATATAGGCGGAGCGGACGTATACGCGTCACAGTTCGACGTGCGCGTGGGCGCCGGGGCCCTTACCACCGGCGTGTCCCAGCTTAGGGACCCGTACCTGGACATCCGCTTTAGGAACGAGAACGCCCAGGTGGGCTTTTATGAGGGCAAATATTCCATATTAGAGCGGCTCTCCATTATCTTTGACGAGGTGGGCAAGGGCGAGGAGGACGGCGGCGTTTTGGAGCTGCAGTTCAACAAGCTCCTTGAAGAGCTGCAGGTGATGAACACAGAGCACGCCGGAGATAAGTCCTATGACGCCTCCGTGCGGGGCGCGGCGCAGAGCATGGTGCAGAAGTTCCATGCCTATGCCGACGCGCTGGACAGGGTCCTGAAGGACACCACGGAGGAGTTCAAGGAGAACATAGGCAAGGTCAACAGTATCCTCAAGAGTATCCGGGAGCTCAACGAGTCCATCAAAAAGGCGGAGATAAGCAGCGGCGCCATCAGCGACGCAGAGCGCAAGGAGGGCATGATAGGCGAAAGGGGCCAGCAGGCCCTGGAGCTTAGGGACCAGCGCAACGTGCTTATCGACGAGCTGTCGAAGCTTATCCCCATCGACGTGAAGTATTCCGACGAGTCCATCGGCGCGGGCATGACCGTGGAGAAGCTGACCATCACCTTGAAGGGCAATAGCGACGCTGTGCTGGTGGACGGCGTGTACTTCGGCCAGATATCCGTGCAGGAGGACCCCACAAAGCCCGGGAGCGGGGAGGAGGACCCCTATCTTCGTTTGCAGATCTCCGTGCTGGAGAACAACCTGGGCCAGAAAATGGCCAAGAACAAGCCCGGCGGGGAGATTTATAAGATAGGCGATCAGGAGCTAAAGGGCGGCACCATACAGGCTCAGCGGGAGATGCTCACAAAAACCGGCGAGTATTCGCCGGCGGGGGATGTGACGATGGACGCCGCCGCCACCACAAAGCGGGGCATAAGGTACTATCAGAACGTGCTGGACGCGCTGGCGAGAAAGACTGCGGAGATATTTAATAAGGCGAATACCACCGATAAGGATGGAAACTCACTGCTTGACGCCAATGGAAAGCCCCTCCTTGGGGCCGACGGCAAGCCCCTTATTAACGGCGCGGGAGTGCTGTTCAGCAGCGAGGGCGACGGGGATAACCCCAACGGCATTACCGCCAGCAATATCGCCATTTCCTACAGCTGGTCCCATGAGGAGGCGCATATTATCCAGACTCGTGACCCGGCGAAGAATGGCCTGAGCACCGCCAACGACAATATCATACACCTTATCGCCCAGATGCAGGCGAACCAGGACTTTAAACCCAGCGATATACTGGCGGATAACCATAACCCCCGGCCCGGCAGCCCGGCCAACAGCGACACGGTTTTCTTCAGCGGCAGCCTGCAGGGGATGCTCACGTACATCAACAATAACCTGGGCGGCGACAAGAAAACCACCATGGAGGTGCTGGACAATTACTACTCCTCCGCCGAGGAGCTGGACCTTGGTCGGATGTCCGTTTCCGGCGTGGACCTTAACGACGAGGCCATCAGCATGATGCAGTTCCAGAAGTCCTATTCCGCCTCCTGCCGTCTGCTGACGACCCTTGACGAGATACTGGATAAGCTTATTAACGGCACCGGGATAGCCGGGCGCTGATGGAGATAGATCAGATAAATTTTAGATAAAGAAAGAAGTGACAGCATATGGTACAACGCATAACCACAAACGGTATGATGACCAAGTATAAGACCAACCTTATGAAGTCCTATAATAACCTGGCGAAGGTCAGCGAAAAGGTCACCACCGAGCGCAACTTCAACTCCTATGCCGAGAGCCCCACCAAGGCCGCCCAGGCCTTCCAGCTGCGGCGCAACCGCTGGAACGTGGAGAACCAGATAGCGAACTCCAAGCAGGTGCGGCACAAGTTCCAGCAGGCCTGGGACTGCCTTGAGGACACCTATCAGGACATCGGCGTGAAGCTGGGCGATTATTCGGCCCTGATCGGGTTCAACGCCGCCAACGCCCCCGGCCGCAACGCCCTGGGCGAAGTTATGAAGGGCGCGGCGGAGTCCGTGATGCAGACCATGAACGCCCAGTACGGTGAAAACTTTATCTTCTCCGGCGCGGACGGCGCGACGGTGCCCTTTAGCTGGGGACAAAACGGCGAGGTCCTTTACCGGGGCCACCCGGTGGACTGTAAGGCTGGAGGCGCAGATGATGCTTGGTTTGAAAACTCCATTGAGAACGAGAAAACCTTTGTGGACCTGGGCATGGGTATGCAGGAGGACCCCAATGACGGCAAGTTCATTGAGGCCAGCGGCTTTGACACGGCGCTGAACGGCGCGGAGTATGCCGGGTACGGCTATCAGGAGGTTGAGCTGAACGACGGCAAGACTGTCAGTGTACCCAACAATATAATCTCGCTTTTGAACCAGATGGGCCAGATATTCTGCGACTGCGACCCGAACACCGGGGCTTATGACCCGAACAAGACCTATACCGATGGCAACGGTAATCAATTTACCGGCCAGCAGATGGCCGAGGCGCTGGAGACGGGCCTTAAAAATACCCTCAATGAGATACACGCCAACTATGTGGAGCTTGACACCCGGGCCACCTTCGTGAACACTAACCAGGAGCGGCTGGAGTCCCTGGATGATTCCATGAACGAGCAGATAGTCAGTATCGAGGATATAGACCCCGCCGAAGCCATAACCGCGCTGATGTGGGCACAGTATTCCTATAACGCCGCGCTGCGCATAGGCACCAATATCCTGTCGCAGTCGCTGATAGACTATATGAATTAAGCGATTCCTTTTAGCCATATTACTGAAGGAGGAGGATTATTGTGGGACCGTTGATTGAGATCACTACCGTACCTATCGAAATCGAGATGAAGACCACCAATGCCCATCTGGTATACTCCAGGGGCACCGCCGAAGTGGAGATATCCCGTGACAAGGGGGGCCTGAATATTAAGAGCAGGCCTATAAAGCTGAACGTGGACTCCTTCCAGGCCCAGAGCTCCATCCGCCCCACCACCGCCCAGAGCGTGAAGCAGGCGGCCCAGGCGGGCAAGCAGGCGGCCTATCAGGCCACGGCCACCTACGCCAAGCGGGGCCAGCTGGTGATGGACGCGAAGCTTGGCCAGGAGCTTATCACCCACTTTGCCCAGGAGACCCAGGACGCCCATCTGGGCCGCAGCCTGGACGAGTTCGGGCTGGGCTTTTTGCCCGAGGGGGGCATAGACCTGGACTGGGAGCCCGGGCAGATGCAGATACGCTATGAGATGGATAAGCTGAACTTTGACTGGAAGACCGGCGGCCAAGGCTTTGAGTTCGTGCCCGGGGACATCGAGTTCTCCGTGACCCAGCGGCCCGAGGTCATCATCAAGTACGTAGGCGGCGCGCTGTATGTCCCGCCCTCGGCCGACCCCAATTATGAGCCGGTGGATGTGCGCGCCTGATATAGGAGGGATAGCTTGAAGCTTTCGACAAAGTATTTTGGCGAGATAGATTACGGGGAGGAGGACGTTATCCGTTTTCCGGAGGGGATCTTTGCCTTTGAGGAGGAGAAGGAGTTTGTGCTCCTGCCCTTTTCCGGCAGCGACGGAACACTCCTCTGCCTGCAGAGCGTTGCGACCCCCCAGCTGGCTTTCGTGGTGATGAATCCTTTTGCCCTGCATTTGGAGTACGCGCCAGTGCTGCAGCCCGAGGAGCTGGAGGGGCTGGGCGTGAAGGACAGCCGGGAGCTGTGCTACTATGTGCTCTGCGTGGTGAAAAACCCGGTCTCCACCAGCACGGTGAATATGAAATGCCCGGTGGCCATCAACGACGAGACCCAGACCGGGGCTCAGGTGATCCTTGATACTGATGAGTATGGAATGAAGCACCTTCTGTCCGAGTTCCAGGCGGGGGAGGGGTCGTCATGCTGATCCTGCGCAGAAGGGCGGGGGAGTCCTTCCTCATCGGAGAGGGGGTCAAGGTGACCGTTATCGCCACAAAGGATAAAGAGGTGCAGCTGGCCATTGACGCGCCCAAGGAGGTGGCCGTGCTGCGTGCGGAGCTGGCCAACGCCATGCGCGAGAACCGGGAGGCCGCGGACGAAAAGAGTATGCCCCAGGAGCTTATCGCGGCGTTCTCAATGCTGAGGGAGAAGCCCGGGGAAAGCGAATAAAAAGCGCGGAGCTTTCGCTCCGCGTTCTTCGTTATCACTTATTCTTTGCCGCCCGGCGGGTCAGTCCTCCCGGCGCGGCGCGCCCAGGCGCAGCCGCCCGTCGCTTTCGCCGGAGTGCCTGGGGTTTGCCGACACCTTCTGGCAGGCGGCGATAAGCTGGGCGGTTACCGCCGCGCCATAGCGGCTCTCATAGATGGAGAGCATGGGCACGCTCTCGTGCTCGGGCACCACAATGTACTTTGCGGGCAGGGTGGTCAGGGCCAGGGCCACCACGTCGGTGCGGCAGCGGCGGCAGGCGCACATCTTGAACTGCTTCATATACTTGTCCACCTTGTCCTCTACCAGGGCCTGCAGCACATTGATATAGGTGATGTCCTCCATGGGATTTGCCTTCTGGGGGGGCTCCTGGGGCTGGGGTTCCGCCGCCTTTACAGGCTCCGGCTCGGGCTCGGGTTCGGGCTCTGGAAGGGGCTCCGGCTCTGGCTCCGGTACCGGCTCTTCTTCTGCCGGGGCGGGTTCAGGCTCGGGCGACTCTGCCGCCAGGGGGGGCTCCGCCGGGACGGGGGTCTCCTCAGAGAGCTCGGACAGCAGGTCCTCCTCAAGGGCGTCGCGGATGGCGCTTGCCACCTCCTCGGAGTTATCCGGGGTGGGGGCAGGGGCAGGGGCGGCCGCAGGGGTGCGCGCGGGCTCCTTCGAGGCCTCGCCGGGCTCGGTGAGCAGGTTCAGCACATGGGCGGTCTTGTTGGATCGGGAATTTTTTGTATTAGCCATAGCATTTTCTCCTTTCGGGGACGTTATCTGTATATATCACAAAAACTCCGAAGGTGCGTTTTACGTACATTATATCAGATACTCATAAGCTCGTCAAGCAGCGCCTGGAAATCCTGGGACGGGTTGGAGCGGGGGGCATAGGACAGCACGCTCTCCCCGTGGGCGGGGGCCTCGGCCACCACGACGCTTGTGCGTATCTTGGTGTCCAGCACCTTGGTGTCCAGCTTACGGGCAATCTCGCCGGAGAGCTCCAGCACCTCCCGGTTCAGGGTCAGGCGCTGGTTATACTTGTTCAGCAGGATGCCCAGCACCCGAAGGTCCGGGTTGTAATATTTCTTCACCGTATTGATGGTGTCCCGTATCTGGGAGATGCCCAGAAGGCTTAAGATCTCCGGGGCCATGGGGATTATCAGAGCCCCTGAGGCCACATAGGCGTTGATGGTCAGCACGTTCAGCGCCGGGGGGGTGTCGATGATGATATAGTCATAGCGGCTCTCCACCTTGTCCAGCTCGTTCTTCAAAAGATACTCCCGGCCGGGGGCGTTGAATTCCAGCTCGGCGGTGGACAGCAGTATGTTTGAGGGCAGTATGTCCCCAAGGTCCGTGGAGACTATCGCGTCACGGACCTCCGCCGTGCCCTTCATCACCTCATAAACCGTGTCCGAGTTCTCGATGTCAAGCCCGGCGGAAAAGCCCAGGCTGCCCTGTGGGTCCAGGTCCACGCCCAGGACCCGGTAGTTCCTAAGGCGCAGGGCGTTGATAAGGGAAAGCGCGGTGGTCGTCTTGCCGACGCCGCCTTTCTGGTTGGTGATGGCAATGATTTTTTCCATAGGAAGGCCCCTCTCAAAATGCAAAATTTTCGCGGAAAGCTCTTATCTTTCCCACACTAATGTCGATATAAATATAGAAGTTCCTAAAAGTTTTGTCAGGTTTTTTCTTCATGGGAATTATTCCCGGGGGATCGCCCACAAAAACAGCCTGTCCGTCCCTTCTATAAGATATGTTACCACAAAAAAGGAGTGAAATCAATGGCTTCTGTAACAAGTTTAATGAACAGCACCAGCAGCACCAGCAGCCTTTACGGCAACCGCAACGTTATAAGCGGCCTTGCCAGCGGCATGGACACCGAAGCGATGATTGAAAACAGCGTTGCGGGGTATAAGACCAAGATATCCTCGCTGCAGCAGAAGATGACCCAGATGCAGTGGAAACAGGATGCGTACCGCAGCCTTATCACCCAGATGAACAACCTGCTGAATAAGTACACCTCCTATACCAGCAGCACGAATTTGTTCAGCTCCAGCTTCTTCTCCAAGGCCATCAATACCGTGGCAAACGGTGCCAACGCCGCCAAGGTCAGCGCCACCGGGAAGAGCAGCAGCAACGTGTCTATCGACGCAATTAAGCAGCTGGCCGAGGCCGCAAGCTATACTGTCGGCACGAACCATCTGGTGGATAAAGGGTCCGACACCAGCAAGATAGAGTGGAACAAAAATGTGGAGACCAGCAAGGTGGCGGGCTCCATAACCCTTGAGTACGGTGGCGGCGACAAGAAGAGCGGCAGCACTATCAGGCTGAGCTTCGGCGAGGACGAGGTCTTTAACTCCGCCCAGGAGATGGCCGACGCCATCAACGCGAAGCTCAAGGAGGCGAAGATCACCACCAGCAGCGGCTCCAACTCGGCGGACAACTACCTGGAGGCTTCTGTGGACGCTACGGGCAGGGTTGTCATAAACGACAAAAAGAACAATAATTTCCGCATAACCGGCGTGTCCGGCGAGGGCATGGAGAAGATATTCGAGGAGACCGAGCGCGGCAGCCTTGCGGTGTCAAAGGCCCCGGTGAAGAAGGCTGACCTGGTGGACAGCGTCGGGCGTGAGGAGTACCTAAAGGACCAGACCATCTATGTGAACCTGGACGGAAAGACAAAGAGCATAAAGCTTGAGGATATTTTCAACAGCGACACATATAAGAACACCGCAAAGGGCACGGAGCAGGAGAAGAGCGAAGCCTTTGCAACGGCGCTGAACGAGCGCCTTAATAGCGAGTTCAACGGCAAGGTCAAGGTGGAGGCCAACGCTGACGGTTCCTTGAAGTTCACCGGCCCCGAGAACAACGGCTCCACCCTGACGATCAAGGGCGGCAGCGACGCGGTGAATAACGCCCTGGGCCTGGGCGAGGGCGGCTACAGCACCACGCTGCAGACCAGTTGGACCCTCAAGAAGGTGCTGGGCGATTCGGCGGCGGGCCTGTTTACCGAGGCGGCCACGAACGCGGACGGCGACTATGTCGACAGCGCCGACAAGGCGGCGAAGGTTGCCACCATTGAGATAAACGGCACCAAGCTCCAGTTCGGCGAGGACGACACCATACAGACCGTGATGGATAAGATAAACGGCTCCGACGCCGGGGTCGAGCTGAAATACTCCTCCATGACCGGCAACTTCGCCTTTACGGCTAAGGAGACCGGGGCGGACAGTAAGATAGATATCGGGGGGACGCTGGGCACGGCGCTGTTTGGCAGAGTGGATTCCTCCCAAATTGCGGACGACAAGGCCGAGGTCAACCCGGATATCAAGGGCACCTATACCAAGGGCAAGGACGCGGAGTTTGTAGCCACCGTCAACGGCGAGCGGCTCGAGCTGACCCGCTCCTCCAACACTGTCGACCTGGACGGCCTGTCCGTCACCCTGAAGGGCACCTTTGACGAGGGTTCGGAGAAGATAACCTTTACCACCACCTCCGATTCGGATAAGATAGTCGACACCGTAAAGGCCTTTGTAGAGGACTATAACAAGCTGGTCACCGAGCTGCACAACGCCTACAGCACCATGCCGTTACAGGACAGCAAGGGCAACGACTATCTCCCCCTGACTGAGGACGAAATATCCAAGAACAGCGAGAGCTATATCAAGAGCTATGAGGAGAAGGCCAAGACCGGCCTGCTGTTTGGCGACAGCGACCTGTCGAACCTGTACACCCGGCTGACCCAGTCCGTGCAGAGTTCCGGGGAGATAGGCGCGGCCCTTCGCAGCATAGGCCTCAGTGTGGAATACTCCTCTTCTAACGGCCTGTCCACCCTGAACCTGGACGAGGAGAAGCTGCGCAGCGCCCTGGACTCCGACCCCGACAAGGTAAAGAACGCCTTTACCGCCAGCACCTCCACGGGGGCGTCCTCCAACGGCATAATGGCCGGACTGAAGAGCACCCTGGAGATGTACGGCAAGACCTCCATAGGCAGCCCCGGAATCCTGGTGAAGAAGGCCGGCACCACCCTTTCCAGCTACTCCCTGAGCGACAACGAGATACAAGACAAGATAGACAGCCTGCAAAAGCAGATCGACAAGTGGCAGGATAAGATGAGCGACCGCATAGACTTCTACACGAACCAGTTCACACGGCTGGAAATGCTCATAAACCAGATGAACTCTCAGAGCTCCGCGCTGTCCGGCATGATGGGCGGCTGATGAATATATCTATAGAAACAGAAAAAGAGGGACCTAATGGAACACGATCCGATACAACAATATAAGGAACGATCCATAAGCACCATGACGCCCGATGAATTGCTCCTGCTGCTGTTTGATGAGCTGATGAAGGACCTTATGCGCTGCGGGCTGGCCATAGACCAGCAACAGTACGACCTGCTTGAGACCTACGCCGACAAGAGCGTGGCCATAATCAACTACCTGGACGATATCCTAGACGACCAGTACCCTATAAGCCAGAATATGCACAAGCTGTACGACTACTTCGGGTATCAGATGGCGCGGGTAAAGATAGGCCGGAACAAGCAGGTGCTGGAGGAGGTACACCGAATGATAGGCGAGCTGCGGGACAGCTTCCGTCAGGCTGAAAAGAACTGTGCCGAGGAAGCCGAGAGGAAGGCCGCCGGCGCGCGAAGCTAGGGGGCGGCAGATGGATATCCGGATATTGGAGGAACTGCTTTTAAAGGAGCGGCTCCTATATGTGAAGCTCAGTGAGTTTGAGGATTTGACCCGCCAGTTGGGCGAAGCCCTTGACCGCAGGGACGAGATATCTGTGCAGATGCTGCTGAATATGCGCGGCGAGCCCGCGAACCAGCTTCAGGAGGCGGACGGGCAGCTGCGCCGCCGGCTGCTGGAGCTCCCGGAGGAGGACGCCATACGGGCCAGAGAGCTTCTGGAGGGCGGAGAACAGCAGGGGCCCGAGGAGGCTGCCCTGTGCGCCCAAGTGAAGCAGAACCAAAGGCTTCTGCGGCGGTGCAGGGAGATGGATAAGCATATAAGCGTCAGGATGGGGGGCAATAAGTCCTTCTATAAGAAATATCGGTAAACCGAAGAAAAGCGCCGCCGGGATAACAATCCGGGCGGCGTTTTTGCAAAATTTGACTTGTAGAGGAAGGGAAAAGGTGCTATAATTTAGAAGCGGCAAATCGCGGCTTCACCCCAGCAGCCAGATACAGACCCCGTCGCCGCTGCTGGCCTTTGCCTCCTCAAGTATAACCTGGGGGTCCCAGAGGGCCAGGCTGTTCTTGCGGCTGTTGGGGTCCGCCACCAGCACCTCCCCCGCGGAGGAGGTGCCGTGGAGCAGTATGAAGTGCCCGCTTTTGGTGAAGTGCCCCGGGCCCACCAGGGCCACGGCAAGGCCGCCGCCCTCAAGGTGTGAGCGCAGCATTTTCGCGTCGCAGTCCTTTGCCTCGCGGCACTCTATGCCGAAGGTCTTTGAGGCCCCTTGGATAAGGCTGGGATAGGACCCGCTGCCGGAGCACCAGTAGCCGTTGTCATAGGCCCAGGCGGACATTTTCTCCGGGTCGGTATCCGTGTCCGTCAGTGTCGAAACTATAATGGCCATTACCGTGGGCCCGCAGGCGTATTTGCCTATGTAGTCCGTGCCGAAGGGCTTATCCCGCCACTGGGGGTCCCCCTGGTTATAGTAGACCACCGGGGTGCCGCCGGTGAGTATGCTTTGGCCGTTCTCCTCTGTGAATTCGGTCAGGGCGGGCTCGGCCGGCTCCGGCGGGGGCTCCAGCAGCTCGGGGTATATGGCGTACTGGGGCCGCTCTGGAAGGGGCATGGGCCGGGGCTGCTTATATTGAGCGGAGAACTCCCCGATATCGGCAAGGGTGCGGTCCAGACGCAGGTCGAACTCCCATTGGTCCAGCCGGGCCTTTACGGCCCGGGCCGCCCGGGTTACAGGCTCCACCACCGGGTCCGTTATCCTGTGGTACAGCGCCGGGGAGAAATGTGCGCAGAAGAGAAGCTCCATGCCGCCGACGCAGAACAGCGCCAGCAGCAGGGTGGGGATCAATAGGCTGTGGTTTTTTTTGTAACGCGGGTCTTTCACAGGCTCCTCCTTGAGACGGGGCGGGTCTTAAAACGAATATACCGACAAGATTATATCAAAAAACTTTGGTTTTGTAAAGGAGCCGTATCGGAGATGCCAACCATACGCTTGGAGGACGTTTCAAAAATATATAAGGGACAGAAAGGAGGAGGGGGGCTGCGGCCAGGCCGCCGGGGCTTTGAGACCCTCTCGAGGGTTAACCTGGAGATAGCCCAGGGGGAGTTCGTGTTCTTCGTGGGCAGCCGCGGGGCGGGCAGCAGCACCCTTCTTAACCTGATATCCGGCCTTTTGCAGCCCGACGAGGGCGCGGTCTACCTGGACCAGGTGAATCTCTCGAAGCTGAAGCGCCGCCAGGAGAAAAAGCTGCCCTATATCTTCGGCAGGGTGCCCCAGGAGCCAAGCCTTGTGCGCAGCGCCACCGTGTTCGAGAACCTGTGCCCCCCGGGGAGGTTCGGGAGGGTCGGCGGCACCCTTACCGACGGTCCGCTGATTGCGAAGGCCCTGGCCCTTGTGGGGCTGCCGGACAGCGAGGAGAAGTATCCGGGGGAGTTCAGCGCCTCGGAGCGCAGGAGGATAGAGCTTGCCAAGGCCATACTTTACAGCCCGCCCATACTTATACTGGACAGGATAACCGACGATATGGACGACGACAGCATCTGGGACATGATGCACCTTCTGGACGAGATGAACCACAGGGGGACAACGGTGCTTATGGCCACAGGGGCAAGGCAGTTCGTGAACCTCATGCGCCGGCGGGTGATAACCCTGGTGGACGGCCGGATAGTGGGCGACGTGCAGAAGGGCCGCTTTGGGGATATCGTGTGAAAAAATTTCTCTATACTGTACACCGCTATATAGTATGGCGGCGGGAGCGTACATAAAATGTTGTGGTGTGCGAAAAAATAACCATTTGACAATTCAGGGACCCGGGTCTATAATAGACGTTAGGGAAATGCTGAGGGAGTATTTTGCCGCCTTTACCGGACAAAGCTTATTGACAAACGCGGTGTAAAGGCTTATAATCTATTATGGCAGTTTCAAAGCCGCGCATGATGGAGCCTGCGCAGCGGCGGAGAGACCGGTGCTTTCTAAAAGAGAGCGCGTGAAAGCCGCTCTTTTTCACAAGGCACACCCTCGCTGCAACCGAGTCAATCAAGTCCAAAGAAAGAAGGAGGAGCAGTCATGCTCAAAAACATGAAGGTCAAGATGAGCCTTATCATGGGCTTCAGCGTCACAGTTCTGGTCAGCATCATCATCGTTGTGGTGTCGCTGGTAATCATGAACATCCAGTCATCCAGCTATCAGGGCATTATCGACACGGAAGTCCGCGCCAGCGACCTTGTAAGGACCTGCCGTCTTCAGGTCAACATGACGGCGCGTTACTTGAGGGACGTGGTTCTGGATCCCCAAGGGGAGAGCGGCCAGCAGTCCGCGACCAAAACCACAGATAGCCTTTCACCCCTCTCCGACTACATCACCGAGCTGAGGAGCCTCAACGTGCTGAGCGATTCAACTCTCATAGATGATTACATAAGCGCCGTGCAGGTTTGGGGAGAGGCAGTACCCAACATTATGAACACGGCCCTTGGCGGAGACCAGGAGGAGGCCATCCGTATGGTCCAAGAGGAGTGTACACCGGCACTCACGAAGGTCGACGACGCGGCCAGCGCCTTACAGACCGCCATTACCGCCGAGCAGGACAGCATTGTTAAGCGGCAGGAGAACCTGGTCACCATCTCCATCGTGGCTATTATCGCCGCGCTGATTCTGGGCACTGTACTGGTCATGCTGCTTGAGCTGCGCATCATCAGAAGCATTACCGGACCCGTTGAGGAGGTCCGCACCGCCCTTATCGGCTACAGCGAGGGCAAGCTGGACCTTCCGGTGCACTTTGAGAGCAAAAACGAACTGGGCGATATGTGCCATGCCCTTCGCACCAGCCAGACAGTCCTCAGCAACGTTATCAACGACACGAACCGGCTGCTGGAGGCTATGGCCGACGGCGACTTCGACGTGCGCACTAATGCCGAGGAGTCCTATGTGGGCGCTCTGAGCGGCCTGCTCAAGTCCATACGCGGCATCAACCGCAGCCTGTCCGTTGCCCTGACCCAGATACAGTCCTCTGCCGATCAGGTTTCCTCCGGCGCGGACCAGGTATCCAACAGCGCACAGACCCTGGCGCAGGGCGCCACCGAGCAGGCCAGCGCCGTGGAGGAGCTGTCCGCCACCATTACCGAGATTGCCCAGGGCGCCGAAGAGGGCGTTACCCTGGCACGGGATTCCAGCCAGCTGTCTAACGACGCCTCCGCCCAGATTACCGTGTGCAGCGACCTGATGCAGGGCACCGTTGGCGCTATGAACGACATAAAGGCCGCCGCCGAAGAGGTGGGCACCATTATCGATTCCATTTCCCAGATCGCTTTCCAGACCAACATTCTGGCCCTGAACGCCGCCGTCGAGGCTGCCCGCGCGGGCGTTGCCGGCAAGGGCTTTGCGGTTGTGGCCGATGAGGTGCGCGTGCTTGCCTCCAAGTCCGACGAGGCCAGCAACGCCACCAAGGAGCGCATCGAACACGCTATCTCCGCCGTGCAGAAGGGCAGCGAATACGTGGCCGAGGTGTCTGCGGCCCTTGATAAGACCGTGGGCATGGTGAACGGTGCCGTGGCCAAGATGGGCGACGTGGCCGACACCACCGAGCACCAGGCCGAGTCCATCGAGCAGATCCGCGAGGGCATCAGCCAGATTTCCGCCGTTGTACAGAGCAACTCTGCCACCAGCGAGGAGAGCGCCGCCGCCAGCGAGCAGCTGTCCTCTCAGGCCCAGATCATGAACCAGCTTATGTCAAAGTTCCGTATGCGGGACTATAGCGCAGAGGGTCCCATGGTCACCGCTCCCGTCCATACCAACAGCGGCAGCGTGAGCTCCAGCGACAGCTTCAACGGAGCAGGGTACGACAAGTATTAAGAGCTTGCCGCAGGCTGCTGTTAAATAAAGAACATAGCCGGACGGCCTATACTTATTGGGCCGTCCGGTTTCCTTTAGAGAGGTGAGGTTCATGATGAAAGAGCAGGAGGCCGGCACGGTATTTGCCCTGGATATCGGCACCCGGAGCATTATCGGTATGCTGGGCCGGGTGGAGCAGGGCCGCCTCTATGTGACGGCCATCGAGAAGGAGGAGCACGGCCGCCGGGCCATGCTGGACGGCCAGATTGTGGAGATCGAGCAGGTGGCCGCCGTGGCCGGGGAGGTCATACGGCGGCTGGAGGAGAAGTCCGGCACGAAGCTGAGAAGGGTGTGCGTGGCGGCGGCGGGTCGTGCCCTCAGGTCCCAGAGCGCCAGCTTCACCTTGAAATTCGATGAGCTGAGAAGGGCCGACGCGGACCTGATAGGACAGCTGGAGGCCGGGGCCGTCACCGAGGCGGAGCGGCTTATCGCCGGGGACAGCGCGGGCCAGGGCCGCTTCTACATGGTAGGGTATACCGCCAGGCAGTACACGGTGGACGGCTACCCCATGACAAACTTGATGGACCATAGGGGCCAGGTGTTCGAGGCCGACGTGGTGTCCACCTTCCTGCCCAGCGGGGTGGTGGAGAGCCTTTATGCCGTTACGAACCGGCTGGGACTGGAGGTCTCAAGCCTGACTTTAGAGCCCATCGCCGCTCTGAACGCGGCCATACCCGCCGGTATCAGGCTTTTGAACCTGGTGCTGGTGGACATAGGCGCGGGCACCTCGGATATTGCTGTCTGCCGGGAGGGCAGCGTGGTGGGGTACACCATGGCCACCGTGGCCGGGGACGAGATAACCGAGCTTTTGATGCGCAGCCTGCTGGTGGATTTCAAGACCGGCGAGCGGCTGAAGCTCTCCCTTGGGTCCATGGAGCCGGCGCAGTACCCGGATATCCTGGGAATAAAGCACGAGATAAGTCCGGCGAACCTCAGCGAGGTGATACAGCCCGCAGCCCAGAAGCTGGCCAAGGAGATTGCGGAGAAGATATTGGAGCTCAACGGCGGGGCGCCCTCGGCGGTGTTCCTGGCGGGGGGCGGGAGCAAGCTCCAGGGGCTGCCGGCGCTGGTGGCCGGGGAACTGGATATGAGCGAGGCCAGGGTGGCCTTGGCGGGGAACCACTTTACAAACAGCGCCTTCTCCGACGAGTACCAGCTGGAGGACCCGGAATACGCCACGCCCCTGGGCATTGGGGCCTCGGCAGCCCTGGGGATGATAAACGACAGCTATATGGTTACCCTGAACGGCTATCCGGCGAAGCTCTTTAGAAACGGCGCCTTAAGCCTGCGGGACGTGCTCTTGATGAACGGGTTCCACTACGGCGACATGATGGGCAGAACCGGGGCAAACCTCAGCTTCACCCTTAACGGCCAGCGGGAGTTCCTCCATGGGCTGCCGGGGGTGGAGTCGCAGATAAGCATAAACGGCCGGGAGGCCCAGTTCAGCACGGTGGTCCGGGCCGGGGACAGGATAGAGTTCACCCCCGCCCGTTCCGGTCAGGCGGCCGTCATGACCCTTGGAGAGCTGCTGGGGCAGGACTACCCCGGGGAGGTGACGGTGAACGGCCGTCCCCAGCCTATGGACTACTCCATACGCCAGGGGGATGAGGTGCAGGCCCAGGGCGCGCCGGTGCCCCCAAGGCAGCAGCGGCGGGTGCGGGCGCCAGAGCAGGCGAAGCCCCTGCCAAAGCCCGAGCCCCCAAGGCCGGTGTTTACGTCTAAACCGGAGCCAATTATGGAGCCGGCCGCAAAGACAGAGACAAAGCAAGAACCCGCCAAGGAGAAAGCGGCAGAGCCTAAGCCTAAACCAAAGCCGGGACCTATAGCGGAACAAAAGGTCAAGCCCCAGCCGGAGCAAAAGGCGGAACAGGAAGCAAAGACGGAGCCGAAGAGGCAGGCCGAGCCAAAGCCAAAGGAGCCGCCCGAGGAGCCCCTGCAGCTTTCCTTCGGGGGGCTGCCGGTGGTGCTCAACGGCGCGCCCCTGCGGCTGGAGCCAAAGGAGCAGGGGGGGGACTACTACCTTATGGACCTTCTGGAGCGCTCTGGCATGGACTTTTCAAAGCTTGACCGGCCGGTGGACCTGCTTGTAAACGGAGCGGAGGGGCAGTTCAGCCAGGTGCTGCGCCCCAACGACCAGGTGACCATACGGTATAAGGACCGGCAAACCACTTGACATAGATAAGCGTATAACGAAAGGAAGATTTCCATGAAACTGAACAGCCTTGCCCTGGCTGTCTGCGGGGCGGCCTTGGGGCTGATGCTGGCCGGGTGCGGCGGGGGAGGGAACTCCTCGTCCTCCTCTATTACCCTTGCCCAGGCCTCGGACCCGGCAGTGAACGGCTCCGGCTCCCTGGTGAGCTCTGCAGCCGCCAGCAGTGAAGTTAGCGAAGCCAACGGCGAGAAGCTGGTGATGATGACCGTGGACGAGGCCATCACGCGCTTCAAGAGCCTTGACCCTGAGATACTGGGGCTGCCGGGGGAGGATATGTCCGGCTATCAGATGTACCCCACAGAAAAGGCCGTGCCTGTGGACGGCCTTCCCTGTTTGAAAATTACAGTTTATGATGAGTCTGAGGTGGGCACAAACCACCCCGAGGGCACTTTCCTGATGGCCAGGGACGGCACCGCGCTCTACAAGCTGGAGGGCAATGAGGTGACGCGGCTGGAGATGGAATAGGCGGTATTTACAGGGAGCCCACAGCCGCCAAGGGCGTTATACTATAGCCGTCGACAGATTAGTAAAAATAATTCACTATAATATCTCATACACTGTTTCAGGCGCGGCTGTCCCCCGGTTTTTGGGTATTTTGCCGCTGGAGAAGAATCCCAGAGAAAAAATCCGGCCTGGGGGTTGAAGTTGGATTGAGATTGTGATATACTTTCTGAGGGACGGCGTGCGAAGCCGCTGGTTTCCAGATAGTATTTTTAAACAAGATATAGTGTAAACCCTGGCAGATATTCGGAAAATCTTGTTTTGCAAATAGGAGGACGCTATGGAGGGTATTACCAATAATAGTATGCGCATGATGGAGAAGTCCATGGAATTCCTGTGGACCAAGCAGACGGCGCTGCTGGACAATATTGCCAACGCGGAGACGCCAAACTACCGGGCCAAGCTGGTCACCTTTGAGGAGGAGTTCCAGCGGGAGCTGGAGGCCGCGGACCACGGGCGGAACAAGCTTACGAAGAAGACCATGCGGGAGGCCATTGAGAACTCCTCCTGGCAGGCAAGGGAGCTGGAGGAGGTGGCGCGCAGGGATGAGAACGGCGTGAACGTCACCGAGCAGATGACCGAGCTTGTGCGCAACGCCTATCAGATGCAGTATGTGTACCAAAGCCTGAACAGCGACCTGGCGGCACTGCGCACGGCTATCAGCGGATAAGGGTAAGCTTTACCGAATACTAATGGTAAATTGACTATATATTTATAGAAAGGCAAGGACATAGCCATGGCATTTTTAGGCACCATAAATATTGTAGGCTCGGGATTGACGGCCCAGCAGCTGAGGCTGGACGTGATATCCGAGAATATCACGAATATGAGCACAACACGCACGGAAAACGGCGAGGGGCCCTATCGCCGGAAGATGGTGGTGTTCGAGGCCGAGGGCGGCCGGAACAGCTTCCGCAGGGCTATGGCGGACGCGGCGGTGGGCGCCTCCAACCGTGGGGCGGAGAAGGCCGGGGGCGTGAAGGTCACCGACATAATCGAGGACGAGAGCGACTTTCCCATCAGCTATGACCCGACGCACCCCGACGCAAACGACCAGGGATATCTTGAGATGCCCAATGTGATCCTTGTAAAGGAGATTACGGACGCAATGGCGGCGACCCAGGCCTATTCGGCCAATGTCACGGCCTTTTCCACCCTAAAGACGGTTATCGCCAGGGGACTGGAGCTGGGCAGCAGATAAGGCCCTTTGGGCTTTTCTCGGAGAATTAGCTGAAAAGCGGAGCAAAAACGTGTCGAATTTTGGCTGAATTTGGAGGTTTCCAAGCCTTGAAATGAGCCGCGCAAAGAGTTATAATATATTTGTTTTATTGTCGAAATTCAGAAGAATTCTGCAACGGACTGTATAGGAGGTTTGCTTTATGCTTATAAATGAGATAACGCCGCTGTCCCCGCTATGGGAAACAGAGAAGCCTGAAGCCAAGACGGAGACAGGCTTTGAAAGTATGTTCGGCGGAATTTTTAAGTCTGCCATCGATAATGTGAAGGAGACCGACGCCCAGAAGACCCAACTGCAATATCTGATGGCCACGGGCCAGCTGGACAACCCGGCGGAGCTGACCTTGGCCAGCTCCAAGTATGAGATGTCCGTGAACCTTCTGGTGCAGCTTCGCAACAAGGCCGTAGAGGCGTATAACGAGATAATGCGTATCAGCCTGTAAAGCTGGAAAATAACTTGCTGTCGGGCTGAGGAGGTAACGGAAAATTGGAAGAAAAGGCAAAAGACGTTTGGCAAAAGGTTAAGGGGACCGTCGGCGGCCTTAGCAGGACCGTGAAGGGTATAATAATCGCGGGTGTCGTGGTTACCCTGGTGGTGGTGGCAATAGTGCTGGCCACCGGCTCCAAAACTGAATCCAAGGAGCTCTTTACCAATCTGACCGGCGAGGACATGACGAGGGTCTGCGCCTATCTGACCGAGATCGGGGCCGACTTCGAGGTCAGGGGTGAGGACACTATTATGGTGCCTGCCGACCAGGAGGCAAAGCTGAAGGCCGGGGTCATTGGCGGGGGCTATCTTGACTCGGGGGCAAACTATAACCTGTACCTGGACAATATCAGTTCCCTTTCCACGGAGTCGGACAGGGCACAGCTGACCCTTTATCAGATCCAAGAGCGGCTGGAGGCCACTATCCGCAACCTTGAGGGCGTGCACGACGCGACGGTGAATATAGCCCTGGGCGAGGACCGCAGGTTCGTCCTGAGCCAGGACAGCACCCTTGAGGCCAGCGCCTCGGTGATAGTGACCATGACCGACGACGCGCCCATCAACGCGAAGCTGGCCGAGGCCATCAAAAACGCCGTCAGCCACGCGGTGAAGGGCCTGGACATAGACCAGGTGGACATCAGGGATTCCCAGGGCAACACCTATGACGGCACCGACGGCGGGGACGTGAGCGACGTGGCCGCCAAGCGCATGGAGCTGGAGGATTCGATGAATAAGCGCCTTACCAGGCAGGTGCTGGGCTTGCTGGAGCCTATGTACGGCACGGGGAACGTGGCCGTGGCGGTGAACACCACCGTGGGCATGAGCAGTTCATATTCTGAGTCCACTGAATATTCGGTGCCGGACTGGGCCGAGGACAACGACTATGAAGGCATACTGAAAAGGAAAATTTGGGAGGGCTCCCTTGTCCCTGGCGACGACGCCGCGGGCGGCCCTGTGGGCACTCAGCCCAACGCGGACATTCCCGGTTATTTTGAGGATTACCAGCCCACTGGCGATGAGGATTCGCTCAGCGGAAGCGGAGAAAAGGAATTTGAAAATAACAAGACCGTCACCCAGTCCCAGCGTATGGCCGGGTATATCGAGGACGTGACGGTGTCTGTGACTATAAACAGCGACGTGCCGAACCAGGCTTCCATTGACGCGCTGGTGGGCCATGTAGCAAACGCCGTGGGGCTTACGCAGGACCAGACAGACAAGATATCCGTGCTGGCGGCGCCCTTCTGGAGCCCGGAGGAGAGCAACCAGCCGGCGGATACCCAGCCGATGCTCAATCCCCTTGGGGACGTGCCGCTCTGGGTGTACTTAGCGCTGCTTGCCGGACTGTTCCTGTTCATGACCCTGTTCGCAGTGTTCATCCTTCTGGGACGGCGGCGCAGCCGCAGGCAGATACAGCAGCTGGAGCCCGCCGTTGAGATGGGCCCGCCGGTGATACTTGAGCCCATAGAGGAGGAGCCCGAGCCTGCGGGAGCGGATATCATGGACGTACATACCGAGAAGAGCATGGAGCTGCGCCGCAGCGTGCGCGAGCTGGCCGAAAGCAATCCTGAGATAGCGGCCCAGGCCATCAAGGCGCTGCTGAGGGGAGATGAAGATTCCAATGCCTGATAAGGTGAAGGCGGAAAAGCCAAAGAAGCTGAAAAAGGGCGAACAGCCCCCCGAGGAACCGGCGGCGGAGGCCGCGGCGCCCCCGGCCCTGTCGGGCCCGTCCCTGATAGAAGCCATGAGTGGTGCCCAGAAGGCGGCGGCAGTCATAGTGTCTCTGGGGGTTGACAAGGCCTCGCAGCTGTACCAGTACATGGACCCCGAGGACGTGGAGATGATAACCCTCGAGGTGGCGAAGCTGGGGTATCTTGATTCAGACTCCACCGAGGCCATACTGAACGAATACTACCAGATGTGCATGACCAACAAGGCCGTGACCGAGGGCGGCCTTGAGTATGCGCGGACCGTACTTGAAAAGGCCTTCGGGGCCCAGACGGCCAACGAGCTTTTGGGGAAGGTGACGAAGTCCCTGAAGAACAGGGAGTTCTCCTTCATGAACAAGGCCGGGGAGAAGGACCTGTTTACGGCTTTGCAGAACGAGCGGCCCCAGACCATCGCCTTGGTGCTGTCGTACATAGAGCCGGACAAGGCGGCGGCGGTGATAGCCCAGCTGGAGCCGGACGCGCAGATAAAGGTGGTAGAGCGCATAGCCCTGATGGACAGCGCGTCGCCCACAGCAGTTAAGATAATAGAGAATGAAATGAGCAATAAATTCGCAAACATCTTCAGCAGCAACAACGTCCAGGTGGGCGGCATAGACTTCGTGGCCGACGTGATGAACAACGTGGACCGTGTCAGCGAGAAGAGCATTTTCGACGGCCTTACCATGTACGACGCGGGGCTGGCCGACGAGATCCGCAAGCGTATGTTCGTCTTCGAGGATATCCTCACTATGGACGACCGCTCCGTGCAGCGCTTTGTGCGTGACTGTGACACCCACGACCTGGTGCTGGCCCTCAAGTCCGCCACGGCGGAGCTGTCCAACAAGCTCTACAAGAATATGTCCACCCGTATGGCCGAGAGTATCCGGGACGACCTGGAGATCACCACCAATGTGCGCATGAAGGACGTGGACGACGCCCAGCAGCGCATTGTGGGCATTATCCGCGACCTGGAGGCCAAGAACGAGATTATCATACTCAAGGGCGGCAAGGACGATATTATTGCCTAATCTGCCCTGCTGGAACATGGATATAAACACAACTTGACGCATAAAGGAGGTCTTCTGTATGCCGGGAATATTCAAGCGCTTCACCAGCGTGAGTGCGGACAAATACGTTTTCCCGGACGCGGAGGACCTTAGCTTTCCCGCCGAGGCGGAATATGAGCCGCCGGCTCTGGAGGACTTGGGGGGGGGAGACGGGGAAAGCCCGCCGCCGGATACCGAGGAACAGGCCCGTGAGGCCGAGCAAAAGAAGCCGGTAAAGAAAAAGGAACCGGGTCCCATCGACTTTGCCCAGGTGCAGGCAGAAGCTATTCTTGCCGAAGCCGCCGAGGAGGCCCGGAAGCTTCGGGAAAAAGCCCTGGCCCAGGCAGAGGAGGAGGCCGAGGAGCTGAAAAGGCAGGCCCATACCGAGGGATATCAGGCCGGGTTCGCTCAGGGCATGGCCGAGGGGCGCCAGGAGGCCAAGGTCCAGCGGGAGCAGATGGCCGCCGCCCAGGAGAAGGAGATTACGGCGTTCCTAAAGGACGCGGTAAGGGCCCGGGACCAGCTTTTGGAGGACAGCAAGCAGGACCTTAAGGAGCTTGCCCTTGCTATCGCCGAGAAGGTTATCCACGTGAGTTTAAAAAGCAGCGGGGACATACTGATAAGGATGATAGAGGCCGCCACGGCCAAGAGAAGACGCTGCGAGTGGGTACAGGTGTATATCGCCGACTGCGACGCAAAGGCTTCGGTGAACACTGTGCCGGAGCTGACGGAGTATCTGTCGAGACTATCGGACCGGGTGCGGGTGATACCCATGACCGGGGACGAGAGCGGCACCTGCATTGTAGAGATGCCCGACGAGATAATCGACGCCAGCGTGTCCACCCAGCTTGACAACCTGCGGGGGATAATCACCGACGAGCCGGACCGCAGGCCGTAAGAGGTGGCGAGGATGTTTCAGGATACCATCAAGCGGGTGCGCCAGGCGGAGACCATCGGCCACACCGGGAAGATAGAGAACATTGTGGGTATGTCCATCGAGGCCAGCGGCGGCCGGGCCGCCGTGGGGGACATATGCCGCATATACAGCGGGGAGTCCGGCGGGCAGATACCGGCGGAGGTGGTGGGTTTCAAGAACGACCGTATGCTTCTTATGCCCTACGCCGAGATGACCGGGATTTCCTCGGGAAACTTTGTAAGGAATACAGGCAGGCAGCTCCAGCTGAAGGTGGGTCCCTTTTTAAAGGGGCGCATAATCAACGCGCTGGGACAGCCTATTGACGATAAAGGCCCCTTTGAGGGCGGCGAGTATTACTATCTTGGCAGCGGCTACATAAACCCCCTGACCCGCCCGCCCATTCGGGAGCGCATGGAGTTTGGTGTAAAGGCCATCGACGGACTGCTGACCATCGGCAAGGGCCAGCGTATGGGGATCTTCGCGGGCTCCGGCGTGGGTAAGAGCACCCTGATGGGAATGATCGCCAAGAACGTAAAGGCAGACATCAACGTGATAGCCCTGGTGGGCGAGCGCGGCCGCGAGGTGCTGGAGTTCGTGGAGAAGGACCTGGGCGAGGAGGGCATGGCCCGGTCGGTGCTGGTGGTGGCCACATCGGACCAGCCGGCAATGCTGAGAAAGAAGTGCCCGACGGTGGCCACGGGTATCGCGGAGTATTTCCGGGACCAGGGGCTGGACGTGCTCCTGATGATGGACTCTTTGACCCGCTTTGCCATGGCCCAGCGTGAGGTGGGCTTGGCCGTGGGCGAGCCGCCGGTGGCAAGAGGGTATACGCCCTCTATCTACGCGGAGCTGCCGAAGCTTTTGGAGCGCAGCGGCAATTTTCAGCGGGGCTCTATCACCGGCATCTACACAGTGCTTGTAGAGGGTGACGACACCAACGAGCCCATAGCGGATACTGTACGCGGAATCCTTGACGGGCATATAGTGTTAACAAGGAGCCTTGCGGCGGCAAACCACTACCCGGCCATAGACATTGGGGCAAGCATTTCCCGACTGATGGTGGAGATAGTGGACGAGAGCCACCGGCAGATGGCCTCAAGACTTCGGGATATATTGAGCACCTATAACCAGAACGCGGACCTGGTGTCCATCGGCGCGTATAAGGCGGGGACCAATCCCAAGCTGGATTTCGCGCTGACAAAGATAGACAAGATAAATGAATTTTTGATGCAGGGCACCACGGAGGCTTTCAGCTATGAGGAGTGCCTGGAGCGTATGAACGCGATACTGACAAGATAAGTATAAAGGAGGGCGGCGGCCATGAAGAAGTTTAAATTCCAGCTGGATACCGTCTTGAGGTACAAGACTCAGGTGCTGGATATCCGGCTGGCGGAGCACGGCACCGCCCTTGCCAATGTGCGCCGGCAGGAGGGCGTGCTGGAACAGGCCGTAAAGCATAGGGAGGCCTGCGAGGAGGAGTATAGGGAGATGAAGGAGCAGGGGCTGACCATAGCCGACGCCATGAAATATGAGACCGGCATAGAGGTGCTGGAGCGCACGGTGCAGAGGGAAACGGAGAAGCTCCGCGAGCTGCGCAAGATAGAGGAGCAGCGCCGGGCCGCCCTGGTACAGGCCAAGCAGGAGACCCAATCCCTGGAGAAGCTTCGGGAGATGAAGCGCGGGGAGTACGACAGCATGGTGGCCAAGGCCGAGGAGAAGGAGATAGACGACCTGGTGATGGCCAGGCGCTCGGCGAGCCTGAGAGAGGCCGGGGAGCCGGGCTGAACGGTTTAATTTATGATAACAAGGCCCGCACTTTGGGCAGTATATACAGCATATATTTTGAAAGGAGGTGAAAGAAAATGAACATCGATCTGTTATTCCCGACCCTTACCGGGGACTTGGCAAAGCTGCCAAAGGCGGATCCCGCGGGCTCTGAGGGCGCAGGCCAGGAGTTCGAGGAGATGCTTGTGCAGCAGAGCGAGGCCCAACAGGGGAACAGCCGCCCCCAGAAAAAGGCGGAGGAAAAGGAGGCCCCGGAGAAGCCGGAGCAGAAAAGCACCCAGGAGGAGAAGACGGCAGAGGAGGGCGGTCAGCTGGCCGCAGCCCTGGTGACCTCTCAGCCCGTGGTGCCTATTGCTGCTTTTGAGGAGGCACAGGTTACCGTTTCCGAGGACGGCACGGTTATCCTGGAGCCCGCCATAGCGGAGGGCATTGGCCAGGAGCAGGCCGCCGGGGTAGTCGAAACCGTGGAGATGCAGCCGGAGGAGACCGTGCAGCAGGAGCAGCCAGTAGAGGCCCAGTTCCAGCAGACGGCCGAAACCGTACAGGAGGCTCCGGTTGAGGAGCAGCCCAAGGCAGAGGCGGAGGTCACCAACGTGGAGCCCGGAGCCAAAGAGACCGGCAGGCCCGAGGTCACCGTGCAGAGGTCCAAGGAGGGCGATAGGCCCCAGGACGAGGACATGGACGCGGACGCCGGGCAGCAGAGCCAGCCGGTATTCCATGACGTGAAGTCAGCACCCGTGAAGGTGGGCGACACCCGCCTGACACACCTTGAGCCCGAGCCCGTAGAGCCTCAGAACGCCCAGCAGATGGCGGGGGTGCTGTCCCGCGCCATACAGGGAGGCGCGGACCTGGTGCGTATACAGCTTAACCCGGCGAACCTGGGCAGCGTGACCATCGAGCTCACCAGGGACGCGGCGGGAGCCATCTCCATCGTCATGACCCCCGAGACCGCCAGGGCGGCGGACCTTCTCAGCTCCCACACGACCAACCTTATGGCCAGCCTTGCACAGCGCGGCGAGAACGTGGCAAACGTCCAGGTGAATATGCCGGAGAACTCTGAGAACGCCGGCATGATGATGAACCCCGACGGCCATAACGGCAACGCCCCCGAGAACGAGGAGGACGGGAGGAAAAAGAAGCGCGAGAACCGCACCGAGGGCGTGAACGCCGCGGACTTCCTGTCACAGCTCAGGCTTGGGCTGATAGGCAGGGCGGAATGAACGCTCAAATACCTGACGGAAAGGCAGTGATACAATGGCAAATACAGCGATGAACGACCTGAGCAATATTCTGGGCACCACAGCACCCATAAAGCAGGCCCAGAACAGCACCAACAAGAAGGCCGGCTCCAGCCTGGACATGACGGATTTCCTGACGCTGATGGTGGCAATGTTCCAGAACCAGGACATCGACAACGCCGCGTCCACCACGGACATGATGAACCAGTTTGTACAGATGTCCGTGGTCCAGGCCATCACCAACATCAGCACCCTTATCGACGACTCCACCGTGCTGACCTACGCCGCGTCCCTTGTGGGCAAGGAGGTCACCATAGGCGAGGTGGTGGGCAAGGAGATGGTGGAGACCGTGGGCACGGTCATAGGCACCGGTACCCTTAACGGCCAGCAGGTCATCTTCCTGGACAACGACAAGAGCTACTACCTCAACCAGATACTGGCCGTGGGCCGCCTTCCTGAGAAGCAGGAGGACGTGGACCCGGACAAGGACGAGGGTGACGGTGACGGCGACGGCACAGGGGAGACCACGGGGCCCGAAAAGCCGGGAGAGGTGACAGCGTAAGCAAGCAGAAAGGAGGAGGGGTATGATCGAACGCGTGCAAAGCGCTGCTGCGGCTATAGGGCAGCAACAGCAGCACAGCGCCCAGAGTACCGCGCCAAAGACAGGCTTTACCGAGCTTATGCGGCAGGTACAGGACGGGAGCCTCAAGGCCCCGGCCACGCCGCAGCAGGCCGCCCAGCAGGAGCAGTCTGTGGAGTCGGTGATAAACTTCTCCAAGCACGCCATGAGCCGCGCCCAGGAGCGGGGCATAGAGCTTACCCCCGACCTGATGGAGAAGCTCTCGGGCTCGGTGGAAAAGGCCCAGGAGAAGGGCGCGAAGAACATCCTGGCGTTTAACGCCACCCAGGCCTTCATCATCAACGTCCCCTACGGCAGGGTGATAACCACCATGAACCAGGACGAGATGAAGGAGAATATCTTTACAAATATAGACGGCGCGGTTTTGATCTGAACCGGACCCGAAATTCCGGGAGGTTCGGGCGGCAGGCCCGAATGGTCTGCCGCCGCACCCCCGCCGTTTTAAAGCAGAAAAGGAGCATGAGCTAATGACAGGAGCAATGTATGCGGCCGTGTCGGGTCTTAAAGCGCACATGAGCGCCCTGAACGTCATCGGCCAGAACATCTCAAACGTAAACACAAACGCCTATAAGGCCACCCGCTATACCTTCCTGGAGGCCCTCTACACCAGCGTGCGCGGCGGCAGCGACGGCTCGAACCTTCTGGGCGGCAAGAACCCCGCCCAGGTGGGCTACGGTTCGTCCATAGGCACCATTGACCTTGATATGAGCACAAAGAACTATACGCCAACAGGCCGCCCTACGGACATTATGATAGACGGCGACGGTATGCTGATCGTGGGGGATAAGGGAGCGACATTTGGTTCTACGACCGGCAATAAGGAGCTTAAAGACATGTACCTGACGAGACTTGGCAACCTGGAGTTTGATCGTAACGGTTATCTGGTTGACGGTCAAGGGCAGGTCGTGTATGGTTTCCTTGCTGTTGAAAGCCCGGCCTATAAGGCGGCTGTGGCATATGGTAACACAATTGAGGCCGATAAGGGTGTTGATGCATTAAAAAATATTAAGGACATTACAGACGCTGAAATTGAGGCCGCCTATGGAGCAACATCTCCAGTTTTCTATGTCAATGATAAAGACCAGATTGTCATGTTGACACCAAAGAAATTAGGCGACGGCCAGACTGCACCCGCTCCGCCGAAATTGTCTGACCTAGACGTAACGGTGGTGGAGCAATATATAGAAGCCCCTGTGCTTACGCCTATTCGCGCACCAATGGCTAATGCTGACGGCGGCGCGTCATATCCTACTTGGGATAGGGACCCAGCCAGCGCAACTTATGGGCAGATTATTGATTCCGACCAGGGGGCCGGCCGTATTGTAAAGCACAGCGTCAGTATTGATGAAAACACCGGGCGCATCACCTGCACGACAGGGAACGGCGAAGCGGTTGTAATCGGTGCAATCGCCATTGCTCAGGTTGAGAACCCCAACGGCCTTACCCACGTTGACGGACACTATTATCAGGCTTTGGGCGGCGCGGGCCGTGTTACGCTGACTTCAGTGGGCCATGCAGTTAAGAACAGCAGCGACCCGTTGAGTCTGTTCTATATGTTTGATGAAAATGGTGATGTCATACCGGAGGACCAGAGAGGCAAGACCATTGAAGGCGAAAGTGGTATAAGTTCTTCTGGCAGCACCAAGGTTATCAGCAATGGCCTTGAGAGTTCTGGCACGGACCTTGCCAACGAGATAAGCAATATGATCATGATCCAGCGCGGCTATCAGGCAAACACCCGTATCGTCACCGTTACAGACAGTATGCTCGAAGAACTGGTGAACATGAAGCGCTAAAGCTAGTTTGACGTAAGAGGGAACCCTGCCGGACCCGGGAGGGCGCACGTTGGACGCTCTCTTCGGGGGGCCGGCTGATATAAGGAGGAGTTATCTATGATAATGCTCACGAAGACCAGCGGCGAGCGGTTTTTGGTGAACCACCTGCAAATCGAGTGCATCGAGCTGATTCCCGAGACTAAAATAGTCATGATGAACCGGGACTTCTATCTGGTGCTGGAATCAGTGCAGGACATCACCGCGCGCATTGCCGACTATAATGCCAAGGTCATGGATGTGCACCGCATAGTGACCGTAAACGAGAACCCAAATTCCGGGGCCCCCGCGGCCCGGAGCTCTACCCAGCGGCCGGGTTTCAGGCGATAAGGCGCTGGAAATAAGGAAATGAAGGTGAAGGACCAATGAATATAGCTTATATTATCGGCATGGTGATATGTATCGCGGTGCTGGTGCTGGGCCTTGCAGGAGGCCTGCCACCCTATCACTTTGAGCAGATAGGGAACTTCTTCGACCCCTCCAGTATTATGATAGTTATAGGCTGCTCCATCGCCATCGTGCTGGCGAGCTTCCCGCTGAAGACCTTCCTGAGCATACCCAAGCACTTTGCCGTTATGCTCAAGAACCCTAAGCAGAAGCCCGAGACCATTATCGACGCCCTGGTGGACCTGGCGCAGATAGCCCGTAAGGACGGCCTTCTGGCCCTGGAGGAGAAGGCCGGCGAGCAGGAGGACCCCTTCTTCAAGCAGGCCATCATGCTCATTGTGGACGCCAACGATCCCGACCGGGTGCGGGCCACTTTGGAGAACGACATCGAGTGCATGTCGGACCGGCACAACGCCGCGGCGGCCCTGTACGACAAGGCCTCGGCGGTGTCCCCGGCCTTCGGCATGGTGGGCACGCTGGTGGGACTTATCAATATGCTCAAGCAGATGGACCCCACAGAAGGCTCCTCGGACCTTGGGGCGAACATGAGCGTGGCCCTGATTACCACCTTCTACGGCTGCCTTCTGGCCCATATGATATTCGGGCCCGTGGCCAACAACCTGCGCATAAGGGACAGCGAGGAGGTCCTCAACAAGATGATAATCGTCGAGGGCATCACCTGCATCCAGGCCGGCGAGAACCCCAAGATGCTAAGGGAAAAGCTTTTGACCTTTGTGGCCCAGAAGCAGCGGGAGAAGCTGGCCGAGGGCTCGGGCAGCTCCGGCGGCGAGGGCTGATTTTGGCCAAAATGTACAGCATATTGTGTGTACGCAATTTAGAATATGTAACAGAACTTTCCTATAAAAGCTTCCCCGTGGTACTTGACGCGGGGGGTGCAAGTTTGGTATAATAACACGATGGAACGCTTCCCTGCGGCCACGGCACCGGCTGGCTTCGAGTGCCGCTTCGCTGGCCATGGCGTTATCCATGCCCAGCGAAGCGGTATTGAACGGTAAATAGCAGGGGCGCGGGGACTATAAGAAGTTTTTAGAAGAAACGGAGGTGTCACGTCAATATGAAAAAGAAAAGCGGCGGCGGTGAAGGCGGCGGCGCGAACTGGATGGACACCTATGGCGACATGGTCACGCTTCTGTTATGCTTTTTTGTGCTGCTGTACTCCATGTCAACCATCGACGAAAACAAGTGGAAGGCCCTGGTCCAGAGCTTCAACCCCAACGCCACTCCCTCGGAAACGGAGATAGAGGCGGGCGACGAGCACGGCCCCTTTGCCGACCCCAACGAGCTGGAGGCGGGCATTATGGACCCCAATATGCTCAAGGAGCTGATGGAGGCGGCCCAGGAGGCCTCCATGGCGGGACAGCAGGGACAGGTGGATAAGGAGATAGACCAGCTCTATGAGCAGCTAAAGAGCCTGGTGGAGGCTTCCGGCGCGAACATAGAGATAACAAAGGGCGACGGCTATGTGTTCCTGTCCCTGGTGGATACGGTGTTCTTCTACCCTGACCAGTATGTGATGCTGCCCGAGGGCCGGGAGCTCTTAAACCAGATAGCCCCGATACTGAAGGCGGCAGCCCCGTCCATTGACGAGATACGCATATCGGGACACACGGCCCAGGGCCAGGACGACGCGGAAAACGACCCCGAGGGCGACCGTATGCTTTCGGCCCAGAGGGCGGCGCAGGTGTCCTACTATCTGCAGCAGCTCTGCCGGCCAAAGGACAGTTCGGACCAGGGACTGGATCCCGCCAGGATAGTGGGACAGTCCTTCGGCCAGTGGAGGCCCATTGCGGCCAATGACGACGATAACCGCCGCAAGAACAGGCGGGTGGAGATGACCATCACCGGCAAGGACCTGGGCAGCAAGCTTGGCGACGCGCTTGAACAATACTATACCCAGCGCGAGGGCGGTTCTTTGAAGGAAGACGAGAGCTCTGCCCCGGCGGAGAGCGCGGGCGCGACGGACCAAAGCGGTCAGGAGGGTTAAACCAATGCCAGAGGTATTATCCCAAAGCCAGATAGACGCCCTGCTGAACTCCATGAACAGCGGGGGCGCAGGGCAGGCCCCCGCTGAGGAGGAGCCGCAGGAAAAGAAATACAGAAAGTACGACTTCAGCAGCCCGAGGAAATTTACCAAAGACAGGCTGAAGATGCTCAACTCCATCTTTGACAACTACTCCCGAGTGCTGACCACCAGGATAAACGGTCTGGTCCACGCCACCTGCGAGATCAGTGTGGAGTCGGTGGAGGAACAAAGGTATTTTGAATTCTCCAACGCCCTTTCGGACAGCGCGGTGCTGACCACGGCCCACCTGATACTCAAAGAGGAGATGGAGGACACCCCGGTGCTGTTCTACGCCTCGGCACCCATAATGGTGAGCATGATGGACCGCATGACCGGCGGCAATGGGGACGTGGACAGCCTGCCGGACGAGTACACATATACCGAACTTGACCTTAAGCTCTTTGAGGTGCTTATGAAGGACTTTATAAGCATGATGGGCGTCACCTGGGAGAACTACATACAGCTGGAGTTCGAGTTCGGCCGGGTGGAGAACAACCCGACTCTTGTGCAGCTTATCGGCCTTGAGGAGACGGTGGTGCTGATAGATATGAAGGTGGCCTTCTCCAACGTGGAGGGGAGCATAAGCGTGGTGCTGCCCGAGGCCGTACTGTCGGAGATATTTACACAGATAAACGCCGGCACCGCCAGCAAGAGGAGCAGCGAGGACAACTCTGAGGAGATCTTCGACAACCTGAGGGAATCCACCCTTGAGATTCGGGCGGAGCTTGCCCGGACCACTCTGCGGCTGGACGATGTGTACAGGCTGAACGTGGGAGACGTGATAGACCTGAACCAGAAGAAGGACAGCACCCTTAACCTGTATGTAGGCGGGCAGAGGTGGTTTAACGGACTGATGGGGGTCAGCGATAAAAAGCTGGCCGTGAAGATAAAAGAGGTGTACCATAACGCCGGAAGAAGGGACAGAATAGCAAATGAGCAATGATGTTTTTAAACCAATGGAGATAAGCGCCATCGGGGAAATTATGAACATAAGCCTCGGGTCCTCGGCAACGGCGGTATCCAATCTGCTGGACCACCGGGTGGACATCACCACGCCGACAGTAACCGTGGTGGATGTGAAGGATTTCGAGCTGGGGGATATTGAGCCGGCTGTTGGCGTAGAGATCAAGTACGTCTCGGGCCTTGACGGCAGCAACCTGATGCTGCTGCGCATGAACGATATCAAGGTCATCGTTGATATCCTGATGGGCACGGACACGCCGCTGGAGGAATTCGAGCTGGATGAGCTGAGCCTGAGCGCCGTTTGCGAGGTCATGAACCAGATGATGGGCGCGGCCTCCACAGCCCTTTCGGACTTCCTTGGCCGGGTGGTAAATATATCCACCCCGGAGACCTTCGACGTGTATGACCAGGAGGCCATGAAGCGGGATAGGATGCCCGTGCAGGAGGGCCCGATAGTTGTAGTGCGCTTTGCCTTGAGCATTGAGGACCAGCTGCAGAGCGAGTTTATGAACGTAATATCGGTGGATCTTGCGAAGGAACTGGTAAGGGGCTTCGGCCTTGAGGACGACGAGCCGGAACCCGCGCCAATGCCTGCTCCCGCCCCGGCCCCCGCGCCCTCGGAGAGCGGCGGGGTGATGAGCCAGGAGGAGATAGAAAAGCTCATGGCGGGCGGGGCAGCTGCACCCGCTCCCGCGGCGCCGGCCCCGGCTCCCGCGCCCTCGGCGGGCGGCGGGGTGATGAGCCAGGAGGAGATAGAGAAGCTTCTGGCGGGCGGCGGGGCGGCAGCGCCAGCCCCTGCGGCTCCGGCCGTGCAGCCTCCCGCCGCACCGGCCCAGCAGCCCGTGGCGGCCCAGCCCGGAGCCCAGGCGCAGATGCCAATGATGCCGCCCATGATGCCTATGCAGGAGGGCCAGCAGGCCTACCCGGGATATCCGTACTACCCGCCCTATCCGGGCTATCCATATTATCCGCCCCAGCCGCCTGAACCCAAGGTGATAGCTACAACCTCGCCCTCAATGCCAAGGCTGGAGAACGGCGAGGAGCTCACCCAGGAGCAGAACCAGAACCTTGACCTTATCATGGGCGTGCCCCTGGAGGTCACCGTGGAGATAGGCCGCACCAGGAAGCGGGTGCAGGAGATACTCTCCTTCTCAAAGGGCTCCCTGGTGGTGCTCGACAAGCTGGCGGGGGACCAGGTGGACCTGTTCGTAAACGGCAAGTGTATTGCCCGGGGCGACGTGGTGGTGATCGACGATAACTTCGGCATCAGGGTCACCGAGATCATTAAGCGGCCCGATATCGAGGACATCACCGGCAAGTAAAAATGCGAAACCATAATCAAGTCGCAAAAATATATGAAAAGAGGATGAAACATTATGGCAAAGATCTTACTGGTTGACGACGCTGCTTTCATGCGCAAGGTCATCAAGGACACCCTGACAAAGAACGGCTACACTGACCTGTACGAGGCCGTTGACGGGGCCGACGCCGTGGAGAAGTTCTCCGAGATCAACCCGGACCTGGTAATAATGGACATCACCATGCCCAATATGGACGGTCTGGAGGCCTTAAAGGCCATGCGTGCCAAGAACAGCTCGGCGAACATCGTCATGTGCTCTGCCATGGGCCAGGAGGCCATGGTCATCGAGGCTATCCAGTCCGGGGCCAAGGACTTCATCGTCAAGCCCTTCAAGTCCGACCGTATCATGAAGACGGTCACCTCCATTGTGGGCGCGCCCTGATTTGCCTTAAGCGGTGTTTAGGGAGTTAGCGGCCCACAGGGCTCTTGCGAGCCTGGACAGAAACGTGTTCTCCCTTCTGGGTATGCTGATAACAGTCCTACTGATACTGCTGCTGGCCTATTGGGTCACAAGGTTCATCGGCCAGCGGGGTCTGCCCGGCTGGGCCCGGGGGGTTCAGAATTCCGGCGGGCTGCGTGTAATGTGGCAGTTAAGCCTTGGCAAAGGGGAGCGGCTGGTGCTGGTCCGCCTGCACGAGCGCTGCCTTTTGCTGGGAGTATCCGGTGGAGGAATCACGGTTCTGACAGAGCTGACCCAGGAGGAGGCGGCCCAGTGGCTGCAAAAAGACGGGGAGGTCACCAAGGCGCCCAGTTTCCTAGAGGTGCTGAGGGATAACCTTCCCAAAAAGAAATGAGCGTGATAGATTGCCTGAAACTATGGATGGAATAGTCAATATAAACGGGGACAGCGTCCAGGCGCTGGAGATAATAATCCTCACTACCCTGATCACATTGCTGCCCTCGCTGGTGATAATGTGTTCCTCCTTCACAAGGTACATCATCACGCTCTCATTTTTGCGCAACGCCATGGGCACCCAGCAGACGCCGCCCAATATGGTGCTGGTGGGTGTCGCCCTGTTTTTGACGCTCTTTACAATGGGCCCGGTGATAGACCAGGTGAACCAGGTGGCGTATCAGCCGTATATAAACGAGGAGATAGGACAGGACGAGTTTTTTGACCTGGCCCAGGAGCCCTTAAAGGAGTTCATGCTTCGGAACACGGAGCCCTCGTCCCTGAATATGTACTGCGACCTGTCACAGCTGGAGCGCCCAGGGGACCAGGAGGCGGCAGTGGACCTGCCCCTTCGCACCATCATACCGGCCTTTATCACCACGGAGCTCAAGCACGCCTTTGAGATAGGCTTCTATCTCTATATCCCGTTTTTGCTGCTGGACATTATTGTGGCCTCCACACTGATGTCCATGGGCATGGTGATGCTGCCGCCGTCCATGATCTCCACGCCCTTCAAGCTGCTGCTGTTTATCAGCATAAACGGCTGGGAGATGGTGTTCTCAACGCTGGTCCAGACGGTGAATTAGGAAAGACAAAACGACGGCATATAACGGCGAAGGACAGGAGGTGGCCTAGATATGGATCTGCCGGTGGTTGACGTTTTCCGGGACGCTATAGGGGTGGTTATACGGCTGGCCGCGCCCATGCTGCTGCTGAGCATGGTGGTGGGCGTTATCGTAGCTATCCTTCAGGCGGTCACGCAGATACATGAACAGACCATCTCCTTTGTATTGAAGCTGATAGTTGTGGTGCTGTTCCTTGTGATAGGGGGCAGCTGGATGATGACGAACCTTCAGGACTTTGCCCTGGAGCTGTTCGAGCTGATGAAGGGGTAGTGCCATGCTGGATTGGGATAGGCTGACGCTGTTCCTGTACATTACGGTGCGCATGGCCGGGTTTGTGCTGTTTACGCCCTTCTTCGGGCGCGCTAATGTCCCCAATACCTTCAAGGCCGGGTTTACCCTGGTGCTGGCTATGGCGGCAAACGGCATATATACCGGGGAGGTGCTCCCGATGCCGGTGACCCTCCTGGAGTTCGCCGTGCGGCTCATACTGGAGCTGGGCATGGGGTTCCTGGTGGGGGTGGTCATGAACATCTTTCTGTTTGTGCCCTCATACGCCGGGCATATCATGGATGAGCAGATGGGCATGGCCATGGCCCAGACCTATGACCCCAGCTTCCAGGGTCAGGCCACGCCGGCCTCTAACGTGCTGAATATCTTCAGCCTCCTGATATTCTTCTCGGCCAACGGCCACCATACGCTGTTAAGGCTGATGCTGGATTCCGGGGGCGTGGTGCCCTTCGGGACGGCGGCCCTTGGAAGTCAGGCGGCCGAAAAGGTGGCGGCGCTCTTTATCGACTGCACGCTGCTCTCCATAAAGCTTTGCCTGCCTGTACTGGGGGCCGAGCTGATGGGACAGGTGGGCATGGGGGTGCTGATGAAGGCCATCCCCCAGATAAACGTGTTTGCCATAAACATCGAGCTGAAGGTGCTCATAGGACTGTCTATGCTCTACTTCCTCTTGGCACCTATAAGCGAGTTCCTGCTGACGATGGAGAACACAATGCTGTTGGAAGTGGAAAAAGCCATCGCCCTGGCAACGGGGGGATAGGAGAAAAGTGAGGTGGTCAGATGCCCGGTGAGGATAAAACCGAAAAGGCTACCCCGAAACGGCGAAACGATGAACGAAAGAAGGGCAATATACTCTTCTGCCAGGATATTATCGCGGTGTCCACGCTTATAGGCAGTGTGGTGATGCTGCGGGTGATGTTCGGCACCTTTGTAACGGAGATTTCGGAATTTTTCGCCAAGTGTTCCCGGTTTGCGGTGGGCACCATGGACAGCGAGCCCGGCTACTATATGGGGGAGATGGTATTCGAGGGGGTGAAGGTCTTTGTCTCCACAGCGGGCCCCATGCTGCTGGCGACCATATTTGTAGCCCTGGCCGCGACCTTTGCCCAGACGCGCTTTCTGGTGGCCGGGGAGAGGATAAAGCCGAAGCTTAACAAGATAAGCCCCATAAGCGGCTTCAAGAGGGTGTTTTCGGCCAGAAGCCTTGTGGAGGCCTTAAAGGGCCTTATAAAGATAGTAATCCTGTTGGTGTTCATATATAACAGTCTTGTGAGCCTGATGAATATCGCCGCAGGGTTCATGTATTCCGACATAGGTTCCGCCTGTAAGACGCTGTTTGAAGCGATTTTTAATATGCTCATGCAGGTCTGCCTTGCCTTTATAGTTATCGCGTTCTTTGACTTTCTCTACCAGCGCTGGGAGTTCGAGCGCCAGATGAAGATGTCGAAGCAGGAGATAAAGGAGGAGTACAAGCAGACAGAGGGCGACCCCCAGATAAAGAACCGCATACGGCAGGTCCAGCGGAGCATGGCTCAGCAGAGGATGATGCAGCAGGTGCCCGAGGCCGACGTTATCATCCGAAACCCCACCCACTTCGCGGTGGCCCTGCGGTATAAGCAGGGAGAGGACGCCGCGCCGGTGGTGCTGGCGAAGGGCCAGGATGAGCTGGCGGCCCGGATAGTGGCAAAGGGCGAGGAGGCCAAGGTTCCCATTATCGAGAACGTGCCTTTGGCAAGGGCGCTGTACGCCCAGGCCGAGGTGGACCATGAGATTCCACCTGACCTGTACGCCGCGGTGGCGGAGGTGCTGGTGTACGTCTATAAACTTGAAAACAAGCTGGTAATAGAAAACCGTTGATATATATTATGAAATTAAAAGCTATTTTGTATTTTAAGCCCGTTACGGCATATGGAAAGGAGGAGAGTAGATGAAACGGATACTGAATAACTCTATCTCCCTGTTCGTGGTCGTGGTAGTGCTGTTCCTTATCCTGCCCCTGCCCACCTTCCTTCTGGACATCCTCCTGGTGATAAACATATCCCTGTCCATAGTGATACTGCTTATCACCATGAACATAAAGGAGACACTGGAGTTCTCCATATACCCGTCGCTGCTCCTTATCACCACCCTGTTCCGCCTGGGCCTTAACGTGTCCTCCACCCGGATGATACTGCGGGACGGCTTTGCCGGGGACGTTATCGCGGCCTTCGGCCAGCTTATCACCAGCGGCAATGTTGTGATAGGCTTTATAATCTTCTTCATTATAGTTATGGTGCAGTTTATCGTCATCACCAAGGGCGCGGAGCGCGTGGCCGAGGTGGCGGCGCGTTTCACTTTGGACGCAATGCCCGGCAAGCAGATGGCCATTGACGCGGACCTGAACACCGGCCTTATCGACGAGCAGCAGGCCCGCATACGCCGGGAGAAGATACAGCGTGAGGCCGACTTCTACGGGGCCATGGACGGCGCCACGAAGATAGTCAAGGGCGACGCTGTCATGTCCCTTATCATAACCGCCGTGAACCTTATCGGCGGGGTGATAATCGGCATGGTGTCAAGGGGCATGGACATCGGCACGGTGTTCACCGAGTATTCCATCGTCACCATCGGCGACGGCCTTGTGAGCCAGCTGCCCGCCCTGATGATCTCCACGGCCACGGGTATGATAGTCACCCGCTCGGTGTCGGACGGCAGCCTGAACACCGACATGATAAAGCAGTTTACCGCCCAGCCCAGGGCTATTATCACCGCAGGCGCGGCGCTTATTTTCCTGGCCCTTATGCCCAACACCCCCCATCTTGCCCTTGGAGTGGTGGCGGCCATACTGATAGTGTTCGGTCTGCTTTTGAGCCGCAAAATGCGCGCGGAGCAGCAGGCTCAGGAGGCCCTGGAGGCCCCCTCACAGGAGCCGGAGCCCGAGGCCGCCCCTGCCGAGGCCGACTACTACCGGGACGTGAGCAACGTCTATTCGCTCCTCACGGTGGAGCCCATTGAAATGGAGGTGGGCTACAGCCTTATCCCTCTGGTGGACGAGAGCAGCGGAGGCAAGCTTATAAACCGCATAGTCATCTTCCGGCGGCAGTATGCCCAGGAGATGGGCTTTGTGGTGCCCACGGTGCGTATGCACGACAGCTCGGTTATAGGCACGAACCAGTACACCATAAGGATAAAGGGCGAGGAGGTCGCCAAGGGCGAGATACTTGTGGACTACTACCTGGCCCTGGAGCCCTCGAAGCCTTTGGGGGAGATAGACGGCATAGAGACCGTGGAGCCCGCCTATGGCATACCCTCCAGGTGGATACTGCCCGAGAACAAGGAGATGGCCGAGATATACGGCTATACGGTTATCGATCCCCTGTCGGTGGTACTGACCCACCTTTCGGAGACCATAAAGAAACACGCCTACGAGCTTTTGACCCGCACGGAGACTATCCAGCTGGTGGAGAATCTGAAAAAGACCTCCCCGGAGCTGGTGGAGGAGGCCTGCCCGTCGGTGATCTCCTACGCCCTTTTGGAGAAGGTGCTCAGAAACCTTCTGATGGAGGGCATACCCATAAGGGATATGCAGACTATCCTCGAGACCATGGTGGACGCCATGGGCACCACCAGGGACCCGGATCTTATTACCGAGAGCGTGCGCAACGCCCTGAGCCGCACCATCACCCGCCGGTTCTGCGAGGACGGGCAGCTTCGCGCCATCACCCTGGACGCGGAGGTGGAGCGCCGGGTGGTGGCCTCCCTTACAAAGAACGAGCACGGCATATACCTTGCCATGGAGCCCGACCTGATACAGGCCCTGATAACTCAGCTGGCGGAGCATATGCCCAAGTTCGCGGAGCTGGGCCAGCCACCTATACTGCTTACGAGCCAGGTGGTGCGCATATATCTCAGCCGCTTGCTGTCACAGTATTTTGCCAACCTCTACGTGCTCTCCTTCAGCGAGATAGTGGGCACGGTACAGATACAGTCCCTTGGTAACGTGACCATGCAGCAGTCCGCGGCCAGAAGGGCGGTGGGCACATGACCGCCCCCCTAAAGGATCGTGGCGGAGGGACCACCGAGGAGCTGTTCGCTCTTTACCGCGAGAGCGGGGACCAGAAGCTGAAATGGGAGATAGCCATGCGCTATACGGGGCTGATAAAGAGCATAGCCCTACAGATACGGGGGGTGTTCTGCAGCTTTACCCAGCTGGACGACATCATCAACGAGGGCCTTATCGTGCTGGCCGAGGCCGTGGACAAATTCGACCCGGAGAAGGGCCGGTTCGAGGTATATGTGGCAAAGCGCATAAGGGGCATGATAGTGGACCTTGCCCGGCGGCAGGACTGGGTGCCCCGCACGGTGCGCCAGAAGGCCCAGAGGATAGAGCGGGCCGCCACTGAGCTGTATAATGAGACGGGCCGCTACCCCAGCGACGAGCAGATAGCGGAGCATCTGGGCATGAGTATGGGGGATTATCAGGAGACCCTGGCAAACTCCTCCTTACAGAGCATACTGTCGTTGCAGGAGCTGTTTGACAGCAGCGATATGTGGCCCTCGGACCCGGGCACAGAGGAGGGAGCACAGAGCTCCCCGGAGCAGAGGCTCATGGACGAGGAGCTGACGGACACCCTGGCAAAGGCCATCGGCGGCATGAAGGAGAACGAGCAGCTGGTGCTGTCGCTGTATTATGAGAAGAACCTAAAGATGAAGGACATCGCGGCGGTGATGGATATTACCCCCCCAAGGGTGTCCCAAATACACGCCAGGGCCGTGCAGAAGCTGAAGGTGCTGATGGAGAGCTACCTTAGGGGCGAGTGAAAATTTTTGATTTTTTCGTAAAAATATTTCATTTACCTAGTGCAATGAACCACGGAACGTGGTATAATTATATATAGGTCAATTTATGGAGGACAAGGATTATGTTTAGCGGCTTTTACAATCTGGTCTCAGGGATGATCACCCACGGCAAGAACCTGGATGTGATCTCCAACAATATGGCAAACGTCGCCACCACCGGCTTTAAGGTGGACACCTTTACCGGGCAGACCTTCGACGAGGTGATGTACAGTCTGGTGGGCAATAAAAACAAGACTTATACGGATATCGGGGAGCGTAGCTATGCCACCGTGCCCTCTGAGCTCTATACCGACTATACCCAGGGCAGCTTCGATGAAACCGGTATGCCCCTGGACTTTGCCATCGACGACGACGGCCGGGGTTTCTTCGCCATACAGACCGAAAACGGCATAAGGTACACCCGGGCGGGCGACTTCTCCCTGGACGAGGAGGGGTACTTGAGCCTTCCCGACCACGGCCGGGTGCTGGACGTGGACGGCGAGGAGATACTCCTTTTGACGGATAAGATAACCACGGACGATTTCGGGCGGATATACACCCAGAACGGAGGCTTTTTGGGGCAGATAGGAGTATATGTCTTCGAGGACACGGCGGGCCTTGTGAAGGACCCCATGGGTATGTTCGACGCGAACGGGGCCCAGCCCCAGGCGGACGCGGTCCTGCTGCACCACAGTATGCTGGAGCGCTCCAACGTAGGGCTCGTCCAGCAGATGGTAAAGATGATAAGCACCCAGCGGGCCTATCAGAGCTCGGCCTCGCTTACAAAGATGTACGATCAGGTCATGGGCCACGCGGCCAGCGACCTGGGAAGATTACAGTAAGGAGGCGGTAAGGTTATGAACCAGTCATTTTATACGGCGGCGGTGGGCGCATGGCAGCAGCAGCAGCGGCTGAACGTCCACGGCAACAACATTGCTAACGTGAACAATTACGGCTTCAAGGCCAAGCGCCCGGTGTTCTCCGATCTGATGTACGGCTACGTTCAGGGGGCGCAGCAGGACGAGATGCCCCGGGGCACCGGCGCGTATATGGTGTCGGCGGACACGGACTTCCATCAGAGCGGCTTTGCGGACACGGGCAGGGCTTTGGACTATGCCATAAACGGCGACGGCTTCTTTGCTTTGTGGGATCCCTCCAGCGGCGAGTACACCTATACCCGGGACGGCTCCTTCACCATGTCCCAGTATATGCTGGAAAACGGCGACGGCGAACTTGAGTCCCGCTGGTACCTGTCGGACGGCCTGGGCCGCTTTGTTATGGGCACCAACGGCCAGCTTATCGAGGTGGACGCAGAGGACTCCACCAACATGGCGGAGATGCTGCCGGTGGGAATATTCGACTTTGTGAATACCAACGGTATGCTGAGCCTTAATGAAAACAGGTTTTCGCCCATAGAGAAGAACGGTAACCTTCGGGTGGGCAGCGGCAAGCTGGTCCAGGGAAAGCTGGAGCAGTCCAACGCGGACCTTGCCAACGAACTGAGTAAGGTGATAGAGTCCCAGCGGTCCTTCACCTACGCTTTGAAGATGATACAGACCTCTGACGAGATAGAGACCACAGTAAACGACTTGCGCAGATAATTATATAGGCTGGAGGTAATCGGATGACTATAAAGAACTACCAGGATTTGAACAGCCTGGAGATAGACACCCTTAGGGAGATAGGCAGTATAGGCACCGGCAACGCGGCCACGGCCCTGTCGGGTATGCTGGGGTGCACTGTGCATATCACCATGCCCGAGGTGCGCATCATGGAGTATAACGAGGCTATCGAGTGGATAGGGGGACCGGAGCCCGTCACAGCGGGGGTGCTGGTGCATATCGGCGGGCAGATGAACGGCTTAATGCTCTCGGTGCAGCCCCTTGAGTTTATAAACATTATCCTAGAGCGTATGCTCTCTGTCTCCATCAAGGACTACAGCCAGCTCCAGGAGTTGGAGCGCTCGGCCCTGGTGGAGGTGGGGAACATCATGATATCCACTTTTATAAACGCCATGTCGAACCTGGCGGACATAAAGGTGGATTTGACGGTGCCCTGTCTGACGGTGGATATGCAGGGCGCGATACTGACGGTGCCCATGGCCGAGTACGGCGGGCAGTCGGACTATCTGATGACAATCGGGGGTAATTTCTCCTGCGACGGACATGAGCTGCCCTGCCGCCTGATACTGTCCCCCGATATCAGGTCACTCAATTTCCTTTTGAGAAAGCTGGGCGTGGAAGATGGCTAACAGTTCTAAAATAGTTATAGGCATTGCGGACATGAAAATGACAAACCAGGGCAACGAGCTTATCACCTATGCGCTGGGCTCCTGCTGCGGCATATGCCTTCTGGACCTCAATGTGCGGCTTGCGGCCATGATACATATAATGCTGCCGCTGAACATGGAGGCGGGGCGCACCAACACCATGAAGTATGCCGACACGGGCATCCGCGAAACCCTCAAGCAGATGGAGGCAAGGGGCGCAAGAAGGCCGCGGATAACCGCAAAGGTGGCCGGAGGGGCCAAGATGTTCTCGGTGTCCGGGTCCGGGGCACTGGGAAATATAGGCCAGAGGAATATCGAGAGCGTGCACAAGGTGCTGAGGGCCGAGGGTATCCGGCTGATAGCTGAGGATGTAGGGGGTTCGGTGGCGCGCACGCTGTCCTTCGATCCCGCAACAGGTAAGGCCACTATAAAAAGCTACGGAAAACAGGATATTATACTGTAACGAAGGGAGTCAAGGATTATGGCCATAGTAATGAACGACGAGATACTGCTGGAGTCCGGCACAAATGAGATGCAGATAATGGAGTTCTCCATTGACGGGGTCCTCTACGGCATCAACGTGGCAAAGGTGCAGCAGATCATGATTTCGGAGCCGGTGAAGTTTATGCCCCACACCCATGAGGCTGTGGAGGGTATCTTCAAGCCCAGGGAAGAGGTGATAACGGTCATAAACCTTCCCAAGTACCTGGGCGTTGACGACTGCGAGCCCAAGCCTGCCGACCTGTTTATCCTCACTGGCTTTAACAAGATGACGGTGGCCTTCCGCATACATACGGTGGAGGGGATCTCCACCGTATCTTGGAAGGATATCAAAAAACCCGACAATACCATCAACGGCGGCAATGACGGCGTGGCCACGGGTATCGCCCAGTGCGGCAAGGACCTGGTGACTATACTGGACTTCGAACGTATAGTGGCGGAGATCTCCCCTTCAACCTCCATAAAGGTCAGCGAAATCGAGCAGATGGGCGAGCGCCAGCGCAACGAAGCTCCCATCCTGGTGGCGGAGGACTCCATACTGCTGTCTCATATGATACAGGAGTGCCTTAATAAGGCCGGATATACCAACCTGCATATGTTCCCCAACGGCTATGACCTTTGGAACTATCTGTCCCAGGCCAAGAAGGACGGTGATCTGGACGGGCAGGCCGCTCTGATAGTCACGGATATCGAGATGCCCCAGATGGACGGCCATAGGCTGACAAAGCTTGTTAAGAACGACCCGGAGATGAAGCATATCCCGCTGATAATATTCTCGTCGCTGATAAACGAGGAGATGAGAATAAAGGGCAAGGAGCTGGGCGCCGACGAGCAGATGAGCAAGCCCGAGATTGGCAAGCTGGTCCATGTGATGGACATTCTGCTGGAGAAGAAGAAGGAAGCCCAGGCGGCGCGCCCGGCGGTGTAAGGGAAGGCGCAGACTATGAGAGAGAGATACATTGTCCGCCAGCCGGTCAAGAATGAAAAAAACCAGATCATAGCGTATGAGATACTGTACTACGGCGAGAACCAGGCCTATGGCAACAGCGACGAGAGCTCCAACGAGTTCGCCGTGGCCGACACGGTATACAGTTTCCTGATGCACAACGTGGAGAAGTCGCTGACGGACGCGGTGCACTTCATGACCTTTACCACCACGCTGCTGATGAAAAAGACCCCGGCCCTCTTCCCAAAGGAAAAGCTGGTCATACAGATAGACGACAGCGTGGTGATACATCCCCTGGCCCTGCGTTTTGTACAGCAGTATGCCCGGGACGGCTATAAGATAGCGGTGAACGAGTTTCAGTTCGCGCCGCGGTATCTGTCGCTGATCGATTTTATCGATTATATCAAGCTGAATGTCAAGACCATAAGCGGAGCCAGCGCCGAAAATATCGTCAACCTTGCCAGGAGCATGAACAAGAAGGTGATTGCCACCAATGTGGACAATAAGGAGTTGTACGATACGGCCCTGCGCATGGGTATGGACGCCATGGAGGGCAGCTATGTGGCAAAGCAGATGGCCACAAAGGCCCACTCCAGCGGCTATCTCCAGAGCAACTTCTTCCGGCTCATGGTGGCCGTGGTCAAGGAGGAGCCGGACATGGAGGAGATAGAGCAGATAATCTCTATGGACGCTACCCTTACATATGGCCTTTTGCGAGTGGCGAACTCCGCCTATTTCACCACCAACAAAATAACCACCATCCGCCAGGGCCTTGTGACTCTGGGCATCTCCCAGCTGAAGCAGTGGATATACCTTCTCAGCACCACCAACGCCAACGACGAGATAGACGAGACCGCCGAGGAGTTTCTGAAGCTCTCCTTCATGCGGGCCAGCTTTTGCAGCGAGCTCATGCGCTACGCCAAGAATATGCCCATTTCCCGCTCGGACGCGTACCTTATGGGTATGTTCTCTACCCTGGAGCACCTTATCGACGCGCCCATGGAGGAGATACTCTCCACGGTGCCCATCGCCGAGGAGATAAAGGCCGCCATACTGCGCCACGAGGGCCGCTGCGGACAGCTCTATGACCTGACTCTCAGCTATGAGGAGGCGGATTGGGAAAAGATAACCAAGCACGCCGAGGAGCTGGGTATACCTACCCACACTCTGACCACGGTGTATTTCAACTGTACCGAGTCGGTAAACGCCACCTGGAAACAGATGATCTCCCCACAGCAGCCCGGCACGGAGGAACTGGAAGGATAAGAGAAGTGCCCCTCGCTGCGGGGGCATTTTTGCTATACGCCCCGTAGCATAAAATATCACGAAAGGAAGACCCCCATGGAAGCAAACCGCCATCACCTGGACGTGCATACCCTGAATAAGAGCGACGCTGTAGCGGCAATGAGGCTGCCCAGCAACATACATCTGGTGCCTTTGGACTTTATCGAGTGCAACGGCGTCACCTACTCCATCCGCCCCGGCTTCTACGAGATAAACGGCGCCACCGCCATCCCCGGCGGCGTGAACTTCACCGTACACTCCAACGGGGCCACGGCCATCTCCCTTCTGCTGTACCATCCCGGCGAGGACCAGCCCTATGGGGAGATACCCTTCCCGGAGCCCTATAGGATAGGCAACGTGTACTCCATGATAGTGTTCCGCCTGGATATTGCCGAGTTCGAGTACGCCTACCGGGTGGACGGCCCCTACGACCCAAGGAAGGGCCTTATCTTCGACCGCAGCAAGCCTCTTCTGGACCCCTACGCCAAGGCGGTCACCGGCCAGCGTGAGTGGGGAGAGAACCAACCGGGTATGCAGCAGTATAAGGCCCGGGTCGTGAAAAACGACTTTGACTGGGGCAACTTCTCACAGCCTATGGTGCCAAATGAAGATCTGATAATCTATGAGCTGCACGTGCGGGGTTTTACAAAGGACAGCTCCTCAGGGGTGGCGAACCCCGGCACCTTCGAGGGCCTTCGGGAGAAGATACCATATCTTAAGGAGCTGGGCGTAAACGCCGTGGAGCTTATGCCCATCTTCGAGTTCGACGAGATGCAGGACTACCGCGAGCACAACGGAAATAAGCTCTACAACTACTGGGGCTACAGCACCGTCAGCTTCTTTGCCCCCAACACCAGCTACACCGCCACCACCGAGCATAACCGGGAGGGCAACGAGCTAAAGCGCCTTATCCGTGAGCTTAACGAGAACGGTATAGAGGTGTACCTGGACGTGGTCTTCAACCACACGGCAGAGGGCAATGAGCAGGGTCCCTTCTTCTCCTTCAAGGGCTTTGACAACAATATCTACTATCTTCTGACCCCCGAGGGCTATTACTATAATTTCAGCGGCTGCGGCAATACCTTGAACTGCAACCACCCCATAGTCCACCAGATGATATTGGACTGCCTGCGCTATTGGGTCACCACCTACAGGGTAAACGGCTTTCGCTTCGACCTGGCCTCTATCCTGGGGCGCAACGAGGACGGCTCCCCCATGGATAAGCCGCCGTTATTGCAGTCCCTGGCCTTCGACCCCATCCTGGGCGGGGTGAAGCTCATTGCTGAGGCCTGGGACGCGGGCGGGCTCTATCAGGTGGGCAGCTTCCCCTCCTGGAACCGCTGGGCAGAGTGGAACGGAAAGTATAGGGACGATATGCGCGCCTATATCAAGGGCGACAACGGTACGGCGAATCTGGCGGCCCAGCGCATTTCCGGCTCCCGGGACATATATGAGTCCAAGGGCCGGGAAAATGCCTCGGTAAATTTTCTGACCTGTCACGACGGCTTCACCTTATACGACCTCTTCGCCTATAACGACAAGCATAACGATGCTAATGGCTGGGGCAATACCGACGGCAACAACAATAATTGCAGCTGGAACTGCGGGGCCGAGGGGGAGACCAGCGACCCGGCGGTGAACGAGCTCAGGCTTCGGATGGTGCGCAACTCCTTCGCCCTTCTAATGTGCAGCCGGGGCATACCCATGTTCCTCTCCGGCGACGAGTTCTGCAACACCCAGTTTGGCAACAATAACGCCTACTGCCAGGACAATATCACCTCGTGGCTTGACTGGCGGCGGCTCGACAAGTACCGAGATATGTTCGGCTTTTTCAAGTATATGATAGCCTTTAGAAAGGCCCACCGGGTCCTGCGGGCGGACCTCAGCGGCGGGGTCATGGGTTTCCCGGACGTGAGCTTCCACGGGGTCACCCCCTGGAGGAAGGACGGCTTCGGCGGCGACGAGCACTATGTGGGCGTGATGTTCGCGGGCTACGAGCGGGATAAGGGGGCAGAGGTGGTCTATGTGGCCTCCAACGCCTACTGGGGCGAGCTGGACGTGACCCTGCCCGAGCTGCCCCTTTCCATGCACTGGGAGCTGGTGTGCAGCACCTGGCAGGCCGAACAGAAGGCCCAACACTTTGAAAGCCGCAGTTTCCGTATCGGGCCCCGGTCGGTGATGGTGTTCCTGGGACGTTAAAGCAATAAACCGATAGAAGAATCCCTCTCCGGTGTGAAGAGCATCGGGGAGGGATTTTTATGTTTCTATTGGGCGGGTTCGGGTATGGCTTGGTTTTCCCGAAGCTTCTCCGGCAGCTCCGGCTTGCCCACATACTGCATATGCGGGTATATCACCTTGAGCACCTCGTCCGGGAAGGTCCTGTCAAAAAACTCCTGTACGCTGTTTGTGGCCGGGACCCCGTCCACCCGCTCATACTGGCGGTACACCGCCCCTGCGGATACCGCCATATCCACTGCCATAAATACTGTAAAAAACACTGTAAGCGCCCGCCCCAGCTTCTTCGGGGTCCGCTCTATCCTTCTTGACACCACCGGGTACAGGTCCTTTACCCACACAAGGCCAAGTATGCCCCAGAAGACGGAGTACATCAGATTCGTGCGCCCGCCCACGTTGAAGGGGGAGTCGCTGTACTCCCAGGACACGGTGCCGAAGGCCGCCTGTTGGACAAAGCTGCAAAAATACTCAAAGGTCGCGCCCACCACCATGCTGGCGATGAATATCAGCACGTCCCTTTGGTTGTACATCCTGCGAAGGAACAGGGTTATGGCCACGGCCCCGAAGCCGTACACCAGGATAAAGGGGCCCAGCACCACGCTTACCCGCAGCTCAAACTGATGGGGCGGCAGGATAAGGGCGTATACGGTCTCAAGAAAACAGCCCACCACGTTGCCCGCCATGAATATCCAAAAGAGCTTCTCATAGCATATCATGTACCCAAAGGGCTTCTCCTGGCCCTCGTTGAGATGTGGCTCATAGGCCTCTATAGCCGCCTGGTTGCGGCGTATACTGGCGTCCCGGGACTTGCGGCGGAACACGTCGATGCTCTCCCGCAGGGCCTCCAGCTGCTCGTTATGCCTGAGGGATTTAAGGTCCGGGAAGGCCTTCAGCAGGCGGCGGTGCAGCACATTGGAGTGCAGGGCCTGCTCATATCTCTCGTGGAGCTTTTCAGCGTCTAGCTGCATGACCTCGGCCCGCTTTTTGGCGCTGGCGGCGTGCTCAAACAGCCCCTTGCCCAGCTTGTCGGAGTCGGCTTTAAGCCGCGCGGCCACCAGGTCGAGCATTTTCAGCTTGCGGTTGAGCCCTATGATGGACACCACGGTTACCGACAGGTCCGCAATAAGGAGACCGCCCAGCACTGCCAGCAGCACCCACCCCAGGGGCTGAGGCATAAGGTGCGCCAGGCGGCTGGTGGAGGGCACGATAAAGCGCACCACCACCGCGCCCGCAAAGCCCCAGAGTACGGAGAATTTCAAGCAGACATAGCCGTTCAGGTTGTGGGGTTCATTGGAATAGTCCCACCACTTCTGACGGAATATCTTTTCCAGCAGGAAACCCGCCGTCCACTCGAGAGCCGAGCCCAGTATCATGGAGCCTATAAACAGCGCCAGCAGGTTGCCCGAGAAGGGGCCCATAAGCAGGGCGATAAGCGCCACGCCTACGCCGTAGATGGGACAGACGGGACCGTTGAGGAAACCCCGGTTCACAAAGCGCTTCTCCACGGCCGCGGCATAGAGCACCTCTGCGCACCAGCCGAGGAACGCGTAAATGAAAAAGCAGTACAGGTAAGTATAAAGCATAATAAGCCCTCCGCACGGCGCAGATACGCCGGAACTCAGACTATTTTACCAAAATATAAATAAATTGTAAACCCCTTAATCCCTTTCAAAATCCTTAAAGATTTCTAAAAGCTCCGAGGAAAGATCCGTGGGCAGCATACCCCGGGCGGACAGCCTGTCCCTGCACCTGTCCCCGGCAAGGCCGTGGAGATAGGCCGCGCCCCGGGCGGCCTCAAAGGGCTCCGCGCCCTGGCTGAGGAACGCGCCTATCATGCCTGCGAGCACGTCCCCGCTGCCGCCCTTGGCCATACCGGGATTGCCGGTGGGGTTTATGGCAAAGCGGCCGTCCGGCCGGGCTGTGACCGTAGCTGCGCCCTTCAGAAGCGCCGGGCCATCGGAAAGCTTTGCCAGCTCCAAAGCGGCGGGTATGCGCCCGGCCTGAATTTCAGCAACGCTTCTGCCCAGCAGCCGTGCGGCTTCGCCGGGGTGGGGGGTGATAACGTGGGGGACCGGGAGAGCGGAGAGGTCAAACCCGGTGCGGGCGCAGAAGTTCAGGCCGTCCGCATCTATCACCAGGGGGACGGGGCAGCACCCCAGCACCTGGCGTATGAGCGACTCCTGCCCGTTTCCAAGTCCGCAGCCCAGCACGCAGGCGTTGGCGGCCTTAAGGGACCCGAAAAGCCTGTCCGGGCCGTCAAGGACGGTAAAGACGGCCTCGGGCACGGCCCCGGCCAAAAGGGGATAGACCCGCTCCTCACAGACTATGTCCAGGAGCCCCACTCCGCACCGAAGGGCCGCCCTGGCCGCCATAACGCAGGCCCCGGCCATGCCCCAGCTGCCGCAGACCATCAGGAGCCGCCCCTGGCTGCCCTTATGCGCCTGGATGTCAAGGGGCCGGAGAAGGGCCCTCAGGTGCTCGGAGCCGGTAACCTCTCCAGAGGTCCCGGCCTTTGAAACCAGCTCCGGGGGTATGCCCACCGGGCATATCCGCACCTCGCCACAGTATTCCTTGGCCGGGTAGCTCTCGTGGGCGGGCTTTGCCCCGGTGAAGGCTATTGTCAGCTCCGCCCGGAGGGTATCCGGCGATACCCGCCCGGTATCGCACTCGGCCCCGCTGGGCAGGTCGGCGGCTATCCTGTGGCAGGGAAGGGAGTTGGCAAGGCGCAGGTACCCGGTGGAAATCCTGTCCAGCTCCCCACGAAACCCGAAGCCGAACACGCAGTCCACCACCAGCCACGCGCCCATAAGGGCGGCTTCTGCCTCCGCTCCGGGGGAGAGCACCTTTACAGAGGGCGGCAGCCTGGCAAAGGCAGCGGCGGCAAGGTCCGTATTGGGGCCGCCGTGCAGCAGGAGCACGGCACACTCTGCCCCCAGTTCCGCCAGCTCCCGGGCGCACACAAAGCCGTCGCCGCCGTTATTGCCCTTTCCGCAGAGCACGACCGCCGGTCCCTTTGGCTGACCCCACTTATCTATGGCCGCCCGGGCAAGCTGCGCCCCGGCCCCCGCCATCATCTCCCAAAGGCTTACCCCCGCGTATACGCCCTCCGACTCCAGGCTCTGCATCTCGGTTTTAGAAAAAAGCTTCATCTTTACCCTCCGTCCGTCTTGACAATCCGCAGGTCATATACTATAATTATACCAGCAAAAGGTCTTCGGGGCAAGGTGAAATTCCTTACCGGCAGTAAAGTCTGCGAGCGGAGCCGAAGCGGAGAGTTTCGGCGCGTTGAACCGGTGTGATTCCGGTACCGACGGTTAGAGTCCGGAGGAGAGAAGATTTTGGCGGCTGTATTTGCCGTCGTGTTTCCTGACGCATAGCCCCGGGCGTTTTTACGTCCGGGGATTTTTATTTGCGCAAAGGCCTTTGCAAATTCATATGAAAGGTCCTGATATCATGGAACAGGTAAGAGAAGTCAAGAGAGTAAACATACGCGCCCTGGCGGTGACGGCGGTGCTGGGGGCGGTGGCCTCGGCGCTGATGTTCGTGGGGGTGCACGTGCCGCTGATGCCCAGCTTTTTGCAGCTGGATTTCAGCGAGCTGCCCGCGCTGATAGCCTCCTTCAGCCTTGGGCCCCTGTCCGGCGTGGCAGTGTGCCTGATAAAGAACCTGGTACACCTTCTGGCCACCAGCACCGGCGGGGTGGGGGAGCTGAGCAACTTCCTTTTGGGCGCCGCCTTTGTCCTGCCGGCGGGCATAATCTACCGGGTGAAGAAGACTCGCTTGGGGGCCCTTGCGGGCGCGCTCATCGGCTCTGCGGCCATGGCCCTTTTGAGCCTTCCCAGCAACTATTTCATCGTGTACCCGGCCTATGGCCTTGTGATGCCCATGGAGGCCATACTGGATATGTACAGGGCCATTAACCCCAAGGTAAAGACCCTCTGGGACGCGCTTATCTGGTTCAATATGCCCTTCACCTTCGTCAAGGGGCTTCTGAGCACGGCGGTCACCCTCCTGATATACAAGCGCATATCGCCCCTCCTAAAGGGCACAAAATAACAGGCGCACAGCAAAAGTACCGGCCGCATATGCGGCCGGTACTTTACTTTATAGCTGGTCCGCGGGGAGCTCCAGGCCCTCCTTATAGAACCTGCACCCGCCGTGGCCGTCCCGCTTCACGCCGTTCAGCGCGGCGTTTGCCCTCTGGTACAGCTCCTCTGTGAACCCCTCGGGAGAAAAGGCCCCGCCCACTCTGATGGAGACCGGCGGAAGCCCGTCCTTGGGGTGGGAAAGCTGGCGGTTTATGTCCTTGAGCTTTTGGACTATATTTGCCTGTCTGCCGGGTTCCACCTCGTCCATGATAAGGGCAAACTGGTCCCCGTCCGTGCGCGCCGGGAAGTCGGAGGCTCTGAAGTGCTCGTTGAGCATACGGCCCACCTTTTTCAGCGCTTTATCGCCGGTCTCATACCCATATCTGCGGCTTACCTGACCGGCAATATCCGTGTCTATCAGCAAAAGCGCGATGGGCCGGGGCTTCAGCCGGGTCAGCTCCTTGACCTTTTCAAAGCAGCTGCGGCTCAGAACGCCGGTAAGAGGGTCATACTCGGCCTGGTGCTGCTTCAACACCTGATTAACGCCGTTCAGTTCATAAATATCGTTATAGGTAAGGGCCAGATACTTGAATTCATAGGCCCCGGTGATTTCCATGCGCCGGTCCTCTTTGATGCATTTTATGTACACCTTCAGGGGCTTTACAATAAGGAAAGCTATCATGACAAATATAATAATGTTCATCAGAAGCAGCAGACTGCACGCTATGCGCTGGGTGGTCATGGCCTGGTCCAGGTCGGACATGGCAGCTCCCTGCCTATTATGGGTGGTGGACATGACGTCGCCGATAAAGGCGTATACATTGTCGTTAATAAGAGCTTTCTTTGCCTGATACTCCTCGCCGAAAACCTTATCTCTGGCAAGCTCTATCTTTTCCTCCTCCGAAAGGCGCTTATGTCCCGGGAAAAGCTCCGTGTCCTCCACCTCCTGGGGCAGGCCGTCAAGTCCCGCCCCCTCCGCCGCCAGGCGCATGGCGTATATCTCCAGCTCCGTCAGCTGGTTCGAGCGCTCCAGCGCCCGGCTGAGGTACTCACGGGCGGTATCCCCGGCCTGGCCGCTGAGCTGCTCCAGGGCCAGCTCACGGCGGCGGTCCACGTGTATCTCATGAAAATAGTTCTCCATATACTCCGGCTTCAGGGTAAAGGTGAACATACGCACCTGCTCCGTAAGATAGTCTGAGCCCGCCGTCACCAGGGCGGCGTTCTCCTGGCAGGAGATATACAGGTCGGTGGCGGTCTTCATATCCTTATATTCTTTTGCCGCGTGGAAACTGAGCGCCAGCAGGGCCGCGTACAGCAGCACCGACAGCAGCAGGATCCCAAAGTTCACTTGGCGCACGCTTACGCCGCGGACATTGCTTTTTTTCTCCTGGGTCTGCATATGACCATCAACTCCTGAAAGTTAGACTTCCCAAGGTCTTATATCAATCTGTTATAAGCGCTATATGCTGAACATCAGGTCGGCATAGGTGGGATAGGGCCAGTGCTCTCTGGCCGCGTTCTGCTCAAGCTCATCTATCGTCAGCCGCAGCCGCTCCATGGCCGGAATGACCGTGTCCCGGTAGTGGGTGGCGGCGCTGAGGATATTCTCGCTGGCGGCCCGGGGGTCGCCGAGGCTCTCCTCCAGCTCCTCCACCTGGGCATAGGCCCGGTCCAGAAGGGTCGAGAGCTTCTCTATAAGCTGGCTCTCAGCCGTGCAGGGCAGCCCGGAGAGCACCGCACGCTTACCGGCAACAGCCTGGGCAAGCTCCGAGACATACCCGCTCACCGCCGGTATGATCTCCTGGCGCACCATGCCGGTCATGGTAAGGCTCTCGATGTTAAGGGTCTTTACGTATTCCTCCATGATGGTCTCATACCGGGCCTCCATCTCGGCCTCCGTGTATATCCTGTGCCGCCGGAAAAGCTCCACGTTTTTCTGATCCAGGTATCTCGGCAGGGCGTCCACGGTGGTGCGCAGGTTCAGAAGCCCCCGGCGGCGCGCTTCTTCGACCCACTGCTCGGAGTAGCCGTCGCCGTTGAAGATTATGCGCTTGTGCCCGCTTACCACCCGGCGCACCAGGGCGTTCACGGCCTTTGGCATATCCGCCTGACCCTTAAGCTCCTGGGAGAACTGCCTGAGTTCCTCGGCCACGATGGTATTGAGCATTATATTTGGACAGGCGATGGAGATGGCCGAGCCCAGAGAGCGGAACTCGAACTTGTTCCCCGTAAAGGCGAAGGGGGAGGTGCGGTTGCGGTCGGTGTTGTCCATATTAAGGTCCGGCAGCACCCGCACGCCGGTCTGAAGCTTTTTCTCAGCCAGATTCCCGCAGGGCTTGCCGGTCTCGATATCCGTAAGCAGCGCCGTCAGGTCATCTCCCAGGAACATGGAGATTATGGCGGGGGGAGCCTCGTTGGCCCCCAGCCGGTGGTCGTTGCCCGCCGAGGCCACGGATATCCGAAGAAGGTCCTGGTACTCGTCCACGCCCTTTACCACGGCGGCCAGTATCAGCAGGAAGGGCAGGTTCTCCCAGGGCCGCTTGCCCGGGTCCAGAAGGTTTTTGCCCGTGTCCGTCTGAAGGGACCAGTTGTTGTGCTTGCCGCTGCCGTTGACCCCGGCAAAGGGCTTCTCGTGCAGCAGGCAGACAAGGCCGTGCCTGTCGGCCACGTTGCGCATGACCTCCATGGTCAGCTGGTTGTGGTCGCAGGCGGTATTGGTGGTGCTGAAAATGGGGGCCAGCTCGTGCTGGGCGGGGGCCACCTCGTTGTGCTTGGTCTTGGCCAAAATCCCCAGCTTCCAGAGCTCCCGGTCCAGGTCCCGCATGAACTCGGCCACCCTGGGCTTTATGGCCCCGTAGTAGTGGTCCTCCAGCTCCTGACCCTTGGGGGCCCTTGCCCCAAAGAGGGTGCGGCCGGTGAACATCAGGTCCCGCCGCTTTTTATAGAGCTCCTTGTCTATAAGGAAATACTCCTGCTCGGGCCCCACGGTGGTGATGACCTGCTGGGTCTTGTCATCCCCCAAAAGCCGCAGTATTCCCAGGGCCTGGGTGGAGAGCGCCTCCATAGAGCGCAGAAGCGGGGTCTTCTTGTCAAGTACCTCTCCGCTGTAGGAGCAGAAGGCGGTGGGTATGTACAGCGAGCCGCCCTTTACAAAGGCATAGGAGGTGGGGTCCCAGGCCGTGTAGCCCCGGGCCTCGAAGGTGGCCCGAAGGCCCCCCGAGGGGAAACTGGAGGCGTCCGGCTCGCCCTTAATGAGCTCTTTGCCGGAGAACTGCATTATCACCCGGCCGTCGCTGGTGGGGGAGATGAAGCTGTCGTGCTTCTCGGCGGTGACGCCGTTTAAAGGCTGGAACCAGTGGGTATAGTGGGTGGCGCCCAGCTCCACGGCCCAGTCCTTCATGGCCGTGGCCACGGCGTTTGCGACGGTCAGGTCCAGGTCCTTGCCCTCGTCGATGGTCTTGCGCAGGGAACGGTACACGTCCTTGGGGAGGCGCTCCATCATCACGTCGTCGTTAAAGACGGCGCTGCCGAACAGCTCCGGGACGGACTTGCGGTTTTCGGAACAGTTTGCCATAAACAGACCACTCTTTCTATCAGGTTTCATATCATTATAAGACATTATAAGAAGGAAGGCGAAGAAGGGTTACCCTTCAACGCCTGAAATTTTGGACTAAGCTTTGTCTGCTCCCGCGATGTACGCTCTGATAAGCGCTTTAATTTCCTCAGTGGTATAGTGGTCTTTGTCCGAGGTGGTGTCGAGGATGTTAAACAGGTCATAGGCCATGGACTTCTTTATTTCTGTGGACTCTCTGTCAGTAGGCATATGTCTGCCCTCCTTTCTTTTTCTACACTTATTTTACCAACGCCACAGGGATTTGTCAAGCCGCCAGAGCGCGGAACATTAAAAAAGTGAAAATTACCCCTTGCGCTCCGGCGGCTTTTCCTGTACAATATATAAGATTGAATAGGTCAAAAGAAAGGGACGTGTTGCGTATGGAGCGTATAGGCGAAAAAGCGTATCTGGTGCTGGAAAACGGCCGGGTCTTCCAGGGGCGAAGGTTCGGGGCCCCGGGGGAGCTTATGGCGGAGGTGGTTTTCACCACCGGCATGGGCGGGTATCTTGAGACCATAACCGACCCCAGCTATTGGGGGCAGATAGTGGTTCAGACCTTCCCCCTTATTGGCAATTACGGTGTGATACCCGCCGACTTTGAGAGCGGCGTGGTGGGCCCCCGGGGATATATCGTTAAAGCTTGGTGCCAAGCTCCTTCTAACTTCCGTTCAGAGGGCAGCCTTGACGCCTTTTTTAAAGACCGGGGACTTTGCGCCCTGGAGGGCATAGACACCCGGACCCTCACAAAGATAATACGGGAGAAGGGGGTCATGAACGGCATGATAACCTCGGACCCTGATAAGGCCGATATCGGGGCCATAAGGGCCTATAAGGTGCAGGGCGTGGTGCGGGAGGTTTCCACCAAAGAGCCCTATGCAATGGGCAGTTCTGACGCGAGGCTCCATATAGCCCTGATGGACTACGGCATGAAGAAAAGCATAGGGGAGTGCCTTGTGAAGCGCGGGGCGAAGGTCACGGTATGCCCATGTACCACCACCGCCCGGGAGCTCTCTGATATGGGCGTAGACGGCATAATGCTCTCAAACGGCCCCGGGGACCCGGCGGAGAACGTGGAGCTTATAGAGAACCTTAAAGAGATATACAAGCTGGGCAAGCCCATGTTCGGCATATGTTTAGGACACCAGCTGCTGGCCCTGGCCCACGGTGCCCGGACCGAGAAGCTCAAGTACGGACATAGGGGCGAGAACCAGCCGGTGAAGGACCTGGAGACCGGCCGGGTGTACATCACCAGCCAGAACCACGGCTATGCCGTTGTGGGCGGCAGCATACCGGCTGAAAAGGGCCGGGAGCTCTATGTGAACGTGAACGACGGCACCTGCGAGGGTGTGCGGTACACCGACTGCAACGCCTTTACCACCCAGTTTCATCCGGAGGCCTGCGCGGGGCCCCTGGACACGGAGTGGCTGTTTGACAGGTTCTTTAGTATGATAGGAGGGTCATCTGTATGCCGCTGAATAAAGACATCAAGAAAGTTTTAGTCATAGGCTCCGGCCCCATAGTCATAGGCCAGGCCGCAGAGTTCGACTACGCCGGGACCCAGGCCTGCCGGGCCCTTCGGGAGGACGGCATAGAGATAGTGCTGGTGAACTCTAACCCGGCCACCATCATGACCGACCAGGCCATGGCCGACCGCATATATATCGAGCCGCTTAATCTTACCACCGTCAAGCGCATCATCGAGAAGGAGAGGCCTGACAGCATACTCTCCGGCTTCGGCGGACAGACGGGGCTGACCCTCTCCATGCAGCTTGCCAAAGAGGGCTTTTTGGATAAGCACAACGTGCGGCTGCTGGGCGCGGGCCCGGAGACCATAGACAAGGCCGAGGACAGGCAGCTCTTCAAGGACGCCATGGAACGCATCGGCCAGCCCTGTGTGCCCTCAAAGGTGGTGACCACCGTGGAGGACGCGGAGGCCTTTGCCGGTGAGATAGGCTACCCGGTGATAATCCGGCCGGCCTTCACCCTGGGCGGCACCGGCGGCGGCATAGTAAACGACCCCCATGAACTTAGGGAGATAACCGCCAACGGCCTGGCCCTGTCGCCCATCACCCAGGTGCTGGTGGAAAAAAGCATTGCCGGGTGGAAGGAGATAGAGTTCGAGGTCATGCGGGACGGCGCGGGCAACGCCATCACCATCTGCTCCATGGAGAACCTGGACCCGGTGGGGGTGCACACCGGCGACTCCATAGTCATCGCCCCGGCGGTGACCCTCTCGGACAAGGAGTACCAGATGCTGCGCACGGCGGCTTTGGATATAGTAAACGAGCTGGGAGTAGAGGGCGGCTGCAACTGCCAGTTTGCCCTGCATCCCACCAGCTTCGAGTACGCCGTCATAGAGGTGAACCCCCGGGTCAGCCGCTCCTCGGCCCTGGCCTCAAAGGCCACGGGCTATCCCATAGCGAAGGTTGCCACCAAGATAGCCATCGGCTACAGGCTGGACGAGATAAAGAACGCGGTCACCGGCGTGACCTACGCGGCCTTTGAGCCCACCATAGACTATGTGGCGGTGAAGTTCCCCAAGTGGCCCTTTGACAAGTTCGTGTACGCCAAGCGGGACCTGGGCACCCAGATGAAGGCCACCGGCGAGGTTATGAGCATTGCCGACAGCTTCGAGATGGCCCTGATGAAGGCCGTGCGCGGGGCGGAGATAGGGCTTGACACCCTGAATATGAAGAAGTTTGCGGACGAGGACGAGAACACCCTTCTGCGCATAGCTGAGCACGCCACCGACGAGAGGCTGTTCGCCGTGTATGAGCTCCTAAAGCGCGGGAAGACCGTGGACGAGCTCTATGAACTGACCATGATAGACCGGTGGTTCCTCTCGAAGCTTATGAACCTGCTGGACTACGAGCGGGAGCTTATGAAAGGCCAGCTTACCGAGGAACTCTACACCAGGGGCAAGCGGCGGGGATACCCGGACGCGGCCATAGCAAGGCTCTCGGGCTGCAAGGTGGACTATAAGCGCCAGACCACCTTCAAGATGGTGGACACCTGCGCGGGAGAGTTCGCCGCCCATACCCCCTACTTTTACGCTACCTATGACACCCCGGAAAGCGGCGGGGAGGACGAGGCCGCGGAGTTTATCCGTGATAAAGGGGACAAACAGACCATTATGGTGCTGGGCTCCGGGCCCATACGCATAGGCCAGGGCATTGAGTTCGACTACGCCAGCGTACACTGCGTTATGGCCCTGCAAAAGCTGGGCTATCAGGTGGTGATAGTCAACAATAACCCCGAGACCGTCTCCACTGACTTCGACACCGGCGACAGGCTGTACTTCGAGCCCCTGTCCCCCGAGGACGTGATGGACATTATAAATATCGAGAAGCCCCTCGGCGTGGTGGTGGCCTTCGGCGGGCAGACGGCCATAAAGCTTACAAAGACCCTGGCGGCAAACAATATACCCATTCTGGGCTCCTCTGCCGACACCATAGACATGGCCGAGGACAGGGAGCGTTTTGACGAATTGCTGGAGCGCTCGGGCATAAAGCGCCCCAGGGGTTCCACGGTGATGACCGCCGGGGAGGCGTTGGAGGCGGCGGAGCAGCTGGGCTATCCCGTGCTTATGCGGCCCTCCTACGTGCTGGGCGGACAGAACATGATAATCGCCACCTGCCCGGAGGACATTGAGGAGTATATGCGGATAATCCTCTCCACCAAGCAGGACAACCCGGTGCTTATCGACAAGTACCTCTCGGGCATGGAGATAGAGGTGGACGCCATCTGCGACGGCGAGGAGATACTGATCCCCGGCATCATGGAGCACGTGGAGCGCACAGGAATACACTCCGGCGACAGTATAGCCGTATACCCGGCCTCGGACATTGACGACGGCATGAGCGCGAAGATAGTGGCCACCACCGAGACCCTCTGCCGGGAGCTCCACGGCATAGGGCTTATAAACCTACAGTATATCATAATGGACGGCGAGATATATGTGATAGAGGTGAACCCCCGGGCCTCCCGGACGGTGCCCTATATCAGCAAGGTCACCGGCGTGCCCATGTGCGACCTGGCAACTAAGGTGAGCCTTGGGTATAAGCTCCGGGACCTGGGCTTCGGCACAGGGCTCTATAAGCCCTCGCCCTACGTAGCGGTGAAGGTGCCGGTGTTCTCCTTCGAGAAGCTGGCGGACGTGGACACCCACCTGGGGCCGGAGATGAAGTCCACCGGCGAGGTATTGGGCATCGGCACAAGCCTTGAGGAGGCCCTCTATAAGGGGCTGGTGGCCTCGGGCCACAATATGCACAAGGGCGGCGGCGTATTTATAACCGTCCGGGACCAGGACAAGTCGGAGATTGCCGAGATAGCAAAGAAATTCGACCGGCTGGGCTTCAAGCTCTACGCCACGGGGGGCACGGCCCTGGTGCTCTTTAAGGCCGGGCTTAACGTGATGGTGGTGGACAAGATACACGAGAACTCCGGCCACAACACCATCACCCTTCTGGAGAGCGGGCAGGTGAACTATGTCATCTCCACCTCTGCCAAGGGCCGCAACCCCGCCCGGGACAGCGTGAAGATACGGCGCAAGGCAAGCCTTCTGGGCATACCCTGCCTTACGGCCATAGACACGGCCAACGCCCTGGCGGACTCCCTTATGAGCCGGTACACCCCCGAGAACATCGAGCTGGTGGATATCAACGACCTTAAAGAGGAGAAGCAGAGGATAAGGTTTACGAAGATGTCCGCCTGCTCCAACGACTATGTATATGTGAACTGCTTTGACCCAAAGAACCGGGTGTCCTCGCCCGAGTCCCTGGCGGTGAGCCTTTCGGACAGGCATAACGGCGTGGGCGGTGACGGCGTGATACTCATCGGCCCCTCGGACTGTGCCGACGCGAAGATGACCATGTTCAACCGGGACGGCAGCGAAGGCTGGATGTGCGGCAACGGCATAAGGTGCGTCGCCAAGTACCTGTTCGATAACGGCATAGTCAGGGGCACTCCCGCGGGCGTGGGCCGGGCGGTTATGCGTATCGAGGCCAAAAGCGGCGTTAAGGAGTGCACAGTCATTACAAAGAACGGCCTGTGCCATCAGGTGGCGGTGGACATGGGAAGGGTCAGCCTGGAGCCCGAAACAGTGCCTGTGAAGCTCCCGGGCGGGCCGGTGATAGGCCGCCGGGTGGAGCTTGCCGGGGAGCAGAGGGAGATAACCTGCTGTTCCTTGGGCAACCCCCATGTTACCCTGTTTGTGTCCTCGGTGGACAAGGTGGACGTGGAGAAGCTGGGCTCAGTGATTGAGCGCGACCCCCTGTTCCCCCAGCGGGTGAACGTGGGCTTTGTAGAGGTCATAGACAGCCGCACCCTAAAGGCACGAATCTGGGAGCGTGGCAGCGGGGAGACCATGGCCTGCGGCACGGGCACCTGCGCGGCGGTGGTGGCCGCTGCCCTGAACGGCTTCTGTCCCAAGGGACAGGATATCCGGGTGCTCTTAAAGGGCGGCGAGCTTAAAATAAACTACACCGACGAAAGGGTCATAATGACCGGCGAGGCCGTAAAAATTTTTGACGGCGAGGTGGAGGTTTAAAATACCCCGGGATTTTTTGCGACTTTAATAGTAGGAGCTGCAATACTATCTTAAAAGGAGCGATAAATATGAAGAAATTTACAGCTGTTGTACTGCTTATGGCGGCCCTGCTGCTGACGCTGCCGGGGTGCCTGCCGGTGGACGGCGAGCCGGAGACCGGCGGGGCCGGGAGGGCGGGAGAGGTCAGCCGGGCGGCGGAGCGGGACGTGGAGCCCTATGAGCCCGAAACGATAGAGGGTTGGGGGGATGGGGTCAACTCCTTTGCCGCCTACGCTGGGAACAAGGGCCTGCTGGAGAACCTGCAGTTCGAGCTGGACTTGGTGGAGAGCGGAGCTCATCTTGCCGGGAGCGAACTCTGGTGGATAAATGACGAGGCTGTGACCGGGCTCTACGGCGAGGACACCATCGCCGACGGCGTGTGTCATGAGGGGGTCTTCCGCTTCACGTTCCAAAGCCCCCAGGAGGACAGCGAGCTGGCAAGGCTGGCGGGGCTTTCTGAGGAGGAGCTGAGGCTCTGGGCCCGGGAGTGGAATTGGCTGAACTACGGCTACTTGGTGCGCGGCTGGGAGTTTGCCGCGACCTATAAGCCATTGCCCGAAGGCCAGTGGGTCACCCCAAGCTGGTGGCTTCCCCCTGAGGGGCTTACCGGTAAGGGCGAGGATATTGGTCCTGACGGCCCTTGGCCCGACATAGCCGGGCCCTTCGACGCTGACGGCAACCCCCTTCCCACTCCCGAGCCCACCCCCTTCCCCGAGGACCGTCAGGCTGTAGAGGACTTCAAATTCCCCGGCTGGGAGCCGGCAGAGGGGCACGAGGGCTATGAGATATCCACCGTCCATGCCACCGCTGACGGCAGGCCGCTACAGGTGCGCCTGCGCTGGAAGAACGAGGAGGGCTTCGGGTTCTGGGCACAGCTTCCCGCCCATGCTCTTGACACCTTCTGGGAGCGTGAGGGGGAGTGGTTCGTAAAGGTGACTGTGCCCGAGGGCGGTGAGGACAGCGAGCCGGAGAGCTCCACGTCAAGCACAATTTATTACCATACCGAGGCGGGCACCTTTGAGATGCCGGCGGACGGACCGCTGTTCCCCCGCTGGGAGGACGCGGAGGAGCCGGCAAGCGTTGAGGGCGTTTCGGCAGAGCTTGTGTCCATACAGGACTTTCACATGGACGATTTGGAGCTGAAGGTCTTGAGTGTGAAGGTCTCCGGCGACGGAGAGCTTCCGAACCCGGACCCCGACAATTTGAGGGTCGACTATCTGTACGACGGAGCCTGGCACACGGTGTACCGCCCGGCGGACTTGGAAAACCAAATCCTGGGCGCGGTGGGCATTGGCAGAGAGGACGAGGCAGAGCAGGGGTTTGTCGTGCCCGCGGACGCGCTGTGCAGAGCGGGGCAGTACCGTCTTTGCCATGAGGATTTCGGGGCGTTGGAATTTACAATAGAGTGAGTAAGGAGAAAAAATGAAGCTGCTATTTAAACAAAGAATGTTTTCGTGGCTGGACAGCTATGACATCTACTACGAGGACGGCAGCGTGGCCTATACCGTGAAGGGCCAGCTCAGCTGGGGGCACTGCCTGAAGATATTTGACCCTGAGGGTTATGAGATAGGCACGGTGAAGGAGAAGGTGCTCACATGGATGCCCAGGTTCGAGGTGTACCTGGGGGAGCAGTACATAGGCTCCATAAGCAAGGAATTCACCTTCTTTAAGCCCAAGTACAACATAGATTTCAACGGCTGGCAGATACAGGGCGACTGGACCGAGTGGGACTATACCCTCCTCGGGCCCATGGGCGACGTGCTGGCGGTAATAAGCAAGGAGCTCTGGAACTGGACGGACACGTACACCCTCGACGTCATGAGCCCGGACGACGCGCTCTACGCGCTGATGTTCGTGCTGGCTATTGACGCGGAGAAGTGCTCAAGAGATTGAGGTGCTTTGCACCTCAACTCTGTGTAACAGAGCATAGAATTGGAGGTAAATTATGGGGACCCTGAAATTCACGAAAATGCACGGCTGCGGCAACGACTATGTGTACTTTGACTGCTTCAGCCAGAATATAGAAGACCCCGAGACCCTCTCCATACGCCTTTCCGACAGGCATAAGGGGGTGGGCGGCGACGGCATCATAATGGTCTGCCCCTCGGACATTGCCGACGGAAGGATGCGCATTTTCAACGCCGACGGCAGTGAAGCCATGATGTGCGGCAACGGTATACGTTGCGTGGCGAAGTTCCTGTACGACACTGGACTTGCCCATAAGAAGCATTTGGAGATAGACACGTTGAGCGGCGTGAAATATTGTGATATAATAGAGAAGAACGGCGAAGCTGTGGCTGTGACTGTTGACATGGGCCGGGCGGAGCTTGTGCCGGGGAGGATACCTGTCAGCCTGCCCGGAGAGCGGATAGTCGGGGAGACGGTGTCCGTGGCCGGGGGCGAGTATGAGGTCACCTGTGTGTCCATGGGCAACCCCCACTGCGTACTGTTCGGCGGCGACCCCATGGAGCTGGACCTGGAAACTGTTGGCCCCAGGTTCGAGAAGGACCCCATATTCCCCCAGGGGGTGAACACGGAGTTTATAGAGGTCATAGACAGCCACACTCTTAAAATGCGGGTCTGGGAGCGGGGCAGCGGGGAGACCATGGCCTGCGGCACCGGGGCCTGCGCGGCGGCGGTGGCGGCGTGCCTTAACGGATACTGTAAAATGGGTGAGGATATCACCGTACATCTGCGGGGCGGGGACCTGGTGATAAACTATACCGACGAGCGGGTGCGCATGACCGGCGAGGCCGTGAAGGTGTTCGACGGCGAAATAGAAGTCTGAGCGAAGCGAAGGGAAAAATGTTTCGATGACTTCACTTTGTGAAGTCCGCCTTTTCAAAGGCGGCAGGGTTTGGGACAGAGTCCCAAGGTCTTAAAAAGGAGAGGATTAACATGGCAAAGTACATATTTGTAACCGGCGGCGTGGTCTCCGGCCTTGGCAAGGGCATAACGGCGGCGTCCTTGGGCCGCCTGTTGAAATCCCGGGGTCTGAAGGTGGCCGCCCAGAAGCTGGACCCATACATCAACGTGGACCCGGGCACCATGAGCCCCTATCAGCACGGCGAGGTGTATGTCACCGAGGACGGCCTTGAGACGGACCTGGACCTGGGCCACTATGAGCGGTTCATCGACGAGGACCTCAACAAGTTCTCCAACCTTACCACCGGCAAGGTGTACTGGAACGTGCTGAATAAGGAGCGCCGGGGGGAGTACCTGGGGGAGACCATCCAGGTGATACCTCATATCACCTCGGAGATAAAGAGCTTTATCTACAGCGTGGGCAGCAAGAACAACGCCGACATAGTGATAACGGAAATAGGCGGCACGGCGGGAGACATCGAGAGCCAGCCCTTTTTAGAGGCCATCCGGCAGGTCAGCCAGGAGGTGGGGCCGGAGAACTCCCTGTTCATACATGTGACCCTGGTGCCCTACCTGAAGGGCTCCGGGGAGCATAAGTCGAAGCCCACCCAGCACTCCGTCAAGGAGCTCCAGGGCATGGGCATAAAGCCGAACATAATAGTCCTGCGCACGGACGTGCCCATAGACGACCACAGTATATTCGAGAAGATAGCCATGTTCTGCAACGTGCGTTCGGACTGCGTTATCGAGAACCTGACCATACCCGTGCTCTATGAAGCGCCCATAATGCTGGAAAAGAGCAAATTCTCCGACATAGTCTGCCGTGAGCTGAACCTTACCACCCCAGAGCCCAACATGAGCGAGTGGCTGGGTATGGTGGAAAAGATACGCGGCCGCAAGCGCACCGTGCGCATAGCCCTTGTGGGCAAGTACGTGAAGCTCCACGACGCGTACCTCTCCGTCATGGAGGCCCTGGCCCACGCGGGCTATGACCACAGCGCCAGGGTGGACATCGACTGGGTGGACTCCGAGACCCTGGACGAGGAGAACGTGGCCACCCGCCTGGGGGACTGCCACGGTATAATTATCCCCGGGGGCTTTGGTAGCCGGGGCATTGAGGGCATGGTGCTGGCGGCAAAGTTTGCCCGGGAGCGGGACATACCATATCTCGGCATATGCCTGGGTATGCAGGTGGCGGTGATAGAGTTCTGCCGGAACGTCTGCGGCATAGCGGGCGCAAATTCCGGCGAGTTCGACGAGTACGGTCTTAACAAGGTCATAGACTTCATGCCCGACCAGAACGCCGACATAAATAAGGGCGGCACCCTGCGCCTGGGCAGCTACCCCTGTGAGATAAAGCCCGGCACAAAAATGGCACAGTGCTACGGCAAAGAGCTTATAGACGAGCGGCACCGCCACCGCTATGAGTTCAACAACGAGTTCCGGGAGACCGTCGAGCAGAACGGCATGAAGATAAGCGGCACCTCTCCTGACGGCCGCTTGGTGGAGTCTGTGGAGCTGCCGGACAAGCGCTTCTTCGTGGCGGGTCAGTTCCATCCGGAGTTCAAGAGCAGACCCAACCGGGCCCACCCGCTTTTCAAGGGCTTTATCGGCGCGGCAGTAGAATATTCTGAGGAAAAGGCTTGACAACAGAAGGGCTTTCTGCTATACTTTTGTGATTTATCAAGAAATATAGCAGGAGGTACATATTATGACAGGACTAAAGCGCGGCACAGTGAGCCTTAGCCACCACGATCCCGCATGGGCAGATTGGGCACAGGAGACCATCCGGGTGCTCTGGGAGGTCTTCGGGGACAGCGCCGAGGATATTCAGCACATCGGCAGCACGGCCATTAACGGCATTAAAGCAAAGCCGATTATTGACATTGCCGTGGGCGTTGAAAGCATGGAGGGTCTGCCGCTGGGGCGGCTTACAGAGCGGGGCTTTCAGGAGCGCCACAACCGTTTTTCAAGCAACCTGCTCTACGTGCTGGAGACCGAGGAGCTGGTGCGCACGCACCAGGTGCATATATTGGAGTATGACAGCCTACAGTGGCACAACTATGTGGACCTGCGGGACTATATGAACGCCTTTCCCGAAAAGGCCAGGGAGTATGAAGCGCTGAAAATCAGGCTTCAAAAAGAGTGTAATAACGTGCAGACGGCCTATACCGACGGCAAGCAGGGCTATATGGAGCACACGCTTGCCGAAGCGAGGGCATACGCGGCCGGGAAAGAGCAAGACTGAGGGCATTATAACAGAAAGGATCGATACAGAGTGAAGCTAAACGGCAATTTTCAGAATTTAGAGCAGAGCTACTTGTTCGTAACCATCGCAAAGAAGGTCAACGAGTTCACCGAAAAGCACCCGGATAACCAGCTTATCCGTATGGGCATCGGCGACGTGACCCTGCCCCTTGCCCCGGTGGTGATAGAGGCCATGCACAAAGCCACCGACGAGATGGCCAAGAAGGAGACCTTCCGGGGCTATTCCCCGGACAGCAACGGCTACCCCTTCCTGCGTGAAGCTATCGCGGGCTACTACCAGAGTCTCGGCGTGGACGTGGAGGCCGAGGAGATATTTGTGGGCGACGGGGCCAAGTCCGACGTGGGCAATATCGTGGATATTTTCGACGACGCCAACACCGTCCTGGTCCCGGACCCGGTGTACCCGGTGTATGTGGACACCAACATCATGTCCGGCAGGGAAATTGTCTACGCCGACGCCAACATGGAAAATGGCTTCCTGCCCATGCCCAAGGCGGACCACCCCGCCGACATCATATACATTTGCTCACCCAATAACCCCACCGGCGCTGTGTATAATAGAGAGCAGCTTCAGGCCTGGGTGGACTACGCCCTGGACCAGAAGGCCGTGATACTCTTTGACTCGGCCTATGAGAGCTTCGTGTCTCCCGGCCTGCCCAGGAGCATCTTCGAGATACCCGGCGCGGAGAAATGCGCCATAGAGTTCTGCTCCCTGTCAAAGACAGCGGGCTTTACAGGTATGCGCTGCGGCTACACGGTGATAAAGAAGGAGCTCTGCTTCGACGGCGTGTCCGTGGCCGCCCTCTGGCAGCGCCGCCAGGGCAGCAAGTTCAACGGCGTGAACTATATCACCCAGCGGGCAGCCGAAGCCGTGTTCACTCCCGAGGGCATTAAACAGACCCGGGACGCCGTGGCCTACTATAAGCGCAACGCCGGGGTGATGGTGGACGCTCTCAGGGAGCTGGGCTACTGGTTCACCGGCGGCGAGAACTCCCCCTACGTATGGTTCAAGTGCCCGGACAATATGGGCGGCTGGGAGTATTTTGACTATCTTCTCAACGAAAAGCAGATAGTGGGCACCCCCGGCGAGGGCTTCGGTAAGAACGGCGCGGGGTGTATGAGGCTGTCGGCCTTTGGGGACGCGGAGAAGACGAAGGAAGCCATGGAGCGCATAAAGAAGGGGTAAAGCTTATGGAGACATGGGAGAAAATGTACCAGGCGGCAAAAGCCGTGCAGAACGACAGGAGGATATCGGAATACATAGAGGCTGGCGGAGTCGCCGCCGCGGTGCTTTCGGGTTCCGGGAAGATATATACCGGGGTCTGCATAGACACCTGCTCGACCCTTGGCATCTGCGCCGAGCGCAACGCCATCTTCAACATGATAACCTGTGGTGAGCAGGAGATAAAGCGGGTCATTGCCATCATGCCCGACGGAAAGTCAGGCGCTCCCTGCGGCGCGTGTCGGGAGCTGATGGTGCAGCTTATGCCGGAGGGCTACAAGAATATAGAGATACTCATGGACTATGAGAGCAAGAGGGTCGTGACCTTGGGGGAGCTCACCCCGGAGTGGTGGATATGATATGCCGGGGATATAAAACGCCTTTGGCCGGGGCCCGGTTGATGGGAGAGATAGGCAAAACTGGCTATAAGGAAGTTTCTTGATTTTGCACATGAAAAAGCGGTAAGGCTAAAAAAACATAGAAAGTCGGTGATTTTATGACCCTAGGCAAGTACATACTGGCCATAGACCAGGGCACCACCAGTACCCGCGCCATACTTTTCGACGCGCTGGGCGGCATAGCCGCCGTGGCCCAGCAGGAGTTCCCCCAGATATACCCCCAGCCCGGCTACGTGGAGCACGACGCGGTGAAGATACTCCAGACGGTGATATATGTCTGCCGGGCGGCGGTGGCGAAGGCCGGAGTCTCCGCCGAAGACGTGGCGGCCATAAGCATCACGAACCAGAGGGAGACCACCGTGGCCTGGGACAGCCAAACCGGCATACCCGTCTGCAACGCCATCGTCTGGCAGTGCCGCCGCACCGCCCCGGAGTGCGAACGCCTTGCCGCCGACGGCATGGGGGAGTACATCAAGAGCACCACCGGCCTGCTTATCGACCCCTACTTCTCCGGCACAAAGATGAAGTGGATATTGGACAATGTCCCCGCCGCCCGGGAGCTGGCCGGCAAGGGCCGCCTGCGGCTGGGTACCATCGACAGCTGGCTGGTGTTCTCCCTCACCGAGGGCAGGTCCTTTGTGACGGACATCTCCAACGCCTCACGCACTATGCTCATGGACATAAACAAGCACTGCTGGGACGGGGCCTTGCTCAAGAAGCTGGGGATCCCCGAGAGCGCACTGCCCAGGATAGTGGAGTGCGGCGGGGACATCGGCATATGCAGCAAGACCCTTTTGGGCCGGGAGATACCCATCGCGGGCATGGCCGGGGATCAGCACGCGGCTCTCTTTGGCCAGTGCTGCTTTGAGAAGGGCATGGCGAAGAACACCTACGGCACAGGCTGCTTTGTGCTGATGAACACCGGGGAGGAGCCGGTGCAGTCGAAGGACCTGCTGACCACGGTGGCCTGGAAGCTGAACGGAAAGACGGTGTACGCCCTGGAGGGCAGCGCCTTTAACGCGGGCTCTGCCCTCCAGTGGCTTAGGGACGAGCTGAAAATAATAGAGACCCCCCAGGAGGCCGACCGGCTGGCGGAGTCCGTGGAGGACAGCGGCGGGGTCAGCTTTGTCCCGGCCTTTACAGGGCTGGGCGCCCCCTACTGGGATATGTACGCAAGAGGGGCCCTTCTGGGCATAACCCGGGGCACCCAGCGGGCTCATGTGTGCCGGGCGGTGCTGGAGAGCATAGCCCACGAGAGCTACGACCTGATACACGTCATGGAACAGGAGGCCGGGGTGAACCTTTTAGAGCTCCGTGTGGACGGCGGGGCTTCAAGGAGCCGTTTCCTTATGCAGTACCAGGCCGACGTGTCCGACCGGCACGTAAAGCGGCCGGTGTGCCTTGAGACCACGGCCCTGGGCTCGGCCATGCTGGCGGGGCTCTCCGTGGGGCTCTGGGACAGCCAGGAGGAGCTGACAGAGCTCTGGCGGGAGGAGCAGACCTTTACCCCAAGCTGCACCCCCGAGCTGCGGGAGCGGAACCTGGCCCGCTGGCACAGGGCCGTGGAGCGCAGCCGGGGCTGGGCGGAAATATAAAAAGTAAAGGTCCGGGAGAGCCCCGGGCCTTTACTTTTTCGTCTGGTTAAATTTAGTCGTCCGTACCGGCCACGTTCACGCCGTTAATGCGCAATCCGTAGGGCCCGGAGTAATCCGCCGCCTCATACCTGTCGCTGGAGAACTGCAGGTTACCCTGGGTCTCCAGCAGGCTGCCGTTAATAGAGCCGCCGGTAACCGGCGTAACGCTGTCCCCATCTATCAGGTACGCCAGCCGTATCTCCCCGCCGAAATGCCCGCTCATGGCGTCCATGTCAAAGTTGGAGAAGGTCACCGCCCAAAGGCAGGGTCCCTTTTTCAGCTCCTCAAAGCTCTTGCCGGTGTTTTCACAGCGCAGCTTTCTGTACATACCGGTGGGCTTTATGCCAAGATAGCGGCAGAAGCGGTTGTTGCCGTGGAGGGCCTGCAATTTCCCCTCCCGCAAAAGCGGCAGGTCCTCCATGGGTATGCCCTCCTCGCTGTAGGGCTCCGTGGCGCATAGGTCGATGTCCAGCTTCGCCCCGGGGATATCCTCTCCCTGGACGCTGTCGCCCACCTGCCAGGTGGAATATTTGGGGTAGATCATATGGGCTGAGGAGCGGCTGTCATAATAGGACAGCACACTGGCCACCGCGTCCCCGCTGAGCACCACGTCGTATTTGCCGCTCTTGAGTATCCGCTTGGCCCTGGCCCGGTCCCTCACGAAGGAGAGGGCCTCATGGACCTTTTTCATAAGAGCCTCTGCGTCAAGGCTGTTATAGGAGAAGGTGTTGTGTATCTCCACGTCCTCGGGCTCCCTGCACTGGACCACGAACTCGCCGCTCACCTTGGCGTCCGTATAGGACACGTCCGTGCCCTCAGAGGACAGTATACGCCTCCTCCGGCGCACGAGAAATATCTCCGCGGAGTTGATAAAAGCGTCGCTCTGGCCGTCGGCGGCGAACAGGGCCTTTGCCATCTTCCCGGCGCTCTCCATGAGAGGGGACTCGCAGAGCTCCCCGGTCTGCTCCTTTATGGGGGCCTTAAGGGGGTCCGGCAGCTCATAGGTGGGGTTGGCGGCGAACTGGGCGGCATAGTAGGCGTTTTTCAGCTCCTCCCGAAGCTGCCCGTCGCTCATGGACTCCAGCAGCGTGACGCTTGTGAAGCCCCTGAGAGACGCGCCGTCCCTTTTCACGTCCCTGAACACCGTCACCTGGAACTTGCGCACGTCCTTAAAGCGCCGGGTGTCCAGCTGTTTCTTCACAAAGAACAGCTCCGCTGTCTCCTCGGTATTGTCGTTGATGCGCCATAGATTTATCCCGCAGTCGGAAAGGGCGCTCTTTATTCTATCAATCATGCTTTTCTACCTCCTTAGCCCAGCCGTATGCGGGCCTTCATGCAGGGGCCGCCGTCGGAGACCTTGACCCATTCCTTATAGCCCTTGCCGCAGAAGCCGCCGCCTGCGAGCTTCATGTCCCCGCCCATCATGCTGACAGACTTCAGAAGGTCCGGCACATAGCCGGTGAGCACAATGGGGGAGAAGACCTTGCCGGTGAGCCTGCCGTCCTTTATTTCCCGGGCAATGCTTACCATGCACTGTATGCCCCAGTTTTTGGGGTCCTCCATGCCGGAGCTGGGCTGCTGTAAAAGAAAACCGTATTTGATAGAGGATATCATCTCCTCCATACTGTGCTCCCCGGCCTCGAAATAGGTGTTGGTCATGCGGGTATAGGCCTTGCGCTCGTAGCTCTCCCGGCGGCCGTTGCCGGTGGGCTTCACCCCAAGGCGGGCGGCACTGAGAGCGTCACACATACCGGTCTTGAGCACGCCCCTGTCAATCACCACCGTGTCCCCGGTAAGGGTGCCCTCATCGTCAAAGGCCATGGTGGCGGCTTCCTGGACGGTGCTGCCGTCGTGCATGGTAACAAGCCCGCTTGCCACGTACTTGTCTATGTACTCCCTTCCCAGGGCCCTGTCTTTAACGAACATATCCATCTCCACCCCGTGGCCGAAGGCTTCGTGGACGATCATGCCGGTGGTGTCCGGGTCGCAGACACAGTCGTATTCCCCGGGGGGTATAGGCTGTGAATCCAGCAGGTCGAGGGCGGTCCTTGCCACGCCCTCAAGGCCGCTCTCCACTTGGTCCAGCACCTCCGCGCCGCCCAGGTTTGAGAAGCCCTGATAGGAGTATTTCAGCTCCTGGCCCCTTGAGACCATCATGGCCAAAGAACAGGTGGTCCACATATAGGTCTGGTCCAGGTCCCTGTTCCCGCTGATAAAGACCTTGCGGTAGGCCCTGTGGGCCATGCCCAGCTGGGACTCCATTATGCGCTCGTCCAGCTTGAGGGCCTTCTCCCGGATAGAGCTGAGCTTCTGTATGATGGCCTCGTCCCCCAGCTCCCGGGGGTCCAGCTTATAATCGCACCGCTTTGAAAGTGCTGCGGGCTCGTCTGCGGGGAAGGGGGTGGGCAGTGGGTCTATGTCCCCCAGAGCCTTGTTCTGGGCGGCAAGCCGCTCTGAAATCAGCGCCTTTATCTTCGGTATGCGCTCCTCTGAAAACTGATTGAAGGAATATTCCGCGCAGCCCACGCCGTCGAATACCCGCACCACGAACCCCGTGCCGCCGCCAAAGCCGGAGGCGTCGATACTCACGCCCTGCCGGCTCACGGACCACCGCCGCCACGCGTCCTCCACCGCCAGCACGGACGCGTAGGGATAATCCTCCCTGAGCGCCGCTACCAGCGACTTCAGCGCGGGCCTGATATTGTCTAAGTTTGAAAACACAAAAGGGCCTCCTTTATTCTGATTTATGCAAAAGCGGGACGCGGACGCATCTCCGATATCCCTAAATTTCCTCTATATGTACCTCCACCTCGTGGCCGCACTTACAGGAGCGGATAATGCCGTCGATAATGGCCTGGTTATAAATTATCTCCGAGGTGGGTATGGGGGCCTTGCCGCCGGTCTTAACAGCGTCCACAAAGGACCGGCACTTGTGATAGAAGCAGTCCAGCTTATCACCCCGGGGAGCGGGCAGAGGTATGGGCGTGTGGGTGGGGGTGCCGAACTCGTCGTGGAAAAGGGTCACGTTGCCGCAGGAGCCGTCCCACGCCCCGCCCCAGAGGGATTCCGGGTTGGCGGGCTCCACCTTGAGCCCAGCGTCCGTGCCAAGGAAGATGGTGCTGCCGGTGGTGTCCATGTGCATGGCCCAGGACATACGGAAGTCAAGGACCGCCCCGGTCTCAAGGCGTATGAAGGCCCCGCAGAAGTCGTCCACCGAGAACCGGGCCGCGTCCTCGGGCGGGGTGTACTTTGGATTCCTCCCGAAGTGGTCGAAGCTCACCGCCGAGACGGTCAGGGGCTTCGGATAGCCCAGGGCGTTGAGCACCATGTCCAGGGAATAGCAGCCGATATCCGCAAGAGCCCCCACCCCCGCGTAGCGCTCCTCGATAAAGGTGCTGCCGGGTATGCCCCTGCGCCGGCCACCGCCGGTCTGGACGTAGTACACGTCCCCCAGACGCCCGCTCTGGACGACCTCCTTTATGCGCTTCATCCTGTCGTCATACCGTGGCTGGAAACCGATGGTGAGAATTTTCCCGGTCTCCTTTTCCACCCGGCGCAGCATCTGTGCGTCCTCCAGGGTGACGGTCATGGGCTTCTCCAAGAGCACATGGGCCCCGGCTTTCATAGCCGCCGCCGCGCAGACCGCGTGGGCGGTGTTGTAGGTGCAGACGCTTACGGCGTCGGGCTTCACCTCACTGAGCATCTTCTCTGTGTCCTCATAGGCCTTGGCCTCCGGGAACTCCCAGCGGTCCAGGGCCTCCCTTGCCTTGCCGGGGATAATATCCGCCCCCGCCACTATCTCCACGTCCTCCATCTGCTTATAGGCCCGCACGTGGGAGTTTGAAATACCGCCGGTGCCGATTATTGCCAGTCTGAGTTTTTCCATAATAGCACTTCCTTATAAGTTTATTATATTTACTATAGGGTCAACTAAAATTCCTGCCCCTTCAGCCGGAACCTGGCCACCAGCTCCCGCAGCATCGCGGCCTGGCTGGCCAGCTCCTCGCTGGCGGAGGCGCTGGTCTCTGAGGTGGCGGCGTTGCTCTGGACCACCTCTGAGATCTGCTGGAGGCCGTGGGTTATCTGGACTGTGTCCTCGTCCTGCTGTCTGGTGTAGTCCGCGATGCTGTCGATCAGCTTGCCCATCTCCTCTGCCCGGGCCACCACCTCCAGCACGGAATCGGCCGTATCATGGGCCGCCTGAACGCTGTTCTCCATGGATTCCACCGTCTGGTTCAAGAGGACGGTGGTCCTCTTGGCGGCCTCGGAGGACTTGCTGGCAAGGTTCCTCACCTCGTCGGCCACCACGGCGAAGCCCTTGCCGGCGGTGCCGGCCCTGGCAGCCTCCACGGCGGCGTTCAGCGCCAGAATATTGGTCTGGAAGGCGATGTCCTCAATGGTTTTCACTATCTGGTGTATCTCCGTTGATTTGTTGCTGACACGCTGTAGGACCTCGGTCATATTCTGCATCTTCCCGCTGCTCTCCAGCAGCCCTGACTTTACCTCCTGGGAGATGTCGTTGGCCTGCTGGGCGCCCTGGGCAACGTTGTGCACGCTGTCGGACATGGCGTTGATATGCTCCACCAGCGCGCCCACCTCCGCGGCCTGCTCGGTAGTGCCCTGGGACAGGTTTATGGCTCCGCTGGACACCTGGTCCGCGCCGGCGGCCACATCGCTTGAAGCGGAGCGCAGCTGCCCCATAGCGCTGTTAAGTGAACTGGAGATCTCGTCGAGGGCCAGTTTGATCTTTTCAAACTCCCCTGTATACTCGTTCTCAAGGGTAAAGGCCAGGTTGCCGGCGGCTATCTCCCCAAGCTTTTCAGATATCTCGTTGATATAGACCACATAGTCCTTCAGGCGCAGGGTGACCCGGTTGAAGTCGTCCGCCAGCACGCCCAGCTCATCTTTAGAATGATAGCTGATGGTCTGGTCCAGCTCTCCTTCGGCAATGCGAGTGGCCGCAAGGCTCAGCTCCCGGACCGGCCGGCCGATAATGCGCCGGACCTGGAGCACTACCAGCAGGGTGAGTAGCAGCACCGCCAGCACCGCCACAATAAGCATAGTGGCCGTCAGACTGTACAGCTCCTGGAGGACCTCTCCCCGGGAGACATAGGCCACCGCCGTCCAGTCGCTGTCCGGGACCTCTGCAACCTGTATATATGTATCCTCATAAACTGAAAGGCCGGTCTTCCCGGCACGTATCTGCCCGGCGGCATAGGAGTACATCCCGCCGTCCAGTTTACTTAAAGTCTGGCCGGTGATGGAGCTGTCCTGATGGCCTATGATGGTGTCTGTGCGTGTGTCTACCAGGAAGATGCCGCCGGTGTCCTCAAGCTTTACGCCGCTGACTATCTTTGAGATGGAGTCAAGATACACGTCCGCCGCGGCCACGCCCCGTACCTGTCCTTTGCTGTCCTTCAGCACGCCGGAGGCGCCCACCACATAGGACTGGCTGTCCTCGTCAAAGTAGACGTCGCCCAGGATAAAGTCCTCGGAACGGAGACCGTCCTGATACCAGCTCTTGGAAGTAGCGTCAAAATCCGACCCCGGCACAAACGAGGCGTGGTACAGCGAACCGTCCGTCAAGGCAACATACAGTCCTGCGGGGTACGCCTCGTTCTGGCCCACCGTGTGCTTGATATAGTCCTCCAGGGCGGGTATGTCCATGTCCTCATACTGTATAGTGTCCCGCTGAGTCTCCAGCATGGCAAGGGTGCGGTTCATCCAGGCCCTGGTCTCCTGAAGAGTCTTGCCGGTGGTGGACTGGAGCAGCTCCTCGCTTCTCTCCAGCAGTGTGCCCGACATCTGGAGGTATACAACCCCCAGCAGGACGCCCACGCCGATGAGGACGCTGCCCACAAGGGCCACGACCAGCTTCCATGTGATACCCCAGCCCCGCCGGACTGCTCCGGCGGCCGGGGTATTGCTGCTTTTTGAACTCATGTTCCTATCCCTCCAAAAAATGCTATATATAAACAGCAAAATTATACCATATACCGCCCGGATATGCAACCGGTTTTTCCCGGTGTGCGGCGGGGGGTTCTATGAGAACTTACGGAAACAGACTGCCGGAAAGTAATGGGATTTGGCATTTTTAATGTTCTGAAAGAATTATTCATGCGTTGAGAAAAAATGAAAAAATTTTTCGTTCAATTCTTGTACGGCATTGCTTTATGCCGGATTTAGTGTTAACCCATATTTAGATAAATTGCATAAAGGCAAATCTGTCATACGATATTTTCAAAGATTTCATATGTTTATTTTTACTTGTGAGTGAAAAATAGGTTGACGCTTTTTTGCAAAATGTCTTGCAGGCATTGGGAATTTATTAACAGGCTCTATGCGAAAGGGAGAAGACCTATGAAAAACTTACGGAAATTATTTGCCATGCTGCTTGCCCTGGGACTGATACTGGCCCTATGTGTGCCCGCTTTTGCCGGCGAAACAGCGAAGACAGGTTCAGTGACAGTAAACAACGGGGAAAACGGGAATACATATGAACTCTATCAGATACTTATACCCGAGGGCGAGGGGTACAAAGCGGCCGAGGGCTGGGCGGGCAAGGTAAAGGTCGAAAACGGCGTGACGTCCGTCAACTTCGGTGGAGAGGGTTCCGAATGGACCATTCTCAGCGAGCCTGTTTCCAGCGACACCGTCACGGCCTTTCTGAATCATGCCAAACCCCTCTCTCCAACAGGAATAGCCGAAGTGACAGAGGGAAAAGCCGTATTCAGCAAAATGCCCTATGGCTACTACCTGATAGACTATGCCGACGGTACCGGGGGCCTGTTTGAGCTTAAAGACAGCGTTTACAGTATTGAGAAGAAGGGGAGCGGGGGGCCCGGCATTGTAAAGAAGATCAAGCTTGAAAACGGCGAGCTGGTGGACTGGACCACCGTCAACGACGGCGACGTGGTCAGCTTTGAGGTGGAGGTTACGCTGCCGTCTGAGGAGGAGTGGAGAGACAATCAATGGTCTTATGGGTGCTCAATAGAGGACAACGTCTCAGCCGGCCTGCGGCAAAATGAGGATGTGGAGGTCTCGCTTGATGGGAAAAATGTCATCCAGAAAGGAGAGACGGAGTGTACGCTCAGTGACAAACCCGGCGACATGATCCGCATTGAGTATGATACCGGTAAAAATGAAGATGAGAAAAAGCACTTCGCTATCCGATTTGGCGAGCTTGGCGGTGATGGCGGAAACCAAGACGGCGCCGAAAACGGCACCCTTGCCTTTTTAAAGCTTCATCCGGGGGCAAAGCTGACCCTCTCCTATTCCGCTACGGTTATAAACAAGGCGATACAAACGCCGGAGGAGTATAATGAAGTGACCTACTACTTCGGCGGGGAGAGTCTGACGGACAAGGTCTATGTCTATGATTTTACCATCATCATAGACAAGCGCGACAGCGGAGACAATAATATCGGGCTGGACGGCGCGGAGTTCGTGCTGCAAAACGAGGAGGGGAAGTTCTACTGGTCCGACCAGAAATCAGACGAGACCCACCACGCCGGGGATAAGGTCCAGTGGCTGGAGGCGAAGCTCGATAAGGACACGGGCGAGTTCACCTTGCCGCAGGGTATAACCGAACGCCTTTCCATGGTGAGAGTGACGGATAAGTGGAATTTGAACGGAGTGACTCATTTCGAGGGGATACCTACGGGCACCTACTATCTGTACGAAATAAAGGCCCCCGAGGGCTATGCCAGGCGGAGGGAGCCCATTGAAATAAAGATTTTCCATACCGAAACAGGAACGGACGGCAAGGAGAAATTCCAGTATACAATAGACGGAGGCGCGCCCTCCGACATTATCAGCAAAGATGTGCCCTGGGGCGGCCAATGGGACCAGCTTCAGCTTACCACCCAGGTGGGAAATACCAAAGAGGGCGCGCTTTTGCCCACCACAGGCGGCATAGGCACCACGCTGTTCTATATGGGCGGCTCTGAAACCGGCGGGAGCCGTGCAAAACACGGCTCCCGCCGGTTTTGCTGTGCCGAATAAACCACAGGTTGATTTTTTGCTTCAATATTCAACCTCTCAGGTATTGTTAAATGCCCTGGGTTCTCCTATAATATCATGGAAGGGCGAGCCTGCCCTATCCCAGCCATCGGATAAGGAGAAGAAGATATGCTTGACAGCGTAAAGACAGGCCGGAAAATTACGGATTTAAGGAAAAGCAGAGGGCTGACCCAGGAGGAGCTTGCCGGCCGGCTGAACATCAGCCCCCAGGCGGTCAGCAAATGGGAGAACGGCCGCGCCATGCCGGAGCTGTCCCTGCTGGTGGAGCTGGCGGAGGCCCTTGGCAGCACCATAGACGCCATTATTTTCCCGGAGGCCGCTTGTCCCGCGGCAAACGCGAACTTTGAGCAAATCCTGTTACCTTACGCACCCATCGCGGACTTTTCAGGCAGGACATGGCCTCGAAGTATGGCGTACCCGGCCCTGCTCCAGGCGGTCAAGCTGTTCATGGGGCTTGAGGAGCACAGGGACTCTATGGGGCGGCAGATAAATGACGACACGGAATATGTCCTTCAGTCCGCGTTCACCTCTATCTGCTTTGGGTACTCCTGGGGGGCGGAGGACGCGCTGGAATCAGGCCTTTCCACCTTGGGTCTTCGCGGGGAGGTCCACAGAGGTGGAGACTATGGAGAGGAGGACTTTATCCGCCTTGCGGTGGAGAATATCTTGAGCGGGTACCCTGTGCTTATCCTGCCGCGGGAATACTCGGATATGATACTGGCCACCGGATTCTCCCATCGGGGGAAGGTGATGAAGGGCCTAAGTTTCCTGGATGGCGACGATGAGAAAAATTCCGTCATGTCCTTCGGGCAGCTAAAAAGCTTTTCGGAGTGGTACGTGAAAAAGCCGGACCTGCTGCTGATAAAGCCGGGCACAAAGCCGGTTTCCCTTTCGGAAAAGTGCCGGGAAGCGCTGAAAAACGGGCTTGCGCTCCTGCAAAACGAGAGGAGCGTGTCCGGCGAGCCGCTGGTGGGGTACGGCTTGGTCATATACGATAACTGGCGCCGGGAGCTTCAAAAAGAGAGCAATCAGGATATGGCGGCCATAGAGTGCCTTTCCCCGCATATTTTTATCCATTATGAGGGAAAGCTCCGCATAAAGCAGTTTTTGGAGCTCTGTATGCGCCTGATAGACGGCCTGGACAGCCGCCCTATAACGGCGGCAGTTTCTAAATACGAGGAGATCGCCGGTATGTGCGAAAAGTTTCTGGGAGACTTGAAGGCCCCCGAGACTGCCGGGGAGGCCAAGGAAAAGAGAAAAGTGTTGATGGCAATACTGCAAAGGAGCAAGGAACTGGAAATAGACGCTCTCAGGGAGATATCCTCAGTTATTTGACCCTGGAATAACAGAAAAAGCGGGAGGCCTGCCCCAAGGGCAGATCTCCCGCTAAAGTTATTTAAAAAGCCCCACAATTCTCTCCCACAGGTTTTCGTGCTCCTGCTTCTCCCCCTGGGGGGCAGGCTCTTGAGTGATTTCTGTTTGGGGCGCGGAGACGGTTTTCATAACGAACTTCGTGGTTGTCTCGCTCCCTTCGGGCGCGCCGGCGAAGCTGTCGTAGTCCTCGGCGCGCTCCCGCATGGACTTTGTGACCGCCCGCAGCGCGGGCAGCTTCTCTGTGGCCCCGGTCAGCTTGCTTATGCCCTCGGAGTCAAACCGGCCCAGGCCCTCTTGCAGCTGCTCCGCGCCGTCGCGGAGCTCAACGGTGCCGTCGTGGAGGGAGCCCGCGCCGCCTGCCAGGGCCTGTATCCCCTCCAGCAGTCCGGCCGCTCCCGCCGCCAGGTCGTCCGTGCCCTTTGCGAGCTGTGCCGCGCCGTCGGCCAGCTCCGCGCTGCCCTGGGACAGGGAGCCCGCCCCGGCGGAAAGCTGGTTGGACCCGGCAATAAGCTGGTCGACCCCGCCGGTCAGAGCGGGCAGACTGGCCCCCAGCTGGCCTATGCCCCCCTGAAGCTGTGCCGCGCCGGCTGCCGCGTCCGCCACGCCCTGGGTGTAGGCGGTTATCCCGGCGGCAAGCCCCTGGGCTCCGTTGGCCCCGGCCTGTAGAGACTCAACGCCAGCGCTCACCTGCTGAAGACCGCCCAGCACCTGGGCATAGCCGCCGTCCAATTCCGCCAGTCCCCCGGCCATGGTCCCGGCCGCGCTGTACGCGCCGGTATACGCCGCCAGCAGCTGTTGATATGCCGGGTCGGCGGCGTGGGCCTCGTCCGGGGCAAAGACGCTGGGGTCGGGCAGGCTTGCCACGGCCCCGGCCCCGGCGGAGGCCGCGCCGGTAAGGGAGCTTCCAAAGGCCTGCGCACCGGCCATCACCGCGCTGTCCGGCCCGGCGGCTTCATACAGTTTGCCCACCGCCCCGGTGATTTGGCCAACGCCGTCTACCAGAGCTGGCCCCTTGCTTTGCAGAGTGCCGAGCCCCGCCGCAAGGCTGTCGGCCCCGCCCTTTAGCTGGCTGTAGCCGTTGTATAAGGACCCCGCTCCGTTTTGCAGGTCATACAGGCCCGCCGCCAAGCCGTCGGCCCCCGCTTGAAGAGCCGCCGCGCCGTCCCTGGCCCTGGCCGCGCCGCTGCTTAAGTCGTGAGCGCCCTGTTGCAGTCTGGCCGCGCCGCTTTGCAGCTGTACGCCGCCGTCATACAGTGCGCTGACCCCGGCCAGCAGCTCGGCCGCTCCGCTTTCCAGCGCCGCCGCGCCCTCTGCCAGCCGGTCCGCGCCGTCCAGAAGCTCCTCCATGCCCTGGCGCAGGCCCTCCATGCCGCCGTCCAGGTCCTCCAGTTTCTCCAGCCCAGAGAAACCGTTTTCTCTTAGAGTCTCTCCGTCCGTGGCGCAGGCAATCATAATATCCGGCAGGACAAAATCTGTCACGGTGCCCTCTATGCTCACCTCGTCCAGCAGATGGTCCTCCAGCTCCGCAAGATTATCGGACCCGATCTCCTCCAGGCACTCCCGCACCCCCGGCAGGCACACAAAGCCCACGGCCTGGGTATTGCCCGCGCCGGTGACCTTGCCGTGGTCGGCGGAAACCTCTGTCCACCCCTCGCCCAGCACCGCCGCCACCAGGGTGACAAAGGGCGTGCACACCGGCTGGGTTTTGCCGTCAACCTGTATTGTGCCGGTTTCGTTGTTCACAAGCTTTATGGTAAGCTTTACGCGGCCGCTTTTTCCCGTCATCTCCTCCGGGGCGGTCTTTGCTCCGTCCAGCTCATAGGCTATTTCGGCGCTGATGGGGGCGTTCTGGCTGGACTCCCCTTTATAGTAAACGTCGGTCCCCTCCGTGTCCCAGTGGAGCTCCTCGCCCTCTTGGGTGAAGGCCGTGGCGTCGCGGGTGTTCTCAATGCCTGTCAGGGTGGAGCGGTCGGCAACGCCCGAGAGGCCGTCCTCCTTGTGCAGGTGGGCACTCACCGTCTGACTGCGCACAGAGCCGTCCGGCTCCAGCACCACGTACACTGTTTCCTCCTTTTTTATAATGTCCTCCGCGGCCAGGGCCGGCAGAGCGCAGCCCATTACCATCAGGGCCGAGATACCAATACTTACAACACGTTTCCAAGCTTTCATACAAGTTCCTTCCTTTCTATGGCTGACTGTCCTCCCGAGTTCTCCCTTTTACCAAGCCAGTGAAGGGTGGTATGGCGGATAAGCGGGTCCAAAAGCTGCAGCAGGCAGGGCAGGAGGACGATGATGACGAACATACTGATGAGAGCGCCCCTGGAGATCAGCAGGCAGATGCTTTTCAGCAGCTCCATGCGGCTGATGGCGGCCACGCCGATGGTGGCGGCAAAGAAGGTCAGGCCGCTGGAGAGGATGCTCTGGCTGCAATACCGGCAGGCCACCTGCGCGGCCTCTTTGGGGGACAGCCCCTTCTGCCGTTCCTCCCTAAAGCGCGTGGCCATAAGTATGGCGTAGTCTACCGTGGCCCCCAGCTGCACCGTGCCGATAACGATGCTGGCGATAAAGGGCAGCTGCGTGCCGGTAAAGTAGGGGAGGCCCATGTTTATAAAGATGGCGCTTTCTATGGAGACCACCAGCAGCACCGGTATGGAGGCGCTACGGAAGGTCAGCAGTATGATAAGAAATACCGCCGCGATGGAGGCCACGTTCACATGGGCGAAGTCTATATCGGCAATCTCAATAAGGTCCTTGGTCATGGCCCCCTCGCCGGTGATGACCCCGGAGGGATCGGCGGCCTTTATCAGGCCGTCCATCTCCTTTAACTGGGCGGTCAGTTCGCCGGTGCCGCTCTTATAGGCGGAGTTGGCCAGGATAAGCTTTCTCCCGCCGGATTGGGCCAGCTGGGCTACGTCCTCCGGCAGCATATCCGTGGAGAAGCCGGCGGGCAGCAGCTCGCTGACAGAGGCCACCTGGGTGACTCCCTCCACTCCCTCTAAATCCTTGCACAGGGTCTTCAGGTCCTCGTCGCTCATATCCTTATCCACCAGGATAAAGTGGGAGGTGGTCATGCCGAAATCCTCCTTCAATTTGTTTGTTCCCACAATGCCGGTAAGGTCCTGGGGCAGGCTGTCAAACAGGGTGTAATATACATCGGTCTTGCTCTGGGCCAGGGTGAAGGGGATCGTTATTACCAGGAAGACCGCCAGGATAGGCCCTGGGTGCCGGGTGACGAATTGGCTCACCCTTTTAAGCTGGGGTATGACCGCCCGGTGCCGGTGCTTTTCCACGGCCCTGTCGAAGGTCAGGATAAGCGACGGAAGAATGGTGACGGTGCAGACGACCCCCAGCGCCACGCCCTTTGCCATGACTATGCCGATATCCCGGCCAAGGGTCAGGCGCATGGTGCACAGCGCCAGAAAGCCCGCGATGGTGGTAAGGCTGGAGGCCGTGATAGACGAAAAGGTGTTTACGATGGCAGTGGCCATGGCTTGCTCCTTATCTGTGCTGCGCAGCTTTTCCTCCTCGTAGCGGTGCAAAAGGAAGATGGAGAAGTCCATAGTCACGCCCAGCTGCAAGACGGTGGACAGCGCCTGGGTGATATAGCTTATCTGTCCCAAAAAGTAGTTGGTGCCGAAGTTGTAGAGTATTGGGAACAGCAGCCCTATCATAAACAGCACCGGCACCAGCGTGCTCTCCATGGCCAAAAACAGCACTAAAAGGCTGGCGCCCACGGCGCAGAGAATATACAGGGGCATCTCCTGGTCCACCAGGGCCTTTGTGTCCTGAAGTATGACGCTCATTCCCCCCATAAAGCTGTGCTCCCTCAAGAGGCCTTTGAGCTCCGCCACTGCGTCCATGGTGCTTTTGCTGGCAGAGGGCTCGGAGAACCGCACCAGCATCAGGGTGGCGTTCTCGCCGTACATAGCCTTCTGTATACCTTCGGGGAGCATTTCCCGGGGAAGGGCCGGGTCAATTATGTCGCTGAGCCAGAAAACCTGTTCCACTCCGGGCACCTGTTCCATCTGTGCCTTCATGTCCAGCAGCTCCCCAAGGGGCATACCCTCCACCGTTATCATGCCGGTAGAGGCCAGGTTGAAGTCGTTTTCCAGCGCCTGCTCCCCCAGCATGGAGTCCAGCTCCGGGGGCAGGTAGGTGAGTATGTCGTAGTTTATGCGGGTGGCCGCCGCGCCCAGCAGGGCCGGTATCAGCAGAAGAACCGCCAGAACCAGCACCAGCCTCCGGCGGCGGACAATACCGCGTGCAAGCTTTTCCAAAATCACATCTGACCTTTCTCTATAGGATTACCATCTATGCTTAAACCGCCAGCTTATGGCCTTCGGCGCCGGCTTCCGTCTGGCGCTCCCGCTTCCTTTGGCAGGAGCACTCCCACAGCCTTTCCGCCGCGGGCTCCCAATTATGGGCGTACTCCCGGCACTTCTCACATAGGTGCTCCACACTCTCCGGCGACTGTAGGTCTGTGGAGTGGGCCCCGGTCCTCTCCACCATCTCCCGCAGCTTATCCGGGTTTTCCAGCATGGGGCAGGGCATAAGGTGGTTATCGTTAAAGGGCTGGCCGTCGTGATAGGCCATGAAGATGGGGGAGCGCAGCACGTCCAGAAGGCTCATGTCCCGGATATTGGCGTTGGAGTAGTGTATGAACACGCAGGGGTCGCAGTCGCCGCCCGCGTTGATATGGAGATACCTGCGCCCGCCGGCGATACAGCCCCCCACGAATTCTCCGTCATTCTGGAAGTCCATGGCGAAGATGGCCTTTGTGGTGCGGGCCTCCCGGATCTTGCGGTACATATACTCCCGCTGCTCCGGGGTGGGGAGCAGGCCGGGGACGGCGTCGTTGCCCACGGGCATATAGTGGAAGTACCAAACAAAGCTCGCGCCCCATTCCACCATCTGGTCAAAGTATTCGTCGCTGCTGATGGATTCAAAGTTCTGGCTGGTATAGCAGCAGCTTATGCCGAAGGGCAGCTTCTTGCTCTTTAACAGCGCCATGGCCTTTACCACCTTTTGATAGGTGCCAGGGCCCCGGCGGCCGTCGGTGGCGCTCTCGAAGCCCTCCACGCTGATGGCGGGGATAAAGTTCTTCACGTCCAGCAGGGCGTTCGCAAATTCCTCGTCAATAAGGGTGGCGTTGGTAAAGCATAGGAACTGGCAGTCGCTGTGCTTGCGGCAGAGAGCTATAAGGTCGTCCTTGCGCACCAGGGGCTCGCCGCCGGTGTATATGTAGATGTACACCCCCAGCTCCTTGCCCTGGGTGATTATAGAGTCGATCTCGTCGAAGCTCAGGTTCAGCTTGTTGCCGTACTCCGCCGCCCAGCAGCCGGTGCAGTGCAGGTTGCAGGCCGAGGTGGGGTCCAGCAGGAGGGCCCAGGGGATATTGCAGCCGTATTCCTCCCGCAGCTCCTCCTGCCGGGGCCAGCCCACCAGATTTCCGTTGATGATGAAGTTCTCAAAGGTGGCCTTGAGCACGTCCTTGTCCGTCTCTGTAAAGACGCGGTACACGAGCCTGTGCAGAGCGCAGTCCGGGTCCTCGATGACTTTCCGAAATGCCGCCCGCTGGACAGGGAAACCCCGGTCGCCCTCGGGGACGAAGCGGTCCACCCAATCCATTAGCTTTGGCAGGTTCTCCTCCGGGTCCCGCTCAAGGTAGCCGAAAGCCTTTTTAAGTCCATAACGCACTATTTTGTTTGACGTATCCATATTATAACCTCCTGATGTTGTGGGGAGTTTTATGAATATAATTATAGCGGTACAGATAGGCGGGAACAACCGACAAAGCAGCGCCCCTGTCGTAAAAATAGACAGAGACGCTGCTTTGTAAAAAAATATTACAAATAAGGAAATTTGTATAGACTATGATGACTGCCTGAACTTATCCAGCACATGGCCGATGCTGCCGTCTATCATTATAAAATAGTCGTCAAGCCGGACATGGCGCTCGTCGGGCATACCCTCCTCTACCCACTCCAGGAGGAACCCCGCGCAGCCCCGGGCATAGACCATGGAGATAAACTCCTTTTTCTCCTCCGGCACCTGGGCCGCCTGGGGATAGGTATCTATCCGCCCGCGCATCATTTGGGTCACCCACTTGATAACTACCCGTTCATACTGCATCCTGTTGGTGGCGTCGTAGCCATGCAGGAGGACCGTGCGGTGAAGATAGAAAAGATGAAACAGCTGCTTTATCTGTTCCTGCCAATCCTTATCTACGGAAAAATTGGGGCCGGCATATGTTTCAATGACCTTCACCAGCGCCCATTCCATCAGGTCATAGATATCCCGGAAATGATAGTAAAAGGTCTGACGGTTCACGCCGCACTCGGTCACAATATCCTTGACGGTTATCTTGTCGATGCTCCGTTTTTCCAGCAGGCCCTCAAAAGCCTCGGCAAGGGCTTCTTTCGTGGTATGGCGCATTCTGTTCTCCTTCTTGGTTTATGATATGAGGTATTGCGGCCCCATACCTTTATTGGCTCCAGTATAGCATATCCGCCTGAAAATCGCAAGGGTACGGGGGAACTTTTAAGTGGGCGCAAGAAGAGTCCCCCGACTTTGCCGGGGGACTCTTCTTTTAAAGAGGAAGTAAGGAGTTAAAAATGAGGATATGATGAAAAAGAGTCTTTCTGTGGCTCTGCCTGCCACGATGTTATAGTACCCTATAATTATTAAGATTTTCTGAACTGTCAATGAATTTTATGTGCTTTTTATTTTAACAACCTTTCGGCCTTTTGAGCAAAGTCCAATTTATTATGTTGTCAAAGGCGGGCGGATATGGTATAATTATAACCATAAACGGCGAAATATCCCGGATATATTTTAGAAGTGCGGAGCCATTACAGCACAAAAAAGGAGAAAAGCCATGCTCACCGAAAATATGAAAAACGCGTACATATCCATTCTCAGAGAGGAGCTCGTCCCTGCCACCGGCTGTACGGAGCCCATCGCCCTTGCCTACTGCGCGGCAAGGCTCAGACAGGTGCTGGGGGCCGTGCCTGAGCGTATAGAGGCGAGAGTTTCGGGGAACATCATCAAGAACGTGAAAAGCGTGGTGGTGCCCAATACCGGCGGAAAAAAGGGCATAAAGGCCGCCATAGCCGCGGGCGTAGTGGCCGGGGACGCTGAACTTAGGTTACAGGTGATAGCCTGTGTGCCGGAGAAAAAGCACCCGGAGATAGAGAGGTATATGGAGCGTGTGCCTATAGACATAGCCTGCGCCGAGACCTCGCGGCTTTTGGACATATGCCTTACAGGCCGGGCCGGGGGGCATAGGGCCCTTGTGCAGATAGCCAACAGCCACAGCAACATCGTCCGTGAGGAGTTGGACGGCAGGGTGCTCCTTGAAAAGCCCGCCAGCGACTCCCCGGACGACAGCATGACCGACAGGGGCTTTATGCGGGTGGAGGATATAATAGAGTTTGCGGATACGGTGGACCTCTCCGAGGTGGAGTGCCTTTTGGAGCAGCAGGTGAGCTGCAACACAGCCATAGCCCGGGAGGGTATAGAAGGGGAGTGGGGGGCCAATATCGGCTCGGTGCTCCTTGAGAACTACCCCGAGGATATCAAGACCGAAGCCAAGGCCTGGGCCGCCGCCGGGAGCGACGCCAGGATGAGCGGCTGCGAGCTGCCGGTGGTGATACTTTCAGGCTCGGGCAACCAGGGCATTACCGCCTCCGTGCCGGTGGCAAAGTACGCGGAGCATTACGGCTTTGACCGGGAGAAATTGTACCGCTCCCTGCTGGTCAGCGACCTTGTGACCATACAGCAGAAGAGCGGCATAGGAAGGCTCTCGGCCTACTGCGGAGCGGTGAGCGCGGGCGTGGGGGCCGGGGCGGGCATAGCCTATATGCTGGACGGCAGCTTTACCGCCGTGGCCCACACCATTGTAAACGCCGTTGCCATAATCAGCGGCACCATCTGTGACGGGGCCAAGCCCTCCTGCGCCGCGAAGATAGCCGCCAGCGTGGACGCGGGGATACTTGGCTATCATATGTACAAGGCCAGCCAGGAATTTAAGAGCGGCGACGGCATAGTGACCCACGGGGTGGACGACACTATCGCCAATATAGGAATGCTGGCGAAAGAGGGTATGTGCGAGACCGACAAGACCATTCTTCGGATAATGACGGAGCGGTGTGACTAAAAAGGTCCGGGTAAAGAAATTTACCCGGACCTTTTAATCCCCCAGGATATTCCTGGCCACCTGGCCCCGGGTGACGCACATATCCATAGAGAGCTTTTCAATATACCTGTGGGCCTGCGGCTCGTCCATGCCGCGCTCATTTATAAGGGCCCACTTTGCCCGGTTCACCAGGCGTATCTCCGCCATTTTCTCCTCCAGGGACAGGCTCTTTTTCTCCACCCTTCTGAGCTTTTCCCGGGCGCTGACCATCCACCTGAGGGCCTGGTCCATGCCGGGCCGGGACAGGGGCTTTTGAAGGGTGAACACACCGTGGGGCGCGGCCTTCTGGTATACGCCGCCGTGGAGCTCGGCCTTCACCATCAGCACCACCACCCTCTCCGGGGCCGCCGAGACGTCAATGGCAAAGCCCACCCCAGTGCCGTCGGGCAGAGGGGAGTTCACCAGCACAAAGTCAAAGGCGCGCTCGTTTAAAACCCGGCGGCCCTCGCTTATGCTCCCGGCAAACTGGATATGAGGGAGAAGGGCGCTGGGCACGAAGCCTTCAAGCGCCCGGTTGAATTTATCGCCGCCGGATATCACCAGCATACTGTATGCCCTTTCCTCCAGGCCCATATCTTACCCCCCTTTTCGTCAAAGCCGTCACCGCAGGCTGTTCAGTATGCACCCGGGCAGGTGTGCCTGTATAAAGGCGCTTTCCAGGGCAAGCTTTCTGGCTTCCTGTAAGCTGCCGGGCAGTTGGCCGTATAGGGCCAGGACCTCCGGCGGGGCCTTGTACAGATTCAGGTTTGCCACCATGGGCAGGTCCAGCCGCTCCCTGATGCCGTAGAGCCCCGCGTGGATTATGAGCGCGAAGGCAAGGTAGGGGTTCGCCTCCGGGTCGGGGGAGCGCAGCTCGGCGCGCCGGTACTGCCCGGAGCCCGAGGGTATGCGCACCAGCTGGGAGCGGTTCTCGCCGGACCAGGAGATATAGCGGGGGGCCTTGAACTGCCCGAAGCGGGCGTAGGAGGACTCCACAGGGTTTAAAAAGGCCGTCATCTCCCGCACCTTATCAAGGACCCCGGCTATCATATAGCAGATATCGTCCCCGCTCTGCTCCGAGCGCACGGACATATTTATATGAAAGCCGTTCCCGGGCTTATCGGGCAGGGGCTTTGGGGAGAAGTCGGCATAGAGCCCGTTGCGCCTTGCCACGGTCTTCACCACCGTGCGGAAGGTCATGGCGTTGTCCGCGGCGGTGATGGGGTCGGAGTAGCGGAAGTCTATCTCGTTCTGCCCCGGCCCCTCCTTATGGTAGGAGCTCTCCGGGACGATGCCCATCTGCTCTAAGGTCAGGCATATCTCTCTGCGTATATTCTCGCCCCTGTCCTCTGGGGCGATGTCCATGTACCCGGCCCAGTCATAGGGCTCAAGGGTGGGCTCGCCCCTATCGTCCAGGTTGAAAAGGTAGAATTCCTGCTCGGCCCCGAAGTAAAAGCTGCGGCCCAGCTTTTCACTCTCCGCCACAGCCTCTTGAAGCAGACTCCTGGCGTCGCCGGGAAAATCCCTCCCGTCCGGCAGACTGACCCGGCTGAACATACGCACCACCTTGCCGTGCTCGGGCCGCCAGGGCAGGACCATCAGGGTATCGGGGTCCGGGTACAGCAGCAGGTCCGAGCAGGCCTCGTCACCAAAGCCGGGGAGGGCCGAGCCGTCGAAGGGTATGCCCCTCTGGAAGGCCCTTTGAAGCTCTCCCGGCAGTATGGAGATGTTCTTCTGCCGGCCCGACACGTCGCAGAAAGTCAGCCTTATAAACTTCACGTCGTCCTCCTGCACAAACTGCATTACCTCGTCCTGGGTGTATTTCATGGGAGCGCTCCTTTCAGTTCATCACATACATCTGCTTATAGGGGTTTTTGCTGTCGGGGGTAATGAGGGTGAAGGGACCCTCTATAATCTCGTCCATATCATACCCAAAGGTTTCGCAGAAGGCCCTGATATGCTCAGAAACTTCAGCAATATCCTCCTGCCCTGCGGGCCTTGCGGTCACCTGGTCCGGGAGGGCGATATCCCCGCAGTCCCCGCGCAGCAGCATTTTACCGCCGTGCATACCGGTGCAGGGGAAGTTGCCCACCGGCCTGCCGCCCTTCAGGGCCAGCACAATTATTATGCCCCCCGCCTGATACTCCCCCAGGAAGCTGCCGGCACTGCCGCCGATGACCATCACGGGGACCTTGTCCTCATAGGCCTTCATGTGTATACCGGCCCTATACCCGGCCTCTCCCTTGATTAGAATTCTGCCGCCACGCATAGCGTAGCCGGCCGCGTCGCCTATGCTGCCGTGGACAATAATCTCCCCGGCGTTCATGGTGTCACCCACCGCGTCCTGGGCGTTGCCAAGAACAGTTATGTTCCCGCCATTGAGGTAAGCCCCCAGGGCGTTCCCGGGAATACCCTCTATTATGAGCTCCCCAAAGCCCATGCCCGCGCCGAGGAACCTCTGGCCCCGGCAGCCGGTAAGCTTACAGGCGGGCGTATGGCGGATACCCTCGTTTATCTCTCGGTAGCCCAGGCCCTCTATATTTATCGTCTGCATATTATTCCCCCGCGTGTTTAATGCCTAAGATGTCCAGCTCCTTCTGGGTAAGCCCCACCCCCCGGAGCATTAGCCTGTTGCCCTTTAGCGCCTCGATGGAGTTTATCCCCATGCCGCCCATGAGCTCCTTTATCTCATGCCGCCAGGCGGTCATGAGATTTACAAGCCGTTTTGCCGCCATATCCGGGTCCAGACGTTTTACCAGCTCCGGGTCCTGGGTGGCTATGCCCCAGGCGCACCGCCCGGTCTGGCAGGTGTGGCAGAGGTGACAGCCCATAGCGAGCATTGCCGCCGTGGCGATATAGCACGCGTCCGCCCCCAGGGCCACGGCCTTTACCACGTCGGCGGCCGAGCGTATGCTGCCCCCCGCCACAAGGCTGACGCTGCCGCGTATGCCCTCGTCCCGGAGCCGCTGGTCCACAGCGGCCAAAGCCAGCTCGAGGGGTATGCCCACGTTATCCCTTATCCGTGTGGGAGCCGCGCCGGTGCCGCCCCTAAAGCCGTCGATAGCGATGATGTCCGCGCCGCTTCTTGCTATGCCGCTGGCTATGGCGGCTATATTGTGCACCGCCGCCACCTTCACTATCACCGGCTTTTTGTACTCCGTGACCTCTTTTAAGGAGAAGACCAGCTGTCTAAGGTCCTCTATGGAGTATATGTCATGATGCGGGGCGGGGGAGATGGCGTCCGAGCCCTCGGGTATCATCCTGGTGCGGGACACGTCCCCAACTATCTTCGTCCCCGGCAGGTGCCCGCCGATGCCGGGCTTGGCCCCCTGGCCCATCTTTATCTCTATAGCCGCCCCGGCGTTCAGGTACCTCTCATGGACCCCGAACCGCCCGGAGGCCACCTGCACGACGGTGTTCCCGCCATACTTATAGAAATCCTCGTGGAGCCCGCCCTCGCCGGTGTTGTACACAAGGCCCAGCTCCTCTGCGGCCCTTGCCAGCGCCGCGTGGGCGTTATAGCTTATGGAGCCGTAGCTCATGGCCGAGAACATCACCGGCATGGAGAGCTCCACCATGGGCGGCAGGGCGGTATCAAGAGAGCCGTCGGGGTTTCTGCGCACCCGGCCGGGGCGCCGGCCCAGGAATACCCTGGTCTCCATGGGCTCTCTAAGGGGGTCTATGGGCGGGTTCGTCACCTGGGAGGCGTTCAGCAGCAGCCTGTCCCAGTAGACCGGCATTTCCTTCGGACTCCCCATGGAGGACAGCAGCACCCCGCCGGTCCCGGCCTGCTTATATATCTCGTGGACAGTGCGCTCCCGCCAGTTTATATTGCCCATGGGCGCGCAGTCAGAGCGTACTATTTTTAACGCCCTTTTGGGGCAGAAGCTTACGCAGCGCAGGCAGTTGACACATTTCGCGTCCTCCGCCATAAGCCCGCCGCTTTTTTCATCTATAGCGTGCACCCCGTGGGAGCACTGCTTTATACAGGCCTTGCAGCCAATGCATCTTACGGTGTCCCTCAATACCTCATATTCCGGGTAGATAAAGTCTATGCCCATCAGTACGCCCCCTCCTTTACGCGGACTATCACTGGCTCTCCCCCGGAGGGGGCCCAGAGGTTTTCCGCCTCCGGCTCCATGACCCGGACAGCGGCCTCCTCGCTGGCGACGAACACCCTGTCGTCCTTTTCGCCCACCACCATGGAGCGCAGCTTCAGCCGGTCGTTCAACGCCATCAGCCCGCCGGTGAAGCCCAGCACAATGGAGAAGGGCCCGGTGACCAAAAGGCTTGGGAACATCTTTCTCAGGCAGAGGTGCTTCTCCCTGTCCGCCGCGTCCGCCTTGCGCCCTATGGTGCTCCAGAAGGGGGCGGCGATTACCCCGGCGGCCTCCTCCAAGGTGAGCCCCTGGACCCTTAGAAGGTAATCCATCATATATGTAATGACCTCGGTGTCTGTCTGAAGTGTGCACTTATAGCCGAACATCTCAATATACCGCCGGTTCGCGTCATAGGAGGATATCTCCCCGTTATGGACCACCGACCAGTCCAGCAGCGTGAAGGGGTGGGCCCCGCCCCACCAGCCCGGGGTGTTGGTGGGGTACCGTCCGTGGGCCGTCCAGGCGTAGCCGGAGTATTCCTCAAGGCGGTAGAACTCCCCCACGTCCTCGGGGTAGCCCACGGCCTTGAAGGCCCCCATATTCTTCCCGGAGGAGAACACGAAGGCCCCCGGTATTTCGGCGTTTATCCTCATTACCGTCCGGGCTACGAACTCCTTTTCGTCCAACTGCAAGCTTTTAAGCACAGAGGGGAGGGGGGCCACGAAGTACCGCCAGATAATTGGCTCGCCGGTTATGGAGGGTATCCTCCGGGTCGGTATCAGCTCCGACTGCACCAGCTCGAAGCTCTCCTTTAAAAAGGCCTCGCAGGATTTGCGGGTGTCCCGGCAGTCAAAGAACATGTGCAAGGCGTAGAAGTCCCGGTAGGCGGGATAGATGCCGTACCCGGCAAAGCCGCCGCCCAAGCCGTTGGAGCGCTCGTGCATGGGGCGCATGGCCTCGGAGACTATGCTGCCGGGCATACCGCGCCCCGCCTTTGATATGACCGCCGCTATGGCGCACCCCGAGGGTATGCGCACCTGACCTTCTGTTTCCATAGCTTACTCGTCCCTTCCAAAATAATTGGCGTCCATTTTAGGGCGGAATACTCCCGCCCCGAAATGAACGCCCTTGCTCATCTGCAATTATTATATGCCGCTTGTTGCAAAATGTCAAGGGCTAATTTGAAAATATCCGTATATTTTATGTCAAAATGAAATTTACTGAAAAAATATTGCAAAACGGGGTTGACAAACGGGCGGGCCCGGCGTATAATGGGTCACGGTAAAGGCAAGGGCGTCTTTCCGAGGGTGCTCCGTATCTGGAGCGCCGCCGGAGACGCCCTTGCCTTATTCTTTAATTCGGGAGGATTTGTGTTATGCAGAAGGTACAGGAATATTTCGGCAGCAGGGTGTTCGACGACCGGGTGATGAAGGCCAGTTTGCCTGCGGGTGTATATAAGTCCCTGCACAGGACCATTGAGAGGGGCACAAGGCTGGACCCGGGCGTGGCCGACGCGGTGGCCTCGGCCATGAAGGACTGGGCGGTATCAAAGGGGGCCACACACTATACACACTGGTTCCAGCCTCTTACCGGCGTCACCGCCGAGAAGCACGACAGCTTTATATCGCCCTCCCCGGACGGCGGCGTAATAATGGAGTTCTCCGGCAAGGAACTGATAAAAGGTGAGCCGGACGCGTCCTCCTTCCCCTCGGGCGGACTTAGAGCCACCTTCGAGGCCAGGGGCTATACCGCCTGGGACCCCACCTCCTACGCCTTTATAAAGGGTAAGACCCTCTGCATACCCACGGCCTTCTGCTCCTACGGCGGCGAAGCCCTGGACAAAAAGACCCCGCTGCTGCGCTCCATGGAGGCCTTGAACCGCCAGGCCCTGCGCATTTTGAAGCTCTTCGGCAATAAGGACGTAAGGTGCGTGCGCACCTGTGTGGGCCCGGAGCAGGAGTATTTCCTTATAACCCGGGAGATGTACGACAAACGCCCGGACCTGCGCTTTACGGGCCGAACCCTCTTTGGCAAGAAGCCGCCCAAGGGCCAGGAGATGGACGACCACTATTTCGGCGTGATAAAGCCCCGGGTGGCGGCCTATATGGAGGAGCTGAACGACGAGCTCTGGAGGCTGGGGATCTTAGCCAAGACCGAGCACAACGAGGTGGCCCCCGCCCAGCATGAGCTGGCCCCCATCTATTCTACCACCAACATAGCCACAGACCACAACCAGCTGACCATGGAGATAATGCAGAAGGTGGCGGCAAAGCACGGCCTTGTGTGCCTTTTGCACGAGAAACCCTTTGACGGGGTAAACGGCAGCGGCAAGCACAATAACTGGTCCATCTCCACGGACGCCGGCGTGAACCTGCTGTCCCCCGGTGAGACCCCCTATGAGAACGCCCAGTTCCTCTTGTTCCTGTGTGCGGTGATAAAGGCCGTGGACGACTATCAGGACCTTTTGCGCATCACCGTGGCGACCGCCGGCAACGACCACAGGCTCGGGGCCAACGAAGCGCCCCCCGCCGTGGTGAGCATATTCCTGGGCGACGAGCTGAACGCGGTGCTGGAGGCCATAGAAACCGGCGAGCCCTATATGGGGGCGGAAAAGACCCAGATGAAGCTGGGGGTGGATGTGCTGCCCAAGTTTAACCGGGACACCACCGACCGCAACCGCACCTCGCCCTTCGCCTTCACCGGCAATAAATTCGAGTTCCGTATGCTGGGCTCCGCCAACAGCATCGCCTGCTGCAACATCATGCTGAACTCCGCCGTGGCCGAGAGCCTGAAAATCTACGCCGACCGGCTGGAGGGGGCAGAGGACTTTGAGACTGCCCTGCACGAGATGATACGCAAGACCATAAAGGACCACAAGAACATAATCTTCAACGGCAACGGCTATGACGACGCGTGGATAAAGGAGGCCACCGAGAAGCGGGGTCTTCTCAACTACCGCACCACCGCCGACTGTATGCCACACCTGCTGGACGAGAAGAACGTAACCATGCTTACTGCCCACGGGGTCTACAGCCGGGCGGAGCTGGAGTCCCGCTGTGAGATAATGCTGGAGAACTATGTCAAGACCGTCACCATCGAGGCCAACACCATGGTGAGCATGGCCCGGCGGCAGATAGCCCCGGCGGTGGAGAGCTATACCATGAAGCTCATGGAGGGTATCGCCCAGAAGAAGGCCCTGGATATGGGCCTTGACAGCGGTTATGAGACCGGCCTTGTGAAGGAGCTCTCCACCCTTACCGGGGAGATCGCCCGCCGCGCGGACCTTCTGGAGGAGGCCGTAAGCGCCCTGTCCGGCACGGTGGAGGAGCAGAGCTGCGCGGTCCGTGATGCGATACTGGGGCGCATGGAGGAGCTGCGGAAGGTCTGCGACCGGGCGGAGACCATTACAGCAAAGGAGTTCTGGCCCTATCCCAGTTACGGAGACATACTGTTCAGCGTGCGCTGAACAGTATGTCCGGAGTTTCCCTCGTCCGCGAAGCGGCCGTCTTTTGCTCCGCAAAAGCACCGGGAAACTCCTACGTGCTGCAAAACAAGTTAAGCGTATAGCATTCAATTAAATAAGGAGAGTGGATATCATGGGAACACAGGAGATTGTATCCCTGGTGACAGAGACAGTCAGCACGCAGGTTTTCGGAGTGTGGTTCTTAATCGGCGCGGCCCTGGTCTTCTTCATGCAGGCGGGCTTCGCCATGGTGGAGACCGGCTTTACAAGGGCCAAGAACGCGGGCAACATCATCATGAAGAACCTGATGGACTTCTGCATAGGCACGGTGGTGTTTGTACTTCTGGGCTTCAGTCTGATGATGGCCGAGGACTATGTGATGGGCTTTATCGGTATACCGAACCTGGACATTTTCAGCGACTTCACCGGCTTTATCGAGACGAACGCCTCCAGCTTTGTCTTTAACCTGGTGTTCTGCGCCACGGCGGCCACGATAGTCTCAGGCTCCATGGCCGAGCGCACAAAGTTCGTGTCCTACTGCATATATTCCGGGGTGATATCCCTGTTTGTCTACCCCGTCGAGGCCGGGTGGGTCTGGAACAGCCAGGGCTGGCTGGTAAACATGGGCTTCCACGATTTCGCGGGCTCCGCGGCCATACACTCCGTGGGCGGGGTGACGGCCCTTATCGGGGCAATCATGGTGGGTCCCCGGCTTGGCAAGTACATCAAGAGCAAAGAGGGCAAGGTCAAGAAGGTCAACGCCATACCCGGCCACTCCATCACCCTGGGGGCTCTCGGCTGCTTTATCCTCTGGTTCGGCTGGTACGGCTTTAACGGCGCGGCGGCCTGGGACAACACCTCTCTTGCGTCCATCTTTCTGACCACCACCATAGCCCCCGCCGTGGCCACCGTAACCACCATGCTGTACACCTGGATAAAGAACGGCAAGCCCGACGTGTCCATGTGCCTGAACGCCTCCCTTGCGGGTCTTGTGGGCATAACCGCCGGCTGTGATGCCCTGGACGCCCTGGGCTCTGCCATAGTGGGCATAGTCTCCGGTGTCCTGGTAGTAGTGGTGGTTGAGCTCCTGGATTTGAAGCTGCACATCGACGACCCGGTGGGCGCGGTGGGCGTGCACCTGGCAAACGGTGTATGGGGCACCATAGCCGTGGGGCTTCTTGCTAACCCCGGCGCACCGGCGGGACTCCGGGGCCTGTTCTACACCGGCGACCCCACCCTTTTGGGGGTGCAGACTCTGGGCATAATAGCGATACTGGCCTGGACCTCCCTGCTCATGACCGTCACCTTCGTTATCCTAAAAAAGACCGTGGGCCTTCGGGTGGAGCCCGAGGAGGAGATAAAGGGCCTTGACAGCACCGAGCACGGCCTTATGAGCGCCTATGCGGACTTCGCCCCGGCGGTGGAGAGCCTTGACTACGGCTATGAGGGCGCGCTGGCGGTGACCGGCGATATTCCGGCGGCGGAGGCCATACCCATAAAGAAGGAGCCCACCGTAATTCCAGAGGGCGTACCGAAGCTCACCAAGATAGAGATAATCTGCCGGGAGAGCCGCTTCGAGTCTCTGAAGTCCGCCATGATGTCCCTGGGGATAACCGGCATGACCGTCTCCCACGTGCTGGGCTGCGGCGTGCAGAAGGGCAAGCCCGAGTATTACAGGGGCGTGCAGGTGGAGGCCAACCTGCTGCCCAAGATACAGGTGGATATCGTTGTGAGCAAGGTGCCGGTAACCTCGGTGATAGAGACCGCCAAGAGGGCTCTCTATACCGGCCATATCGGCGACGGCAAGATATTCGTGTATGACGTTGAGGAGGTAGTAAAGGTGCGCACCGGCGAGACCGGCTATGACGCCTTGCAGGACGTGGAATAAAATACCATGCGGGAAGCGGGGCCGTTCTGACCCCGCCCGTCCCGCTTTACGGAGGGATATCATATGTGCTCGATAATCACCTGCTGCGGCCCCTGCGCCAGTCCCGAAAGGGTCAGGGAGTGCTTTGACCGCAGCCTGTCCCGGGGCCCGGACGACACCCGCTTTATCGATACCGGCGGCGGGCTTATGGGCTTTCACCGGCTGGCCATAATGGGGCTCAGCCCCGAGGGTATGCAGCCCTTTGAGCTTGAGGGCAGCTATGCGGTCTGCAACGGCGAGATATACGGCTTCGAGAAGTTCAAAGAGCAGCTCTCGGGGAAATATTTTTTCAAGAGCGGCTCCGACTGTGAGGTGCTGCTGCCCCTCTACCGGGAGTACGGCACGGAGATGTTCAGGCTGCTGGACGCGGAATTCGCCTGCGTAATATACGACGGCTCCACAGGGGAGTATATAGCCGCCCGGGACCCTATCGGCATCCGGCCCCTATACTACGGCGTGGGGGACAACGGCGCTGTGTTTTTCGCCAGTGAGCCCAAGGATTTGGTGGGCCTCTGCCGTGAGATACGCCCGTTCCCGCCGGGGCACTACTATAAAGGCGGCGAGTTTGTCTGCTATAGGGACGTGTCCATCACCACCCGGACCTGCCATGACGATATAGATATAGTCTGCAAAAATATACACGACAAGCTCATTACCGGGGTGAAAAAGCGGCTGGTGTCCGACGCGAAGGTGGGCTTTCTTCTCTCCGGCGGCCTGGATTCGTCTCTGGTCTGCGCCATAGCCCAACACTATAGCGAAACTCCCATACGCACCTTCGCTATCGGCATGAGCGGGGACGCTATAGATTTGAAATACGCCAGAGAAGCTGCGGACTACATCGGCAGCGACCACACCGAGGTCATCATCACAAAAGAGGACGTTTTGGACGCTCTGGAGACGGTTATTGCGCTTCTCGGCACCTTCGACATCACCACCGTCCGGGCCAGCGTGGGTATGTACCTTGTGTGCAAATATATACACGAGCATACGGATATCCGGGTGCTCCTCACCGGGGAGATAAGCGACGAGCTTTTCGGGTATAAATACACCGACTTCGCCCCCGGCGCCGAAGCCTTTCAGCTTGAGTCCCAGAAGCGCATACGCGAGCTGCATATGTACGACGTACTCCGGGCCGACCGCTGTATCTCCGTCAACTCTTTGGAAGCCCGGGTACCCTTCGGCGACCTGGACTTTGTGGAGTACGTCATGTCCGTCGACCCGGAGAAGAAGCTGAACAAATACAATAAGGGCAAGTATCTTTTAAGAAAGGCCTTTGCAGAGGAAAATTTACTGCCCCAAGAGATACTGTGGCGGGAAAAGGCCGCCTTCTCCGACGCGGTGGGCCACTCAATGGTGGACTATCTTAAGGAGTACGCGGAGGGCCTCTATACCGAAGCCCAGCTTGAGGATAGGAGCCGGGCGTATGCCCACGCCCGGCCCTTTACAAAAGAATCGCTGCTGTACCGGGAGCTGTTTGAAAAGTATTACCCCGGCCAGGGGCAGCTCATAGAGGGGTTCTGGATGCCCAACCCCCAGTGGGAGGGCTGCAGGGTGGACGACCCCTCGGCCCGGGTGCTGTCAAACTACGGGGCCAGCGGGGAATAGGGGGGAGCATATGAGTATACACGAGGAATGCGGGGTCTTCGGGGTCTGGACGCCGGAGCCCGCAGGGGCGGCGGAGCTCTGCTATTACGGGCTCTTCGCTCTACAGCACAGGGGCCAGGAGAGCTGTGGGATAGTGGTAAACGACGACGGGGTGTTCGCCTCCCATAAGGACGCGGGGCTTCTGGGAGAGGTCTTTACCCCGGAGCTTCTGGGCCGTATGCCAAGGGGGAACATGGCCGTGGGCCACGTGCGCTACGGCACCACCGGCGGCAGCGGCCGCAGAAACTGCCAGCCCATAGAGGTGAACCACCAGAAGGGCAAGATGGCCCTCTGCCACAACGGCAACCTTTCAAACGCCGCAAGGCTCCGGGACAGGCTGGAGCTCTCCGGGGCCATCTTCCACACCACCAGCGACACGGAGATTATCGCCTATATCGTCACCCAGAAGCGGCTGAAGGCCCCCTCCATAGAAGCGGCCCTCTGTGCCGCCATGGAGGAGCTGGAGGGGGCGTACTCCCTGGCGCTCATGTCCGCCCAGAAGCTCATAGCCGCCCGGGACCCCTACGGTTTCCGGCCCCTATGCTATGGAGAGCTGCCCGGCGGCGGGTATGCGGTGGCCTCGGAGAGCTGCGCACTTTCGGCCATAGGCGCAAAGTTTCTGCGGGACCTGGACCCAGGCGAGATACTGGTCTTCGGCCCGGAGGGTGTGGCCTCCCACAGGGAGCACTGCGGCAAAAAGCCCCGGAGGCTCTGTGTTTTCGAGTACATCTACTTCGCCCGGCCGGACTCCGTGGTGGACGGAGTATCTGTCCATGGGGCAAGGCTAAGAGCCGGAGAGCTGCTGGCAGAGCGCCACCCTGCGGACGCGGACCTGGTGATAGGCGTGCCGGACTCCGGCCTGGACGCGGCCCTGGGGTTCAGCCGGGCCTCCGGCATACCCTATGGCATTGGACTCATAAAGAACAAATATATTGGCCGCACGTTTATCTCCCCGACGCAGAGCCAGCGGCTGGACCAGGTGCGCATTAAGCTCAGCGCCATAGAGGCCGCCGTAAGGGGAAAGCGGCTGGTGCTGGTGGACGACTCTATCGTCAGGGGCACCACCAGCGGGCGCATAGTGGGGCTCCTGCGGGAGGCGGGAGCCAGGGAGATACACCTGCGGATCTCCGCGCCGCCCTTTATGAACCCCTGCTACTACGGCACGGACATCGACTCCCGGGAGCACCTTATCGCCTGCAAGCACACGGCGGAGGAGACCGCGAGGATAATCGGGGCGGACAGCTTGGGCTATCTGCCCGTGGAGGTTCTCCCGGAGCTTGCGGGCACAGACGGCATCTGCACCGCCTGCTTTGACGGACGGTACCCCACCCCCATACCGGCAGACACCCGCAAGGACAGGTTCGAGCGCCGGCTTTCCGAAGTCATAAGCAGATAATGAAGGGCCTGCTTTAAGCAGGCCCTTGCTGTATTTCCCTTCTAAAATGCGCGTGTGTCGGAAAGAGCCGCTGCAAGCATGAGCGAAAGCCCTCGTTCCTTATTGCAGTTCCTCCATAAAGTAAGCTCTGCTCCCCGCAGCCTGCCCCCGGCCGTCCCTTATCTCCACCCGGAACCAGCCCTCCTGGCCGCTGAGCTTGAACTCGGCCTCTGTGAAGCTCTCCCCGGGGTGTACCGTCTTGCGGTAATAATTCCTGCCGTTTTGCACCACATACAGCTTCTCAACAGGCGAGCACTTTATCTTTAGCATATCGTCCTTTATCTCCATCCCTAAAAGCTTCGGTCCCGTGGACCAGTAGAAACGACCCTTTTTAAGCGCGTCTATAACGCTCTCATGGGTCAGGCTCTCCGCCGCGATATAGGTGCACCCGCCAAGGGCGTCGAACTGTACGTCCCCCTTGGGGAAAACATTGTGGTTATCGTCGGAGGCCACGGCGTATATCCGCTGGCCGGACCTTAACATCTCGTCATAGGCCTCCGGCGCAAAGCCATACAGCCCCTCCAGCTGGGAGCCGTGGTTATATATCTCCATGGCGAAAAGCCCCCTAAGGTCGCGGTAGTCGGTCACGTCCTGCAAAGACCAGTAGGGGTGGTTATAGCACACCAGAAAGCCCTCCCGCACCATGCGGGCTATGTATTCGTTCACTCCGGCCTTGTCGTGATAGTCGCAGTGGGGCATATAGTCCCGGCCCTCCCGTTCCTTAGAGGGACGTGTGTCATACAGGTTGAAGTGGAACGTGCGCTCCGTGGGCCAGTAGTCCCCCTTCTCGGTGAGGTCGGCCTCCATGGAGGGCAGGGCCAGAAAGTTTTCGTCGTCCAGGTCGTTGTGCCAGACGTATTTCCTGTGGTCGGTATAGGCCACTATGGAATAGCCCTCGGATATGTACAGCTCCTTTATCTCCTCGGGCGTAAGCCTGCCGTCGGACACGGTGGTGTGGCAGTGGAGATTTGCCTTATAAAGGCCGGCCCCCGGCAGAAGTATCTGATCTTTCATACGGTATTGTCCTCCTCATTATCCCGAATATTATTATGCTTTCGCTCTGTTTCCATTATAGGTCCTGGGCCGTGTCAATGTCAAGCGCAGGAAAATATTTAAAATTAACCTCTTGCTTTTTTCTTTTGGCGGTGTTATAATGTGCCCGGACGCACGGAAGAAGCCGTGCGCAAATCAATTCGAGTAAATATGTACCAAGGAGGAAAACAAGCATGAAGAAAATCATTTCCCTGCTGCTGGTCCTTATGCTGATCGTTGGCTGCTTCGCGGCCTGCGGCAACGACACCAGCAGCTCCAGCGAGAGCGGCGCCGGCTCCAGCAGCCAGGCCTCCGATGCGGGCAGCAGCTCCGATGAGAGCAGCTCCGAGGACTCCAGCGAGTCCAGCGTCTCTGAGACCGCCTCTGGCGAGAAGTTCAAGGTGGGCATCCTGGCCCCCGCCGTTACCCACGGCTGGGTGGCGGGCGTTGCCTATTACGCCGAGGAGCGCTGCAAGGAGCTCTCCGACACCGTCGAGTACAAGCTGCTTACCAGCGACAACGCCGAGGAGATGACCAACCAGATCGACGAGCTGAAGACCTGGGGTGTCCAGGCGGTCGTGGCCTTCCCCCAGTGGGAGGGCATGGAGGACCCCATCAAGGGCCTTGTAGACGAGGGCATACAGGTGGTCAACTTCGACATCGTTATCGACGTTGACGGCGTGTACCATGTGGCCGGCGACAACGTGGACATGGGCACCCAGAGCGCCCAGTACATCGTTGACAAGATCGGCACCACCGGCAAGGTGGTAGTGCTGGAGGTTCCCTCCTCCGGCTCCGTCTCCGAGCTTCGCAAGAAGGGCTTTGACGAGAAGATCAAGGAGATCGCCCCCGACATGGAGATCGAGTATTACTCCACCCAGTTCACCCGGGAGGCCGGCCTGAAGGACTTTGCCGACATCCTCAACGCCAACTCCCAGATCGACGCCGTGTTCTCCATGGACGACGAGACCTCTATCGGCGTGCTCCAGGCCATTGATGAGGCCAAGCGCACCGACATCAAGGTGGTCACCGGCGGCGGCGGGTGCCAGGAGTATTTCAACATGATGCCCGAGAACGAGAACATCTGGATCCAGTCCGCCCTCTACAGCCCGGACATGGTGAAGGACGCTGTTGACATGGCCGTGTCCCTCTTAAAGGGCGAGACCGTGGACCAGGAGAAGATAATCCCCACCACAGTGGTGGACCGCGAGAACTGCGCGGACTATCTGGATGAGAACTCTCCCTACTAAGATCATTCTTGTGACTTGAACAGAAAAGGCTATGGCGCACACGTCATAGCCTTTCTGTGGATTATAGAGGAGGTCTGGGTATGACCCTGGAAATGCGCGGCATATATAAGTCCTTTGGCGCCAACGATGTGCTGCGGAACATTGACTTTAACATTTCCCCGGGCGAGGTATGCGCCCTCCTGGGGGAGAACGGCGCGGGCAAGTCCACCCTTATGAACATACTTGGCGGCGTGCTCCCCGCGGACCGGGGCACACTGGCGCTGGACGGAGGGGAGGTGCGTTTCCGCAGCCCGGCGGAGTCCCTTTCGGCGGGCATCGCCTTCATCCACCAGGAGCTGAACCTGGTGAACGACCTGAGCATATATGAGAATATGTTTATCGGCCGGGAGCTGAAGGGCCGGGCCGGGCTGCTGGACGCCAAAACCATGTGCCAAAGATGCCGGGAGGTTTTCCGGCGCATGGACGTGGAGCTTGACCCGCGCACAGTGGTGCGGGAGCTGGACGCGTCCTATAAGCAGATAGTTGAGATAGCCCGGGCGCTTTTAATGGAGGCCTCCATAATCATCATGGACGAGCCCACCACCTCTCTGACGGACCCGGAGATAGACCGGGTATTCGATATGATGCGCACCCTGAAGGGGCAGGGGGTGGCAATGGTGTTCATCTCCCATAAGCTCCGGGAGGTAATGGCCGTGTGCGACCGCTACACCGTTTTGCGTGACGGCTCCATGGTGGCGGCGGGCAAGGTAGAGGATACCAGCGTGGAGGAGCTTGCCCGGCATATGGTGGGGCATGAGGTCCGCACCGAGTCCCTGCGCCGGGAGAGGGAGCTGGGGCCCGAGGTGCTGCGTGCCGAGAAACTTTCACAGGAGCGGCACTTTGAGAACGTGAGCTTCTCTGTCCGGGCGGGTGAGGTGCTGGGCTTTACGGGGCTTTTGGGGGACGGCCGCAGCGAGCTGTTCCAGGCCGTCTTTGGCAGCGGCGGCAGATATCAGGGCCAGGTATACCTTGAGGACAGGCCCATAACCGTGCGCGGCACCCGCCAGGCAGTGGAGCTGGGAATAGGCTATGTGCCCAGGGACCGCAAGGAGAACGGCATAATAAAGGATATGAACATTCTGGAAAACGGCTCCATAGTCACCTGGCCCAGGCAGTCAAGGGGCGGGTTCATCAACTGGGAGCGGGTGCGCGGGAGTTTCCGGGAGCTCTCAAAGGAACTGAAGATAAAGATGGCCGGAGAGGAGGAACTGATAGGCAGCCTTTCGGGCGGCAACCAGCAGAAGGTGGTGCTGGCCAAATGGCTGAACTCCGAGCCCAAAGTGATTATCTTTGACAACCCTACCCAGGGCGTGGACGTAGGGGCCAAGGAGGATATCTACGACACCATACTGAAGCTTGCCGAGAATAAGGTGGCGGTCATAGTGCTCTCCAGCGAGGCCCAGGAGATAATACGCCTTTGCGACCGGGCGCTGGTGATGTACCACGGCCGGGTCCAGGGGGAGCTTATGGCCGGGGACATCACAGAACAGGAAATTATGCGGCTGGCAACCGGCGCGTGAACCAAATCAAGAGGAGGGCAGTACATATGGAAAACGCACAAAAAAATAAGGGCAGGCAGCTTTTAAGCAGGCTGCAGCACCAGTGGAGCAATAACCCCCTTTTCAGCACGGGCATAGCGCTGGCCGTAATGGTGATAGTCCAGACCATAGCCCTGAGTATGAACACCAGCTTTGACTCCTTCGGAGCCTGGGCCCAGAACTGGCTCCAGAACTGGATATCGCTTCTTCGGGGCAACGCCGGCATTGGCATAATCGCCCTGGGGATGACCTTCGTTATAATCTCCGGCGGCATAGACCTGTCGGTGGGCTCTGTATACGTGACGGTGGGCGCGTTCATAATGGTGATGCTGAACACCGGCGAGGGCGGGCTGCTGGCGGGAATGGGCATAACCGGGCTCCCGGCGATACTTATCGGGCTTATAGCCGCCATGCTCTTAGGCAGCCTTTTGGGCGAGAGCAACGGCCTGCTGATATCCAACGGCAGGATGCCGCCTTTTATCGCCACACTGGGCTCCATGCAGATACTGCGAAGCGTGACCCAATACTTTATGAAGGCCCAGCGCACTGAGCTGCCCGAGGGGTATAAGGGCATTGCAAGGTTCGCTATAGGCGGCCAGCAGCTGATGCCCATAATTTACTGGGCAATTCTCGCGGCGGCCATGTACGTTATCTCGAAGAAGACCACCTTCGGCCGGTATGTGTTCGCTATTGGCTCCAACGAGCGCACTACCCGGCTTTCGGGCGTGAATGTCCGGGCGGTAAAGCGCAAGGTCTATGCCCTGACCGGCTTTCTGGTGTCCATAGCGGCGGTGATACAGACCTCCCGCATCGGCTCTATGGACTATGCCAGCGCGGGCAGCGGCTTCGAGATGGACGCCATCGCCTCTGTCATAGTAGGGGGCACCAGTATGTCCGGGGGCAGGGGGTCCATAATAGGCACGGTATTCGGAACGCTCATAGTGGCGGTGATGAACAACCTTCTGAACCTTATCGGAGTGGACCCGTACCTGAGCGCGGCCTTTAAGGGCGCGATAATCATCGGTGCGGTGCTGCTACAGAGGAAGGATAAGGCGTAAAGCAGGAGGAAAATTAAAAAAGTCGGAAATGTCAAGAGTGAAGGCGAACTTTCCGCGCGCTTGACTTCTGCGGCGGTCACTTTCCCGAAGTCCGTTCCTTTCGGGAAGTGCCGCCGTATCATTTTGTTTTCGTTCTCATTGCTTCCCCGCTCGCAACTTCTGTACGGGCGACAACTGTCGCGCCAAGCCGCTTGATCCCATTGCGGCGGCAAATGCTCCTTGTGAACGCCCTTGTTCCTCTGTTAATGAACTATTTACAGAAAAAGATTTTTCACATTTGCCAACTGCTATTCAAAGGTATATTGAAAACTGCGGTTATATAGGAACAAAGAAAATGTTTTATCTGAAAATGGAATACCACAAGGTTGATTTCTCACAGGGTAAAGGCGGCCCTACTCTAAAAATTGACTACACACAATATAACTTCATCGACGAACCTTGCCGAAGGGCACTCCTTGACAGCAGTATGTTCGGTATCCCTTTTGAGGACAATCTGTGAAAATTAAAAAAAGTAAAAAAAACTCTTGCATTTTGGCACGAAATGAGATATAATATAAAAGTCATCCGGGTGTGGCGCAGTTGGTAGCGCGCTTGACTGGGGGTCAAGAGGCCGTGAGTTCAAGTCTCGCCACTCGGACCATGTTTACACATCTTAACAGATGCCACCACCGAAAAACCGCGCAACAGCGCGGTTTTTCGGCGTTCAAAGGGCAAAAAAACGACCGTCACGGCGTGACGTGTTTTTGGGGATGCCACCCCCTATTGGCGAGATTCGAACCGGCGTGGTTAAGAAAGAGAGCCGTGGCAAAGAAAAGTTAATAAAAAAGATTTGAGAGGGCCAGGAAGAAATTCCTGGCCTTTTTCTATTTCAGGAAAAGAGGTGTGTAAAGTGCCAAACTTTACAAGCAACAAGGTCGACAGGGCCTATGAGAGCTTCATGAAGCAGGTACCTGGCTTCCAGCGTGACCCGCCGGAGGCCGAAACCATCCGCAAGGACATGGAGCGGAACAATAAGAAGAAGGGAGGCAGCAAGAATGGCAAACCCAGATGAGCAAATAATCCCTGGCTGCAAGGTCATGAGCAAGGACGGTTTCTGGAACCTCATTGCAGAGGTCAAGGCCGCCTGCGGTCAAGACCAGGAAAAGTACATGGATATGCTCAAAGCCCGCCTCAAAGAGCTCGGCTCTGAGTACGCCCAGGACTTCCATGACATCGTCCACGCCTACGAGGACTTGGCCTACAAATACGGCCTTTGGAGTGCCTCCGAGCTCATGGGCCTTGCTACGGACGACAGTTTCATCGACTTCCGGGCCTGGCTCATTTCACAGGGCAAAGAGGCGTACTTCTCAGATCTCAAGGATCCGGATTCTCTTGCTGACTTAGACCCAGGCGACGGTTACTGGTTCGAGTCATTCACATACGCCGGGGACAGTGCGCTGGAGGAACTGACCGGCAAGAGCGCCTATGACCATACGGACAGGGCCGCATACGAAAAGATGATCGAGGCGCTGAAAGCTGACATTGACTACGGTGAGGGCATCAATTACCCCTATGAGGGCGAGGAGATAACTGACTACTTTCCACGGCTGTACGAGCGCTATATGCACAGCAGCGGGGAGTTTATCTATGAAGGCAACTGGAACTACAATGACCCGGAGATCATCGAGGCTAGACAAGCCGGGCCGCCGCCAAAGCCGGAAAAAAATATGGATATGGGTGGGATGTAAATTGATCTTCCGCAACGATAATCACGGAGTGCTGTTTGAGAAAGAAATAAGATATCACAAGGGCTGCAGCAGAAAATTTGCCGCGGCCCTTTTTTTGTTGACAGCCGATACCCGGCTGTGGCACCAGGCCGAGAATCACATCGGCGCCAATGAGATCGACATCGCCGCCATGAAACCCCGGAGGTTAGACGCTATGGCATACGTCTGCTACGCGCTGGCCAGGGACATCGTGACCGGTAGCAGGACGGTGGCCCTCGCGGAGTTGGCCGACCCCAGCCTGCTGTCACCCCGGTACTTTCTGGTGATACAGACGGCCATGCTGATACGCGGTTACGGCCTGAGTGCGGCGAACCGGCTGCTTTTTACAGAAGGGAGAAATCAAGATGAACTTCGACAGGAATAAGGTTGAGATGGTCAAAAGGCGGTATCCTGTGGGTACGCGAATCCGGCTGAACAGCCTGTGCAACGTTGAGCGCGATATGCCTGCTGGGCTTTGCGGAACCGTTATCGGCGTAGACGACCAGCCGAGCCTGCTCATGAAGTGGGACAACGGCAGGTCGCTGAGCCTTATGCCATTTGAGGACGATTTCGCCGTCATCGGGCAAGAGATGGACGTGGAAACCGGCCAGCAGGAGCAATCGCTATGAAACGTAAACCTAAGAAAACCATTGGTGAGGGCCGGGATTTTGAGCGAATCCGGCGCATCACCGGTTACCTTACCGGCACGATAGACGGCTGGAACAACGCCAAGCGCGCCGAGGAAAAAGACAGGGTCAAGCACCCTATAATTCCCCACAAGAAGGAGTGAACAGGAAAATGGTCAGAGGCCCGCCCAATTATAATTCATATCATCATTTGAAGGGGGATGGTAAAATCCAATCTTTGATTCCGTGGGTAGGCGGGAAACAGGCCCTGTGCAGGTCAATCATCAGCCGGTTCCCGGCAGACTTCCGCGAGCGCACCTATGTGGAGGTGTTCGGCGGCGGGGCCTCCGTCCTGCTGAACAAGGAGCGCTCGGTCAAGGAAGTCTACAACGACTTCAACTCCAATCTCGTCAACCTCTTCCGCATGGTGCGTGAGCACCCCAAGGAGCTGCAGGCCGCTCTGCGTTACATCCTCAACTCTCGGGAGGATTTCGATACCGTCAAAGCAAGGCTCGCGCAGGGCCATAACAAGGACCCTGTCCTGTGGGCGCGGGACTTTTTTCAGCTTATCAAGCAGAGCTACGGTGGCGGCGGCACATCTTTTGGAGGGAGTCCCCGGTCAACATGGGCCGCTTTTCCCTTGATAGACGCAGTCGCGGAGCGGTTCCAGTATGTCGTTGTGGAACACATGAGCTACGAGCGGCTCATCAAGACCCATGACAGCGATGAAACGATTTTCTACCTCGACCCGCCCTATGTTCTCACCGAGGACTACTACGGCAACCTGTTTGGGTTCAAAGACCATATGCTGCTGGCGGATATCCTGCTGGGGACGAAAGCTCTGTGGCTCTTGTCCTACAACGACTGTGACACCATCCGGGCACTTTACAGTGTGCCGGGCATCTACATCGAGAAAATCGAGCGCATCAACAACATGGCCCAACGGTACGACCCGGGGAATATGTATCAGGAGCTGCTCATCTCCAACTATGACACCTCGCTGGTGGTACCGGATCAGATATCATTAACCGGGTTCGCCCCGGTAGAAAGGAATTATATATGGAAGTAGAAGAAAAGACTTTGAGAATACTCGGCAAAAGAGGCCGGGTGACCATTCCGCAGGAGGTGCGTGACGCCATCGGCATGGCCCGCGGCGATGTGGTCAGTTTCGCCGTGGTGGGTGATGACTGTGCGCAGGTCAAGCGGGAGCGCATATGTGATAACTGCTCCACCGAACCGCCCCAGATGATCAAGCTGCTGGTACAGGCCATGCACCTGGCTGAGAACAGCCCTCAGAGCCAGCGGGCGTTCGAGGTCTTGACCGGCCTCTCCCCCGCCCAGCAGTATGAGTATGTGGCCAAGATTATCGCGGATTGGGCGGAGCGCGTACATGAAGATTAGGAGGATAAAATGGCGATCAGAAAACAGGAAAAGACCGCCCAGGAAGCTGGGCAGGCCGCACGGAGCAATAACACGGCCCCGGCGCAGGCCGAGGGAGCGGGAAGGCCGCTCCCGGAACTTACGGTAAGGATCTTCCCTGTGCATAATACCAACAGTAAGCTCAAGGCCACGGCTAACGTCAATATCGCCGGCGCCTTTGCCGTGCAGGGATTCCGCATCTTCGACTCCAAGAACGGTTTATTCGTCAAGGAACCGGAGCAGTCCTATGTCAAGGAAGGGACTGAACTGAGCCGCCCGGTATTCTTCCCGGTTACCAAGGAGGCGCGGGAGGCTCTGCATGGGCAGATCCTCCACTCTTATGAGTTGGTCATGGAGAGGGAGATGGGCCAGAGAGAGGACGATCCGGGGTATCTGGTAGGCGACGAGGACGCTCCCCCGGAGCGGGGCTATGCGCCATCTCTGGAGGATGAAGACCTCCCCTTTGACATGGGGCAGTCCATGTAGAAAAGTGCCGTTTTCTGAAAAAAGGTCTGGACATAGGAACACCATATGAGGTATGGTGTAGGTAGGCAGAGATGCCAAAACCACAAAGGATGGTGTAACCTATGTCAAAGCTATTTCGGAGATTTCTGGCGGCGGGAACAGCGGCGGTCATGCTGACGATGGCAACTGTACCTGCCCATGCAGCAGCGGAGCGGTTCACGGATGTCAAGCCGAGCGCATGGTACTACACAGCGATAGACTACGCCGTAAGCGAGGGGCTGTTCAGCGGAACTTCGGCCAATACATTCAGCCCCGGAAGCCCCATGACCCGCGCTATGTTTGTCCGGGTGCTAGGAAACAAGGCCGGGGTAGACCCGGAGGACTACCCCGGCAGCTATTTTCTGGACGTACCCAAAGGAACATGGTACACACCCTACGTCCAGTGGGCGGCAGGACATGAGATCGTCAACGGCACGGGCGGGTATAAATTCAGCCCCAACCAAAGCGTGACCAGGGAACAGATGGCACTCATTCTCTATAACTACGCCAAGACCACAGACTGCGACCTGACAGCACGGACAGGACTGCTGGATAAGTACCCGGATGGCGGCAAGGTTGCAAGCTATGCCGAAAAAGCCATGGAATGGGCCGTGACCCACAACATTCTTAGCGGCAGCGGAGGCCGGCTGGACCCCAAGGGGACTGCGACCAGGGCGCAGGTGGCGCAGATTTTTTACAACAGCCGGGAACTGCTGGCAAACGGCAGCGAGGAACCCCAGCCGCCTACTCCCTCGCCTAGCCCGGAACCATCGCCTTCGCCAGACCCGGACACCCCCAGGATTCCCATATCAGATGAGGTCAGAGCCAAACTCAGGCCAAATCAGGACCCGGATAAGATCCTGGACTATGTCCTTCATGGAAAGAAGGATGACCCCACCTTTTCATATGACGGAACGACAGCCAAGTGGGACCCAGCCCTAATCGGTCAGCCTGGGGTTGCAAAAACTCCTATGGGGAGCTGGGAGAACGTAGAGGATGAAACGCGCAGCAGTTCCGCCATCGGTAACGGATGTGTTAAAATGCTGACACGAACCGCCAGCGACCGGTTTTATATCACGGCAGAGGAAGAAGATGGGTACTTCGCCCTCTACTATCACCCGGCAGACAAGCCCGACAGCCAGCAGATGCGGCAAATCAAGGCGGCGCTGAACCTGACCCGCCCAATTAAATACGACCGCGGCCTCGCCTACCAAGGCTCCGGCTGGGCCGGGCCAATGGTGTGGGAGCAGTATGGCGGCGCACAGGGGATTGCGGACAAAATCGAGTTCTATCTCCTGGAAATGCACCCCTACGCCACTGGATACTACCTGACGGAACCCCAGCCGGGTGTGTTCTACCTCCTATATTAAATAGAATCAGCGTCAAGCGAAGCAGGCCCTCCATAACAAGGAGGGCTTTTTTTGTACTCTTTTTTAACAGTTATAATAAATATCAGAAAGGACTCACTACTATGCAGAAAACAATGAAACGAACCTTGGCTCTTATTCTGGCCGTGGTGCTGTGCTTCAGCGCCATGCCGTTCTCGGCCTTCGCGGTCGAGATGACGCCCGATGAAACCCTGTCCTCCCATGCCCCGTCCAGCGAGGCTCCTGCGGAGAGCAGTCAGCCCGAACCCAGCGCGGCCCCGGAAACCGGCCCGGAGAGCAGCGCAGCGCCGGAGGAAAGCGCTGTTACAAGCACAGGGTCCAGCCCTGCTCCCTCCACGGAGCCGACAGCAGAGCCTGCGGCAGACCCCACTCCCGAGCCTGCCACTGGCTCGGACGATTCCGGGCTTACCCCTGGTACAGAGCTTGACATGAACCGGGTCTGGCCTGCCCTGCGCCGCGCCCAGGCCCGTGCAGCAGGAAAATTCGGTACCGACGGCACCCTCTATGTGGGTGATTACTGTTTCCCCGGCGGCGTCGGTACTCCCCCGACCCTAGGTGAGTACATCGGCCCCATGCCCATTGAAACCATGCGGTACGGCTCCAACAACGTGGCCGCGTTCTGCATCGAGCATGAGAAGGAATCCGGCAGCGGTATGGGCTACACCTGGATGGATCTGTCCACCAACAACCAGGAAACCCTCGGCACCATTCTGGCCCTGGGCTTCCAGTGGAACGCCGCCAGCCCCTGGGCAGTCCCCAGTGACAACAGCGATAAATGGGTAGTAACGCAGGTACTCATTTGGGAAACCATCGCGGGCCATGCCTTTTTGCAGGGGAATGGCCTGATTGGCATCGAATCCGGCGTGGACGCGGATATGCAGATGATTTCCGCTCATGCCTATAACCCCACAAAATTCATGGAGTATTACCGGGACCTCAAAAAGCGCCTGAACGACTACTTTAAGGTTCCCAGCTTTGCCAATAAAGAGGCAAGTAAGGCAGACACCATCACCCTGCGGTGGGATGGCAGTAAGTACAGCGCCACGGTCACGGATTCTAACGGCGTACTCAACAATTACAAATTTGAAAATTGTCTGAAGAATGTTAAGGTCACGGCAAACGGCAACTCCCTTACATTGTCCACTACAAGTCCGATTTTATCCCCGGTCACTTCTTCACAGGTGCAGAGTGATAACAATCTGGCCGGTGGCAAGGGAGCCGTGGCGGTCTGGCGCACGGCTGACCGGAACTTCCAGGATTTTGCCACTTACTACAAGGAGGGCGGCGACCCGGTGAGCTGCTACATCAAGGTGAAAACCGATGCCGTTGGCAGTGCCGGGCTGGTCAAGACCTCCGAGGACGGCAAGGTGGAGGGCATCCAGTTCCAGATCACCGGCAGCGACGGCAGCAGTACCACCAAAACTACCGACGCCAGCGGCAATATCGACATTGAGGGCCTACCCATTTATTCCGCGGATGGCAGTAAAATTACTTACACTGCCACGGAGATAAACGTCCCCAACAAGTATGTGAAACCTGAATCTCAGACGTTCCAGCTTACCGAGGGTCAGACCGCCTCCATCCATTTTGAGAATAAGCTCAAGCGCTGGAGGGTGACAGTCACCAAATCGGACGAGCAGACCGGCTCCACGCCCCAGGGCAACGGCTCCCTGGCTGGCGCAAAGTACGGCGTATACCGTGGGAACGAGCTGGTCAAGGAGTACACTACGGACGAAAATGGGCAGTTTACCACGGATTACTACCCATACGGCGAGGACTGGACCCTCCGTGAAATCTCGGCCAGCCCCGGCTATCTGGTCAGCGAGGAGTCCACCAAACTGTGCGAGATTCCCGCAGGCTCCAACGAGGAAAACAACGATAACACTGCCAGCGTGACGGAAACCATCATTTGCGGCGGTGTTTCCGTCGAGAAGCGGGACAGCAAGACCGGGGAGCGGCCCCAGGGTGATGCTGACTTCTCCGGCATCCAGTTTGAGATTGTCAACAAGTCCAAGAATCCCGTGGAGGTAGGCGGAAAAAAGGCTGCTCCCGATGAGGTGGCTATGACCATCACCACCAACGCCCAGGGCGTAGCCACCACCGGCCCCAATGTCCTGCCTTACGGTGATTATCTCATTCGGGAAAGCAAGACAAACGCATCCATGCTCAAGACGTTCACCGAGGAAATCCCTGTGACTGTTTCCGAGAACGGCAAGGTATACACGTTCACGGCTGAGAACGACGTAGTCCGGGGTGGCATTGCTGTGGAAAAGCGTGACAGCCAGACCGGTGAGAGGCCCCAGGGCAACGCCGATTTCAGCGGTATCACCTTTGAGATCGTCAACAGCAGCCGGAACCCGGTGGAGGTAGACGGCACTACTTACGCCACTGGTCAGGTGGTAGCTACCCTCATTACGGACGAGAGCGGCTATGCCAGTACAGAGGATGAAATCCTTCCCTACGGCACCTACACGCTGAGAGAGGTTTCCACCAATGATTCCATGCTCCATACCTTTAAGGAGCAGACAGTGCCGGTCACAGAGCATAAGAAAACCTATGTGGTCACCGCCGAAAACGATGTGGTGCGTGGCGGTCTTTCCGTGGAGAAGCGGGACAGCATTACCGGCAGCACTCCCCAGGGCAACGCGGATTTCTTCGGCATCACCTTTGAAATCATCAACGACAGCCGGAACCCGGTTATCGTGGGTGACAAGAGCATCGGCCACGGCGAGGTTGCCCTGACCCTTACCACCGACAGCGAGGGTAAGGCCAGCACTGCGGCGGACGCTCTGCCCTATGGCTCCTACGTCCTCCACGAGAGCGCCACAAACGAATCCATGCTCAACACCGCCCCGGACCAGCCGGTAGAAGTTACGGAAAACGGCAAGGTCTATCCGTTCTTCATGGACAACGAGGTAGTTCGCGGCGGCGTTCTCATTGAGAAACGCGACCTGGAATCCCTGCTCCTGACCCCGCTGGGCGGGGCCAGCCTGGACGGTACGCTGTTTGAAATCACCAATAAGAGCCGTAACCCGGTCTATGTGAACGGCGCTCTGTATCAGCCGGACGAGGTGTGCCTGACCATTGAGGTCAAAGACGGTGTGGCGCAGTCTGACGTGCGCGCTCTGCCTTACGGGTCGTATACGCTGGCAGAATCCAAGCCCGGTACCGGCTATCTCTGGACGGACAAGACCATCCGACCCTTTGATGTGCTGGAAGATGGCTCTGTCAAGGAGTACCGGGAGGGCGACGCCGCCTATAACCAGGTCAAGCGCGGCGACCTGAAGTTCGTAAAAGTTGGCGAGAAAAATATGCACCGCTTTGCGAATGTGGCCTTTAAGCTGACTTCGCAGACCACAGGCGAGAGCCATATCCTCTTGACAGACGCAAACGGCGAGGTCAGGACAGAAACCAAGTGGAACGCCCACAGCCTCAACACCAACGGCAACGATGAGAAACCCGAGGCCGAGTGGAACGATGAAACCGGCACCTGGTTTGGCTTGACCACCGAGGAATGGATGGTGGAAACCCAAGATGGCCTCTGCGCTCTGCCGTATGACTACTACACATTGCAGGAACTGCGCTGTGAGGGCAATAAAGGTTACGCCCTGGTGACTGTTCCCAACATCTTCATCAGCCGGGACAGCACCGTGATCGAGCTGGGGACCATCGACGACCATGAGGAAGGGATCCCGGAAATCGGCACTACTGCCACGGTTGACGGTGAAAAGACCGCCGAACCACTGAGCGAAATTACCCTGGTTGATACTGTGCGTTATTCCGGCCTGACGGTTGGCAAGACCTACAAGCTGTCCGGCGTTCTCATGGACAAGGCCACCGGCGAACCTCTGACTGTGGACGGTAAGCAGATCACGGCAGAAAAAGAGTTTACCCCTAAGGCTGAGAGCGGCACCGAGGAACTGAGCTACACCTTTAACGCCAGCGCCCTGGCTGGGAAATCCGTGGTGATATTTGAGGATTTGTTTGAGGGCGAGAATAAGGTTGCCAGCCATGCGGACATTGAGGACGAGGGCCAGACCGTTAGCTTTACCGAGCCAAAAATCGGCACCACTGCCACCGCCAATGGGGAACATACCGCCGAGCCGGTCGGGGATATCACTATCATCGACACGGTGAAATATTCCGGCCTGATTCCCGGCAAAGAGTACACGGTCAAGGGTGTGCTTATGGACAAGGCCACCGGCAAGCCGCTGACAGTAAATGATAAAGGAATCACCGCCGAGGCCACGTTCCGGGCTAGTAAGGCCGAGGGAACTATCGACATTCCCTTTACCTTTGATGCGTCCGCTCTGGCGGGAAAGACCGTGGTTGCCTTTGAAACGCTGTACCGGGACAAGCTGGAGGTCTGCGCCCATACCGATATTGAGGACAAGGACCAGACCGTAACTTTCAGCGAGAAACCGGAAATCAAGACAACCGCTACGGTTGATGGAGAGAAGAAGGCTGAACCTAAAGGCGAGATTACTATTACCGATACCGTCAGCTACACCGGCCTGACCCCCGGCAAGGCTTACAAGCTGTCCGGCGTTCTCATGGACAAGGCCAGCGGTGCGCCCCTCCTGGTGGACGGGCAGCAGGTTACTGCCGAGAAAGAGTTCATCCCGGAGAACGCCAGCGGCGCTGTTAAAATGGCATTTACCTTTGACGCATCCTCGCTGGCTGGTAAGACGGTAGTTGTTTTTGAAAGCCTGTACCATGAGGACAAAGAGATTGCCGTTCATGCTGACATCAACGACCTGGGCCAGACTGTGGAGTTCACAACTCCTGATAAGCCCGAGATCAAGACCACCGCTGCCGTGAATGGTGAGAAGAAGGCCGAGCCTGTGGGTGAGGTAACTATTACCGATACTGTCAGCTATTCCGGGCTGACCCCTGGTAAGACTTATAAGCTGTCCGGCGTTCTTATGGACAAGACCACAGATGAAAAGCTGTTAGTAAATGACAAGGAAATTACGGCAGAGAAAGAGTTCACTCCTGAGAGCGCCAGCGGGAGTGTCGATATGACATTTACCTTTGATGCTTCTGCTCTGGCCGGAAAGTCCGTGGTCGTGTTTGAAATCCTCTACCATGAAGGTGTTGAAATTGCTGCCCACGCTGACATCACCGACGAGGGCCAGACCGTAGAATTCACCACTCCCGGCAAACCCGAAATCAAGACCACCGCTATAGTCAATGGAGAAAAGGAAACCGACCCCCTGGACGAGGTCACCATCACCGACAAAATCACGTACAGCGGCCTGACCCCCGGCAAACCTTACACCGTCAGCGGCGTACTCATGGACAAGGGTACCGGTGAGAAGCTGCTAGTGGACGGCAAAGAGGTCACCGCGACAGCAGACTTTACACCCGAAACCGCCGAGGGGAGCCTGGAGCTGGCGTTCACCTTCAACGCCTCCACTCTTGCCGGGAAGTCTATCGTTGTATTTGAAACCCTATATCAGGAGGGCGTGGAAGTGTTCGTCCACGCGGACATTAACGACAAGAACCAAACCATCAGCATCCGCGGCCGGGGCGGTCTGCTCATCAGGAAAACCGCCGAGGATAACTTTGTGGAAGGGATCTCCTTCCTCGTCACCGGCAAGGACTATGCCAAGAAGTTCAAGACCGACAAAAATGGCGAGATCCGCATCGAAAATCTCACTCCAGGTGAGTACACCGTAACTGAGATTTCTGACAAAATGACAGCCCGCTATGAGATCCAGGAGGGCAAGACTGTTGCCGTTACCGCTGGAGATACTGCCGAAGTGAAGTTCCACAACAAGCTGCTCCGGGGGCAGATCGTGGGCCGCAAGACCGATACCGAGGGCAACCCCTTGGAGGGCGTGACCTTTGGCCTATTTGCCAAGGATGCCCAGGAGTTTACAGCTGAAAAGGCTATCGCCACTGCCAAGACCGACAAGGCCGGTAAGTTCCAGTTTGATAAAGTTCCTTATGGCGACTATCAAATCAAAGAACTGGAGGCCCTGCCCGGCTACGTCATGCTGGCGGGTACTGTGCCGGTCAAGGTTGACAGCAGCACTGTTACTCTGGAGGACATCCAGAACTCTAAGACTCAAATCGTCATTTCAAAGATCGACTCTGCTACCGGCAAGGAACTGCCTGGCGCCAAGTTGGAGCTCAAGGACAAGGACGGCAAGGTCGTTGAAAGCTGGACTTCTACCGATAAACCCCATACCATCGAGAAACTGCCTGCCGGGGAGTATGTTCTCCATGAGGTTAGCGCCCCCAAGGGATACGAGCTGGCAGAGGACATCAAGTTTACCGTCAAGGATGACGGCGAGGCTATCACTGTCGTCATGAAGGACAAGCCCAGCAATTCCGTAGATACTCCGCAGACCGGTGACCGCGGCTGGCTGCTGGCACTGGCTGTGTTCGGTGTGAGCTTGGGCGGTGTGGTGATCTCGCTGGTTCTGAGCAGAAAGAAGAAAAATGAGAACGAGTAGGATTGGAGGAATTCTATGAGGAAAACAAAAATATGCAGAGTGCTGTGCGCGCTCATGCTGGCAGCAATTCTGAGCGCCTGCCTGACCGTGACCGCGTCGGCCAGCGGTGATGTGGCCGGGGCTGTGCAGTCCACCTGGACAAAGGCCCAGGGACAGATCAAATCCGTGGTGGACAATGTGGTGTTCCCAGTTATCGACGTAATTTTGGCGGTTTTATTCTTTGTCAAGGTCGGGACCTCATATTTTGAATACAAAAAGCATGGCCAGTTCGAGTTCGCCGCGCCAGCCATCCTGTTCGCCTGTCTGGTGTTCACCCTGACCGCTCCCCTCTATATATGGGGCGTTGTGGGGATATAGCCTATGACAAGGGAAATAATGGAAAGGGTCAGAGGGCCCCCCAAACCATTCGAATCCTGCAAAGAATGGAGGTGACAAATACGAACTTTTATGAAAATGAACTGAAAAAGATGATCCGTGGCATCCCGTTTATTCAAAGCTACACCTTCGTGGGCCGCACCATTCTGGGTAGGCTGGATGAGGATCTGCGTGTCAAGATCAGCCTGGTGACTACCGGCATAGCAGATCATTATAACGCCCTGCAGATTCATATCATCAATCGGACAGGCGGAAATGTGGATACCCAGATTGTGAAGTTCAGGGAACTGCTGGGAAAGGGCTTCGCCATAGACGATGACAGCGACGGCCCAGGCTGGGGCCTGTGGCAGCCCACCCAGAGCGATTACATAAAGGTGAATCAGTTCCTTTACAACTACATCTCCTACTATGCCCCAGAGCAAGAGCCGGAGGAAAAGCAGGATATGGGCGGGCAGAATATGTAAAATATTGGGAGGTGGTTACAATTTTAGACTGGCTTGGAGGGCTTATCAGCAGCTTTGGCGGGGCGCTGGGGAACGTGTTCTCCTCCTTCGGCAGCGGCCTTGTGGACTCTATATGGGACGGCATGGTCACTTGGCTGCTGAAGTCCTTTTACGATACAGTTTCCGATGTGTTTACGCAGATCGGCGGCATGGGCGCAGAGATATTCGACCTAACCTGGGTGAGCTCGTCTGTCCAGCTCTTTACCATGCTGGGCTGGACGCTGTTCGGTGTGGGAATGATCGTGGCGGCATTTGATTTAGCCATCGAGTACCAGAACGGCAGGGCGAGTATCAAGTCCACGGCACTGAACGTCCTAAAGGGGTTCTTTGCCGCAAATTTGGTGACGCTGGTGCCGGTGGAGCTGTACAAGTTCTGCATCAATTTACAGAATGTCTTTCTGAAAGACCTGGCTGGCGGCTTTATCGGAACGGTTGACTTCAACCTTGGGGACGTTGCGCTAAAGGTTATGGTCGGCGCATTTGGCGGACCTGCCGGGATCGTGGCAAACGGCATATACCCTCTTTGTATGCTGATTGGGCTGTCGTACTCCGTTTTGAAGGTGTTTTTCGCCAACATAAAACGAGGCGGCATCCTGCTTATCCAAATGGCGGTAGGTACCCTTTATCTTTTCTCTGTTCCCCGGGGCTATACGGACGGGTTCAATCAATGGTGCAAGCAGATCATAGCTCTGTGCCTGACGGCCTTTTTGCAGACAACGCTCCTGTTCCTGGGTCTGCTGACTTTCAACAGCAATATGCTCCTGGGGCTAGGGGTCATGCTGGCGGCAGGCGAGGTACCAAGGATCGCCCAGCAGTTTGGGCTGGATTCCAGCGTGAAAGTCAACATGATGAGTGTTGTCCACGCCACCAGCACTGCTGTGAATATGACCCGGAATATTGCCAGGGCTATGGCATAGGGGGTGGCGAAGCTGAACAAGGATAATGAAATGGAGCGTCAAGACCTACGGGTAAATGATGACATCCAAGTGTCCGAGGACGGGCGCTCTCTCATCGCATGTCTGGAAACCTGGCTTGATGCAGGGAAAAAGTTTCAAGAGGATTTGAGCGACGATGAAACATGGTTGAATCTATACGCCACCTATGATCCCTTTACAGATACGCTTGAAATGGGCTATGTAGTTGAAACCGCTATTCATTATTACTCAAATGACTATAAGCCCACAACGAACGAAGAACGCCTTGTCAAGGACATGATCACGGAGAAAATCCATGAACTGTTCAATCAAACGCCACAGGAATTCTGCCGGGCGTTCTCAGACAACGACATACAGATGGGAGGCCAAACATGACCCAATACATCTACCCGCAAAACCTCAAGGCTACGGCCAACCTCTGGCTGTGGAGCCTGCGGGACTTTGCAATCATCTGCATAGGGCTGCTGATTTCAGCCCTGGCGCTGACGCAAATCCACCTGATAGTCCCGCTGGCGCTGACAGCAGCCTACGCCTTCCTCTCAATTAGGCTGGAGGAAATCACTGTGCTGGATTATGTGCGCTACGCCGGGAAGTTCCTCCTGTTCAGCCAGCAGGAATACGTCTGGAGGTGTGAAGAATAAGCAGAAAAAAGAAAAAGGGCAACTCCACCCGCGCCCTTATGGGCCTGGAGGGGTTCACAAACTATGGAATAAAGACCGCTGGCGGCGAGCTGGCGGTTTTTCTCGTCCAGCCCACGAATATCTCCGTTCTCTCTCAGGCTAATGTGGAGATAAAGATCCAACACCTGCTCATGGTGCTGTCCCGGCACCCGGGACTGGAGATCGCCTGCCTGGATTCCTGTGAACGCTTTGACGATAACAAGCGGTTTATTAAGCGCCGCTTACAAGAGGAAGGCAACCCGGCAGTCCGCAAGGTGCTGGAGCAGGAGATCGGCTACCTGGAATCAAAGCAGATCGAGATGTCCACAGCCCGGCAGTTTCTGTTCATCCTGCGGTTCACCAAAGGCGAAAAAGCGGAGCAGGTGTTCCACGACATCAACAACGCCATGACAAATTTCACGGGCCAGGGCTTCGAGGTGCGGCGCATGGAGCGGGAGGACATCAAGCGGGTGCTGGGTATTTACTTTGAAACCACCATGTCCGGCGAAGATGTGGAGGACGTGGACGGCGCCCGCAATTTTGACATGGAAAGGTTGGGTGATACTTGAAAAAAGGCATAAAAGTTTTAATTGTATTCGTGCTGGCAATCGCGCTGGCGGCGTCGGGATTCTGGATAGTACACAGGTTCATCGAGTCGAAGGAGCAGCAGGAGAGCTTTCAAGATTTGGCGGAATCTGTGCTTTTGGATAAGCCCAAGGCGCCTGTGAAAACTGTTCCTAACCTGGATAAGCTTTTCCCAAGAGATGACCCCATAGCCCCAGGGGAAGATGAAACGCCCAAGCCAACCGGCCCGGAAGTGCTCCACGACCTGGCCACGCTCAAGGAGAAGAACGCTGACTGCATCGGCTGGATCAGAGTGCCGGGGACGGATATCGACTATCCCATCATGTGGACGCCCAGCGACCCGGAGCATTATCTGCACCTGGATTTTTACGGCAACTACTCCGATTACGGCGTTCCGTTTTTAGACCACCGCTGTGATTTGGGCAGCAGCAACATCATTCTCTATGGCCACAATATGTTTGACGGTACCATGTTTACCGACCTTATCTGGTACAAGGAAAAGGAGTACGCCGACGCTCACAGGCAAATTATTCTGGAAACGCCCGATGGGGCCAGGGAGTATCAGGTATTTGCCGTATGCAAGGCTAATTCTATGGTGTCCGGCTGTTACCAGCATACCAGTTTTGCCGATGACGAGGAAAAAACCGCGTTTCTGGATTCCATCGAAAACGATAGCGTTTATTATACAGACCCGGCATCTGACCAATTTATCACCCTCTCCACCTGCGATATCTCCCGACGAAACGGCAGGGTCGCTGTCTTGGGAGAGCTGGTGGGAAAGGAGAGCCTATGAGGAAACGAAAAGCGCTCAGTCAGGAGCAGGCCGAGTCCATTGCCGTCAAGGATTTCTTTGACATGATACTCCCCGGCGTGGTGAAGTTCCAGAGCGACCACTATATCTGCGGGGACAGTTACCGCTGCGTGTGGGCCGTCCGGGAGTACCCGCCCAACACCGAGGAACAGGCTATCCTCTCCCAGTTAGCCGATAGGAGCAATATCACTCTGCGGGTGTACAACCGGCTGGTGGACAGCATGGAGCAGCGGAAGATCATGCAGAACGCCACCCGGCGCAATAAGCTCATGTCCGGCGGTACGGACGTGCAGGAAACGCTGGAGGCCGAAAATAACCTCAAGGATGTCATCGATCTGCTCACGAATCTCAGCAGAAACAGAGAGTGCCTTCTGCACTGTGCGGTATACATGGAACTGAAAGCACCTACCCTGGAAAAGCTCAAGGATCTGCAGTCGGATGTGCTGATGGAACTGACCCGCGCCAAAATCAACATCGACAGGCTGACTCTGCGGCAGAAAGAGGGCTTTCTATCGGTGGCACCCTTCGGGACCAATCAGTTTGGGCCGCAGTTTGAGCGGGTGCTGCCCGTCTCATCGGTGGCGAATCTATATCCGTTCAACTATTCCGGCAAGTCAGACCCTCATGGGTTCTACCTGGGCCGGGACAAGTTTGGCACCAATATTCTCACCGATTTTGACCGCCGGGCCGATGATAAGACCAACTCCAATATCCTCATTCTCGGCAACTCCGGGCAAGGGAAATCCTACTTGCTGAAAGGGATAATCTCTAATTTGAGGGAGTCCGGCAAATCCATCATCCTTATGGATGCGGAGGCAGAATACCTAGACCTGACCAAGTCCCTGGGCGGATGCTATCTTGACTTTCTGTCCGGCGACTATACCATAAACCCATTGCAGCCTATGGCCTGGGAGGACGATGCCGAGCGGGAAGACGATGAAAACACCCCGGAAACCTTCCGCAAGACCAGCACCCTTTCCCGGCATATTTCCTATCTGAAAGACTTCTTCCGGGCATATAAAGACTTTACCGACCCCCAGCTGGACACCATAGAATTCATACTCCAAAAGCTGTACCGGCGCTTTGACATGGATGACCATACGGATTTTTCATCTCTGTCCGCCGGGCAGTTTCCAACTATGTCTGATTTCTATGACCTGTTGGAAGACGAGTACAACCTCTACGACCAGAAAAAGAAAAACCTCTTTACAGAGGAAACCTTACAGGAGATTTGTCTGGCGCTGAACTCTATGTGCGAGGGGGCCGAGGCCCGATTCTTCAATGGACATACCAATATAAAGGATGACAAATTCCTGTGCTTCGGGGTGAAAGGCGTCCTCAAGCTGAACAAGCGGCTCAAGGACGCGCTGCTGTTCTCTATCCTCTCCTATATGACCAACGCCATGCTGGGGGCCGGAAACTGCGTGGGCGCTGTGGACGAGCTATATCTGTTCCTCACCAACATGACGGCCATCGAGTATATCCGCAACCTCATGAAGCGGGTGAGAAAGCGAAATTCCACCGTGCTTATCGCCAGCCAGAATATTGAGGACTTCCTCATCCCGTCCATCCGTGAGTTCACAAAGCCGCTATTCAGCATACCGACCCACCAATTCCTGTTCAATGCAGGGCAGACCGACCCCCAGGCGTACATCCGCACCTTGCAGATGGAGGAAGCCGAGTTCAAGCTGATAAAGTTCCCGGAGCGCGGCACCTGTCTGTACCGGTGCGGCAACGAGCGGTACTTGCTCCAGGTGGGGTTCCCGGATTTCAAAACGAAAATGTTCGGGGAGGCTGGCGGGCGGTGAGCCACCGCGGGCAATTCGCGCGGGAAACTGAGAAAAGACATGAAGTTTACTGCCCGCGATTCACGCAGAAAAAATCAGGAGGTGGGATATGAGCCTGACAATGGGCAGCTTGTTCGATGGAATCGGTGGATTTCCTCTGGCGGCAAGCCATGTGGGGATAAAGACCCTGTGGGCCAGCGAGATAGAAAAGTTTCCCATCCAAGTGACTATGAAACATTTCCCGGAGATGGTTCATGTGGGGGATATCACTAAGCTGAATGGGGCTGATCTGCCGCCTGTGGACATCGTCTGTGGAGGCTCACCGTGTCAGGATCTTAGTGTCGCATCAGGGGCCCGTGACGGACTCCAAGGTGCTAGGAGCGGCCTGTTCTACGAGATGATCCGGGTGATAAAGGAGCTGAGAGATGCAGACAGAGAAAGAGGACGGACAGTTCAGTCTGTTCGCCCAAGATGGGCTGTGTGGGAGAACGTACCCGGCAGTTTCTCAAGCGGAGAACCGCCCGGCGAGGACTTCCGCATCGTCCTGCGGTCGTTCACCGGAATTGGCTGCGGCGCCGTTTCTATCCCTCGACCTGACTCCGGGAAGTGGAAATCTGCTGGGCGAATCCTATTGGGAGATACTTTCTCCCTGGCTTGGCGGGTCCTCAACGCTCAATACTGGGGCGTCCCCCAGAGAAGTTCGAGAGTGTACCTTGTCGCAGATTTTGCAGGCCCATGTGCTCCCAAAGTATTATTTGACGAAAAGGGCCTGTTTAGGGATACTGCGCAGGGCGGCGATACGGAATAAACCGTTGCCGCCGCAGCTTGAAATAGCATTGAAACTGCAGGCTGGCGTCGTTGCAGCTGCGCAGATTGAAAAACCACCGTTGGCTTTTGCAATCAATCAGAGAAAGGAGGTCCGGGACTTGGGGATGGCCTCCGCGGCACTGACCGCAACCCAGAGTATGGAGATGCAGACATTTATCTCCCAGGCAAGTTTTACCGCTGGCTTTTGCGCCGGAGCCGGAGCCAAAGCCGGGAGCATCGGCTATACCGAGGAACTGTCCCCCACCCTCAAGGCCAGCCCAAGCGGGAACATGATGCCATCGGTGCTGTGCCTCAATGACCAAGGTGGTATGCTGATGGATGTAAGTGAAAATTGCACAGGTACCCTCCGCGCCCAGGAACATGGACACCAGCCATTAGTTTTTGAGAATCATGGCCAGGATTCCCGGTTTTCGGGGCCGGTAAGCGTGTCCCCGGCTATCTGCGCCGGGGCTGGCGAGGGTGGGAACAATTTGCCCTTTGCGGTGGAGCAGAGTGTGGCCGGAACGCTGTGCGCCAGGGACAGTAAAGGTGTGGACAATATCTGCGCGGAGCAAAACAAGCTGGTAGTGGAAAGCCCACTGCTCATAAGAAGGCTTGTGCCGCTGGAGTGTGAACTCTTACAAGGATTCCCTCCCGGCTGGACGGACATACCCGGCGCGTCGGATACCGCAAGGTACAAGGCCCTGGGCAACAGCATCGCCGTTCCCTGCGCGGAGTTTATCCTGGGCGGGATAGCGGAGTGGGCAAGCTCAATAGTCCTCTGACCCCGGCATAGCCACCGAGAGCGCGTCCCAGAACTGGCCGAACTCCTCGTCCGTCATATTACCTCCATGGGACAGGATGACATAGTCCGTCCCCAGCCAGTTATAGCGTATCTCGGTTTCCGCATAGCCATTGTGCATATAGAATGCCTTGCGCTTGATACGCTCTTTATTATTGGGAACGGAGCTGTCCGGCTCCTCTATGTCCACGATCACCCGCTTGTGGAGGTTGTCACGGTGGACAGCCTGCAAAATCTCAGAACCGAGGCCATGGCCCCGCAGGTCTTCCTCCACGGCGAAATAGATAATATGGACGATGTCTGACCACTCCAATATGCAGACAAAGCCACAAAAGCCGCCCTCACAATAGGCAGCCAGCACCTTAGAGTGGCCGGTAGTATCATTCAGCAGCGGTCCAAGAGGGCGGCGCTCGTTGGCGGGAAAGGCGCGCTCATATAGGGAACGTATCATGGGAACATCATTTTGGCTGGCTGGAATCAGTTTGAGCATAAATAAACCTCTATATTGCCCGGCCCAGCTCATAGGCCCTCTGTATGGCATCTTCGCTAGTCGGGCCGGTGACCACCAGCGGCTCCATCCGCTCAAAGCCCCAGCCGTCGAATAGGCGCAGCAGTTCCTCATAGTTGGCCCGGTACTTGGGATTGTCAGGCGCACCCTGGGCAAAAATGGTATAGAGCTTTTTGCCAGGCTCGATACGGCACCGTGCGCCCTCGCCCACACAGTCATGCAGGCAGAAGTGGCGGTTCATAAACGACCACGCCTCTCCCTGGGGGTACCCCATGTAAATGCCCGCGCCGAACACTACGGCTCCGGCATCAGGAAGGGCGTCAAAATAGGGCCGCAGTGCGTCCTGCTGTACACAGAAACCATCCAGCTTTTTGCAGGCATGACAGCCTGTGCATCCGCTAAGCCCTTTGCTGATGGGTATCAACAGGGTATTATGCCCTGCCTCCTCCGCACCCTGCAGGAACGCCTTTACCGCCTTTTGGGATAGGCTCTTGGGCAGACAGCTGCACGTTATACCGACAACATTCATGTGGAGTTCTCCTCTCAAAAACTATTGATGGAAAAATTATAGCACAGGGTGCTGGGGCGCGTCAATTCGCTGTGCAGCGAAATGTGACAGAGAATCGCTATCCCGCCCCGCTATAATCGAAACTAACGCTTAGATTGCGAAAAGGAATAGGCTTCGTCGATCCAGCCCAGCAGAGCTTCATCCATATCGTTTGCGGACTCTACGCTGACATGGTGCGTCCAGCGGTTCGGATATGCCTCCACGCTCATGGCGATCCGCGGGGAATCCACCTGATAGGGCAGCCCAAAGGATACCATGATAAAACTCTTAGGCCAATCTTTCCTGCGGCGGGCAGGCGGCGAGACCATGGCGAACATATGCCTGTTATAAAATGAGATCTGAGTTTTCGATACCTTGATTTTCATGTCGGGGTAGGTCTCCACCAGCCGCTGTTTGAGGGTTTCGTACAGAGGAAGCAACGGTTCCCACTTTTCCCAAAACATCTGCTCATCCAAATTCATTTCCATAGGCTGTGATTCTCTCCAATGACATTTACTGCTCTCAGGTGAAGCTGTTAAAATGAGTATAGCATATCGCAAGGCCGCTGTCTACCCAAAGCGGGATTTATGACAATCGGCAGAACATATCGCCCCCGCCGCCCCGGTTTTTCTGTAGGTTTCCCAACTGGACTTTCTGCCCCGGCTGGGGTATTGTGTGTCCCAGGAGGTGAAAAACATGGAAGACATTCTGAGACAGCTTTTCTACGGTGATTACATACCCTTTGAAATTCTCACGGAGCTGGACGGCAGCGGGAAGTACGACCGGGGCGACGTCACCAAACAACTCCAGGCGCTGGTTCAGCCAGAGCAATTCAGCCTTATAGAAAAATTGCTCGGCGACGTTTATGAGTCGCAGACGAAGAACATGGTGAAAGCCTTTAAGGTCGGCGTCAGGTTCGGGGCGCAGTTTGTGATGGCGGCTTGCCTGGATAAAGCCGGACAGGAGGACGCGGAATAATGGATAAAGGAAAAACGCTTCTGGAGAGGCTTTACCGAGGCGAGATCTTTCCCGCAGAGGATATCGTACCCCAGTCGAAAGAGTATCAGGCGGCAGTAAACAGAGAAAGCACACTCAGGGGCAGGCTGGAAGGTAAGCTGGGTGAAAGGCACTTCGATCTGTTGGACAAGTACGAAGCCGCAGTCGAAGATGTCCACCGACTGGACTTGCAGTACACTTACGCCGATGGTGTGCGCTTCGGAGTGCGGCTCATACTGGAAACCCTGTGCGTGGACGGAAAACTCCCGCCTCTCAGGAAAAAGAAATAGCAGAGAGGCCGTGCCGCATGGCGCGGCCTTCTATTATATCAAATGTAAAGGAGCAAATACGATGGATATCATCGAACTGGAACATTGGGCGCCTGACCCCGAGCGCCCGCATATGCTGAAATACGCCGGCCAGCCCACAGCCCAGGAGGTCTTCGAGGAACTTCGGTACCGGCTGGAGAGCATGGGCTGTCTCCCGGACGAATATTTTCTCATGGATAAAGAATGGGAGAATGGCCGGGAGACACCCAGGGACGCTGACATCTTCTGCACCACCGACTACGGCGCGAGCGAGGGCATCTATATTGACGTATACCTCAAGTGGCACGAGGACGGCAAGCCAGTCACCAAGTCCTTCATCACCGGCAAGACCCTGGGCGAGAGCGGCTCCGATTTGGACAGAATGTTCCTTATCGCCTCGGCTATCACAAAGGCATTCCGGGGCGGTGACATCAGGAAGAACTCCGTGCTTTCTCTGAACGAGCAGGAACAGGCTATAGTTGTCAATGCCCTAGCAGAGCAGAGGGAACGTCAGGAGAGCGCCCTCAACCAGACCGAGCAGCTCTTGCGGCGCATGACCGGGAGTATCACGAACTACATGAATCTGGTGGGCCAGCGGCCCCTGCATATGAGCGGCGGCGACCGGGCGGTCATCGCTGTTCGGGATGGTGAGCTAAATGAGTTCAAGAATCTGCTGCCGCAAATCTCCGGGCAGGAAACCTATAACGAACTGTTCCTGGAGGCTGTGGGCCGTCCAGGAGCAGTGGGCCGGAAGATGACCATGCTCTTTCTGGACAGCAGCACTGCCTTCTCCCAGGATGTGTACAAGGAAGCCTGCGAGAGGGCGGTCCGCATTGTGGATGCGGAAAAGGTGGCGCTCCTGCAAGAGCAGGCGCATAACCATGTTAAGGATTTACCGCTGGACTTCTTCGGAGAGCTGGCGCGCTACGCATACCAATGGAAGGGCGTCCAGTTTATATCGGCGCAGATCATGGAACGCTGTTCATCGGAAGAAGTTCACGCGGCTCCGAAGGAGCTTTTAGAGATTTCCCTTGTCTGCGGCGACATAGACATACCCAAAGCAATGGCGCGGAAAGGCGTAAACGGTGACCATGCCCTGCGGCCCTTCATCAAGTGCCGGGGGAAAGGAGATTCCTGGATACTCGACGTACTTCTGGACCAGGGAATGAAGGTCAGCCCGGATAACTACGACGCCCTCGCCGCCTGTGTGGAGTATAACTGCCCGGAGATCGGGAAAGCGCTCATCGACCACGGTGTTGATTTTGAGGGCTTCTCCGGCTGGGCGGAGGGTCAGGAAAAAGACATTTCCTGCGATACCTATCAGGAGCTTGCCGGATATTGGCAGGCCCAGCATCAGCAGGAGCAGGGGTCGGAGCAGACTTTGTGAACATGCGTGGTACATAGTGGAAAAACCACGCCGCACATTCGGCGGCATTGGGTATGGACTTTTGCGCCCGGTTCGGGTAGTGTTGTGGGTGAAAAAGGACAGGCCGGAAACGGCGGTCCCAAAAAAAGAAAGGCGGTAAACGCGAATGAGAACCATACACACCTTTGACATCGAGCTGTGGACAGAGCCGGAGGAAAAGGAACGGGCCAAGGAACAGGGGCTGGACACGACCCAAGGGGTATTCGAGGCGCTGAAGGCCCATCTGGAGGAAAACGGCCTGCTCCCGGATAAGTCCTTTGAACCCTGGGATAAGGAACCGGCTCCTATGCCCTACTTCGACTATGTCCGGTGCAATGTGGACTTCAGCGAGCCGGACGGTGTTTGCATGAGCATCGAACTGGTTACCCTGGTCAACAATGAATGGGAGGGGCGCACCTTCGCCATAGCGGATATATCCGGTTCAGGCGCTGATGATTACCTGCGGATGTGCCGCATAGCGGCTGAGTGTTCTCTCATGTTCAATGGGCGGGGGCAGGAGATGATGCTGAGCGAACAGGAGCCTGTGATAGCTGCTGTGGAATGAGAAAGGGAGAATGATATCATGTTCATGAACGTACTAAACTGGGAAAGCGAGTGGGAGCACTCGCATACGCTGGCTGACAGCCTCAAGAAGTCCGAAAAGAACGGTAACATTCAACGCTTGTGCTTTATGCCCGGAGGCTGGGCCTGCTTTCGCAGCGAGGGAGCCGTGGATAACTTCCTGCGTAACTTATCCATACAGTGTGGCGGAAAGGTCATCACCCATATGTGGTGGGGCGGCGATGACTGCGGCTCCTCACTCTGGCAGGATGGCAGGGAGTCAAGGAATGTTCCGTCTGTCGAAAGCCCTGAGTGGGATTCGCTTGCCAAAGAGGTGGCGGACAAGACAGCAGGCTGGGAGGCTTGCGCGGCTTTTCATGAAAAGCTAGATTCCTGCTGGGAAACCTACATTCCCAAACTGCGGGAGCTTACTCTGAAACAGATCCAGGAGCAGTCATCAGAGATAGCCGCCACGATGCTCTGCTATGGGCAGCTCAGTAAGCTCTCATGGCAAAAGACCTGGATCGAGTACCTTAACCGTCTGGATGACCCGCTGGCGGTGGTCCGGGACGCGCTGCTCGCCATGCTGAGCGCATTGGCACAGGAGAAATTCGACGCGGCGATGTGGGGCCTTATGGACAAGGCGGATATTGAGCAGGGCCATAGCAAAGAGGTGGGGCAGGAACAGACCATGTAAAGCAAACCGTTACTGATGAAGGAAGGCCGTGCCAAAGGGCGCGGCCTTTCCGCGTTTCAAGGAATTAAGAAGGAGCTGACATGACAGCAAAAAAATACATTGCCTACGGCAGCAACATGAATCTGGAGCAGATGGAGCGGCGCTGTCCCGGCGCGAGGGTGACCGGCAAGGGCTGGCTCAAGAACCACCGGCTGTTCTTCGCCGGGAGAAGTGAGGCGGCGGTGGCGTCCATTGAACCGGCAGAGGGCCACGCGGTGCCTGTGGTGCTGTGGGAGATCACGCCGGAGGACGAGCAGGCACTGGACGGATATGAGGGCTATCCCTGGTTATACGGCAAGCAGGATTTGACGGTTGAGGCAGCCGGAGAGCAGGTCAGCGCCATGGTCTACGTGATGGGCCCCGGCTTCGCTTACGGCGCACCCAGCAAACCCTATCTGGACTGTATCCGGGAAGGCTACGCCTCCGCAGGTTTTGATACAGCGGTTCTGGACGAGGCCGTGGAGTATTCCACCGCGCATCTGCGGCAGACCTATGAGCTGCCGGACGAGGGCAAACCGTCTGAGCAATCGATACTATAGGAGGTGACTATGAAAGACAAAACAGTTGTGGCCGAGGGTCTGGCGGCATACACCATCGAGCGGCGGTTCGCATGGGAACGGCACCGGCCTGACGGCGCTCCGCCCTGGGATGCGCTCAGGACTACGTGGGCAAGAGTTGTTCTCGGAGAGATGGACGACGTGAACGGTGAACAGTCGTCGCTCTTGGAGCTATACAACCAGCGTCTGAAAGAGGCGGAAGGAATCTTCGCAGCGGAGCCAGCCCCGCTCAAACTTCAGAGCGACACCATCCAGGGCCTGTCGGATTATGTGTCAGCACTGAGCCACAGAGCTGGAGATAGCCGCCACCAGATTTATGCGGTCAGGGAACTGCTGGACGACATGGGTTCGCACCTTCCTTGGACGGGAAGCGCAGATATGCAAGGCAAGACGATCGACAAGGCAAACTGGGAACTGCGGCGCATGACGGCGCGACAGCCCATCCGGTTCACCCTCCTGCTCCTGGGCTGGGAGACCGGCCCGGCAGGCAGTACCTTCCTCCCTGGGTGCGTTACGCAGGCAGACGAAATCATGTCCAGTGATTTCTTTGACGATATGCTCTGGAGGTATGGTGACTATGAGAAGTGGCCGGCGCTCTGTACCGTCTACACAGGCGGGGGCAGAGGCCACTACTTGTACGATGCGGATGAGTTTGACGTGGGCATCATGAACGAGGCCGGGGACGATTTCCTCAAGGAGCCGGGAATCGTCTGGCTGGGAGGTCCCTATGAGGTGGAGATAACCTGTGGGCCGGAGATGACAATGCAGTAACTTTAGCAAGGAAAAAACAATGATCGGAGGGATCAGATGGATAAAAATATTACGGTGAAGATTTCCGAAAGGCGCTATGACGCTCTGGCTTTCATCCTCGAGAGCAAGGGTACTACCCTTGAGAAAGAGTTGGATGACGCCCTTGAGCAGATTTTCAGCAAGCACGTCAAGGGTGACCTGCGCAACTTCGTGGAGAAATCCGAGGGAAAAATCAGCGCTGGTGGTGTGCAGGAGTAAGCAAAAACGGAGAGGGAGCAGGCCAGAGGCGGCCTCTCCCTCTTTCATTTTTCAAATCATTTTGTGGAAGGAGCGAGGAAAAATGGAAACCTACGATAAAATTTTGGCCATGTGGAAGTCTCATAAGCTGGAGACAGCCGCCGACATCGACCGGGTGCTGGACAATTTCAAGACCAGCTTTGCGTTTCAGTCCGGGCGGCTGAGCGACCCGCAGATCACCTACCACGACACCGTGAGCATCTTCGAGAGGGACAGCGTGAACGAGTACACCGGGGTGGTGCGTTCCCTTTTGGAGCAGCGCAACCAGAGGCTGTGCTACGAATACGCCCGCGCCAAGCTGGTGGAGCGCGCTCCCCTGGACATTCCTCTGGTGCTTGAGGTTCACAAGCTGCTCACCAACGGCACCTACAGTCAGAGCCACTACATCGACAACGGCGAGCGTCCCGGCAAGTTCAAGAAACACGATTACGGCGTGGGCCTGCATGAAGTGGGCGTACCGGCCAGCCGGGTGGAGCAGGAGGTAGGCGACCTGCTGGCGGAGGTCAAGGGCTATCGAGGCCCCTGGACTCTCAAGGCAGCGGCCTACTTCCACGCCAGCTTTGAACACCTACACCCCTTTGCCGACGGCAACGGACGGGTGGGTCGGACATTGGTCAACTACTATCTCATCCAGCACGACCACCCGCCGCTGGTATTTTTTGAACACCACCGGGATGACTACTACGCTGCTTTGGACGCCTATGACGTAGAGGAAAATCTGGAGCCGCTGGAGGACTTCTTCCGGCAAATGATAGAGGAAACCTGGAAGATCCAGCTATGGCGGGTGGAGAAGGAGAACCAGGGCCACAAGCCCCTGGCGGCGTTCGCGAGGGAGGCCCCCTGTTGAGCCGTGTGTGGCCCCGTGTGGCCGGTTTGGGGGCCGGGTGGAGAAAGTACCCGCCCAGAGGCCCTCCGGGGCCGTGTGGGGCCTTTGTGGGCCGGTTTCCGGTTGGGCAGTTTTACCAGGAGCGCCCGGAGTCCAGGCGTCGGATTCTCAAGCAGGAAGAAAGGCCCGGTGCCGCAGACGGCACTCGGGCCATCTCACATCGCCCGGCAACGCCGGTCGTTTCAAGGAATTCCGGGACTTTTGTGCAAAAATTGGTACGGTGCCGGTTTTGGGGCAGTGACTCCCGGATACGGTGCTGTGACTCGTTGAAACGCCGGATTTCCGGGAGATTTTACGGTGCCAAAGGCAGGCGCCATGAGTAAGGGAGGTGTATATCATCCAAAATCAGGAACCAGAGAAAAAAGAGGTCAAACGGCGCTTCCAGCTTTGGATCAAGCCCTCCACTTTAGCGCTGGCGGACAAACTGTACGCGGAGGATAACTGCGAGAGCCGCAGCGAGTTTATAGAGAAGGCTGTCATTTTCTATGCGGGGTATCTCTCCTCTCAGAACGCCCATGGGTATCTCCCCAGCGTGATCACCTCCACTGTCAAGGGTGTCGTCATGGAGGCGGTGTCCCGCATCTGCACGATGCTTTTCAAAATGTCGGTCAGCCTGACTATGATGATGAATATTATAGCCGCCGCAAATGACGTCGACCCATTGACCTTGGACAAACTGCATATCGAGTGCGTCAACGAGGTGAAACGGACCAATGGCAATTTCGTATTGAAGGACGCCTTCAAGTGGCAGAAAGGAAGCAAATGGGGGAACAAAACATAATTGAGTTGCAATCAGAAAAGACCGCCGACCGCCTCAAGGAGATCACCGACCGGCTGGAGCAGGGGGTCACAGAACTTTTTGAGAGTGAACGCTATAAGGAGTACCTGCGGGTTATGGCCCGGTTTCACAACTACAGTTTCAACAACACCCTGCTGATAGCCATGCAGTGTCCGGGGGCCACCCGGTTGGCCGGGTTCCAGACCTGGAAGAAGTTTGGGCGGTACGTCAAGAAGGGCGAGAAGGGCATCAAGGTCATTGCTCCTACGCCTTACAAGAAAATAATTGAGAAGGACGGGAAAGAACAGGAAGTTCTGGTTCCGCGCTATAAGGTAGTATCCACCTATGACCTGAGCCAGACTGAGGGGAAACCTCTGCCCACCATCGCCACTCCCCTCATGGGGAGCATGGATACCTTCAACGATATTTACGCCGCACTGGAACAGGTTTCGCCGGTACCGATTGCCTTCGAGGATATCTCCGGCAGCGCCTATGGGTACTACAGTCCATCGGAAAAGCGCATTGCTATCCGGGAGGGCCTGAGTGAACAGCAGACCCTCAAGACTCTGGTTCACGAGATCAGCCACGCTAAGCTCCACGATGTTGACCTGAGTAAGCCCAAGGACGAGCGCCCGGACATCGACAAACGCACCATGGAGTGCCAAGCAGAGAGCGTGGCGTTTACCGTCTGCCAGCACTTCGGCCTGGACACTTCCGATTACTCCTTCGGCTATGTGGCCGGGTGGAGTTCGGGGAAAGAGTTGAAGGAGCTGCGCTCCTCGCTGGAGGTTATCCGCAACACCGCCGCTGATATCATCGACAGCGTAGACGGTTATCTCCATGAACTGCGCCAGCAGCATGAGGCAGAAGAAGAAATCATCGGCCCGGCTCTGGCAATGTGAGGTACTCCATGCCAAAACTCGTGACCAAGTTCAAGTACCTAAAGCCCAGCGCCCGGCAGTCTCGGGGCGGCTATGCTAAGTACATCGCCACCCGAGAGGGTGTGGAAAAACTGGACGACAGCCAGAGGTTCGCTCCTGTCACCGCAAAACAACAGCAGCTCATTCAGCGCTTGCTGAAAGATTTTTCTGACAGCAGGGAGATGTTTGAGTATGAGGACTACCTCCAGAACCAGACAGTAGGCTCGGCTTCTGAGTTCATCACCCGCGCCATAGAGGACAACGCAAGCAAGTGCCTGACCTCCAAGACCTATGCGGACTACATAGCTACACGCCCCCGCGCCGAGCGGTTGGGCTCACATGGCCTGTTCACCGACGATGGTGTGCAGGTCAATCTGGATAGGGTGTCCGCAGACCTCAACAGTTATGGCGGCAACGTGTATACCATTATAATATCTCTCCGGCGGGAGGATGCGGAGCGCTTGGGCTTCGATACCGGTTCCCGCTGGCGGGATATGCTCCGCACTCAGACCCAGGCACTGGCGGAGAACCTCAAGATACCCTTGGAACACCTTAAGTGGTTCGCGGCGTTTCACAACGAGGGTCACCATCCCCACGTCCACCTACTGGCATATTCCACGGTGGAGAACGAAGGCTACCTCACCAAGCAGGGAGTACACAATTTGCGTTCTGAATTCGCCAAAGATATTTTTGCGCAAGACCTTCACTGTATCTATGAGCAGCAGACGGAGTACCGGGACGAGCTTCGGGCCAAGAGCAAGGAGAAGGTTGCAAAGCTGGTGGAGCAGATTAACAGTGGCTTGATCGTCGACCCACAGCTCCAGCAGATGCTGGTGGAGCTGTCACGGCGGCTGAAACGACATAAGGGTAAGAAAGTATACGGCTATCTCTCAGCCGGGGCGAAAAAGCTGGTGGACACTATCGTGGATCAGATGGCACAGGATAGCAGGATAGCTGCGCTCTATGACCTTTGGTACCGGCAGAGGGATGAGATTTTCAAGACCTACTCCGGCAACCCATCAGAACGGTTACCTCTCTCGCAGAACCCTGAGTTCAAGCCTATCCGCAATGCAGTGGTCAAGGCGGCGCTGGGGATAGAGCATCAGGAAGAAAACATAAAGGAACAGCAGGAACCCGATGAGCCTGGCTATTTCAGTCGGGAGTATGGTGGGAAGAAGTCCTGGTGGTCGGATGAATACAAGCTGGCACGGAAATACCTCTACGGCTCAGAAACTGCTTCGCCTGACCCTGTCCGGGCAATGGAACTACTACAGCGGGAGGCAGAGAAAGGCAACGGCTTTGCTCTGTACGATTTAGGGCTCATGGCCAGAAACGGTTTCGGCTGCGAGAAGAACGACGTACTGGCCCAGGAGAGGTTCCGCAAGGCTCTGGCCGCGTTTATGGCCGAGGAATCCCGGAGCAAAAAGCCGGACTACTGGCAGTACCGCATCGGTAAAATGTACGCTTCGGGCTATGGTACTGAGCAGGATTTCAGAACGGCCGCAGAGTGGTATGAGAAGGCAGCAGCCGGGGGTAACCCATTTGCCGCATATGCTTTCGGATGTCTGTACCGCCGGGGCCAGGGAGTGGAGCGGGATGAAGTACGCGCCATTGCTTACTTTCAAGCTGCCGCCGCCCATGGAAACGAGTACGCCCAGCGGCTGTTGGACTCTCTGCACTCAACCTCGGGCGCTCAGAGCTGGTCTGTTATGAACGCAGCTCTCCGCCTTCTGCGGCAGGCGGCGGGGATTTTTCAAGACAGGCTCCGCGACCTGGACAATGAACATATGCACCATTCAGACCGCAAGCTGATGAGTAAGATAGCTGAAAAGAAACTGGCCCAGGGCCAGAAGTTGGGAGGTTAGATCATGACTGCAAAAGACCGCTACCAGGCTGGCCACACCGACCTGGTGTACTGGCTCCGCTCCCGTGGTGAAAAGCTTAAGAAATCCGGCTCCGAGTGGGAGTGGGATTACCAAGGGGAGCGCGTCACCGTCCGCAACAATGTGTGGTTCGACCAGTACACCCAAGAGGGCGGCGACGCTGTGAAGTTCCTGCAATACTTCTATGGAATGTCCGAGGAACGGGCCGTGGCCGAGCACCTTGGCTGTTCTGTTTCCGAGCTGGACGATGTGCCGGAACGCCTCCGGCCTGCCAGGAAGGTCATCCCACCCAAACAGGAAGAAAAGAAAATCGAACTGGTACCACCCGCCGCCAACGGCAATATGCGGCGGGTGTTTGCGTATCTCTGCCAGACCAGGGGCATCGACCCGGAGCTGGTGTCTGCTTTCGCCCATGCCCACCTTATATATGAGAGTGCAGACAAACACAACGCCGTGTTCGTTGGCATGGACGGAAAGGGCCGGGTCAAACACATCCATATGCGTGGGACCCTCTCTGAGAGTGGGTTCCGCCAGACTTTGGGCGGCAGCGAAAAGGCGTACAGCTTTCACCACACCGGGCCGGGCCGACAGCTTTATGTGTTTGAGGCCCCCATTGATATGCTCTCGTACATCAGCCTGCACCCGGAGAACTGGCAGGAGAACTCCTACGTTGCGCTGTGCGGGGTGGGCAGCGCTCCCATCCAGCGCTTCCTGGAGGACTGCCCGCAGCTGGAGGAAGTCACCCTCTGTCTGGACAATGACGAGGCCGGTCATAAGGCCGCCGAGCGCATCGCTCGGGAGTTGTTGGAGGAATGGGAGGTGGAGGTCAGTGCTCATTTTCCCGACCAGAAGGACTGGAACGAGGAACTTCTCTCCACTAGTCAGGAGGAAACCATGGGGCAGGTGATGGCTATGTGAGTCAGTCAAGATGGAACAGCATGGGCAGGTCTGTGGACACGGGGCTGTTGTCCGGGTTGGTCTCCATGATGTCGGCCATATAGTCCCACCACTTCCGGTTGATGGCCGTGTCAGTGCCCTGCGCCCATAGCTCCTCGTTCTCTATCTCAATTACCGCAAACAGAGTAAGACTGCTTTCGTCCAGGAAGATGGAATAGTTTCTGCCGCCATGGGCGTGGATCATCTCCAACATCTCCGGCCAGAGCCGGTCATGGCGGCGCTTATATTCCTGGGCTTTTCCGGGATAGAGTTTCATTTTGAATGCTTTTAACATGGGTATTACCTTTTTCTTTTTTTGAAAAGCATACCACAAATGCACAACCAATTCAATGGGAGGTTATCAATATGCCGCAAAACGTCGGCGGTCTGATTCTGGCGGCGGGTATCATGCTTGCCGTCCTCGCAGGGATCACCGCCCTGAGTAATTTCTATTCGCTGAACATCAAGGCAAAGACCGTGGGCCACGGCCAGCACGGTACCGCGCGGTGGGCCACCAGAGGGGAGATTGTCCGCACCTATGCGCAGGTCGATTTTACCCCCGAACGCTGGCGGGAGGGAAGAAATCTACCGGACAAACAGGGCATTGTGGTTGGCTGTAAAAACAAAAAGCATGGCACCACCGCCCTGGTGGATACCGGCGATGTCCATGCTATCATGATAGGCGCGGCTGGCGTGGGAAAGACTGCGTACTGGCTTTACCCCTGTCTGGAATACGCCCTGGCAAGTGGGATGTCATTCTTAAATACTGATACCAAGGGCGATGTTTTTCGCAACTATGCTGGCATCGCTAGGGACTGCTATGGCTACCGGGTTTCCGTTATTGACCTGCGCAACCCTACAAAGAGCGACGGCTTTAACCTCCTGCATCTGGTCAACAAATATGCCGATTTGTACAAGCAGGAGGGCAAGCTGGCCCACAAAGCAAGGGCTGAGAAGTACGCCAAAATCATCTCAAAGACCATCATCATGTCAGGCGGCGACAGCGCAAGCTACGGTCAAAACGCCTTCTTTTACGATGCGGCGGAGGGCCTGCTCACCTCGGCAATCCTGCTGGTGGCAGAGTTTTGTGAGCCTGCCGAGCGCCACATCGTATCCATTTTCAAAATCATCCAGGAGCTGCTGGCTCCCAGCGGCGTAAAAGGCAAGACCCTGTTCCACATCCTCATGGACTCGCTACCATCTGACCACAAGGCCCGCTGGTTTGCGGGAGCGGCCCTGTCCTCCAGCGAACAGGCCATGGCCTCCGTCATGTCCACGGCACTTGCTCGGTTAAACAGTTTCCTCGATAGCGAAATGGAGCAGATCCTGTGCTTCGGCACGGCGGTAGACGCGGAAACATTCTGCAACGAGAAATCCGCTCTGTTCCTGGTGATGCCCGAGGAAGACCCCAATAAGTTTTTCATGGTATCTCTGGTGATCCAGCAGCTCTACCGGGAGATCCTGGCCGTGGCAGACGAGAACGGTGGCAAGCTGAAGAACCGGGCGGTATTCTTCGCTGACGAGTTCGGCACTTTGCCGAAGATAGAGTCCGCTGAGATGATGTTCTCGGCCAGCCGCTCCCGCCGTCTGAGCATTGTGCCGGTCATTCAATCCCTGGGGCAACTTGAGAAGAACTACGGCAAAGAGGGTGCTGAAATTATAATAGATAACACGCAGCTCACCATTTTTGGCGGTTTTGCGCCCAACAGCGAAACCGCCCAGGTCATGAGCAAATCCCTGGGCAGCAGGACGGCGCTCTCCGGCTCCGTCAGCCGGGGAAAGAATGACCCCAGCCAGTCTTTGCAGATGATAGAGCGCCCCCTCATGACCCCAGACGAGCTGAAGTCCATGCCAAAGGGCCAGTTCGTGGTGATGAAAACCGGCGTGAACCCCATGAAGGTCAAGCTAAAGCTTTTCTTCAAGTGGGGCATTGAGTTCGGGAAGCCGTACCAGGTGCCGGACAGGGGCAGCAGACCGGTGCGGTACGCCAGCCGCGCAGCGCTGATGGAGGCCATCCATAAGGCGTTCCCTCATCTGCGGCCCAGGAAATCAGAGCCATCTACCCAGCCTGTGGAGAAGCCAGCTAAAATACGAACCGAAAGGAATGAAACAGAAAATGTATAATATGGAGGGCCTATACCAGAGCGACCTGCCCAAACGCGCAATCCTGGTTTATATGTACCTGTCCGACCGGGCAGGCAAGGAGGGGCAGTGCTTTCCTTCCGTGCCGACCATAGCTAGACAGACAAAGATGTCCGAGGCCACGGTGCATAGGGCCATCCGGGACTTGGAGAAGGGTGGGTTCCTCTACGTCACCGGGCGGCAGCGGCCTAATGGCGCGGACTCGTCTAACCTATATACACTGACAAACGCCGAGCCAGGGTGGTGATGATTGAAAAGCTGAAACTACTCACAAGGGAGCAGTCTCGGATTTTCGTGATACCGGGAGGGTGTCATGGTGACAGGGGAATGTTAACCTACCAGTTTATGGGTAAGCAGAAAGAAAAAAGGTAAAGAGAAAGTATACTCAGCGATAAGTTTTTAACAACGATGGTTCAGTGAGTAAAGTTCGCGGCGCGGCCTTTTTCTTTTTCTGCTTATCGACGATTGAATGTTGAAAGCTGTGTTGAAAGCTGTGAAGAAGTGGGGTAGAATAGAGTTAGCAACAAGGAGGTTCGCATATGCCAAAGAAAAGAAAGAACCGCCCTCATGGACATTACTGCAAAATCTGCGGCGAGTACAAGGCCAACGAGAAGTTCAGCGGCAAGGGACATGCCGCACACATATGCAAAGCCTGCTCCCGCCTCTCTGCGGAAGAAAAGGCCGAGCGCATGACACTGAACCGCATGGATAAATGGAATATTTTGAGATGGATTGAGCCGGTTATTCGCCCTTCAATGTGAAAGTAATTTCAATCTCCCCCTGTGTGTTCCCATCGAAAACGCGTTTGAGATCAGCAGTAATCATGTCGACATCAATCGCACCACAAAAACGCATAGTGGCGGAGCAGACCTGCATCCCGCAGGAAACCGGCTGGGGCTGGACCACCTCTGCTGCCTTTTCCTCGGTTTCTTGAACACCCAGGAACTCATTCCAGCGGGCGCGGTCAACACGGCTCCCACGACTCAGCTTGATTCCGACGTCGTTGTCTGAGATATACCTGCGCACGGTGTTTGCGTTGATTTTGAACATCTGCGCAAAGGATACCGCGTTAGCGCCGTAAGTGTCAATCAGGTGCTGAAGATAATCGCGCTGTTCCTCTTTCTCTAAAGCCTTAAAGTCCTTCCAAGTCATCGGAACGTCATAATTGACTGCCATTTTTGAGCCTCCTTGAGGTGAATTGTGAGTGCATAAGTACAACATGATTGTACCACATCCACGGGAAAAATCAAGAGTTAATACTCATGCCAAAAAAAGCTGGCAAACTACCCAACTTAGGGAGTGTACATTGCATCCTCAACACTGTATAATATTTTTATGATGGGTTGAGTAGGGCCTAAATAAGCAAATATTCACAAAGAATTTACAGAAAAGGGGTTGCATTTTCCAAATGAGCGCACATAATTGTGTAGCAAGCAAGCAAGCAAGCAAGCAAGCAAGCAAGCAAGCAAGCAAGCAAGCAAGCAAGCAAGCAAGCAAGCAAGCAAGCAAGCAAGCAAGCAAGCAAGCAAGCAAGCAAGCAAGCAAGCAAGGTATAACTGCGCCCATTTTAACCTTATATCACAAAAAGCCACAGGAGCACTGGCGTGTTTCCTGTGGCTTTTTTGCGCGTATTTTTAGGGCGGAGGTGTGAGCTTTGGAACAGTACATCATGCCGCTGAGCGCGAACCGTAAGCTAAAAGCCGCGAAAAGCATTGACCAGACCGCCTATATCTATGGGGCAACCGGCTACGGCAAGACCACCTTTGTACAAAAATATCTGGCGAAACGCCGCCATACCTATCTGAACTGCGGGAACCGGCGCTGGGATGAAAATGATATCCCGGCCCAGGGAATCGTGGTGCTGGACGATTTGCATCTGCTGGACGAATCCCGGAGAGAAATAGTCAGGAGCATCGTCGCCATGCCGGAGGTCTGGCTGATCATCGTAAGCCGCAGCCCGGTACCCGCCTGGCTCATGCCCGAATACATCAATGTGGGTTTCATGATCATCAGCGAGAACGACCTGCGCCTGGGCAGAAAGGAAATTGCGGGGTACTTGGACAGGCTGGGGCTTTCTTGTACCGAGGATGGTTTGCGGCTTTTAACGGAGAACTCCGAGGGCAATGCCTATGCGGTGCGCCACGCGGCACTGAAGATGGCCGAGGGTATGACTCCCGGGCCGCAGATGCAAAAGGAAATTCACGACGGCTTCGCCCGGTACCTTACAGATCATGTGATGGTGGAATGGGACAGCGAGCTGCTGGAATTCCTCATGAGGGTCAGCGTGGTGGACGAATTTACCCTGCCCCTGGCAGAGCTCATCACCGCCAGCCGCCAGGCTTCGGTTTACTTGCAAAAGGCGGCTGAAACCGGCAATTTCCTGTTTTTGGAGGGCGATACGTACCGCCTGCGACCGGTGCTCCTCCACGCTCTGCGGGAGCGGTCCAGGCAGTCGCTGGGGGAGGAGCAGTTGAGGACCTGTGCGAAAAACGCCGGGGTCTGGTATGAGATGAACGGGCATATCTCGGAGGCCCTGGAGATGTACGAGCAGGCCGAGAACTGGGCGCAGATCCGGGAACTGCTTATCCGCAACGCCCGGACGAACCCTGGCGCGGGCCACTACTACGAACTGCGCCGGTACTATCTCAGCATGGATGAGGATGAGGCCGCAAAAAGCCCCGTACTCATGGCAGGGCTTTCTATGCTCCACTCCATGCTGATGGACGAGGAAAAAAGCGAGTATTGGTACAAAAAGCTGGCCGATTTCGCCAAGACTGCCACCGGCGGCACAAAGCGGGAGGCCCAGAGCCGCCTATGCTACCTGGACATCGGCTTGCCCCACCGGGGGAGCCGGGACGTGCTGAAAATCATGCTGAGAGCGCCTGCTATGCTCCTGGACCAGGGGGCGCGCCTGCCGGAGTTTTCCGTCACCAGCAACGTGCCCAGCACCATGAACGGCGGGAAGGATTTCTGCCGGTGGAGCCGCTCGGACCGGGCCTTGGCGCGGACTGTCGGGCCGCTGGTGGAGCGGGTGCTGGGGAGCTACGGCAAGGGACTGACGAAAATTGCCCTGGGGGAGAGCCTGTTCGAGAAGGGCGAGAATGCCTTCGAGGTGCTGACTCTGCTCTCCAGAGGACAGGTGGAGACCGAGTGCGGCGGCAGACCGGAGATCGCGTTCTCGGCGGTGGGCCAGCGGGTGCGGATGATGATTTTACAGGGCGACCTCTTAAACGCCGGGACGATACTCGACTCCTTCCAGACAGCGGTAAAGGAGCAGCGGGTGATGCAGCTCCTGCCCAATATCCGGGCCATGCGGTGCAGGATAGCGCTGTACGCCGGTGACATGGAGGCGGTTCGGGAGTGGCTGAAAGAGGCCCCGGACGAGGATAAGGAATTTATCACCATGGAGCGCTATCGCTATCTGACCAAGGTGCGCTGCTATCTAGCGCTGGGCGAGAACCTCAAGGCCCTGGCCCTGCTGGAAAAGCTCAACGAATACGCCGGGCGCGGCCATAGGACGTACATCCGCATGGAGGCCGGGGTGCTGGGGGCCATCGTGCGCCAGCGGCTGGGGGCGGAGTGGGAGGCCATGCTGACCGCAGCTCTGGACGAGGCCGAGAGCTATCACTTCGTGCGGTTCATCAGCGAGCTGGGGGCGGCGGTGCTGCCGTTGCTGAAGAAGCGGAGTCGGGACGGCCCGTGGTATAGGCAGATGCTGGATGAAACCAAGCAGACGGCCCGGCGCTATCCGAGCTATCTGCTGCCAAAGTCGGCGGCAAGGGATGACTTCTCCCCCACGGCGCTGGAGATCCTGCGGCTGCAAAGCGGGGGCCTTTCGGCCACACAGATCGGCGCGAGGCTCGGCATGAAGCCGGACACGGTGCGCTATCACATCAAGGAGAACTACCGCAAGCTGGAGGCTGGCAGCAAGACAGACGCCATTGCCGCCGCCAAGAGCTTGGGGCTGATATAGAATCAAAACGGAGGTTTTACTCATGAAGAAAATTATCAGTATTCTGCTGAGCCTGGCCCTGTGCCTGGGGATGTGGCCGCCGGTGGCGTTGGCGGTGGAGGGGGACCAGAACGTCACTGTGCTTACAGTGCAGGACAACCAAAGTATTTCTCTTCAAGAAAAAGATGGACAGCCGCAATATGTTATTTACAACGGCATGAATCCGGCGGGGAATGGCACCTTCACCAGCCTTGTCCTCACCGGGTCGGCCCAGAGCGCAAGTATTACATTTAGTAGAACGCTGCCGGAAGGTACGAGCGTTACCCTGCGGGATTTGCGTATTACAACCACCGACAACCAAAGTTCGCTCTATATATGCGGCAATCGCGAAATCGGGATCGAAGGGAATGTATCCGTTTCTGCAGCAGTTCCCCCTATTTGGATAAATAAAGGTGCCGTTGTCAGCATGACCGGCCCCGGCAATCTCACCGTGACGCATGACAAGGGAAAGGCCGTAATCAATAACGATGGCTCTCTCACCATTGATGTAAAGGGAGACGTCCGCATGGAGGCCCTTAACGGCACCCTGTTCAAGAATAATTCCGATGAACACCCCATCTCCATCAGCGCCAAAAACATCACCCTGTCGGACAGCACGGACAACACCAGCTTCGCGGGCGTGACCCTGACACTCAGCGACACATCGAGCGTCAACGGCCAAACCCCCGCGGCTAAGATGGAAAAGGACGGCGTTACCACTTACCTGCTCGCGGATCAACTGGACGCCGCCCTCGCAAACAGCGGCAACGCTGGGGCCACCTTCACCCTGCTGGCGAATGTAGAGAGGACAAATACCCTCAACATCAAAGTCAACTGCACCTTGGACCTGGGCGGGCATAACATCACATTTACCGGCACTGAATATGTCTGGGTTCAAGGTTCTGTCACTGCTATGACCATCCGGGGCGAGGGGGAGATCATTTCTGAGCAGAGCCATGCTCTTGCTGTGAACGGAAGCGTAACGCTGGAAGGTGGGACTTTTACCAGCAACGGGGAGAATTCCGCCGGTGTATACGTCAATTCTGCAAGTGCATCTCTATCCGTCACCGGCGAATATGTGACCATACGCAATACAGGCGGCGGCTATGGGTTGGCCGTCAACTCTGCACAGTCCGTCCAGCTCTCCGCCGGGATCTGCGAGGGCGAAAAGGCGATTGAGGTATTCGGCAGCGGCAACCTTGCCAGCCTGCTGGCCGAGGGCTGCGCCTACTATCGCGATGGTACGCCCATCGCGCTCGAGGCGGACGGCCAGGAGCTGACCGGCACCGTGACGGTAAAGGCGTGTAACCACGCCGGCGAGGGCGTCTGTACTTACACCCACAACGAAAATACGTCCACCCACACCAAGACCTGTCTGGCCTGCGGCAAAACATGGGACGCGGAAAACTGCGACTACGGCGAATACACCCACAACGACACCAGCCACACCCGGATCTGTAAGCTCTGCGGGTATCAAAATGTGGAGGCGCATAACATCAAATGCACCGCCGAGGCCAGCGGCACGGTCATAGCGGTGAGCGAAGCCTGCAAGACCTGCGGCTATGGGAAGGATTTAGGCACCGTGACGATCCACATTCCCAAGCTGGTCTATGGGGATCTGACCGGTGTGGTCACAGCGGAAAACACCCTGACGGAGCCGGTGTCGGTAGCTGGTAACGTGAAGAACCCGCTTGGAGAAACAGTTATTTTTTCTGATCACGCTATTATCGACCCTCCCACTATGGCTACTCTGACAGGCAATGCCCTTCTGAGTGCCGGAGAACATAAAATAAAAATAAATATTGTTATTATTCGTGACGAGAATGCTTTGGCAGAATGCGAGCTGACTTTCAATGTTGCCCCCGCCCTGCTGACGGCGGACATGGTGACGCTGTCCGCGGAGAGCGCCACTTACAGCGGCACAGAGCAGAAACCCGCCCTCTCTGTCCAGCAGGGGGAAACCACGCTGACTGAGGGAACCGATTATGAGGTCAGCTACAAACGCGGCGATGCTGCTACCACCGACTTCACCAACGCCGGAACGGTAAACATCACCGTCACCGGCAAGGGGAACTATACCGGGAGTGTGGAAAAAACCTACACCATCGGCAAGGCCACGCCCACAATCGCGTGGGCCAATAATAGCCCAGTGGAGCTGACCTACACCGGCCAGTCTGTGGCAATCGAGCCTACTGTGACGCTGGTAAACGACGAAAACTTCAGCGGAACGATCACTTACACTTATGGAACGTATTCCGGCCCTGACTTGCCCACCAATGTTGGAACTTACTCCATCAAGGCCAGCATTGCGGAGCAGGGTAACTATACCGCCGCCCAGAGCGAGGAGATGACGCTGACTATCAAGAAAGCGGACGTGACGGTCACAGCTCCCACGGCCAAAACGCTGACCTATACCGGGGAGGCCCAGGCGCTTGTGGAGGCAGGGACGGCGAACGTGGGGGATATGGTGTATTCAACTGCACAAGACGGAACGTACACCAAGAATATCCCCACCGGCACCAATGCGGGAACGTATGATGTCTGGTATAAGGTGGAAGGTACCGATAATTACAACGGCACCGCTCCGGCGAAGGTGGCTGTGACAATAAATAAGGCCAGCCATGAGAATGTGACCGTAGAAACCTCCGCGAAGTTTGGCGCCAGCCGGACTTATGATATCGGCGGGATGCTTCCCGATGGCGCGGAGCTGGGGAATATCACCGTAAGCGGCGGCATCTTTGCCAATCCCCAGCCTGCCGTGAACGAAGGTGTGCTGTCATACACGCTTGCGGCTGACCAGACTAATGTTAATAAGATTGGCACGGTAACTGTCCCTGTTTCGAGCTCCACCAACTATAATGCGTTTGACTTGATGATTAAAATTACTGTTGCCGATGTGGACATCCCGGAGCTGACCGTGGACGCGATATCTGTGACCTATACCGGCCAGTCTGTTTCGGACTTGAAGATCAGCGGCACAGCGGTGGCGAACGGCACGCCGGTCAAAGGCGGATGGAGCTTCGTACCGGGTCAGGCGCTGACTGACGTGGCGGACAGCGGCCTGAAAGAGGTGATCTTCACGCCGGAAGACAGCACCTTGTATGGGAAAGCCAAAGGCTATGCCCAGGTGCAGATAGGCAAGGCGACTCCCACCCTGCGCCTGACGGCATCCCCCACGGCCACGACCGGCGGCGACGTGACGTTTTCTCTCTCCGGCCTGCCCGATGGCAGCACAGCAAACTTGGCCTGCTACGATAAGGACATCACCGTGACAAAGAATCAGGACGGTACCTTTACCGCGAACATCCCCCAAGGCGGCACAGATACAACATACACATTTACAGCGGCATACGCCGGGGACAGCAACCATGAAAAGGCGAACACGTCATGTTCCGTACAGAGGAAGGCGCTGACAGAGCTGCCTGATCCTCCCGCTGACGACGGTTCAAATAAATTCAAGCTGGTCATGGAAGAAGGAATCTCAGAAGTACCCGCAGGGCTGAAGACCAACGCGAGCTTGGATACCCCGGAAGAACTGGAAGCAGTGATGAAAACTAAGGTCACGGAGCAAACCCCCACCATCCCGGCAACGAACACAGCTGTGTATGATGTGGCATTGCTGGTAAGCACTGACGGAGGGGGAAATTGGACAGCTGCGACCAAAGACAACTTCCCCGCCGGGGGATTAACCGTTACACTGCCCTATCCTTCCGGGACAGACAGCAGCTATACGTTTACGGTTGTGCATATGTTTACAACCACTGATTTTGGCAATGTCATTGGTGACATCGAGACCCCGACTGTGACCAACACCGCAAATGGCCTTCGGTTCACAGTAACCGGACTCTCGCCAATCTCCGTGGGCTGGGAGAAGAAGTCCTCCGGCAGCTCCGGCGGTGGCGGCGGTTGGGTCAGCTACTACAGCGTAAAAGTCAATGAGAGCGAACACGGCAAAGTCACCGCTGACCGCACCAGCATATACGCTGGCAGCACCGTGACCCTGACCGTTCAGCCGGACGAGGGCTACAAGCTGGACAAAATCACCGTCACAGACAGCCAGAACCAGGCAGTAGAGCTTACCGAGAAGAATGGTAAATACACTTTCAAAATGCCCAGCCGGAATGTGACGGTAAAGGCTGATTTTGTACCCGCAGGTTCTCCCAGCCCGGAGCCTATAGGTTCTCCCAGCCCTTTGCCGAGTGGCTCGCCAACACCCACTACATCCCCCAGCCCATCGCCAAAGCCCTGGAGGAATCCCTTCCCGGACGTGAGCGATACCAGCTGGTACATCAAGGCCGTGGAGTTTGTGTGTAAAAACGGTCTGATGGCTGGCTATGAGAACGGCAAATTCGGCCCTAATGACAGCATGACCCGCGCTCAGTTCGCGCAGATCATCTATAACAAGGCAGGGCGTCCCCAGGCCGGGAGCGGTGTGTTCAGTGATGTGACCACTGGCTGGTACGTAAACGCTGTGAATTGGGCGACGGCAGAGGGCATCGTCACTGGTGTAGGCGGCGGCAGATTCGCCCCGGATCGGCCAATCACCCGGCAGGATTTGGCAGTCATGCTCTGGCGCTACGCCGGCAGCCCCGAACCACGCAAGAATGAGCTGGATTTCAGCGATGCCGGGAAGGTGAGTACTTACGCCTGGAAAGCGCTGTGCTGGGCCAATGAGAATGGCATCGTCAGAGGTAAAGGGAATGGAATACTTGACCCGAAAGGGAAAGCGACCAGAGCCGAGGTTGCGCAGATGCTTATGAATTACTTGAATAAATAATGCGATAGAAAGGGATGGCGAAAGCCATCCCTTTCTACGCCACAATAACGATGGCCCGAGAGCAAAATGCTCCCGGGCTTTTCTTGTGTCGAAAAGAAGCCGTTTCTTATAAAATAGTGAATATCAAGCCATGTTATATGAGAAAGGAGCCATGCCCATGAAAACCTACGGATATATCCGGGTATCCAGCACCGACCAGAACGAGGACAGGCAGCGGATTGCGCTCAGCACTAAGGAAGTGCCACTGCGCAACATCTATATGGACAAGCAGTCTGGCAAGGACTTTGAAAGGCCGCAGTATCAGCGGATGGTGAAAAAGCTAAAGCCAGGCGACCTGCTCTATATTTTGAGCATCGACCGGCTGGGACGCAACTATAAGGAGATCCAGGAACAGTGGAGGATCCTTACAAAAATCAAGAATGTGGACATCTGCGTGATCGATATGCCGCTCTTGGACACCCGCACCGCCAAAGACCTGATGGGGACGTTCATTGCCGACCTAGTGCTGCAAATCCTCTCCTTCGTAGCAGAAAATGAGAGGGTCAACATCAAAAAAAGGCAGGAACAGGGCATCGCGGCGGCAAAAGCTCGAGGGGTACGGTTCGGCAGGCCGGAGAAGCCGGTGCCAGAGGATTTCGAGCAAATCGTGATTCAGTGGCAAGACAAAGCACTTGACATCAGCCAAGTGCTTGAGCTTTGCGACATGAGCGCCGCTACATTTTATAAGCGGCTGCGGGAATACCGTATAGCAAATGGGACAAAAAGGGAATCGGGGCAACTCTGAAAAGGTGTACTTTTTAAGAGTTCGACATGTTTAGATTATTTTACCACAAAGCGTTCATAATTGCAACACCTTTTGGCTACATAGATGTGAAAAAGACACGAACTTTGGCGTTTTGACTTGGGAAAAGCCGATTTTGTAAAAAAGTACACTTTTCCTTTTTGAGGCTGTTTTCTTGTAACACCCTAGTCATTCTGCTCGAATGATTAGGAATAACGATTTTAGAAAGCTGTTTGCTCGATTTTGATAGGACACTTGAATCATTTCAGGAATGTACCTGATTTGATAGAAGTAAGGACTCAAAAATTTTAAGGAGGATCTAACAATGGCACTATTTGAATCACTTACCAAAAAAGCGGCAGACGCAAGCGCAAAGGCCATACAAAAGACCAGAGAAATTTCGGAGGTTGCCCGATTAAATTCCATGATTTCCGAGGAAGAAAAGATAATCTCAAATGCCTATTTTCAAATCGGTAAGCTGTACGCAACCATTCATGCCCAGGATAGTGAGCCGGAGTTCATGGGGATGATAGGAACAATTGTGGACTCTGACAGGAAAATCCAGGAATATAAGAGACAAATTCAGGATCTAAAGGGCGTTCAACGCTGTGAGAAGTGCGGTGCCGAGGTGGCGCGCGGAGTATCCTTTTGTAGCTCTTGCGGAGCGCCAATGCCGGTGGAAAGTCCAAAAATACCGGAAGATAAAATGGTGTGTTCCGCTTGCGGCGCGTTGGTAAAAAAGGGAATGCGCTTTTGTACGTCATGTGGAAAGCCTATGGAACAGGAGCCAAGTCAATCTTTGGAAACCGCCCAGCCTATGGAAAATACTGCAACTGAACGGGTATGCCCGGCTTGTGGATGTAAGAACACCTCTGAAGATGCGTTCTGCAAAGAATGTGGAGCAAAATTAGGTTGAAATAAAAAAAGATAGCATTCCTTATGGTATATATTTTAAGTATACCTATTGTTGATAAACTTCTTGACAAATATATGGGGTAAAACTCCTGGGGTTATGGAGATGCCCTTGTATTCTTTCCTCTATGGTGACCATAGGTTGCCAGATTAATTTTTGATATTACTTGTACTTTTGCTCGCAGTAGATGATTGGTTTTAGTAAAATCCATCTTACAGCCTACCCTCGCAAATAGTGTATAATCATGGCAGCACCAAGGAAATTCCTTGGCAACCTCAGAAGGATGATTTCATTCTTCTGAGCCGAGAAAAGTTTATTCTATATAAAGCGAGGGAAAAGCTATGAAAAAGAAAGCAATGAAGTTCGTATCTATGCTGGTGCTCCTCTGCCTCATTATGTCCACGATGGTCGTAAATGCAAGTGCCGCAAGTGTATCAGGAAACGCTATATCAAGCTTCACCAGCGTAGCAAAAAAGGCTGTGGGTAAAACCAGGGAGGATTTGGGCCTGCCTAATGAAGCATGGTGCGGGCGGTTTGTCGGATATTGTATCAACAAGTCCAATGTTGGAAAATCCCTAGGACAAATCACGAGGCCCCAATGCGCTTATGCGATTGATCTTGCAGATTGGGTGTGCAGTACGAAATCAGCTGGAACATTTTATGTGTTCTCAAGCGGACACGAAAGTCGTGTAAAAAAGCTCTATCCAGGGTTAAAGGAAAAGGGACGGGTGGAGAGTGCAAGCAATAAAAAATTCTCTCCCAAAGAAGGCGATCTGGTTCAATTCTGTTGGTCGGGATGGAGTTCCCCATATTCTTTCGACCACGTTGGAATCGTGACAAAGGTTTCTGCAAACAAAATAACCTACATTGATGGAAATTCGTCAAGCGGGAAAGGCAAAGTGGCCTCACACACGATGAGTAAGACAAGTGAGAATATCATTGGATATGTGAGGCTAAATGCTGATGGAAATCTTTCTGATGACACTGCGTCCAGCGAAGGTCAGTCTGGTACAAAGTTCGATGTAGGAACTTATACTGTTAATCACTGTTTAGGTGTAAATGTTCGCGCCGGAGCAAGTACTTCCTATTCTTCAGTTGGAGTTGCAACTAACGGTATTGGCTTTACAGTTACCAACATTTCCGGGGATTGGGGCTATACTGCCTCAATAAAAACACATGCTGGAGTGAAGTCCGGTTGGGTTAATTTGACCTACTGCAAGAAGGCAAACACACAAATAACCTTCTCGTCTGTTTCAGCGCCAAATGGGGGTACTGTAAGCTGCGGAAAAGGATATCATCTTACAGGTACAATTTATTCTACTGGAAGTAATATCGCATCGATAACTGCAAAGGTAACGGATCAGTTTTTAAGAAATATTTTTTCAAAAAGCGTAAATGTAAACTCCAGTTCCTATAAACTGAATGAATCTGTCCTTGACTATGCGATGACATTTGGCGACTTGGATGTGGGAAGTTACAAATTGTGCTATGAAGTTAAGGCCAAGGACGGAACCACCGAAAAGAGAACCCTTAACTTCTCTGTAAAAGAAGATAAGTCTACACAAACTTTGGCCAGTATCTCCGGCTCTAATGCACCTGGTAATTTAAGAATTGGACAATCTTTCAGCATACAGGGAAGTATTAAATCTGGAAGCAAACTGACATCCGTATGTGTAGGGGTTTATGCCGCTGACGGTACAATGAAAATTGGTAAAACGGTAAAACCGAACGCCAATAATTATAACTTGTCTAGTATTGATTATGATATCACTTTTGGAAAATTACCTGCGGGCGTTTACACATATCGTGTTACGGCTGTGAATGCTGCCGGTTCAGCCACATTGGTCAACAAGAAGTTCGTTGTGATTATGGACGGATGGTTTACTTTAAGCCCCAAGAGCGCTCCAAACTCAAGCCTTGATGTTCAAGGAGCAAAGACCGGTAACGGTGTCAATGTGCAAATTTACAAAAAGAACAAGTCGGCAGCGCAACAATGGAAATTGACTCATGTAGGGAATGGGTATTACACAATAACTTCAAAATGTTCTAATAAAGCTTTGGACGTGAAAGGAGGAGTTTCAAAATCCGGAACAAACGTACAGCAGTACGCGCATAATGGAACCGCTTCACAAAAATGGCTTCTTGAGGATGCAGGCAACGGCTACTACTATCTATGTCCTCAATTGAATTCAAACCTGGCTTTGGATGTATGCAATGGAGATATTGCGAACGGTACCAATGTGTGGGTTTATTCACGAAACAGGACGAACGCTCAGAAGTGGAAGATCCAGCGTGTGTAATAGTGATGACCCTGCAAGAGTCAATTTTGATAAACCAATAGAGCAATACAATTCTATTAACTGGGAGGCAAAAAATGTTGAAGAAATTTGTCGCTATGATTATGGTGCTGTGTATGGTAGTGGGGTTGTCTGCTTGTTCACAAAGCTATGAAAAAGCGCTGGAAGGTTCCTGGTACCGGGAGGGCAGAGATGAACCGGCATTTACATTTTACAGTGATGGGACGTGTACATCTGGCAGCGGCAGCGGAACAGGAACTTGGGCAATCGTTAATGACAACCAGCTAAAAATCACTGCACCAGTGTTACAAGGCGGCGATACTGCGGTACTTACCATCGAGAGCCTAGAAGATGGAACTCTAACGCTCAGTATGGAAGGAAATGAAATGGTTTTATATGACAAGCCCAACTGAACGCAAGCCGGTGTAGCGGGAACATAATCACATAATGGCCTATCTCTATTACTTGAACATTTGATTACAATCAACGCAATATTTGTTGATTTGCCATGTTAGAGTCAGATAGGCCATTAAGTGATTCTATTCTTAGAATGTGATTATATAAAAATGCCTGTTCGGGCGTTAAATCAGAGAATCTGATATTTTATAGCATAGGTATATTCTATGATTGTTTGTAATCATTCAGGAAGCATTTGAGGGCTGAAAGAGTGGGGTATAAGATTAATTATTCATGCGTAAACCATAGCGGTAATCGCCGAAAAAGCAATCAGGACAATTTTATTTGCTTGAATCAGTATAATAAGCAGGGAGATAAGGGGCAGGAATTTAGTGAACCAATTTATGGCACCATTGGTGTTTCCCAAAACCGTCTATTTGGAGTATTCGATGGGATGGGCGGTGAGGAGTGCGGCGAGATGGCTGCATATATTGCCGCGAAAGCGGCCAGCATGAAATCATTGACAGGGGTTTCACAAAGCATATTGATGGATTTTTGTGCCAATGCCAATAGAGAGATATGTGAATACGCAAAAGAAAACTCTATAAATACAATGGGAACCACAGTGGCCTTACTTCTCTTTTCAAAAAAAAGAATCTTCCTGTGCAATCTAGGTGACAGCAAGATATTTCGTTACTCGCAGGGCAGCATCGTACAAATATCACAAGATCATGTATATGGCTTGAGCGTTAATGGAAAGCCGCCGCTCACTCAGTATCTTGGTATTCCACCATCAGAGATGGAGATTCATCCCTACTTGTCTACCGGCTCATATCATGAGGAGGATATCTACCTGATTTGCTCTGATGGATTGACGGATATGGTTTCTACAGAGAGAATCTCCAATATTTTGGGGTCTCGTCCGTTTCCATCCGTTGCCCAGGACCTGCTTGAAGAAGCTCTGGCAAACGGAGGAAAGGACAATATCACTATCATTACATGCAAAATTGCAAGAGAACATATCAAAATAAAGAATCTTTTTATTAAGGAGCGGAAGTAAAAATGGATGTTAAAAACGTGTGGCCGGAATGGTCTATTGAGGAAAAGCTGGGAAAAGGATCATATGGCACCGTCTATCGGGCTGTGCGTCAGGAGCATGGAGTGACTAGTGAGGCGGCAATCAAGGTCATCTCTATTCCCCAGGATTCGTCCGAAGTGGATTCCTTGCGTTCAGAGGGGTTGGATATGGATGCTACGCGCACATATCTCCAAAGTGTGGTGGATGATTTTGTCAACGAGATTCAACTGATGGAATCATTTAAAGGAATCCAGAATATAGTCAGTGTTGAGGACTATAAGGTAGTGGAGAAAGAGGACGAGGTCGGCTGGGATATCTTCATCCGCATGGAGCTGCTGACACCGTTTAATACATATATTTGCGACAAGCAGATGACGGAGCAGGAAGTGATAAAGCTGGGCACCGATATTTGTTCCGCTCTGGAGATATGTGAACAACGGAACGTGATCCATCGGGACATCAAGCCGGGCAATGTCTTCATCAATAACTTCGGATATTTTAAGCTGGGAGATTTCGGTATTGCCCGCACCTTGGAGAACACCATGGGGCAGTTATCTCAGAAGGGAACCTTTGACTATATGGCTCCGGAAATTGGCCGCGGAGAAAAGTATGACGCTCGTGTAGATATCTACTCGCTGGGTATCATGCTTTACAGGCTTTTGAATGGGAACCGCCTGCCTTTCTTGGATAATGACAAGCAGCTTCTCAGCCCAACAGAGAGGAAAGCCGCTCTTGATCGCCGCCTGCAAGGCGAACCATTGCCGAAACCGAAGGATGCGTCAACGGGAATGGCAAACCTGCTTCTCCGGGCCTGCGCCTTCGACCCAGCACAGAGATTCTCATCGGCCAGTGAGATGAGAACAGCACTGAATCAGGTCCTGGCGGGGGTATACAAGCCTGTCGATGTTCCTGTTTATGACCCGGATAAAACCACTGCAGTGAGAAAGGCGCCGACTGCGCCCTCTGCGAAACAAGATACGATAGATAGCTTTACTCCTCCTAAGAAGAAATCAAAAGCCTCAAAAATAATCGCTATTCTTCTTGTGATTCTTGTTCTTCTAGGAGCTGGAGGATATGCGGTAATCCGATTTGATTTAATTGATGTCCTTTCCGGACAGGCTCAGGAGGAAAAGGATAATATTGAGGCAATCGCACTAGAAGCAGAGCAGCTTGCGGAGGCAGGAGATATTTCCGCAGCATTGGAGAAAGCGCAGGAAGGTTTGGATACATATCCGGACTCAGAGCGGCTGCAGACACTTGCAGACGATTATTCTGCCCAACTGGACAAGCAAATCGAAGACATTCTTGATGAAGCAGAAAAGCTCGATGAGGCCGGCGATTCAGAGGGGGCCTTGGCAAAAGTACAGGACGGCTTAAAAGACCACCCGGATTCAGAAGCCTTGTCCTCCAAGGTTGACGAGTATATGGAGAAGGTTGTACAAAAGGCCAAAAAAACAGCTTTAAGTGAGGCCGCCGACTTTGCAGATAAAGAGGACTATGCGTCTGCCATGAATCGGATCGAGGATGCGCAGGACACCTACGGCGAGGATAAAGAGCTCCAGGATGCCTATGAAATGTACAACAAGGCGTATGTGCTACAGGTGAAAGAGGACGCTATCAGCAAGGCCAATGAAATTGCCCGGGGCGGAGATTACATGGGGGCTATCAAGGAAATAAAGGCTGCCATATCCAAAATTGGCGAGGACAAAGAGCTTTCCTCAAAACAGCAGCAATATGAAGATGATTATGTAGTCGAGGTTATCGCGGAGGCAGATTCGTTTATAGCTGAGAAGGATTTTGACTCTGCCGAAGCCGCTATCACTGACGCGCTGAAGGACCTTCCTGGAAATGAGACTCTTCTTAAGAAAGAGGATGAAATCGAGGAAAGCAGGCCCAAATACTTTGTGGAAGTGTGTTCTCCATATGAATCTAGTGATTGGTACAATGATACAGATAAGGTAGTTACCATGGGAAATGAGAATTATGGAAAGGCTTTTTCCTTACACTGTTTTGGAGATGCATATTTCAATTTAAATGGGAAATACACATCACTGGAGTTCGATTACGGGCATGTTGACGGAACAGACATGAACGAGATGACACTGTTTGTATATTTGGATGGGAATCAGACTGATAAATTAGAAATGAAGCCAGGCGATCTTCCAAAGCATTATAGAGTTGATCTAAAAAATGCTTCTCAGCTAAAGCTAACTTGGGATGGGGGATATTCGCCAACATATGGTTTCGCAAATGCAGTCATTGAGTAAATAGTTGCTTTTCATCAGATAAAAGTCGAATGGAAGCAAAAGGAGTATATAAAAATGCAACCCTCAGAGAAAACTTCACTATACCGCCAAAGCGATAGCCTCCCCCCGGGTCGGGACTGCACTGTGACCATCTTTGACGCCAACTGCTCGCCCTACACGGTTAATCTGGCGGATTTCAGAAAGCCTGTAGTTACTTTTGGACGCGCTGCCGGGAATGATATCGTGTTTGCATCCCACTTGGTTTCTCATAGCCACGGCCAGTTTGAGTACATTAACGGGCAGTGGATTATAAGAGATCAAGGCAGCACCAACGGATTGATCTACAATGAGATGGGTATTGCCCAGCATATAATCAGCAACGGCGACTTTATTCGCATTGATGACGGTGTGGAAACCATCTCTGAGGGTGTACTCCTTGTGTTCTCAGCCGGAAAAGCGCCGAATCGCTGGGAGCGGTTTCCTGTGGGGCAGAACCAGAAAATCACAATCGGGCGCAGTAGTAATTGTTCTATCAGTTTCCCTAATATCAGCACGTCCAATATCCACGCTGAAATTCTTCGTGAGGGTGACAGATACTATCTTGTAGACTGCCAGAGCACCAATGGCACAATTTTGAATGGAGAACGTGTGTCAGGGAAGATAGTCCTGCACGAAAAAGATGTTATCACGATTACCGATTCCAAGATTATTTTCACATCATCAGACATTTACTATTGCCGTACAAAAACTGGTATTTCCGTGGATGTTTCCGATGTTGTTATCCGTCGGGGAAAAGGGAAGAAATCTTTCGTTACCAGCAATCATGTCAATCTTGGGGTAAGGCCCGGGGAGCTGGTGGCGATAATCGGCGGTTCTGGAGCGGGTAAATCCACCATACTGAACTGTATGTGTGGATATCTTCCCCCTACACAAGGGAGCGTGTACATCAATGGAATTAACCTTTACCAGAATTTTGACTCGTTGAAAAAGATTATCGGATATGTTCCGCAGTCTGATATTGTGTATGACAACCTTACCCTTTGGGATATGCTGGTTTATGCGGCCAAGCTGCGTCTGCCCAGCGATATCAATACCACGGAGCGGAACGCGGCAATCCAACGGGCCATAGAAACAGTGGAACTGACTGATAAGCAGAATAGCCTGGTTAAGTCTTTAAGCGGCGGACAGCGAAAGCGGGCGAGCATAGCGGTGGAGCTTTTGTCGGATCCCAATCTGCTTTTTCTTGACGAACCTGCCTCGGGTCTGGACCCCGGCACAGAGCGTAACCTGATGCACTCTCTGCGTCTGATGGCTGACAGTGGTAAAACTGTGATTCTAGTTACACATAGTGTACTTCAGCTTGCGCTATGCGATAAGGTAGTCTTTATGGGTAAGGGGGGAAATCTGTGCTTTTATGGCTCCCAAAAGGAGGCACTTGACTTCTTTGGTGTGGCCGATACCGTAGATATTTACAATCTCATTACCGATCACGCAGAACAATGGAGAGATAAATACAATAGCATGGTTCCCCCTGTTTCCCCAGCTCATTACGCTGGATTAAGCCATACCAGAAATAAAAAGCAGCGAATAAAACAGCTCTGCATACTCACCCAGCGCTGCGCAAAACTGACTGTGAATGACCGACAGAGAACCTTGTTGCTGGTATGCCAAGCTCCAGTCCTGGCATTTTTGATTTCGCTTGTAGCGACAGGAAAGCAGTTTGAACAATATGAAATGACGAAAAGCCTTCTGTTTGCCTTGTCATGCTCCGCCTTTTGGGTCGGAATGCTCAACGCGATTCAGGAGGTATGCAAAGAGCGCACCATATTAAAACGAGAATACATGACAGGACTGTCCCTTAGTTCATATGTAGGCTCAAAGATTGGTGTGCTGAGTGTACTCTGCATCATTCAGAGTTTCCTTCTTACCAGTATGTTTACACTACTTGTGGGCGTTCCCGAAGAAGGTGTGCTGTTCCATCCATATCTGGAGTTGCTGATTACAACTATTCTAACTGCAATAAGTTCTGCCGCTATGGGGCTACTTGTTTCTAGCTTGTTCAGTAATGCGGACAGAGCAATGACAATCGCGCCCATCCTGCTCATGCCACAGATACTGTTTTCCGGCCTGATATTTAAGCTAGAGGGGGCAACGCAGGCAATATCTTGGTTTGCCGTGTGCCGCTGGAGCATGGAGGGGTATGGTACAACGGCAGATCTGAATGGGCTCCCGCTTAAGCTCCAGGAAGAAGGAATCGCTATTCCCCACGAAGCTGAGAGTTTCTATGAGTTCACGGCTGACAATCTGATTACGGCATGGTGTATTTTGGTAGCATTTTCAGTTGTGTTTTTATTGCTCGCCCGAATTGTACTATCCAAGTTGAGGAAGGAAAATGCGTAATCATGGAACCTGAACAAATCCATAGCGCGGATTTTACCAACGATGCGTGGGAGTTATTGTACCAAGTGGTTGATGATGACCTCTTTGGAGAGGAAGATGATCCGCTCCTAATTTATAAAGCGCTTCGCCACAAAATGCGCATTATCTCTTTTGGGGATTATCTGAAACGCTACATATGTCAAAAAGCAGACCTGTCGGGAAACTATAAGGACCATCCGGAGGATTTATACAGAAGAATCATTCGCGATGCTTTTCGCGAAAATGAAACCCCGCCCAGTTTCACTCCAACTACCGCAAAGCTTAGTGCCTTGTCAAAAAACTGGTTAAATCAACAATCCGTCAACAGAAACGTGGTATTCTTGTTAGGATTTGGGCTTAGAATGTCTGTAGATGATGTGAATTCTTTCTTAACCAAAGCGTTAAACGAGCGAGAAATCAACCCGAAAATGCCCTTTGAGGTAATATGCTGGTATTGTTATGAACATGGGTTTACGTTCCCCAAATTTCAACAGCTTTGGAAAAAATATGAGAAACTGGAGGCAGCACACCAAACCTATCATGCTATCATACGGAAGGAAGAAGGGACAATAGGGGTTCGCACTTATATGCAGGCAATAACAGATGAGAACGGATTGCTCTCATACTTGGCAAAGCTAAAAACCTCTCATGGGACATCCTACATGAGCGTGTCGGCGCGAAAGCATTTTATGGCTCTGTATGACGAAACCCGAAAATTGATTGCCAAACATTATAATGAGGTGCCAGACAAAGAAGGGCAGCATTATAGTAAAGAGGCAATTAGCGGAGGCGATATTGAAAAGGTCATTCTGTCTGCCGTACCGCTGGATTCTTATGGTAATCTTTCTCCAGCAAAGAAATCGGCTCTGAACCGCCAATTTGCCGGCAAACGATTTAGCCGCCAGCGCATGAGTGATATTCTGAATGGCGTTTCGGAAGTTACCAGATTTGATCTAATCACGCTAGAATTCTTCATATTTTCACAGAACGAGGACCGCTTCAAAAATCCACAGACCAGGTATGCACAGTATGTTGACACAATCAACAAAATTCTTCTTGACTGTTGTATGGGTGGACTATATATTACGAACCCATACGAATGTTTCGTTTTAATGTGCTTGCTGTCGGACGATCCGCTAACGACATATGCGGACGTGTGGGCGTTATCCTATGAAGATAATATTGGGTAATCAGATTATATGAGGAAGGATGATTATGAAAAAACGAGTTCTGATAGTTTTAGTGATTGCCATTCTTGCTATAGGCGTTATTTTTGCCGTTTATAAAAGTGTGTCAGATTCCCCCAAATATGCTTTGTTACAGACGGTTAGTGATATTAAGGAAAAGGGAGTGGAGGGGTTACCTCCCCATCTTACAAAAAGTGCGAGAGCAAAAATTGAGCCGCTTTTAGAATTAGCAAACAACAAGGCAGTTGGAACTATTGCATCGTTCTTTGCAGCATATAATCAAAATGTTCAGCTTATCATTGAACATATAAAGGAGATTAACTGGGATATAGGCAAATCTTCAATAAGCGGGACGAATGCCGTTGCCATTGTTACGTTCGCATATGGAGATAATTTCTCAGGAAGCATTGAGGTGAAAATGAAGCGGGAAGAAAGCCAATGGAAAATCGACGATTTGTCGATTACGGAAGTAACATTGTCGAAATCTTAGACTTTGATTGACCGAAGTCAAATCTCATTCTCAATCAAATTGTACATAAAACCATAACAACAAAAGTAAAGGAGAACAGTTAATATGTCTAAGTTTTGTGGTAACTGCGGAGTTGAATTAGAGGATGACGCGAAGGTTTGTGGAAACTGTGGAGTACCTTGCGTTAGTACACCCACAAGCGCTGCTAAGAGTGAAGTAACAGAAACGGTCAAACCTACTGTTCCAACGATCAGAACTAGTAAGACAGTAAGAGTAGGTATTGTTGTCATAGCGGTTATCGCCGTGATACTTATTATTAGGGGATTCTCAGATAACCCCAAAATCATGTCAGAAGAAGAAATTCAGATGTTAGCAAATAATTCACAAAACAGCGCCCTGGTTGCAAGTGATGGAGAATGGATATATTTCAATAATAATGGATTGTGTAAAATGCGTTCACAAGATGGAGCAAAACAATCTATTGTTTCGAGTGAGATCCATCCAGACCACATGTTTTGTATCAACAACAAGTTATTTTATTATACTTTTCCTGGATATTACATGCTAAACGGAAAGGCAGGAAAAGATGTAGGATTTAGCGTATTTACAGAAAACTGTATTCAGTCAGACGGTTCTAAGTTTTATGTTACCGGTTCGTCCAATTATGAAGATGCAGGCGTGTATTCTTGCGACATGAGAAACACAAAAAACGGGACAAAACTTTCTGATATTAACCCCACTGCCATACTTTTACAAGGAGAGTACCTATATGTGATTAGCGGATTTGATTCTGTTAATAACCAACCCAATAAGAATTATGGAACCTGGCGAATGAGCAAAAACGGAAAAGATCCAATTTTAGTTTTTGACTATTGTCCTGACTATATCGTCTTTTCAGGCGATAAGATGTATTACACAAATGAGTATCACACTGTTTGTTCTGCAAATTTAGATGGATCGAATGAGACAATATTTTATGATGCAAAAGTTAACGGCGGCTTAAATGTATCGAAGGATTACATTTTCTATGTCGCATCCGATACACAAACAATATATCGCATAGATAAGAAAAACGGTAACGAAATAGCATTAAATGGTGATAGGAGCAGCAACCTGAATATCATCGGTGAGTGGCTCTTTTATGAAAACCAAGACCATGACTACAAAATTTATAAGATGAAATTTGATGGCAGCGATAATCAGCCTATATATTAAATGAATCTGAACTGCCCAGCCCTCTATTCAAGAATCACCTTTTGCTCGAAAAGATTCTCTTGCTTGCTTTGGGAATCAAAACGTTGAATCAAGGGAAAATTGCGATTTCCTTTGTCGATAAATTGATCAATAAGTGCGCGGGATGATTATCAGTGAGCCAGTGGACGTTTTGCCGTCCCTGGCCATTGCCACTGGAAAGGAACAAGAGGAAGATATCGTTTCTTTTCTGCATTTCAATACATAATTATTAAAAAGGGGATATATGTGATGGCCAAGTTTTGTGGGAATTGCGGCAAGCCATTGGGAGAAAACGATGAGGTGTGCGGAAACTGTGGGACTCATGTTGCTGTAAATGAAGCGGTTCCGCCGACAGCTCAGAGCAGAACAGCTAGCAATGCTATAAATGGAAAAAAAGCCGCAGTAATAGGGGGTGCCTTACTTGCGGTGATAGTATTAGCCGTGGTACTTATAAAAGTAGCGTCAGGGACTACACCAGGGCCTAGCACGTCCTCAACAAGCAGTGCTCCATCCTCAAGTACTGCCCAGCAGATAGCCGCAAATTCAAGTACACCGGATGGGGAGCCTACTCCCATCCCGGCAGCAAAGAATGAAACCTTGGAGGGAAGAGCCAAAAAAGCTATAAAGGAGTTGGATGTATGGGACGGCTCTGTTGCGGAAAGTTTTGATGGGGGTGATGGCTCCGTGGAGAATCCTTACCAAATTGCTAATGGTGGACAACTAGCAAAATTAGCACAGGATACAAATTCAGGAATAGACTTTGCCGGCTTTTATTTTGTTTTGACGTCAGATATTATGCTAAACGATATAAACGGGTGGGATTTTGGGAAAACACCGGAAGCTAACACAAGGGACGCAAGCAATACAAGTCCTATATGGAAAAATACCTGGGAATCAATTGGAGAAAGAAGTTATTCATGGGATCAAGATGGCAACGCTGAAGCAGAATTAGTAAAAGCCCCATTTGCTGGAAACTTTGATGGTGCAGGATATACGGTTTGGGGGATGTTCTGCCCAATGGGTTCTACAGGACTCTTTGGATTTGTTACTGGTAATATAACAAATACGAGTGTGGCATGCGGATCTATATGGAACTATTCAGTGAGTGCTGGTGCCGTTGTTGCATGGTTGCAGGATAACACAATCTCGAACTGTTACTCTGAAGATATCTTTATACAAAGTGACACAGGAAAACTGGGTGTACAGGAACTGGTTGGAAGTATATGTGGATTTTGTGAGGATAATTGTAATGTATTGAGTTGTTCGGCAAAAAATGTTGAGATTCATGTGATGCATGCTTTAAGAAGTGAGATTGGAGGAATTTTGGGGGGATCTTTTTCCGGTGATTGTAATATTTCAAATTGTTACAGCGAATGTGATATAGATATATATGGTGTAGCAAGTGATACAGTTACTTACAATAGAGCCGGGGGAATATGTGGCACAGGCAAAAATATTAGCAACTGTATAAGTAATACAAACATTTCATTTTTTGAAGTCATAAATGATGACAATAGAGCTATCAATTCTGTTGCTGGTGGAATTGCTGGTTCGTGTTCAGGAAATATTGTAAGTTGCGGGAGCAATGGCGATATTTCAGGTATTTGTAACAATAATGATCGGATATCTTTTGGAGGAATTGCATTTAGCGTAGGTCGAGGAGAAAATGACACTGGCAATATAACCATTAGAAATTGCTACACTAGTGGTAAAATAAGCGTGGAAGATGGGGAGAAATCAGAAGATGTAGAAGTGAATGGACTAATCTGTAACATTTTAACTGATGGGAATAATGAGATTGAAGCGTCAGTAACAGACTGCTATTTCGTCACATCTGGCTCTGACCAAGCTATAGGGTCTAATGCAAAGGAGATTTCTCTATTTACAAATCAGGTGATTTCCGTATCCTCTAAATCTGACTTAAATAAATTTGACACTTTCATGAATTGGGATTTCGAGAATGAGTGGGCTATTGATAATAAAGTAAATGATGGCTTTCCAATCCCGCGTTCATTATTTGAAATTTTATCTTAAATAGTTAAGGGGGATACATATGGCAAAGTTCTGCGGAAACTGTGGCAACCCGGTAGATGAAAACGATAAGGTATGCGGTAATTGCGGAGCTCCTATCGTTTCAGATCTGGAGATAAAAGTGGAAAAGAGAAAAGCAGAACACGGAAGAAAATGGATACCTAGAATTTTAATAGGTATTGTGCTGTTCGTCATGATACTATACGGAGGATATACATTGGCGACCACGTCCAATGAGCCATGTGATTGGTGCCAGAAAACTCCGACAAAGGCTTTTACGATGAAAGACGGTTCTAAGTCTTATGTTTGCGCAGACTGCCGTCATAACTGCGCATGGTGTGACGCAAGAGCAACAAAGCATTATGAAAACGCCTTGGGAATGATGACGTTTGTCTGTGATGAATGCTACCACGATATCGTGGATTAACGATTAAAGCGAGGATGAAAAGAGAGAATAAATCAGTCCGGCACAAGGATTTTATGCTTGTGTCAGACTGATTTGTTTTTATCTTATTAAAAGATTAATCAACAATGCCTACATCAGAAGTTTTGCGACTCATTTACTATATAGCCCACACATAGTCCAAAGTGTGGTGTCAGTCATGGGTCCAATAGGCAATACTTGACATTTTGGAGGAACCAAACCCAGTGGATACGTTGGCATAATTGTAATTAGAACCGCCGGCCTGCGCGATCACAGGGCCTCTGGCATTTGAATACACATATCCGTTTCCCTCTGGCCTTATCATTGCGATATGCCCGGAACCTCCGGAGGTGTTTTTCCATAATGCTACTGTTGGATATCCTGAGTTAGCCCTATCCTGAGCCTGGGATGCATTCACTTTGCGCCATCCATAGACGCTGCCGTAGTTATTCAACCAGTTATATGTAGCGTTTGCATTGAGCTCTTTTGCACCGATTGTATAGGAGGATACTGGCTTGTTGTCCTTGACCCAGTGAGGAATTTCCGCTCCCAGCGCTCGCGTACAATCCCACGCGAAGATGTTGCAGTAGGTATATGAATCAACCTTATACCTTCTATTCGATGTTACATTAAATTGGTCTATCACCGTATTGAGAGCTGCCGCACTTCGGTTCCCTTGCGTATTCATGTAGTGTGGGGTGGTTTCTTTCGCACGGTTGCTAACTTCTACGTTATAAGAGGAATTTGTAATGATCCCACCAGATGTTCCGTTATTTCCCTGCCCGGGTTTTCTAAGTTTACCTTGTTTCAGCAGGTTCAGCATGGTGATATTCTGGCTATATGACCCGCAGTATCCGCTGATTCCATTCGCAGAGGCTATCTGGCTCCGATATGAGTAGCTTGAATCGATTCCCAAGCTTTTTAGGGCACTTACCAGAGAACCCGAACCATTGTATTTTGGGAAACAATCCGAAGAAGATGGTTGTAAGGGCGCCGGTTTAGGTGTGGGTGTAGGGTTAGGCTTTGAAATAGGATATTCGGGCCTTCTGAGCTTACCCTGCTTCAGAAGATTCAAAATCTGCGTATTTTGTGAAGATGTTCCTGAATAGTTACTAATACCGTTTGCTGACGCAATTTTACTGCGGTAGCTGTAACTGCTGTTGCCATCAATCTTGTTCATGGCTGTTATCAGAGAACCGGAGGGGCCGTCATACCGTGGAAAATATTCTTTTGCAACAGGAACTAGCTTCCATCTGGCACTAAGGTTATCATGCGCGCTCCAAAGGTGAATGATAGAGCCATTAAAGCATCTGGCGTTATCCAGGTCGATCAGGTAATTTTGTGGCTGAACTTTGCTTTGAATCAGATAGGACGAGCCGATCTGAGCAAAGCGGAAAAAGCAGGCGTCTGTGTTATCAAACGGGTATGTCCAAAGGCGTGTGTCATTCTTTGCACTTCCGTTTTGCACGTTTAAGACTTGACCAGTGCGTTTGTAGATAATCTTATACCAGTTCCCAACCCGCTGAAGTGTGAAAACCTGTGATTCAGCACCATTGCGCTCCCATAAGCCAATAGAAGTCTTTGAAGGGGCTGCACCGCCGCCGCTGACATCAACCGCAAAATTCTGATTTGCTTCCGGAACGATGACATAATCTCCATTGGCCGGATATCGGATGTAGTAGCTTGCTGCGGATGCAGGGATGGTCAGCACCATTAAGCAGCTAACAGCGATTATTATGCTGAGCATCATGGAAATAACTTTACGCATACTTACCTCTCCTTTTTTGAATATAGATTATTGAATGGATTGTCTGCCTCCAAAAAGCAAGTCCGCTATTGCATTAAGACCCCCCTTCAAAAAGAGATGTTATGGCTTCTTTCTACCACATAGTATACACGATCCTATTCCAGAGCTTGTAAGATGGATTTTACAAATAGCACTTTTCGCTAGGATCGTTATATCTCACTTGGTTTGCTTGCATTATACAACTTAATATTCTATTCTCTGTAAAAACATTTTTACCATAGGCAACAAAAAGAAATGAAAAGACAGTTAAGCAGTGTTACCCGCTTAACTGTCCTTTCTTCTGATAAGTGCTATTATCTGTAATCCCGCCGCGATCAGTTCGTCCCACTCAGGAATCAACACGTTTATCATGGGCTTGTCATAGGCTACCCTGTGCTTTTTCCTGGTAATATACCCACGGTTTACCATCTCGGTGACTGCCATCTCAATGCGCTCCTTTGGTAGGCCGCTGTTACGGGACACTCTGGTCACAAGACTCTGATAAGTCGCAAAAGGGTTATCATGATTCAGTGCAATGCGATTAAAGTCCGCAACTGTGTACTGGAAACACTCAACCAACTGCTGATCCTCTTCGGGAATCTCAAAGGTTTCGGTGACAGCATCCCGCAGCGCCCGGCTGGCGGTACTCCGTATGCCATAGAGCTCCACCCGCTTGCCAAGCTCCTGAACAAGATACCGCACCACTGGCTGGAAGTGTCTGTCCCCGGTAAACAGCACGAAGGTCTTCGGGGAAGCGCCTTTCGGCTGCGGCCCGGTAGATAGCGTCCAGCATGATAACGTCCGACATATCCTTCATGAACAGACCGGCGTTATCACAGTTTGTTTCAATAATATCGTTGCTGACCTCCCGGATACGGGCCACCTCTCCCGACAGATTACGGTCAAGAAAATTGACAAAGAACCGTATGCTCTCCACCTGATACCTCTCCCGCAGCTGTGCGCACCAGCTGTCCAGATCCGGCTGGATTTGGTAAAGTTCCCTCATTGAAACGTACCAATATTCATAGTCTACAAACGCCACGGCTTCATCTGTACTTTTACGCCAAAACATTCACAACCCCCTTTACTCTATTATACACGGTTTTTCGACCGGAGTAAAGGGGGATGAACTATGCCATTGAATTATACCATTCAGTTAAAAAACGTAGATACCCATCACTGGGCTCCAGAACAACCTTCTCCAAATCCACTCGCCGGATATCGCCCAGGTTTTGCGGGTCACGGAAAATCTTGGTTATCTCATTCTGCCGGAACCTCCGCAGGACGTTGGCTGCTGAATCAGGCGGCGTTTGCGCCGCGACCTTCACAATATCATTTGTACCTGCATTCTGACGCTCCTGGTTTATCTTAGATGTGAAGGATTTCTTGACGTCTATGTACAAAATGCGGGCCATCGCCTGCGCGTTCCATCCCTCTATGCCGCCTTTCTTGGCTGGGAGCAGATCATTTGTAAAATGCTTGGTATAGAGGTCAGGCGTTGTTCTGAAACTGTGCAGGAGCATCAGCGCTACATGGTACTCGTCGTTTGACAAATCATAGGATGAAAGGCTGTCTAGCCATTCAAGAAAATCCCTTTCCTCCTGGGCAGCTTTCCCAACTTCTTCATAGGCTTTAACTTCAGCCTCAGTCGCGGCCCTTACTGCCGGAAAGGACACTCTCCTGCCGGAATCTGTTGAGCCAAGAACACTGTCCAAATGACAATTTGGACAGGTATCGGGCAGAGCATCCGCTTCAAAAAAATAGCGACAGGCATTGCAGGCAAATAATCCCATGTTTCCGTTCTCCTCTCTTTTTCTGTTTCCATTATAGATGTCCATGCCTGTTACTGTCAATACACGCATAGTCACACCAGCATGACACTCTGTAACGCTAGTGACATTTTGCCAACTCTCCCCAACATCCTGTGTCAAAACAGATTTCCAGAAAATACCCCTTGCAATCGAACAAGAATCGAACTATAATATGTTATAGAAAATATGTTCGATTGCTGAAAGGGGATGGTCAACATGGGTCAATACATCTGCATAGACCTAAAGTCGTTTCTATGCCAGCGTAGAATGCGTTGACCGCGGCCTCGAGCCGCTGACCACCAACCTGGTAGTCGCGGACAAAAGCCGCACAGACGGAACCATCTGCCTTGCCGTGTCGCCATCGCTCAAAGCCTACAAGATATCAGGCCGGGCGCGGCTGTTCGAGGTCAAACAGCGGTTGGAGGCCATCAATCGGCAGACCGGGAAGGAGATACACTTCATCATTGCCCCACCACGGATGCAGCGTTATCTGGATGTTTCCACAGAAATTTACGGCGTATATTTGAAATATGTATCTGCAACTGATATTTTTCAATATTCAGTAGACGAAGTCTTCATTGACGCCGCGCCATATCTCTCCTACTACAAAATGACTGCCCATGAGCTTGCCATGACTATGGTGCGGGACGTGCTGGCCACTGTAGGTATCACTGCCACGGCTGGGATAGGTACGAACCCCTATCTTGCGAAGGTGGCGATGGACATAGTCGCCAAGCACATTCCCGCCGACAAGGAGGGAGTCCGCATTGCCGAGTTGGATGAGCAAAGTTTCCGAGAGAAACTTTGGCCCCATGAACCGCTGACAGACTTCTGGATGATAGGCGAAGGAACTGCCGCGAGGCTGGCAAAGTGGGGGATCCATACCATGGGTGATATTGCCCGCCTGAGCTTGACCGGCGAGGATCTGTTCTTCCGGGAGTTCGGCGTGGATGCGGAACTGCTGATCAGTAGGGCATGGGGAGAAGATCCCGTGACGATGTGGCACATCAAGCACTACCAGTCCGCTACGAAGTCATTCAATGAGGGGCAGGTATTGAAATGTGGCTACAACTACGAGAAAACCCGTGTGGTGATCCGGGAAATGACGGAGCAGTTGATCGACCGCCTGATAGACAGCGACATGGCAGCCGATGGCCTCACCATGTACATCAGCTATGACTGGCATGAAACCGCTGATGGGGCTTACTCCGGCCCCACAAAGGTCAATTACTACGGTAAGACCGTCCCAAAATCCGCCCACGGCACTGCCAAGCTGGGAGGCCCAACCGCCTGTCCCAGCCGGATCATGACCGCAGCCATGGAACTGTTTGAAAAGATCATGAATAAGAGTTTATGCTCCAAGCACTTGGGCGTAAGCGCCATCCGGCTCTCCAAAGCCTCGGAAGTACCCGCACAGATGGGATTTTTCACCGATTTCAGCAAGGAGAAAAAGGAGATAGACCTGGTGCGGGCTACTCTCCAGCTGCGGAAAAGGTTTGGGAAAAGCGCTGTCTTCAAAGGCTGCGACCTGATGGATGGCGCCACGACATTGGAACGCAACGGACAAATAGGAGGCCACAAAGCTATATGAATCACCCATATGAAGATATCCTGTATATCAAGCGTCCGCCACTAAAACACCCGAAAATGCCGGTGGAAAAACAGGCAAAATGTTATGCCCCTTTTGACGCGCTCCGGGGCTTTAGCCTCGCCATACTCACAAAGCAGGCAGAACGACAGATGGTCACACGTATCACGCTCTCTGAGGATGCCCAGGTGGAGATCGACGGCAAGCTGCATATGATTCAGCCCGGGGACAAGGTAGCCGTCACATATTTCCGCTTGGAGCGGGCAGTCGGTGATTTGGAATTAGGCTTATATACTCGGGAAACCGGTCAGGTGGAGGACATAGATACGCAGACAGGCATCCTGTTCCTCTCAACTGCCTGCATTCCCATTGAAGAGATCATCGAGATAGAAAGTGAAACTTTCCCCATCGGATATGCCGACCAGGAGGTGGAGCCCTATGCCGGATCGGGCCAGACGTAAGCAGTATGTGGAGGTGATCGCTACCCACCACATCGACGGCAGCGTTCGTCCCCAGCAAATTATCTTTGCACAAGGGCCAATCTACGATGTAGAAGATGTGAAGGGCGTAACCAAGGTGAAAACGACTTCAACCCTTGAGATAGCAAACCGGTATTCCGTGGTCGTTACGGGAAAGGAAACCTATCTCTACGAGGACTGCGGAAAATGGTTTGTGCTCATGAAATCATAGCGAAAACTTTCACCAAAAATAGCGTGGCACCGGTTATTTTCTGTTCCGCAGGTCATCCACCAAAAACTGTATGTGCGAAATCTCTTCCGCAGTTAGGCCGGTCGCGTCGATGATGGAGATCCCGCTCTCCTCCGGCTTATCCCGGCCCAGTAGATAATCCACGCTGACCGAAAAATAATCGGCAGTCTTTATCACCATGTCAACAGAGGGCATAATGTTCCCATTCTCCCAATTGCTGACGCTCTGTTTCTTTACTCCCAGCTTATCTGCCAGTTGGCTTTGGGAGATACCCTGACCGCGCCGGAGATAGCTTAACCGATTTGCAAACATAGGCCACACCTCGCTTTAGCTATGATTATGGCCTATTTTTATAGAAAACTACAAATACTAGTATTGTAATATTTGACTTCTGGCGGTATAATTAAACTATCCCGTCAGTAATTAGCGTATCTGTTCTTCATGCAGAAAGCGCCGGGAAACCGGCGCTTTCTGCATTACTTGATTTCCTGTTCCAAAGCCTCAAACTCCGGAGTAGAGAAGAACTCTGCCAATGACATATCAAGCCCATCACATAGCTTTTTTAGAGTCCGAATTTTGGGGTCGCTGCTTTTGCCATACAAAATGTTCTTGACAGAAGATGGCGGCAACGCCGACATAGTTGCCAGTTTGTTGATGGTGATATTTCTCTCGCCGCAGAGTTGAAGTATCCTTGCCTTGATAACATCCACTATATCCATAGCGCATCCTCCTTTTCTATAGCATAGCGGAAATGGGTTGCAGATATAGGCTATGTATGCTACTATTTAGGCTATACATAGCCTATAATTATATTCAAAGGACGTGAGTGCATGGAAGAAATGAAAAAGCGCAACATGACCTGCTGTTTTACCGGCCACCGTCAGATACCGGAAAAAGACCTTCCAAGAGTGCAAAGAAATCTGGAGCAGACTATCATCAAGTTGTATGAGCGGGGCGTGGTCTATTATGGAACCGGGGGAGCTTTAGGCTTTGACACCCTTGCAGCAGAAACCGTACTGCGCCTTCGGAAAAACTATCCAAAGCTGCGGTTGATTCTCGTCCTGCCATGCAAAGACCAGACCCGGGACTGGAAAGCGGAGGATGTGGCTAAGTATGAGGAGATCCGGCAGAGAGCAGACAAGGTGGTTTATACCGGCGAAAACTATACCAGGGGCTGTATGCACGAGCGCAACCGGCACCTTGTGAAGTTCAGCAGTGTGTGCGTTTGCTACCAGACTAGGAATAACGGCGGGACAGCTTACACCGTCCACTATGCCCAGGATAAGGGGCTTCATATCATCAATGTCGTATGACACAGAAAAAAGGGGGAAATCGACTTCTGAAACAATTTACGACCTGAACTCAATGAAAAATTCTCGAGTATAATTGGAAGAAACACGCTCCGTTCTCACTTGCAATGGGTCTTGGCAATGAGAACCTGGATTGAGCGGGCTTCATTGTCACATTCGAGTACCAGTCTTCATACACAAACAACGCCTACAGTCCTTCTCGCAGGAAAACCCGGAACGCCGGGCCTTCCATGTCAGATGGGGCGGGGCGTTGTTTGCTTATGTACAGGAGTTAAAAAAGCTGATGATGGCCTGCGGCAATTTCAATGCCCCCTAAACTCCGCAGATTCTTTGCCTTAGTAAAAAGTATAGGGTTGAATAGGATTATTTGTCGCCCAAGCGGTAAGGTCACTTATTAAATAAGTTAGTTATACATCAGAGAGATTGATAATAATAAAAATCGTGACATTCCACACAAGTTATGGTAAAATATATTCACATTTTTATATAAAGTCGTGTGAGTATATTGAGATCTACGCTTGCACTATGTAGTACACTTATTGAATCCATATACTATAGAGTGTGGCGCGGGTATCAACGAAAATGTCCGGGCCTGGTTTATAACGGCCTTGTTACGGGAAAACTGACCGTTTGTCCGTGCATTGAGAACGAAATTGACATAAAAGAACCGCAGAACAGACAAGTTCTGCGGTTCTTTTATGTCCTAATATGCAGGGGTTTGAGAGAAAGCGCATCCAGTAAGGTCAACTTTCATCGCTCATATTCCGCCCGAGCCCCACCCCTTCAATCTGATTTTGGTTCACGACAACAAAAAATCAGATTGGAGAGAGAAAAATGAAAGAGATCAACCTACGGAAGTACTATCCGCACTATACCCAAGACATGATCGTTTCAATCCCTGACGAGGTGGCAGAGCTTCTCCAAGAGTTCAAGCGTGCCGAGGATGCCCAGCGCATCCGTACATACCGCCACAAAGCGATGTACTCGCTGGAACTCATGAACGAGTTTCGGGAGTTCCCGGCAGAGGAGCTGCTCCCAGAAGAACTGCTGGAGCAGCGCAGCATGAGGGAGCTGTTGTATAAGGGTTTGCAGTCTTTGCCGGAGAAACAGCGGTCACGGCTCATCGCCTACTATTTTTTAGGGATGAGCAAGGTTGAGATTGCACAGTCAGAAGGTTGTGATCACACTGCTGTCGTTCGCTGTATTAAGCGAGGAGAGGCCGCACTCAGGGAGTTTTTCAAAAAAACGTCTTAATAGGATCACTTTTTGCCCCAAAAATGTACGGAATATATAGAGGGACATTTTCCGGGGTCGCCTAAAGGCATAATTTCACCCCGGAAACGCCCTCTGTATCTCTTGCGTACATTGACAACCGAATACACAATGTATCGGATACATCACCTCCTGACTGCAAGCCAGCGGGCCAAACGGCCCAAGGGATGGGCGGCACCCATCCCGGCGATGACCAGCAGGAGGCTGAGAACTTCTGTCCAGCCACAGACATCGCAATGGGGGCAGCCGGGCGAGAACCGCGCGGGGTTGAGATTACCATGAGAGTGTCAGCCAGCACTCGTCCGATACATTCCCGGGCCGGGGATGCGTGGCAAATACGGCTAATGAACTAAAATCAGATTTCTATCTTTCATGATAGACGCTACAGGGATAGGTGATCTATGCCTATCCCCGCCGGTGTGTCATGAACAGAAATAGAGAAGGAAAAGAGAGGATGAGCAAAAATGAGAGCATGGCTGTACTGCCGGGTAACAAACGGCTGGGACGCGGATTCCAGAGATCATCTGGCACTGCAAAAAGCAGAACTGGAAAGGTTTTGCGCGGAGCATGATTTGACTGTGGCCGGAGCCACTATGGTCACCGGCAGCGGCAAAAAGGAACTGCAAGAGCTGGTACATAGCGGTGTAGAGCAGGACACCTACGATGTGCTGGTGGGCATAAGCGCTACACGGTTTGGCGGGGATATATTGAGCCTGCTCCAGACGGGCAAAGCGCTCACCGAGCAGGGCAAGGGGATTTGCATGGTGAGGGAGAATATCTCAACGCACCCTGACATTGTCCTGCAAAATGCCAGTGAAACTTTGGAGTCTCAGGAAATTGGAGGGTTATCGTTATGAATCAGCAGAATAATGTCAAATTCTATCTCATGCAAAAGGCGCTTGAGTACCTTGTGGAGAAAGACGTGATCACCCAGAAGGAATCCGACCGTGCCAGTAGGTACAACGCCGAAATTCTGCGACCTGACAGGGAGTACATTCGGTGACATTCGTGAATGGATTTTTGCGGCCCGGTGTGGTAATGTGTGGGTAACCAGACGAAGGGAGAGTGACAGAGATGCCGCAGGTGCAGAGGATAGACCCCATTATGCTGCCCAACGAAAAAGAGTCGGTAGCGGCTTACTGCCGGGTGTCCACAAACTCCGCAGATCAGTTAAATTCCTACAACTCTCAGATCGCTTATTACACCAAGCTGATAAACGAGAACCCGGATTGGGAACTGTACGATATATATGCAGATGCCGGTATAACAGGGACAAGCATAGAAAAGCGGGACGAGTTCCAGCGTATGCTGGCAGACTGCCGGGAAGGGAAAATCAAGCGGGTGCTGGTGAAGTCCGTGTCCCGGTTTGCCAGAAATACAACAGAACTGTTAGAAACCACGCGCAAGCTGAATGACTTGGGCGTGGTCGTTATTTTTGAGGAACAAGGCTTCGATACCAGCCAGGTGTTGGGTGAGATGCAGCTTGCCTTGTTCGCTATGGCGGCGCAGGAGGAGAGCTTCTCTATCTCCAAAAATATGCGGTGGAGTTATCAGAAAAGGATGCAGAATGGTACATTCGCCTGCTGCCTGCCGCCTGTTGGATATGACCTGAAAAACGGAACGCTTACAGAAAATCATGATGCTGGGATAGTCAAGGAGATTTTCAAACGGTATAATTCTGGAGAAGGAATGACCAAAATAGCCGCATATTTGAATGAGCAGTACCCTGACGGAAAATCGTGGGGTAGAACGGCAATTTCAAAAGTTCTGCGAAATGAAAAATATATAGGTGACTCACTTCTTCAAAAAGGCTTTACTTCAGATACTCTTCCATTTGTCAGGAAGGAAAACAAAGGGGAGAGGCCGCAATATTATGTTGAGGGGACACACACTGGGATAATTGATAAGAGATGTTTTGAAAGCAGCAGTACACTTCGTGAAAGACGGTTGCATGAAAAAAGCAAAGGGAAGGAGCATCTGTTTACACACAGGCTTCTCTGTGCGACCTGTGGACACCATATGCGGCAAGTGACAAGTAACGGAAAATCATACTGGCTGTGTGCGGGGAGGGCCGGGCAAGTAACGGACTGTGATTATTTCCGTTTGGCAGAGGACAGCATTATCATTGCGAGTCTCAATATGATGACAAAGATTTTTTTGAACCAGGACAACATTATTCTTCCTACCATTGCCCATCTGCGTGAAATAGAATACACACAATCCGGCTCAGACACCAAGCTCTCCGAGCTCGACCTATCCCTGGCCGCCCTGAACGACAAATCCCTCACCCTGCAAAAGCTAAACACCAAGGGCTTCATCAGCCCAGAGGAATACCGCTTTCAGAGCGAGGCCCTCGCCGCCCAGCGCAAAAGAATTACCGCCGAGCGCAACAAAAAACTGAATGGCCTGCAATCCCACTCAGCCATAGAAAAGCTGGAGGAATTGCAGGCCATTCTTTCCAGTTGGCCGGGGCTGCCAACGGAGTTCGATATCGACCAGTTTGATGAAGTCATAGAGAAAATCATCCCCACCGCTGACAATAAACTGACCTTCCGACTGCACTGCGGTCTGGAGCTTACGGAGGAAATCCCATCATGAGCAACCGCTACATTCCCTACGGATACAAGTTTGAGGCTGGCCAGCCGATTCCTCATCCCGATGAGAGCCAGATCGTGCGGGAGATATTTGACCGATACTGCGCTGGGGATTCCCTCAAAGTGATTGCCGAAAACCTGACCCACCGGCAGGTAGAATACAGTTCCGATAAGGCAAGCTGGGACAAGGCCCGCATCAAGCGCATTTTGGAAAACAGCCGTTACATCGGTTCGGACGAGTGTCCGGCACTGATTTCCAAGGAGCAGTTTGTTGCGGCCAATCTCAAGAAAGAGCAGGCGAACACCAATAAGCTCACTATAGACGATGATATCAAGCTGTTCAAAGAGCTGACGGTGTGCGCCAAGTGCGGTAAAAAGGTTACAAGGCGTACTGATTCCCGCCTTGCGGAGCCGGTCTCATGGAAGTGTGCTGAGTGCGGCTGGTCAGTGAGGCTGTCAGATGCTAGATTTAAGGCACAGGTTATTGAGATAATGAACGCCCTGATAAACGACCCTGACTCTATAGTCCCTGAAGGATCAGCGCCCGAAATTCATACGTTAGAAAGCAAGCGCCTACTTAATGAGTTTCACCGGGCGCTGGACAGTGGACAGGCCAGCGAAGGCGAGCTTATCATGATGGTATTTCAGATAGGTGCGGCGAACTACCAAGCTATCAACAGCCGGGAGGCAATCACAGCAAGGCTGGCCGCAGACTACTCGAAAGCAGAGCCGCTGTCCACATTTCAAAGAGAACTATTTCAGCGCACCGCCCGGCGGTTACTCATGGACGCTAATGGAATGCTGTCAATAGAGTTGCAGAACGGCAAAATTGTAACAGAAAGGAACGAGTAAGCATGAGCACCACTTCCCCCTCTAGAAATGTCACCGTTATTCCCGCCAAGCCCCAGGGTTCCGCCCCCGGTCAGCCCACCAAGAAAAAGCTACGGGTAGCAGCTTACTGCCGGGTATCCACCGACAAGGACGAGCAGCTCAACAGCTTTGAGGTACAGAAAACCTATTACACGGAGAAAATAACCAGTAATCCAAACTGGAAAATGGCCGGGATTTTCGCTGACGAGGGCATCACGGGCACCTCCATGAAAAAGCGCGACCAATTCATGCGGATGCTCCGCCACTGCCGGGAGGGGCGCATTGACCTTATCTTGGTGAAGTCGGTGTCACGATTTGGCAGGAACACGGTGGATGTGATGCGTACAGTGCGGAGCTTGCGGGAGAAAAATATCACTGTTATGTTTGAAAAAGAGAATCTGGACACCAGTCAGATGACTAGTGAGTTGATGCTGGCCTTTTTCAGCGCTTTCTCCCAATCGGAGTCCGAGTCAATCCGTGAGAACATTATCCGGGGCAACGCCATGGCCTATGCCCAGGGCAAGGTCAGCGTCAGTCCCACTATGTTCGGTTTCACAAAAGACAGCAATGGTGAGATCGCTGTTGATGAGGAACAGGCCCAAGTTGTACGCATGATCTACAATGACTACCTGGACGGCATGACCCCCGGAGACATAAAGAAAAAGCTGGAACGCCTGCATATAAAGACATCCTTCGGCCGCGATACATGGAACACTACGGTGATCTTGAGCCTCCTGCAAAATGAGAAATACATGGGCGACGCTCTACGGCAAAAGACTTTCAAGCCCAGCCTGTTTTCTAATCGGAGCAAAGTCAACAACGGCGAGCTGCCCAAGTTTTACGTCAGCGACTGCCTACCGGTAATCGTCGAGCCTGACCTTTGGCAGCAGGTGCAGGAGGAAGTGGCCCGGCGCAGGGCAAAACGAGCGTCCACTGAGAAAGCCAAGAATCCGCTGGAGGGTCGGCACCGTGGGAAATATGCCCTGAGTGATATCCTCATCTGCGGCAAATGCGGCTCACCATACCGGCGCACTACCTGGGCAAAGAAAGGTAAGAAGAAAATCGTCTGGCGGTGCGGTACCCGGTTGGATTACGGTACTCAATTCTGTAACGAATCTCCTACTATAGAGGAAAGGTCGCTCCATACCGCCATCGTCAACGGCATCATGAACCAGTACATAAACGTCAGCGCCGATATGGAGCTGCTCAAGGCGAACCTTGACCGGGCGCTGGCCCCGCAGGTGCCGGGCGGAGAGGCGGATATCCGGACTAGGATATCCGAGCTGACCCAGCAAAAGCAGGACTTGGTAGCCCGGTGCATGGAAGAAAATGACATTACAAAATACGAACTGCTCCTAACGAAGATCGTCGAGGAACTGGAGCAGCTCAACCAGCGGCTGAAAGGTATAGAAAGCCAGCAAAAAGACCGGGCGGTCACGGAAACCCGTATGGCTGAGATCAGCGAACTGCTAAAGCAATTTGCCGACAGCGGCCTGCAATACGATGATGTCCTGACCCGCAGGCTGGTGTCTGCCATCCGTGTGAAGTCGGATGAAGAAATAGAGATCACATTTAAGGACGGCAAGACAAGAACCGAAATGATTGAGTAACATGGAGGTGGATATGGGAACTATTAACGTGCAAATCAGCACCTATGAGGGCAATACGTCACTGATTTTCCCTATGGAGGACAGTGTGCTGGCAGACAAGCTGCAGGCAATAGGCTGCGGTAGCGAGGTACCGATTTCCAGCGTTATCTGGCCATCGGGTCTGAATATGCTGAACGGTCTGATTGTCAGCGCCGATGAACTGAACTTTCTTGCGAAAAGCATAGAGCGTTTTGATGACAGCGAATACGACCAGTTCATGGCGTCTGCGAGCCTTGAGAAAAGCCCTGACCTGGAGAGGCTTATCAACCTGTCATTCAATATCAACCACTACACGGTTATCCGCGATGTTTCCGACCTGGCCGGGATAGGCGAGTACCATCTGATGAACATTCGGGGAAGCCTTTCTAAGATAGAACTGGAAACTATCAACTTCGCGCAAGTGGGCCGCGAGCTGCTGTCTTCCGGCAAGGGAATCCCCACAGAATACGGACTACTGTTTGAGAATGAGGAAGTACCGTTTCAGCAGGTATATGACGGCACCACATTCCCGCCATATCTCTATAGGGGCAACGAGGTCGCTGTCGTAAATATGCACTATCAGGGAAAAACTGAATACCTATACCTACCAGAGGAAGATATCTCCATTGAGAAAGCCCTGAAACGCTTGGGCGCACCCTGTCTCAGTGACTGCACCATGGAGATAGAAATGTTTAACTGCCCGGATAAGTGCTGGCGGGACAGACTGGAAACCAACTTTGAAATAGCGGGTCTGCGTGAGGCCAATTTCCTTGCTGAAGTTCTCGCCCGGCCTGACATAGACCTTTACAAGCTCCAGTGTGTTACGGATTATGCGGAGGTAGTCGCCGGAGATGAGATACAAAAGTTAGCAGACCATCTGGACGATTTCATTGTAATCAAGGGTGCGGAAACATATGTTGATGTTGGCGAATACATTACCCAGCATGAGTTGGAGTACGCGGTTGGCGAGAATATGCCGGACTTTGTGGATTACTCCAAGTTAGGAGAGTTCATCATGCAGGAGCGCAATGGAGAGTTTATGGGCGGCTGCTTTGTCTGCATGGAGGCTGGCTGCGATTATACACAAATTATGTGCGAAAATCCTCATGACATGGAAATGGAGGGAATATAGATGTTCAATGCAAAGCTGATAAACAAAAGCAGGGAATCCGGCACAATCCCCCTGCCCCAAGACCAATCTATATTGTGCTCGGCAATCGCCTCGCTGGGCGCAAAATTGTGGCCGGAGTACATCCCGATGGCTGGTACAGCCGATAAGGTGTGGGGGGAGCTTATCCCCAACAGCGAAATCGGTAAACACATGATGCACCTGTTCCCGGAGGAGTACACCCTGGACGATGCCAACGACATGGCGCATATCGTCACCCAGGCAAGTGACCTTATCAAGAATGAATTGGAGCAGAATATCATTCATGACCAGTACCGCAACGCCACGGAACTGCGCGCCGATATTCACCAAATGACTTACGATGCTGGTACCGTCAGCAAGACCTATTACTTTCCCCTCACCGGGAAGATTTGGGATAACGAATACGAGGAAGAGCTCCCTGCCGGGAAACGCTTCCTGCTGGGCCAGGAGGATGAAATTCGGGATAGCTTTTCCCGGTATACCCACCGTGATATTGACAATATGTCCGCGTACTACAACGACGCTGGCGCGGACAAGCTGCTCCTGGCTGATTGGGGCTTTGAGGTGCTGGACGATGAGTTGTACGGCAAGGTAGATGTCCGACTGACCGAGCCTATGACAGAGGAAGAAGAAAACGAACTGCGGGAATGGATCCATGGCCAGAACAGCGACGGCCTAGGGGAAGGGTATGAGCAGCAGGAGATCCCTACCGACCGGGGGAACCTTTACGTTTCATTTTGGGACAGCGGCACCGGCTATTTTATCAGGGACAGCGAGGAGATGGACGAGTACCTGGGGCATAGCGGCCTGCAGTTTGGGGGAATGTGATGGAACACCTTGACCCGGAGCAGGCAGCTATCCAACGTCTCAAGATGGCGGCAGAATTGAGTGAGAAATACTACCAGGAGCCAATGACTGTCTGCTACAGCGGCGGGAAGGACTCGGAGGTATTGCTAGAGCTGTGCAGACGGGCCGAGGTGCCTTTCCATGTAGTCCACAACCTGACTACCGCCGACGCTCCGGAAACGATATATCACGTCCGAAAGGTTTTCTACAGGCTGGAACTGGCAGGTATCTCCTGCACGATTAGTAAACCATTTTATAGAGGCCAGCGCACCAGTATGTGGCAGCTCATACCCCTCAAGGGAATCGCTCCGACAAGGCGAGTTCGCTACTGTTGTCAAATCTTGAAAGAAAACAGCAATCAGAATCAATGTGTTATTCTTGGTGTTCGCAAGCAGGAGAGCAGCGCCAGGTCGGATTCCGCGGTGGCCGAACTTCCCGGCAGAAACCGAAGTGAGCGTGTTACCTTCGACATGGACAACGGAGATACCAGGATCATCGCTCCCTGTCAGATGAAGGCCACAATAAAGATACATCCCATCGTTGACTGGACTGATTCCGAGGTATGGCAATTCCTGCGGGATGCGAAGGTGGATGTCAATCCTGTGTACGCCATGGGCTTCAGCAGGGTGGGCTGTGTAGGCTGTCCGATGGCCGGGAAGAACCGCTACACAGAATTTCAGCGGTGGCCCAAATATGAAATGCTGTATCGCCGGGCCTTTGCCAGAATGGTGGAGGCCCGGCGCAGCATAGGCAAGGATGGGCCATGGAATAGTGCGGACGAAGTGTTCCGGTGGTGGATGGAGGATAGGAACTTGGATGGACAGATGGACATCTTTGGCGGGGAGGTGGGAGCGTTTGAGCCTTGATATCGTCCCCATCACATTGAAAGAAGCCAACCAGTTTGTCGCTGACCACCACCGGCACCATGGGCCGGTCACGGGCCACAAATTCTCCATAGCCGTGTCAGACGGTGTAGGAATAGTAGGGGTAGCCATTGTTGGCCGCCCGGTTTCCCGCTATCTGGATGACGGCTGGACGCTGGAGGTCACACGCCTCTGCACAGACGCCACAAAAAACGCCTGCTCCATGTTATACGCAGCGGCATGGAGAGCAGCCCATTCAATGGGCTACAAAAAGCTGATAACATATATATTGGAAAGCGAAACCGGAGCCAGTCTCCGGGCCGCAGGATGGAAGTGTGTAGGTCAGGCAGGAGGTTTGCGCTGGACGGGTAAGCGCAGGCCGGAGGTCGACCTTTATCCGGCACAGATGAAACTGCGGTTTGAAAAAGAATAAGGAGGGCGTAATATGCCAAATTACGTTGCAAATATCGTTACCTTCGATGGCGACGAAAAGAGGATAAAGGATATGCTGCTGGCGGTGCAGAACGATGAGTTCGGTACCGGCAGCATTTCTTTTAACAAGATCATCCCCATGCCTCCGGAGCTGGATATGGAGTCCAGCAACAGGAGCAAGGCTGGTTTGCGGGCCTATCAGGACTTTGTCGCGGCTTATTCCTTGGGCCGTGACTTCTCCAAGGAGGATCTTCTTCATATCCCAGGAAAGGCCGAAGATGCTTACCTTCGTAGGCACTCCGGCATAGACAGGGAAACCTGGAATTTGGGCCGTCAGGCTTTCCAGAACATTCAGAAATACGGTTCGCCGGATTGGTACGATTGGCGCTGGGAACACTGGAACACCAAGTGGGATGCCGGCGGTTATGAGGAAGGCAAAGACTACAGCCAATGTGATAAACTGGCCTTTCGGACGGCCTGGCGGGAGCCTGCCCCTGTCATACAGAAATTATCGGAAATGTACCCTGACATCGAGTTTACCCACCAGTGGGCGGAGGAACAGATGGTTGTAAACTGTGGCACGGCTAAATATAAGGCAGGGGTGCAGACCGAGTGTGAGCAAGTAGAGGGGTATGATGAAAGGATGGATTTCTCGGTGGAAGTCTGGTACCAGTATGAACACAATGGACTTCCCCAGGAGCAGGAGCAGACAATGTGATCAGGAGGTCAGAAAATGTACATATATCCATACTCGCTGGAATACGCAATCAAGTATAACGAGCGCGACCTGTGGCGGGAAAGCTACCAAGCAAACTGCGACTGCGCCCGAGCTATTGAGAGCGCCATCAATGAAAACTATGACGGTTCCCGGCTGGCAGACGACTGCAGAAAGGCCGTCCTCGGAGAGTACGGCCTAGACCGTGTGAACTGGGTGCTGGCCAATACCATTCACGAAAAAGAGCAGGACGGACGTATCTCCCGGGGAAATAAAGAATGGGCCAAGGGTTTCCATATTCCGCAGGACACAACACAGTATCAGTTTGTGGTGGACAGCCATCCGGGGCTTCTCAACATTTTTGTAAATGAAGTGCGCCGCGACTGGCAGGCGCTGGGGCTGTTTGATGAAAGCCATTGCACCGGCAAGACCGAGGACTATACCGGCAAGCTGCTGGTATTGAAACCCACGGTACTCAAGGACGAGTACAAGACACCGGACTTCCAACTGTTTCTTGCCGATGGAGGTTTCGGCTGTTCGCCCACGGCCAGGGGCCGCAAGGTTTATGGGCGATTTTTGAAAGATGGCGAAGAAACGCACTATGACCGTCAGGATTTCCTGGGTGTACTGAAGGACGAGCATCTGCCCGATTGGGCCAGGGAGAAGCTGACCGAGTTGCAGGAGCAGATCCAAGAGGATGTACCCCAAATGACATAGGAGGGTAATGTGAGAATCAAAATCTATCAAATCAATTTTGACCGTGACACTGCCAGGGCGAAGTTTATGGGCTTGAGTCAGTTAAAGGACGATGTGGACTCCAGCAGCTACGACGAGGTGTTCAGCGGCGATGTGGACTGCGGGAATCTGGAGGATGTGTTTGCTAGATTCAATACTGAGGGCCACCCTCTGCACCGGGGCCATTCGCTTTCCGTTTCTGATGTAGTGCTGACGGAAAACGGCGCGTTCTTCTGCGACACCATCGGCTTTAAGGAGATCGACTTTGACGAGAGTAAGACCCACAAGCCGGACGGCCTGCTGAAGATAGTCTATGTGGAGACGAACCGCCCTCCCTTTGTCAGCGAGGTAAGCAATGACTTGAAGTCCTTGCAGCGGGCTGTAGACGGGCACATAGCACCAGTCTATTTGGGTGACGGCACAATCCTAATGTGCAACGATGAGGCCAAGCTGATAGGCATGGATGGGAACCGTAGGCTGGGTGATTCCACCATAGCCGGGCCATTCTTCATTGTGGGCGAGGACGGCGAGGACTTTCGATCTCTGACGGACGATGAGATCCAGCGGTACATGAAGCGTTTTGCGGAACCGGAACAAATCAGCCAGCAGGAGGTGGAGGGCGATATGGGCTTCATTAGCTGCACATATTAAAATGGTCAAAAATGAAGTGCTGAACGCAAGCGGGGTGATGCGTATTGTCTGAATATGAAGAATATCAGCTTCGATGGATGATCGACCACGGATATTCTCTGCAAGACCTAATGAATGAGTTGGATAAATATCAACTTCAAGACCGGACAATGTCCGTATCAGAACTCTTTGGTGACTGGGAATATGAATCAGGATTTCAGTCAGAGATTTGGGCTTGCGAAGATGAATGGCTTGAGTGCGAAGGTGCAAATGAGATGGAACAGTCAATGTAACATGAAATGACAAGGCAGTGCTTTCGCGGCACTGCCTTTCATAATAATAAAGCAGAGGAGGACAAACATGCCCAATCCAAACAGCAAAGGCATAAGCGTTCACGTTGACCGTGAGCTTCATGCCGAAATCACAGCGTATCTGCAAGAAAACAACATGAAGATGGGGGATTTCATCGCCCTGGCAGCGCAGAATCTGCTGCGGCCTCCGTCCATGGATATTGACCCCGAACTCCAGTCTGAGATCGACGCATATCTGGAGGATCACGACATGGCTATGGATGAATTTATTGCCATGGCCGTGGAGGATAAGTTACACCCAAAAACACCGGAAGTGGAGGTAAAAACAGTGGGCAACACAAGAACGCTGGCATTTCAAGTGCCGGAGGAACTTTTCCAGCGCATCAAGGACTACTTGAAGCGCACTGGTATGACCCAGAGGGCTTTCGTCATCGGCTTGATCGAGGAAGAACTCGAGCGCGACGAGGAACTGCTGAGAAAGCAGCAGGAGGACGTTCAACAAGACGAGGAAGAACAACAAGACGAGGGGCTTTCCGAGGGCGGTGAGGCCCCTGTGAGCGAGGATTTCTCGGAGAAAGGGTACGGGGACGAGCCGGAGGAAAGCCCCATCGTGGGCGATTCTGAGGGCAGTTTTGAACCGGAGGATGAGGAAGATTATGAGGAAATAGAGGATGCGGAATTCCCCGAAGAAACAGAGCAGGACACGCCCGCTCCCGGATACATAGAGGGCGAGTTGGGCGCTGCGGTTGAGGTCGCGCCCGACTTCGATTACAGTCAGGATGAGTCCTCCGGCTTTCCTGAACCCGATGAGGAAGAAGAAAATGAGGACTATGGTATGAACATGGCGATGTAAAGGGGGACAGCCTATGAGCGCAACAATCGGCGCGGCGCTAAAAAAGGTAGCGGTCGCGCTTCTCTTGGACAAGAAAAATTGGGAGAAAATCGCCTGCCTGCTGCTGGCGGTTTTCATGATTGTGTTCTTCCCGGCAGTAGCACTGGCGGCGGTTACCAGCATGGAGGATGTGGACTTCACCAGCCCGGAGGTGCAGACAAAGGTCATTCTCAGTCTGACCGAGGAACAGATCGACGAGCTGACGCTGGTCGAGGATACTGTGAAGGCCCTGCATACTGCGATGTCGGGCAGGACACCGGAGCAAATCAAGGCGGCAGAGGTGCTATATGTTCTGGCTTTATCTGAGTATGCAAAGGAACCCGGCTTTGTGGCAAAACTGGCAGGCTGCTTTGCAGACGATCAGACGGATGAGCAGCTGATAGCTGAAGTCAATGCGGCTTTTGGTACCAATCTCGACCCGGAGGACTTCTCAGCCATCATGAACTACGCCAACCACCAGCTGGTAGAGGTTGCAAAATCTCAGCTTGGCAACGTGGGGGGCGAGCCATACTGGAGCTGGTATGGGTATGGTGGCCGGGTCGAGTGGTGTGCTTGCTTTGTGAGCTGGTGTGCTGATCAGTGCGGGTATATAGACCGTGGGATCATTCCAAAGTTCGCTGGCTGCGGAACAGGCGTGGACTGGTTCAAGGCCAGGGGCCAATGGCTGGACGGCAGCGCTACCCCCGCGCCAGGGAATATCATCTTCTTTGACTGGCCGGATGATTACGGCGTCATGGACGGCAACTCAGACCATGTTGGCATCGTGGAGAAGGTCGAGGGCGGCAGGGTGTACACCATTGAAGGGAACTCCGGCGACGCCTGCCAACGCAACAGCTACCCGGTAGGTAATTACCAGATCCTTGGATATGGAACGCCGATGCTATAAGACTTGGAGGAAAAATGCCGGAAGGAAAACATAGAACAATGTACTATCCCATAAATGAAGATTCTGCCAGGCGCGCCAAGGAGATGAATAGTTTCTCAGACTACAGGCCCGGTAGTGCCACAGAGGAATACCGCCACTCTGTAGATGAGGCCGCCGCTCTTGCAGAACGCCAAAAAGCTCGGGTCGACCCCATGTACCATGAGAAAATCGACCGCCTTTTGGACACATACGCCCGGAAACTGGCAGAGAATATGAATGAGGGTTTCGCAATAGACGCTCGTGTCCCCTCCATTCTGATTGCTGGGGGCAGCAACTTCCCGGTCAGGAAGAAGGAAAAGCAGAACGCCGCCCGGGATCGCAATATGGACGAGTGGCGGCAGGTGCAGGGGTTGTTGGACAAGATCCGCAGCACCGGCATGGGCGGCATCAGCGCCGACGATCCCCGGGCCATTGCGAAACTGGAGAGCAAGCTGGCCAGCTTGGAAAGCACCCAGGAGAAGATGAAGGCGGTGAACGCCTACTATTGCAAGCACAAGACCTTGGACGGTTGTCCTGACATCTCTGAGGATGTGATCCGCAAACTGGAGTCTGGCATGGCGAGTTCCTGGCACTATGAGGACAAGCCCTATCCCTCCTGGGCGCTGTCCAATAACAATGCGGAGATCCGGCGAGTAAAAGAACGCATTGCCTTGCTGACTCGTCAAAAAGAGGAAGGGTTTACCGGCTGGGGTTTTGACGGCGGCAGGGTAGAGGCTAACACGGCTGACAACCGCCTGCAAATCTTCTTCGATGAAAAGCCGGACGAGGAAGCACGCTTGGCGTTGAAAAGCAACGGTTTTCGATGGGCTCCCAGCGTGGGGGCTTGGCAGCGCCAGCTGAACGATAATGCCATTTACGCGGCGGACAAGCTTGACTGTATCCGGCCATTGACTGGTGAAAGCCCGTCTGAGCTGCAAAGACGTGTGAGAGTGGAGCAGCAGACAGACGTTAGTGAGCCGGAGCCTATTCCTGACAAGGACAACGTCGAGGAAGTGGAGCAGGATGGCGGGATGCAAATGTACTGAGAATAATAGGAGGTTCAAGCCATGGATAATATGAAGACAATGACAATTCAGCTGCCCGAGGAAACCTACCAGCGCATGAAGGACTACCTCAAACGGCACCAGGTTAGGCAAAAGGACTTTGTCACCCGGTTGATGGCAGCGGCGCTGGAAAACGAACCCGGCCCTGCGCGGGAGGCATACAATGAGTAAACAAAAACAGTTGCTTTTTTCGCCGGATTCGGGTATAATGTACACAGCAGGAATCAGCTGCAAAAGGCAACGCTTTGCGGCTGTGTATACGTTCGAGATATAATATAGTGGAAAGAAGGTGGTTCCCGTGAGCGTCAGCATAGCAGATATCAATCTCTCCAATGACCTGGTCTTTGGGGAAGTAATGCGTCAGCCGGAGAACGTCAAGCCCTTCCTGGAGGCGGTGCTGGAAAAGAAAATCGCGGAGATCACCTACATTGAAAAACAGCAGGACATCAAGGACGGTATCCATCTGCACGGCATCCGGCTGGACGTGTCGCTTGCTGACGGGGCCGGAACGCAGTACGATGTGGAGATGCAGACAGGCCGAGCCTATGATCTAGAGCGGCGCATCCGGTTTTACCAGAGCAGCATAGACCGTAAGACCCTGGAGCCAGCAGAGAGTTACCGGCAGCTCAGAGAGAGCTATGTGATCTTCGTCTGCACCGACGACTACTATGGCCGGGGTTTGGCGCTTTATAAGCGCAAGAGCGTTATCGAGGGTGCGGAAGATTTGGCATACAAAGACGGTTCCCACGCTTACATTTTGAATGCGGCGTTTACCGTCAAGAATCTTAGTGAGCCGGCGCTGGAATTTTTGCGGTATATCAACGCGAGATATCGTAATTTGCCGATAGATATTTCAGATTCAGACTATCTGACAAGGATAGACCGGGCGGTAGAGGACATAAAGGCCGACAAAGGGAAGGTGGAGAGGCTTATGACGTTGGCGGCGAAGCTGGAGGATGTGCGGATTGACGCCCGCAGGGAAGGATTCGAAGCTGGTGTAGAAAAAGGTATAGAAAAAGGCTCACACGATGCCCAGATTGGTATGGCGAAAAGATTGCTCACCAAAGGCGGTATGACCCTTGCTGAGATAGCGGATATCTGTGTCCTTGATTTGGATGAAGTCAAAAAAATCGCGGAAGATGAATAGATCATCATCCTGCGAAACGATTGGTCACATAAGGGGCATCTTTTAAGGCAGAGTTAATATGACGGTTTTTCATAACGGTGCAAACCCGCATAAATACTGGCTTTTTTACCTTCGAAACGGCGTTTGGCATCTTTTAAGCATGGTAAAGCCATGTCGAGTGTTCATAACGCAACTGAACACTCCTATGTAAAGGAACAGTCGAAAGGCTGTTCCTTTACTATTTCTATGAGGCGGTGTGCCCCGGTGGAGCGGCTTTCGGGCTGCTTCGTTTTCTTTACCCGGCCTTGCCAACAAGATACTCAATCGCCATACCCTGGCGGCTGTCCAGCACCACGTTTTCCGGGTATTCCTCTACCTCCGGTAAATCCAAGGTGCCGATAAAATTATAGTGGATTACGATTCTCTGTGTCCTATCCTTACCCTTTCCCTGAATGTGGTACACGTCAATCCTCTCCACAAGCTCATGCAGGATAACGGGTGTCAGCGTCCTCATCTCCATGAACTTCCGCACCGCTCTCAGAAACTGCTCCTTGCAGAAAGCCCGGTCATCTTCCTTGTCGCACTGGCGCTGCAATTCTGCAATGTCCTTTTTGAGCTGCTGCTGTTCCTCATCGTATCGCTGGGACATTTTCATGAAACGGTCATCAGATAGCTTACCCGCCACATTATCCTCGTAGATATGCTCAAAAAGCCGGTCAACCTCTTGGTTCCGGGCAATCAGCTCCTGGAGATGCTGCCGCCTGTTGCGGCTCTCCCGCTCGTAATCCTTGGTGGTTTTCTGAGCCAGGAGTTCGGCAAATTCATCCTCATGGTTTTTCAGATAGCTGACCATCCGGTTAAGTTCCAGTAGTACCACCTGCTCCAACGAATCGGCCCGGATATAGTGGGTTTCATTGCAAGTACCCCTGTTGCCCCGGTAATTGGAACAATTAAAATACTCAATAGCGCTGTTGGGGTGGTTGACGTTGAAGTGCAGCTTATGGCCACAGTCGGCACAGTACAGCAGGCCGGCAAACATATTCTTCTCGGCGTTCTTGGGTTGGCGGCGCTTCGTCCCTTCCCGGATTTTTTGCACCTGTTCCCATGTAGCTGGGTCGATAATGGCTTCATGATGATTCTCAAAAACAGCCCGGTTTTCTTCCGGATTTATCAAGCGGCGCTTGTTTTTGAATGACCTGGAGTAGGTCTTGAAGTTGATCAGCGTACCGGTATACTCCCGGAGGGTGAGGATTTTTGTCACAGTCGATTTGCACCACTTGCAGAGGGTTTCCTGGCTATTTTTGCCGCCCTTGCGGATACCTTTGCTCGCCCAATACTGAGCAGGGGTCAAAATGCCATCCTCCTGCAATAACCGGGCCGTGGTTTCAATCCCCTTTCCCTCGATGCAGAGCCGGTATATCCTTCGGACTATCTCGGCGGCTTCGTCGTCAATAATCCACTTCCGGGGGTTATCCGGGTCTTTCTTGTAGCCGTAGGGCGGTGGGCACATGGGGTCGCCAGCGTTGCCACGCAGCTTCTTGGAACTGCGTACTTTGCGGCTGATGTCTTTGGCATACCACTCGTTGAACACAGGTTATTGGGGAAAGGGAAAGCAAACAGGCAAAAATCCAGTATTCATGCGGGTTTGCGGCGAGATGGCTCTCAAAAGCTAACCTCACAAAAGACAGATTATTGCACAATCACATATCGTTTCTAAGGGAGAATGTTGATTCCGGTCACATTCTCCCTTTTTTCATACCAAGAAACGAGGTGATTATCTTGAACACGCAAATCATCGCCATCGCCAACCAAAAGGGAGGTGTGGGCAAGACCACAACCTGTGCCAACTTAGGGATTGGACTGGCGCAGGCCGGAAAGAAAGTGCTACTCATTGACGGGGACCCGCAAGGGAGCCTGACCATCAGCCTGGGCAATCCCCAGCCGGATAAGCTGCCTTTTACCCTCTCCGACGCGATGGGCCGTATCCTGACCGATCAGCCGGTCCGCCCCGGCGAGGGGATTCTGCGCCACCCGGAGGGCGTGGACCTGATGCCGGCGGATATTCAGCTGTCCGGCATGGAGGTGTCGCTGGTAAACGCTATGAGCCGGGAAACGATTCTGCGGCAATACCTGGACACCGTAAAGGGGCAGTATTCCCATATCCTCATAGACTGCCAGCCCTCCCTGGGTATGCTCACCGTCAACGCCCTGGCCGCTGCCAACAGGATTATAATTCCCGTCCAGGCGGAGTACCTGCCCGCCAAAGGGCTGGAACAGCTGCTCTCTACGGTGAACAAGGTCAAGCGGCAGATCAACCCGAAACTGCAAATAGACGGTATTCTGCTGACAATGGTGGACAACCGCACAAACTTCGCCAAAGAGATTGCCGCCCTGCTGCGGGAAACCTACGGCAGCAAAATCAAGGTGTTCGGAACCGAGATTCCCCATTCTGTCCGGGCAAAGGAAATCAGCGCAGAGGGCAAGAGCATTTTCGCCCATGACCCAGGCGGCAAAGTAGCCGAAGGCTACGCAAATCTGACCAAGGAGGTGTTGAAACTTGAAAAGCAGCGCGAAAAAAGTAGAGCTGGCATCGGTCGATGATCTGTTTACCACCGAGGAAAGCCGCACCGACGCGGGGCGGGAAAAGGTGGTAGAAATCCCTTTAAGCGAGCTGCACCCGTTCAAGGGACACCCCTTCAAGGTCAAAGATGATGATGCCATGATGGAAACAGCGGACAGCATCCGGCAGTACGGCGTTCTTGTTCCTGCTATCGCCCGTCCTGACCCCAGCGGCGGCTATGAGCTGGTAGCCGGACACAGGCGGCATCGGGCCAGTGAACTGGCAGAGAAAGAAACCATGCCGGTGATTGTCCGGGATTTGGACGATGACGCAGCCACGATTATCATGGTTGACAGCAATTTACAACGGGAAAGCCTGCTCCCCAGCGAGAGGGCTTTTGCCTACAAAATGAAGTTAGACGCTATGAAGCGGCAAGCGGGCAGACCAAGCAAAGAAAATCTGTCCCAAGTTGGGACACAAAAACGCTCTGACCAGTTGCTTGCAGATCAGGTGGGGCAAAGCCGCAATCAAATTCAACGCTATATCCGCCTGACCGAGTTGATTCCCGAACTGCTGAACATGGTGGACGAAAAGAAAATTGCCCTGAACCCGGCCTATGAGCTGTCCTTTCTCAAAAAAGAAGAACAGACACAGCTTTTGGACGCGATGGACAGCGAACAGGCCACCCCCTCCCTTTCCCAAGCCCAGCGGCTCAAGAAATTCAGCCAAGAGGGGCGTTTATCCATAGACGTAATGCGGGCGATTATGGGCGAGGAAAAGAAAAGCGATCTGGACAAGGTGACGTTTACCTCCGACACCCTGCGGAAGTATTTTCCCAAAAGCTATACCCCTGCCCGGATGCAGGAAACCATCATCAAACTGCTGGAACAGTGGCAGAAAAAGCGTCAGAGAGATCAGGAACGCTGAAAGGAGCGCCTATGAGAGATCACGTTGCCAGGGAGTTAAAGGGCCACAACATGCTGATCTATATGCAGAAGCCGGACGCGACCCTTGTGGCTGGCTATAACAAGTGGAAGAACCAGTTTGAGCGCCATGTGAAGAAGGGCGAGCGCGGCATCACCATCATCGCGCCCACCCCCTATAAGAAGAAAATCGAGGAACAGAAGCTGGACCCGGACACCCATGCACCGGTGCTGGACGCAAACGGCAGGGTGGTCATGGAGGAAAAAGAGGTGGAAATCCCGCTGTTCCGTCCGGTCAAGGTCTTTGATGTGAGCCAGACGGACGGAAAGCCCCTGCCCTCCCTGGCGGCGGACCTGTTCGGGAATGTCCGGCACTTTGGGGCGTTTATGGAGGCGCTGAAACGCTCCGCCCCGGTTCCCCTTGCGTTTGAGGAAATGGACGCAGATACGGACGGATATCTCTGAATGTGGGAACCTATCCTTTGATGGACGGGAAAACCATCACTGAACTGGCCGCGCCGGTAAAGGTGGAACAGGATTCCATCACTGCCTTTGGCTGTATCGACTACCCCCAGCCGCTGACCGCCGAACAGGAACGGGAATACGCCCTTTTGCCCGCCAGCCAAAACCTGCGGGCGCTGGATTCCATCGGCCATGCCGCAGAAGCCGCCCAGCTGCCCGACGCGCCGGAGCAGGCGCTGGATGAATACCCGATGCCGGACCCTTTGCTGCGGGAGGACGATCTGAAAAACTGCGGCTATCAGGACGGGGACTTGCTGCCCCTCTCCAAAGAGCGGGCGCTGGAACTGTTTGAGCAGGATTTGACGGTGTACGCGGTGGTGGACGGGGGCGGCGCGGAAATGCTCTTTGACCGGGAGGAATTTGAATCCCAGCTGCCCGGTACGGTGTTCGCCCTTTCCCGCGAGGAATGGGAGGAAAGCCCAGCCTTTGACGCACTGGTGCAGGAACGGCTGAACCGCCAGCAGGAACGGGAGCAGGCGTTTCTTTCCCATGAGGGGGACTGCTTCGCCATTTATCAGGTCAGCCGGGAGGACCCGCAGAATGTGCGGTTTTCTCGACACAGCCTCCAGGCTTTACAAATACCCCTTCCACGACCAGCTGATGATCTACGCCCAGCGCCCGGACGCTACCGCCTGCGCGGAGTATGACCTGTGGAATGACAAGATGGGCCGCTATGTCCGGCGCGGTTCCAAGGGCATCGCCCTGGTGGACGATTCCGGGGACCGGACCCGGCTGCGGTATGTCTTTGACATCTCCGACACCGGAACCCGCCCGCACTCCCGCACTCCCTGGCTCTGGAAGATGGAGGAACGGCATATAGATTCCATCTCCGCCATGCTGGAAAACCGGTATGGGGTGGGCGGCGATGATTTAGGCGGGCAGCTGACCGAGATCGCCCGCAGGCTGGCCGGGGAATACTGGGCGGACAACGGGCGGGACTTCCTTTATATCGTTGACGATTCCTTTTTGGAGGAGTACGATGAACTTAACATCGAAGTCCAATTCAAAGCCGCCGCCACCGTCAGCATCGCCTATTCCCTGATGTCCCGCTGCGGGCTGGCCCCGGAGCAGTATTTCACCCACGAGGATTTCATGCCGGTTTTTGATTTCAACACACCGGCCACCGTTGGGGCGCTGGGAACGGCGGTCAGCCAGATCAACCAGCAGGTGCTGCGGCAGATCGGCGTAACCATTCTAAACGCGGAGCGAGAGGCCAACAAAGAAAGGAGCCAGCAAAATGAACAACACCTTAACTTACATTCAGAACGGGGATTATCTGATTCCCAACCTGCAACTGACAGAACAGCCCGAAACGCCCCTGGGCAAGTACGGCAGGATGCGGAAAACCTACTTGAAGGATCACCGGCCCATCCTTTACAACCGTCTGCTGATGAGCGAGAAGCTGTACCCGCACCTGTTGGAGATCGACCGGACCGCGAACAGCCGATTGGAGCAGCTGATGCCAAAACTGGCGCAGGCGGCGGGCGTGACCGAGGAACTGAAAGCCCGCGATATGATGCAGTGGGTGGGCCTGATGAACAGCTGCAAGGCCCAGGCGGAGGAGATTCTGCTGGCGGAACTTATCAACAGCTGACCTTAAACCTGTTTCTTTCCGAAACGGAACAGATTCAGAATATTGATGAAGCAGAGAATGTGAAAGCGTCCTCTGCTTTTTCTTTTGCCCAAAAGGACATTGACCATGTACTGCGGCTGGGCGGCAATACCGACCGTCTGCGGGAGCGCGTGACAGCTGAATTTGAAAAGCAGAAGCCTGTCCCGGAAATAGCCGCCGCCCTGCAATCCCTCTAACTTGCTGCGTTTCCATTACCACAAGCCAAAGGAGATTTGGGAAAACCTGAAAGACCTGTCACTGCCCCGCAAAGCCTTTTCATCTGAAATGGCAGAGGTTCCTGCGGTTAAGCAGTTTATTACGGAGGATGAGATCGGCGCGGCCCTTTCTGGCGGCAGCGGTTTTGCCGGGGGCAAAGGGCGCATTTATGCCTTTTTCCAGCAGCCCCATACCGACAAGGAAAAAACCGCGTTTCTCCGGCAGGAATACGGAACCGGCGGACGCTCCCACGCACTGTCCGGTGCAACGCACAGTGGCGAAGATCACGATGGAAAGGGCCTGCGCTACCAGAAAAACGGCTGTGACGATGTACGCCTGACCTGGGATAAGGTCGTGAAGCTGGTTGCCGGCCTGATCCAAAAGGACCGTTATCTGACCGAAGCAGAACGGGAACAGTATGAGAAAATCCAGGCAGAAAAGGAACTGGCAGAGGCGGGCATTGTAGAATCACAGAGCCAGCCTGCTCCTGTCCATGAAACCGAAACAGAACTGCCCCAGCCCGCACTGGAAGATGTGCTGGAACAGTACAAGCCGGTTGTGACCGCCGCCATCATGGAGGATACGGCATACCGCAACGCCTGCGGCCATACTGACCATGAAAACGCTGTGATTGAGGGCAACGCCGCTGTGCGCCGCGCGGTTCTTGGCTCCGGTAATATGCAGCTTCTCAAACAGTATTCGGATGTGCCGGAGTTCCGCCACCGCCTGCATCAAGAGGTGATTGCCGAAACCTATCCAAAGCTCCATGAGCTTCTGCGCCCTCTCTCCCAGGACGATATTGACGAAGCCCTCTGTGCATGGAACGGCGATATGGACAGCAAACGGGCCGTAGTCCGCTATATGAAGGAGCATGGGCGGGAAAAAGATACTGCCGCATGGCTGTCCAGGGAGTACGGCGGTCCTGAACATACAAACCTGTTCATTGTCCGCGCCGGAAACCCCGAAGAAATGGAACTGCCCTGGCCCAAGGTACAGCGCCGGATCGCCCAGCTTATCAAAGAGGACCGCTTTTTTACAGAGGCAGAACGGGATAATCTGGACGATATAGACCCTATCGCAATCCGGGAAAATCTGGCCCAGCGCGGCATTGTAAACGGGCAGGTAGTGGAACCGGAGAAGTGGACATCCGAAGCCCTCTTTAACTTGCTGGACAATGCGGTGAAGTACACCCCGGCAGGCGGGGAAATCGCTGTGTCGGTGGTACTGTGGGAAATGTATGTGGAGATCAAAGTGGCCGACACCGGCAAGGGCATTTCGGAAAGCAATCAGGCCGCCATCTTCCGGCGCTTCTATCGTGAGGAAGAAGTACACGAACAACAGGGGGTTGGCATTGGCCTTTATCTGGCCCGCGAGATCATAACGCGGCAGGGCGGCTATATCAAAGTGGTTTCGGAGCCAGGCAGAGGTTCGGAATTTTCCATTATGTTGCCTACAAAATGAAAGTAAATGAGCGAGGTGTCTGTATTATGAATAAACGAGAAAAAGCAATCCAACTGTGGTTTGAATTGATAATATTTTTACAGAAGATGCACTGCAATTCAAAAATGGAGGATTAGGATATAGATGGAAAACAAACAAATTGTAAAGAATTTCTATGAATTGGTTGTATCAAAAAACTCGTTGCAAGAACTCTACCAGTATATATCGAAAGACTGCCGCCTTAATATTGGTAATGAAAAAATACCATTTGGATTAGAAGGTATGAGAGAACATCTTGTTGCTATAAAAAAGACTTACCCGGATTATACGATAAAAATATTACGGCAATTTTCTGATGGCGATTATGTAATATCTGAAATTCTTATGGAAGGTACACATGAAGGGGAATGGATGGGAATAAAGCCGACACATAAAAAACTGGTATTTACTGGTGTTAATATTGACAAAGTAATAAACGGCAAAATAGTAGAGCATGGCGGCTCCGTTAATACATTTGAAACATTGCTTGAGCATGACTTAATTAGGCCCGTATAAGGACGTAAAAATATGATGTATCGTACAGAATCATTAGAAAAAATTACCGTTAAAAATGTAATTAAGAGAATCAACACAAAAATAGAGGAAATGGAAAAACAAAGTTATCGGCTTGTTACAATATTGTTTTGGGGCACAGAAAAACCGTATTGTTTTCAAAAAGGGGTTGGAAGGCAGCTTGCCTTGAACTGCTGCTGTCTTTCAAGTTCAGTATAATAGAATGCGGCGGACGGCCATTCCCGGCTGCCCGCCGAAAATTTTTTTGAAATGTCCGAGTATTGTAACATTTCACCCAGATTTTCAATGAAATTTTTTGGCCGCTGTAACATTTCGCGGACATTTGGGTTTTACAATAACCTTATCAACAGGCAGAAAGCCTTGAAAGGGGTTTTGAGTATGAGCATTTTACAGACGATTGATCTGAAAAAGTATTACGGCACAGAGCCGAACATTACCCGCGCCCTTGATGGCGTGAACTTCTCTGTGAACGAGGGCGCGTTTGTGGCCGTTGTGGGAACTTCCGGCAGCGGCAAGTCCACCCTGCTTCACATGATGGGCGGGCTGGACACCCCCACCAGCGGAACCGTGACTGTCCGGGACAAAGAGCTGTCGAAAATGAACGACGAACAGCTCACCATCTTCCGCCGTCGCAACATCGGTTTTATCTTCCAGAACTATAACCTTGTTCCCATTCTGAATGTGTATGAGAACATTGTCCTGCCGGTGGAACTGGACGGGGATACGGTGGATCAGAAGTTTTTGGACGAGATCGTTCACCTGCTGGGGCTGGAAGATAAACTGAAAAATATGCCCAACAATCTTTCCGGCGGCCAGCAACAGCGTGTGGCTATCGCCCGCGCCTTGATTACCAAACCGGCTATTGTGCTGGCCGACGAACCAACCGGCAACCTTGACAGCAAGACCAGCGCCGAGGTGCTGGGACTTATCAAGCGTACCAGTGCGGAGTTCCGGCAAACTGTTGTGATGATTACCCACAATGACGACATTGCCCGCCTTGCAGATCGGATTGTCCGCATTGAGGACGGAAAGATTGTGGAGTAAGGAGGTGGCAGACTGTGACATGGCCTTTTGAAAATGATACCAGCGCCATTACAAAGAAACTGGCAAATAAAAGTTTGAAAAGCGAGAAGCGCCGGAATCTGATGGTGGTGATCGCCGTTGCGCTGGCGGCGTTTCTGATCTGCTTTACGGGAATTGTGTCTACCTCCCTGACACAAATGCAGCGCAATCAGGTTGTCGATACTTATGAGGCGGTCTGGCTGGGCGTGGAGGAAAACGACATTGAAACCCTGAAAGGACTGCCGGAGTTTGAGCGCGTAGGCGGCTACTATATGCTGGGTGAGGAACTTTCGGAACAAGGCTATCATGCGTCCTATGTGTATTGCGACGCGCAAATGATGGAGATTACCAAGGCACAGATGAAGTTGTTAGAGGGCCGGGTTCCTGAAAAAGCAAATGAAGTTGTCGTAAGCGAATACTTTCTTTCCACCTATGGAAACAATGCCAAGATCGGGGACACTGTGACCTTAGATACCGAGAGTTTTCATGGTGATTATGTCGTTACCGGCATTATGGACAGCGTAAATGAAAAAGAAGCGAATACCTGCGCTATCATTCTTTCCAACGCTGCCCTGACAGAATGGAAAGGGTTTGACCCGACTGGCTATCGCGCCTATGTCCATTTCAAAAACAGCGACCAGTTAGGCGAAGAACTGATAACCTCTTATTGCAGGGAGATTGCAGAGGAATATCAGCTTCCTATGCCCAAAATGAACAGCAAGTATTTTGCCTATACTTCTAAATCCTTTGATTTTGCACTGATGGCTGGCGTGATTGCCATTGTTCTGATCGGCGGCTATATTGTGATCCAGAGTATCTTCCGTATCTCCATCAATGACAAAATCAGGAGCTACGGACAGCTTCGGACGATTGGTGCAACGCCAAAGCAAATCAAGCGGATTGTAAAGCGAGAGGGACGCAAACTCGGCAGTATCGGAATTTTGATCGGTACAGTGCTGGGCGTATGCGCTGGTTTTCTCCTGTTTTCCAAGGGATTTAACGCTGTTTCCTATGTGATTATGATTTCCCTGACACTCATAAGCTGCTGGTTTATGGTGTCTATTTCCATCCGTAAGCCAGTAAAGATTGCGGCAGGAATTTCCCCTATTGAAGCCGTCCGTTTTACCCCGGTGCAAAAGGACATCCGCAGCCGGAAAAAGAATATCAAGCTCAATCCTGTTTCAATGGGAATTGCGAATTTTAAGCGTGACCGAAAAAAGACCGTTGCTATTGTAACCTCATTGAGTTTGGGCGGAATTATTCTGCTTGTGGTATCCTCCATTGTTTTGCTGCGCTCCCCAGAGGCGCTTGCAAGACAAGAGTTCCCGGATGGTGACTATAAGGTTTATCTGGATTCAAAGTTGTCAGAACAAGAAGTCATGGCAGCAGGAAATCCACTGAATGAGGAACTCAAACAGGAAATTTTGTCTATTGACGGTGTAACCGATGTGATTGCAAAAAGGCAAAGCCTTCATATAAATTATAACGTCAACGGAATTGAATATGGTGGTATGTGTGATATACTGACTGATCAAAATTATTCTAAGGTTGAAGCTTCATTGATAGAGGGCACTATGCCGACGGATACACACAGCATCCTAATTGATTCGGCAACAAGTAACCGTGAACATATAGGTGTCGGAGAAACAGCTGAACTTATCTCCGGGAAATCAACCATTCCGGTTACTATATCCGGGGTGTTTAACAATAATCTGGATAATGGACATGGAACACATCACTTTGACGGTGTATTGGAATTTGCACCGGAAGCATTGTTCCATGAACTGCACCCGGAAATCACCTCTTTCGATTATTCATGGAGCATTGTAAGTGATCCCCAAAAAGCGGATCATGTGAGGGATGAATTAAAAAATATTATATCCGCTCATACGGATATTGCATTAGATGATATTAACACTGTAATTGAGTATGAAAAAAATATAAATTCTTTTGTATTTGGCAGTATGGAGGTACTTTCATGGCTGGTATTCCTCTTTGGCGTTATCAACCTAATTAACACGACCCTCTCTAATCAAATGTCCAGAAAACAGGAAAACAGTATTTTGCGTTCCATCGGACTGACCCAAAAGCAGCTATGTAAAATGAATATCTGCGAGGGGCTGTGCTATGCATTCTTTGCAACATTGGCGACGCTGATCGTTGGGCTTCCGGCTTCCATCTTTGCTTGCAGCAAATTTAGTGTAGGAGCTTTTGCCGGAAAAGTAGTGCCTTACAAATTCCCGGTTTTGGAAATGGGTCTGTTCATTCTGGTATTGTTCGGAATGGAGCTGATTTTGTCTGTATGGACAGTCCGCAGACAGAAAAAACAATCTCTGATTGAACAAATGCGGGCGATGGAATGACCTTTTGAGATCGGCGGGGCGGCGTGTGCTGCTCCGCCTTTTTCGCCTTTTCTCAAAAAAATTTTTGAAATGTCCGAGCGTTGTAACAATTCAGCCTGTTTTTTTGTCGAAATCAAAGGCACCTCGGACATTTGTGTAACATTTGTAGTTTATGCTTGTGGTAAATCAATATTGGGGGTGAGGACACATGAAAAAGATACTGCTGATCGACGACAGCGACACCTATACATGGTGTCTGCAAAAATACTTACAGCACCGGGGCTACCCGGTGAAAACGGCTTGTACACTGAAAGAAGCGCGGGCCGCCATCCAAGAGGAAATGCCGCTGGTGGTCTGCTGTAATCTCGATCTGCCGGATGGTTCCGGCATGGACTTTCTGAACGAGGTGCGGGCCGCAGATAAGGAGCTGCCTTTTATTCTGGCGTCCTGCCATGACAAGGACGACTACGAACAAGAGGCTATGCGCCGGGGCGCGACGCTGTGCATGGACAAAATGAAAGGACTGCTGCTGCAAGATAAGCTGGTGGAATACGCCTACCGGCAGTTATCCGGCGAACCAGATTCAACTTTTCATAAGCTGCTCTTTGTCCATGCGGAAGATACCAGCGCCGGAGTGCTGCGGGCTGCTATGCTGCAAAAGGGCCTTGACCTGATTCTGGTTCAACGGCTGGATCGAGGTCAAGACCTATCAGGACGATGGGTACAGCGGGGGCAACTTCCAGCGGCCCGGATTTTTGGAAATGCTGGAGGACGCAAGGCATGGCCTGATTAACCTGATTCTGGTAAAGGACCTTTCCCGTTTAGGCAGGGATTTTGTGGAGGTGGGCCGTTATACGGACATCATTTTCCCTTCCCTCGGATGCCGGTTCGTGTCGGTTCTGGACTGCCTGGACAGCGAGGGGGACAACACCGATATGCTGCACTTCCGCAGTCTGATGAATGACTACCATCTCAAGGACCTGTCCAGCAAGGTCAAGTCGGTGCTTCATGCCAAGAAGAAAAGCGGCCAGTATCTTGCCGCCTACGCTCCCTACGGATACCGCAAGAGCGAGGAGGACAGACACAAGCTGGTCATTGACGGGGAATCCGCCGCTGTTGTGCGGCAGATATTCCAGATGCGTCAGTCCGGCATGGCCTATGGGAAAATCGCCGCCGCCCTGAATGAGAAAGGGATTCTCCCTCCCCGCTGGTACTGGGCGGTCCATTACGGAAATGGCAGCTGCAAGTATTCCCGGCTGTGGGCTTACGCAACCGTCCGAAGCCTTCTGAACGATGATATTTATGTCGGTACGCTCACACAGAATTGCACCGGTTCCCGTTCCTATAAAGACAAGACCATGATAAGGAAACCAGAATCAGAATGGATTTCCCATGAGGGCGCACACGAGGCGATTATCGGGCCGGAGCTGTGGGAGGCTGTTCAGAAAATCAATCAGGCGGCAAAACAGATTTCCGCTAACAATACGCCGCCCCAAGCATCTCTGTTTACCGGAAAGCTGGTCTGCGCGGACTGCGGGCATCCTCTGGTTGCCGCCCGCGAAACACAGCGCCGGAAAAATGGCACTGTCAAGCACTATACTTCTTATTTCTGCTCCCGGTTTGCCACTACCGGACATAGCGTTTGCTCATGGCACCGGATTTTTGAGATCAGCTTGAAAAACCTGGTGCTGAGTGAAATCCGGGCGCATGGAAAAGCGGTTGCAGCCGATGAAGCCGCTGTACTGGATAAGCTGAAGCAGCACATACAATCCGCAAGCGCCGCTCAACAAGAGGACTGCCGACAGGAAATCAGCCGTTTGCGGCGGCGTTTGGAGGAACTGGAACAGATCACCGCAAAACTTTATGAAGATAAGGTAAGCGGGGCAATCAGCGGCGATTCCTTCTCGGTTCTGATTCAAAAGAACGAGCAGGAACGCATCCAGAAATCGGAACGCCTGGACAGTCTGTTAGCCGGGGAACGAAAAGCCCAGCAGGACATCGCCAATATCCACCAGTGGGCCGGAACCATCCGGCAGTATCTGGACTTGCAGGAACTGAACCGGGAAATCATTGAGGAACTGATTGACCGCATTGAAGTTGGAGAACGAACCGTCATAGACGGTCAAAGACACCAGGACATTAAAATTTACTACCGCTTTGTTGGGCTGGTATGATCGGGCAAAAAAAGCGCCTGACCGCATCAGCAGCCAGACGGAAACATTCTGTAACAGCAGCGATATTTGATTGTTGCACACTGATTTGTCGAATTGGAGAGAAATTAGCAGTTTACCCCTCCCAAATACCTCGTGTTCTTCAGGATATTTTTGAACGGGGCGATGTCGTTGTTATCCCGCAGGGTGTCGATACCATCATTCATGGCGATATAGCGGACACCGTTTCTTGGGAAAAAGTCCTCAATCAAATGCCCGGTTTGCAGATAGTTCCGCCCCAGTCGGCTGAGGTCTTTCGTGATAACAAGGTTGATTTGCCTGCGCTCAATGGCTCTCAACATCCTCTGTAAATCAGGACGCTCCATGTTAAGACCTGTGAAGCCATCGTCCTGATAGACTGCCACAACCTCCCATCCCTGCTTTTCGCAGTATTTTTCCAGCATATCACGCTGGTTTGCGATACTGGCACTTTCGCCTTGCAGGTCATCGTCCTTTGACAGCCTGCAATAGACCGCCGCACGATAGCCCCCGGCAAGTGCCTTTCCGATTGTTCTGTATTCCATTTCGTTCATCATAGCCATTTACCCACACAATCCAGACGGTATCTGGCTCTTTTGAACCTCATCTTCATTATAGCCCATATCTTTCTTTTTAGCAAGATATTCTTTCGCATTTATCTTTCCGTATTTCTGGGAAATCAGGCTGACGAACACATCAGTGGCGTCCAGTTCTCCGTCAAACACAGTAGTCACATGAATCTCTGTTTTGTTTTTTGCCATAGGCAGTTATCCTCCATACATGAAAATAGCCAGACAGAGGGTGTCGGCAACGAAGTCCGGCAACGGGCTTCAAAAGACCTTGCAAACAATCTCAATCTGGCACTACTTACTATTTATACTTTTCTTTTATTTTTCTGTTGTTTTGGTTGTTATAAGGGAGAAAAGCCCGGAAATAAGGGATTTTCCCCGGCAACCGGCTCGGCAACGGGATAGCAACAGGAGGTGCAACGGGCTGTCATTCTCAGAATGGAAGCTCCATCTGTTCTGTGACCTCCACAAAACCGTCCATCGTTTTTTCAGACGGGTTGCCGGAGTCCGTTGCCGGGTTTTCACGCTCCCAGCCCTTTTGTCTGCCATATTCTGAAAACATTCTTGGGTTCGGGAAGTACCGCCAGCCGGAAATGCACTGGTTCATAATCTCGTTGATTTCCCGGATTTCCCATTGCTTCGGCTCGTCAAAGGCATGGTTCAAGGCTTCCTTGTAAAGCTGCTTGGAGCAGACCATGCTCCCGGTGTACTTATCAAGATACGCCTGTATCATTCCGGCTTTGGTGTCCTCCGGCATAAAATCCCGCTGGTGTTCTTTGAGATACCGCTGCATGGCGGGGCTGAAAGCCAGCTTGAACCTGCCGCTTCGGTAAATCTCCATCGCTTCCGCCCACATCTGCCCGATATAGGCTCTGGAAGCAGTTTCGTCCTCCAAAATGTGAACCTCGGCTTGCTCCGGGTACACCATGACCGGGATAAAGCGGCGGTTGCCGGAACGGTCAAGGGGCAGGAAGTCAAGGGCATTGGAAGTGCCGCCAAACACGCACTGACGGGGGCGGTCTGCCGGGTGGGTTTCATAGGGTATCTTGTAAACCTCTTTCTGCCGGCTTAAAAACGACTTGATTTCCTCAATGCTCTTGGCGTTGGCGGTTGCCATCATTTCCGACATTTCGATAATCCAGTGACCTTGCAGCTTACGGTACACATTGTCATCGTCCAGCTTCCGCAAATCATCGGAGAACCACTCGTCCCGGACTGCCAGCAGACGGAAGAAGGTGGACTTGCCAGCCCCCTGACCTCCGACCAGACAGAGCATGATTTCAAACTTGCACCCCGGCTGAAAGGCTCGTGAGATAGCGCCCATCAGGAACAGCTTCAACGCTTCATAGGTGTAATCATCTGCGTCAGCTCCCAGAAAGTGCCGTAGGCAGAAGCGGATTCGTTCCTTCCCGTCCCACACAAGGGAACTTAAATAATCCCGGATGGGATGATACTTGTTTTCATTCGCCACAATCCCGATGGCGTTATCAATCTTTTTCTCATTGGTAAGCCCGTAGGTTTCTTCCAGATAGAGAAGCAGATACTTCATGTCCGTATCGTTCAGCCGGGGAACGGAAAGCCCAGCAGGACATCGCCAATATCCACCAGTGGGCCGGAACCATCCGGCAGTATCTGGACTTGCAGGAACTGAACCGGGAAATCATTGAGGAACTGATTGACCGCATTGAAGTTGGAGAACGAACCGTCATAGACGGTCAAAGACACCAGGACATTAAAATTTACTACCGCTTTGTTGGGCTGGTGTGATCGGGCAAAAAAAGCGCCTGACCGCATCAGCAGCCAGACGGAAACATTCTGTAACAGCAGCGATTGATGTTACGCACCTCGCTGGTGTTGGCGTGAAAGCAATCAGCAACATACTCGATATGTTCGGCGGTCAACTTCAGAAACTTACTCTTGACCATCTCCTCCGGGTAATCGTCGCTGGCGATACGCACTACCTTTCGCTGAGTGCATACAGTTTCCACTATGATGTCCACAAGCTCGTCCAGCAGAGACTTGTCCACCACATCTACCAGGTGGTCGTACTCAATGTTTTCTTTTACCAACCGCTCATAACTGGCATAACCCGTTTCAAATCCAATCCCATCCTCTCGGGAAAGGATGGGATTGGATATATCTATATTTATTTTATCTTTACTTTGTTTATCTTTATTTAGTTGCGTGTTGTTTTCCGTTAGTGGATTATCCGTTGTCGGTTTTTTGCACAACGGCTGTTCGTAGACATTGTAGATGATGTTCGCCAGCTTGCCGCCGCTGCCGCGCCCCTGTACTCGTTGCAGGTAGCCAGCCCGTTCCAACTCGTTTATGGCTGAACGGATAGCCCCTACGCCCTCGCGGTTAATGTAGGCCAGCCCCGCGACGGAATAGTCCCAATCATCCGGCAGGGCCAGCATTTGCGAGAGCAGTCCCTTTGCTTTGAGGGAGAGCGCTGGGTCGCGCAGGTGGTGATTACTCATTACTGTGTAGTCCTTGTCGTGCCGTATTCTGAAAATTGCCATAGCATCACTCCTTGAAAGTATTCTATGTGATAGGGCAAAGCCCCTAGTCACCCAAAATGGGCATGAAAAAAGCGGCGTTCAGCCGGAGCCAATACGACGCTTTGCGGAGGGGGGGGGGAGTACCAAGTCTACTCCCCTCTAATTATCTTACCACTAATATTATACACTTGACAAAATTCAAAATTTCACTTTTTTTCTACTCGCTGTTGGTGAAATAAATATTTTTTGACTATATCAAATTAAAATTATATAAAAATAAACCGAGTTCACAAAAAATTCACATTTGAGGGAATGGCCATGACCTCCACACACAGATATGCAAAATGCACATCTGCTTTTCTGACTTGAGGTAGTGGCGGATTTTACTGTAATCTCAAAGTTGGCCACCGAAAATTTTTCGCCCACCAAAACGACAATTTGTCGGTTTTAGACGCAGGAAATCAAAATTGCAAAATGCAATTCTGATTTGAAAAAGGTGCCGGTCAAAATGTCCGCCACCTCTTTATAACGTGAAGTGCATTTTGCGCTCCACGTTTCAAACGACAAAATGCTGCTCGAAAATCAGAACGGCATTTTTGCGTTCTCACTTTCATGCAACGTGGCGGTAATTTTGTCCTCCACGTTATATTATCACCAGGTCAACAGCATTTTGCGGTCATGTGCAAAAAACCTGTGACCTCGGAAATCAAATGGGTATATTTTTTCACGTACTTCTGATATTTGTAGTAACGGCAGATGACCTTTAACTAGAGTCTGTTCTCACAAAACAGCATCACAAATCATGACGACATAAATAAAGCCGCAGAAAAGGATGTCCAACTTATCGTATCGGGTAAATATTCTGCGAAAACGCTTTAGCCGCAGGAAATATCGCTCAATTTCATTGCGGCGCTTGTAGCGCTCCTTATCGTAGCCCCATGGGTCCTTGCGGTTTCTCTTCGGCGGAACCACAGGCACAAAGCCCATCTCCACCGCCGCCACACGCACGTTTTCGCCCTCATAGGCCCGATCCATCAGTAAGTATTTTTGCTCCTCTGCCCGACTGATCTCCGAGAGCAACGCTATTCCTTCCGGCGCATCGTGGGCCTGGCCGCCAGACAAGGAAAAGCCGACTACAGCCCGGTCAGACGCGGTGACCATATGAATTTTTGTGGTGAGTCCCCCTCTGGAGCGTCCGATAGATTGCCGGCCACTTGCTTTAAAGCACCCGTCCCATCCGGGTGCACTTTCACTGCAGTGCTGTCCAGGCACACGTTTTCCATCTTGATCCTGATGATGCCTTCTGCCTGCAGTCCTTCAAACACCCGCTGAAGCACACCGTTTTTACTCCACCTGTTCATCCGCTCATATACTGTATGCCATTTCCCATACCGTTCCGGCAGCGCCCTCCATTTGCACCCATTTTCGGCCACATACAGGATCGCATTTATCAGTTGGAGATTCTCAATTTTCACGTTTCCTCTCTGTTTCGGCAGATATTTCTCTATTTTCCTGTATTGCTCTTTTGTGATTTCCATATTCCTATTTTATCACTTTTTCCTTGAGTTGTCTATAGTGAGAACAGAATCTAGTTGGCTTTTTTTAATAACTCAATGAGTTCTTTATGTATCCTAATCATAAATTCCCCCATTTCCCCGACAATTAGCCTTATATTCCTTAAAACACTATAATTTCTTCTAATTTCATAGTATCACAACAATAAGAACGATTACTGTCAAATTATGTTGCTACTTATAGAAAAGTGGTACAAACGATATTCCTGCGGGAAAAGAGGCAGGCAATGCATGTGGCTATCCAATGCCACATGCTGCTTGTTGAGGGCTATGCCCCCAAACCCCATTGAACGCAGAATTCTATTCTGCGGCTACGCGTTCTTTGAACGCTTTTTTGTTTCTCCAGAGGTGACGATTTTTTGTTTGTGATTGTTTGTTCTAATAAAACAAACATAAGATATCCAAACATCGTTTACAAGACTTCCATTTTGGTGTATAATAAAAATATCGTGCTATAAGCAGACACCAAAATAGAAAGGAACCATCGGTATGCGTAGTGCCGCTTTTGTCTTTCCAGCTGTAAAAGGAATTCAAGCGCAAAGAGAATATTACGTCTCAATGGTACCCTTGGAAGTGATAGCAAAAATCTTTCAATTTGCTGATGAGGAACTTCCTCCTGAAGTTAGATCGCAGCGTATATTGAACAAATCTCGTATTCCAGAAATCCGAGATTATATACTGTCCAATCCAGACAGCTATGTGTTCTCTGCGCTAACTGTTTCAGTGGATGGAAGTATGGATTTTCAATCTGTTTCTGATATTACGCCTCAAGTGGGTACAATCAGCATTTCTATGACATCAAGATTTTTGATAAATGATGGACAACACCGGCGTGCGGCCATAGCCGAGGCGTTGAAAATTGATCCGTCATTGAAAAATGAACATATCTCTGTTGTGTTCTATCGTGACGAAGGGTTGGTTCGTTCTCAGCAAATGTTTTCAGACTTGAACAGATATGCAATTAAGCCCACGAGATCAATCGATATTCTTTTCAATTCACGCGAGGAATCGTCAATAGTCGCAAAGAAAATAATTGAAGATGTTGATGTATTCAAAGGCCTTGTTGAAAAAGAACGGACTGCAATTTCGAATCGCTCCAAGGCTCTATTCACTTTAAGCGCTATCTGTACTGCAACCAATGAATTGCTCAGCGGGATTGATCTACCTCTACAAAAGAAAATAAGTCTTGCAGAAAAGTATTGGAATGCAGTTGGAACACATATTCCCGAGTGGCAGAAGGTAAAGGCTGGAGAATTGAAGTCCTCCGATGTTCGAAGAGATTATATTTGCTCCCTTAGTCTTACGCTGGTTGCGTTAGGTTTTGCAGGAAATGCACTCGTTCAAATGCCCCCGGACAAATGGGAAAACCATTTGAAAAACCTTGACTCCATAGATTGGAGAAAAACAAATCCGGTATGGGAAAACCTTGTGTTTGTTAATGGTAGAGTAGCGGCCAACAGATCAACACAACGCACTATGTCCTGCTACATGAAAAATGTATTACTTGAAACGGTAGGTATGGAAAATGGCTAATCTGACAAAAGAAGATATAAGATCAGTGATAGAGATAATCAAGGAATTGTATCTTGAAGATATGATTCCTTGGATTTGTGGTTACAGTGGAGGTAAAGATTCTACCGCCGTTGTTCAGCTTGTTTGGTATGCACTCCAAGAGTTGTCAAGAGAGAAGCTCAAAAAAACCGTACATGTTATCAGTACAGATACTTTGGTTGAGTCTCCTGTGGTGGCAATTTGGGCAACCGAATCTCTTAAAAAGATGGAGCAATCTGCAAAAGAACAGGGGCTTCCCATTGTTCCTCATAGACTGACTCCTGCAACGACAAACACATTTTGGGTCAATCTGATTGGACGCGGATATCCCTATCCTCGCCGTGACTTTCGCTGGTGTACCGACAGAATGAAGATTGATGCCTCCAATCGCTTTATCAAGAGTATACTTGATGCAGAAAGCGAAGCAATCATGGTCCTTGGCTCTCGCAAAGCAGAAAGTGCTGTCCGCAAAGCTGTTTTGGAAGGGTATGAGAAGAAGCGTTACAGAGCACATCTCAGCCCAAATGGTTCTTTTCCTAACTCCTATGTATTCACACCTATCGAGAATTGGTTGAACGACAATGTTTGGCAGTATCTTGTGCAGGTTCCAAATCCTTGGGGGCACTCCAACAAGGATCTGCTGGCTATGTATAGCGGTGCCTCTGCTGACGGTGAGTGTCCCCTTGTGATTGATTCCTCCACGCCCAGCTGCGGCAACAGCCGCTTTGGTTGCTGGGTTTGCACAATGGTTACTGAAGATAAGTCGATGGCTGCCATGATTCAAAACGATGAGGAAAAGGCATGGATGCTTCCCATGCTTGAGTTCCGCAACGATATTGCAGGACACGGTGATTGGCAGACAGACCGTGACCGCCGTGACTTCCGCAAGAGAGATGGCCGTCTGCAATGGCATAATAATCGCCTTGTTCATGGTCCTTATACAAAGGAAACCCGTGAGTATTTTCTCCGCAGATTGCTTGAAGTTGAACTTCTGGTTCATGAGATTGGACCGAATGAAATCAAAGATGTCCCGCTGATTACTATGGAAGAACTCAAATTTATCCGGCAGCTTTGGCTTGATGAGTTCCACGAGTTTGACGATTCTCTGCCAAGGATTTACGAAGAAGTTACTGGTAAGAAATACTCTGACGGCATCATTAGCAAAAACAAATATTTTGGTGCACCGGAAGCTGAACTTCTTAAAGAAGTCTGTGCTGAAATGTATCCAGACGAACAGCTACTCGCAGAAATGCAGAGGGCACTTCTGGATACGGAGGCCAAGGCTGCGGCCATATCAAATAAGCGTAATGTTATTCTAAATTTTGAAAAGGAAATCAAAAAGGCATTTTATCGTGACGAAGCTGATGCAGAGGCTATTGCATCTGCCCGCGCTCATAGAATCTCTGGTATTACGGATGAGGCAAGCCCGGAAGATTTCGTGGATTGAGGTGAGTGGGAATGTATTTTACTAAAGTTGAACTTCATAATTTCGGTATATACAAGGGCACTCACGAAATGTGTCTTACAGATCAAATTGGCAATCGCAACATTACACTGGTTGGTGGTCTGAATGGTAGAGGAAAAACCACATTTCATGACAGTATTTTGATTGCTCTCTATGGCAAACAGGCTCTAAAATATATTCGGGAAAAAGCTCGGTCATACGACAAGATCTTACTTGAACACATCAACAAGCATGCTACTGATGATGAGACCTATGTTGCGGTTTCCTTATGCCTGGATGATGGAACATCTTTGCGTGTAAAACGCTCATGGACAGCCAAAGGCAAAAAAGTAGAGCAACAGATTATCGTTGAGAAAGATGGCGTTGTCGATAAGTATTTAGGTGAAAGTTGGAGCTACTATATTGAAGAAATTCTGCCCTTTGGTATTGCCCGTTTCTTCTTTTTCAACAACGAGAAAATCACGCAGCTGGCCGATGATACATCTTTTGAGCAGATTAAAAGTTCCATCAAATCTGCGATTGGTGTTTCTTCCATCGAGAAGGCCATTGAGCACACCGATGAGGTAATTCGACGCAAAAAAAATGCTCTTGCCGCTTTTGAAAGTAGCGAAGAGAATGTAGGGTATCAAGAGGTAGAGAAGCAAATTGCTGATATTGATACTCGCCTTGCTGAATCCACAAGACAGGCAAATACATTGGAACGCAGATGCGAGACTTTGGCTGCTGCACTTGAAGCGAAAGAAAAAGAGTTCTGGTCTTCAGGCGGAGATCTCAGTCGTAACCGTGATGCAATTAAAGCGGAGATGCAGAAAATATCCTCAGAAGTTGAAAGAGTTCAAGAGGAAATCATGCAGTTGACCGTGGATGCTTCTACTCCGCTATTTATGTGCCGCAACTTGGTTACTCAGTCTTACGAAAATGAACTTTCTTCTCAGCAATCAGAAGTAAAGCTCTATTCGGACAGGATTATTGTAAATTTGCATCAGCAAATTCTTGAGCGGCTTGCTGCATGTGGCCTCAGCAAGTCGGATCTCAGAACCGTTCAAAACATTGTTAATGAAGTTTTGGTTGGACACATCCCTAAAGGCGCAACGAAAGAACCTGTAAAGAATATGTCTGCAACCAGTATGATGCTCTATCAGCGGTTGATTGCAGAAGTATTTCAGAATATTACGCAACGGATTGATACGCTTGTAAATCGCGTGGATGCTCAGGAAAGCGAGCTGATGAGCCTTGATGCACACTTAGGTGCTGCGGATGAAAAGACTTTGGCCATGCAGCTCTTTGATGCCCTGAAAACTGTTGAAGCGGAAAAAGCCCTTGCAGACGCTGAGTATCAGCGTCAACAGGAGGCTATCGAGAGCTTAAAGCGGCAGAGAGAAGCACTTGTATCAAAGCGTATTCAGCTAATCAAAGCTATTGCTGAAAAGGAACACACAAATGATGACAATGCGCGTATCGTAAAGTATGCTGCAATGTCCATCGAAGTTCTTCGTGAGTTCAAGGTGCGTTTACAGCGTGAAAAAGTCGAAAAGTTATCCAGTACGGCAACAAACTGTTTCCTTGAACTTGTTGAAAAAGATTCTTTGGTAAGTGAAATCAAGATTGATTCCAAAACCCTGGACGTCACTATCCTCGATTTAGATGGCAACGAGCTTTTGAAGAGCCAGCTCTCTGCCGGTGAACAGCAGATGTTTGCAGTTGCTATCGTTTGGGCACTGGCCTTGACTTCCGGTTACAAAGCCCCCGTTATCATCGACACTCCTATGGCTCGTTTGGATTCTTCTCATAGAGCTAATTTTGTAACCAAGTACCTGCCGGCGGCAAGTTCGCAGGTAATGGTTCTCTCTACGGACGAAGAAGTATATGGCCGCTATCTCGATCTTGTTCGAGATAACGTAGTCGATTATTATACACTCCTCTACCGTGAAGAGGAACAGTGTACTGCGATTGTTCACGGGTATTTTGAGGAGGTGTAGCCCATGATTGTAAAGCATTTCAAATTATCACACCCCGAAAAGGACAGGCTTATCCGCATCAAAGCAAAAACTGGAGTCCAGAACTGGAATGTCCTTTGCCGTTGGGCGCTTTGCTGGTCATTGGCTGAGCCGTCTGTTCCAGGTGGCGTTGATCCGTTGTCCGACAGTAATGTGGAAATGGATTGGTCTACCTTTGCTGGTGAGTATTCCGAAATCTACGAAGCTATCATCCGACAGCGTTGCATTAACGATGGACTTGGTGACGATGAAAAGACCCTCGCAAAGTATTTTAGACTTCATTTGAACAGGGGCATCAACCATTACAGCACAAGAGATGTTCTGGAAAATTGCTCCGATCTGCTCAAATCTGCTCTTCCGAAGGAGGAAGCATAATGGCTGTTTATCTTGACTACAACGCTTCTGCTCCGATAGATGAAAGAGTTCTGGAGAGAATGATTGAAGTGTATCGCACTCATTATGGCAACGCAGATAGTAGAACTCACATCTTTGGTACAGATGCCAAGGAAATTGTTTCCTCCGCAAGAAAATCCATTGCGGAGATCTTGACTGTGGATAGTACGGATGTTTTCTTTACCAGCGGTTCCACCGAGAGTAATAACATGGCGATTCTTGGACTGCTGGACTATGCTCTTGAGAGTGGACGTAATCACTTCATTACCACATCTATCGAGCACAAGTCTGTTTTGGAAGCAATGAAACACCTGCAAGAAAAAGGTTGTGTCGTTGATTTTGTTTCGCCTGATGCGTCTGGCCGAATTAAGCCGGAACAGATTCTCAGCCTTGTCACGGACAAGACTCTGCTTGTTTCTATGATGCAGGTCAACAGTGAAACCGGCGTGATACAGCCTATTGAAGAGGTCGGTGCAGCATTGGCAGGAAGCAAGACATATTTTCATGTTGATGCCACACAAGGTTTTGGTAAGCTGAATGACAGCTTGCGGAACACAAAATACAATATGCTCAGTATCACCGCCCATAAGATCAGCGGTCCCCAGGGGATTGGCGCATTTATCATGCGGCGTGACCGCACATATAGACGGCCTCCTATAAAACAGCTTATGTATGGCGGTCAGCAAGAACGCGGATACCGCCCAGGAACTACACCGGTGGCTTTGGTTGCAGGCTTCGCTCTCGCAGCACAGCTAAGCGACAAGGAGTCCGCTGCCCACATGGAAAGCTGTAGAGCAATCAAGCAAAGATTCCTAAAGGCTGTGGAAGGTCTGAACTATACTTTGAACGGAGATCAGGAACACTGCCTGCCGTCCACTGTAAACATTAGTTTCCACGGTGTTGATGCAGAGGGTATTTTCCTTGCTGTAAAGGAGGATTATGCGTTCTCCAATGGTTCAGCCTGTAACTCAGGTAGCCACGCCCCAAGCTATGTATTAACAGCTATGGGCCTGGATGAAGCACGAGTGAGTGAGGCTATCCGTCTTTCGTGGAACTATGATACAGAAGTTGACTTTTCGGCCCTTACGGACTATGTGAAAGCTATGGCTGAATAAGGCTAAAGGCTCTCGATTAGGTGTCTAATCGAGAGCCTTTTATGGTAGTGTGTACACTGGTATGGAGAAATCACTTCAACCAGCACAAATGTAAATATTGAGCTGACGAGAAACGATCACTTTTTGGTATAGTAAGCATATAAAATCGGTCGTTTTGGTCTTTACTCTAGATGATGTATCATACTAATAATAAAAGTTGCGCTATTGCATCCTATACGTCTAAAATGAAACCCATATTTAACTGTCCATCAACATCTTTTAAAGCAGAATGTATATTATCTGCCCGCTGTTCTAATTCTGCAAAGCATTCCAGCATGGGATTCGTTATTCTTTCCTCATAACGGAGTACTGTTTCTTCCAACATGCTGTTAAAAAGCTCGCCGTTTTCTTCAAAATAAAGGTGTGCATAATTACGCAGAAACCCTAGCCGTACAGAGGTCGAAGATTCAAAAGATTCCTCCACCACAGCCATATGTTGCATAGCCAATAAGTGAAGATTCATCATTTCTAAAAATAAAGATTGTCCAGCAAGGAGCAGTCGTTCTTTATTGTTTGGGTACTTGATTTGGACATACGCAAAAACGATTGCATATGCAACCGCATCAGCAAAACACTCCCCCAAAATACCATCGTTTTTGAGGACTAGCTCCTTCTGCTCGTGAATTAATTTGACATACTCTTTCTTTTCAAATAACTTTTCATACGCTTTATATAGCTCAGATAATAACTCTTTTATGTCAGTCAAAAGCATGTAAGGGTCTTCACAAAAGCCTATATTTGCGATACTACTTATATCAGTATTGGCTAATACTTTATAAATCCAGTGACCAAGCTCGTGCCCGATAATATATCGCTCTTGAATATCTAAAATGAAGTTTAAGTCAGCTTGACTGTTCTCAGCGATTTCAAATGAACCTAATGCAGCTTTATTTAATCCAAAATAAGATAATAGAACCTCATCTTCTTCCAATAACGAGTCTTCTGCAAATAACTGATAAGATAATTTCCAGATATCATGCCCGGAATCTTGATCGCTGAAATAAATAGCATTTAATAGGCGATTAATCCTATTCAAGTGAATATCATATAGTAAATAGTATTTATACTCGTTTCGTTTAAACCTTACTGGAAGAACGGCGCTATATTTGTTGTAGGTATCGCAAAGAATAAAGGTGGGAATAAGAGCTTTATTATGATGATTTGCAACTAAAGACAGACAATCATCAAATAGTGCCTTTAGCCTAGCTTCTTCCGTTTCTGAGAGGTTATTAGTGTGAACACTGTATCGGGCATTTCTTATGAACTCTAATACTACGTCATCAATATTCATGAGATTTTCTTTCCAGACAACAAATCACTTATTATTTTTTTGCCTTGACATCCTGGTTGAGACTAATCAGTTCTTTTGCCAACTGCAGTGCTGTTTCTTCTTCTCCTTCAATCTCAAAGCTATCATCAGTTACTTTAATCTTGATTTTCTTTCTGTTTTTAATCAATTCGATAATAATTAATGTAACCCCTGTAATAGCATAAGGCGCTAATGTTACACCAAGTTGGATCACTGAATTAAGCTCACTGCTAAATGATCTGGATTCGTCGATAATAATTGACATGTCGGCTAAATCGCTAATGCGCTCAGCATATTCTATATCTTCTTTATCGAGTTCAAAGATGATCATCAACATACACCTCTTTTAAAGTACAAACCATTTGCATAACAATGGTATTATATTAGTTTTTTATGGGAATCAACCCAGCATCATTGTAAGAGCGCATACAGTTGTTTTTCTGCGCTCTTACAATCAACATTGATTAAAGTAACCAGTTTCTAAACATCCCAGCTTACTTTTATCATACGCCCCTAAAACTTTATTCTTAGCTTACTAGTAAGATTTTTTTCTTTGAGCCATACCATGACATTGGGAGTCAAGTCCAACACTGTAGCTCGCTGAGAAGAGACCTTTTTTAAGAAGTCTTCGATTTCAGGGTTCAAAGAGAATTGATCGATAATTTGCTCTGCTTCCGCCACATAGGAAACCAGGCTGTTTACTGCTTTGATGGATGGATTTCCAGCAACCGTTTGAGTGATGCTATCTGTCAAGTCCTTTGCCCGTTTGGGGTCATTTGATAGACCACCAATCATAGACAAATAGCCTTTTGGACCATCAGAATATTTCTGAGCAGCATCACGCCATACGATTTTAATTTGTGCTGCAATAGCATCTCCCTTGGATTTCAGCAGCCTAACCGTTTCCAAGGTCAACTGCATTTCAGAAACACCGTTGCCGCAATCGTCGATGCAAGCCAGCAATTCGTTGCGAGTAGGTTCATCCATAAGTGAAGTGCTGACAATTCCTTTTTCTTTCATGGCAGCAGCACAATCAAGGGTATCTTTAATACTCTCAGTGGCCTGGGCAAGCTGTGCCAACGCCTTTGCGTAAGTTTCGGCATGCTGCTTGCTTTCGATTGTTACTCGGCGTTTTTTGATAGCGGAGGTGCAATTTTTGATTGTCTCAGTTAACAGCATTTTCGTACACCTCTATATTCTCAAGCTGAGCGTAAAGTGCCTCCATAGAGGACAAGGCAGCTTCAGACAATGCTTCTGTACCAGCAAAACCGCCAGTAGCAGCTATGTCTTTTTGGGCCTTCGCCCCTTCCTGGTCAGCCTTTTGAGCAATCGCCTGAATATCTCTAAGGAAATCATACAGCACATGTAGCGAGTTGCCAGAGTATGCCGTCAGTTGCTTTACTGCTTGTACAGAGGCCGCATCGTTAATTAGCTTGACATGTCCCATTACCGTTTTGGCTGTCTCAATGGGAGGTTTTTCATACTTGACCCGCAACTCTGTACTTCCGATGATTCCATTCGCAGAAAACACAGAAAACAGCTCTTGAATAGCAGACAGCGTATCAATGAGATTCTTCTGGTTGAGTTCACCAATATACTCTTCGAGTTTGCCTACCACCTTTACAGCTTCCTGAGTATCCGCAGTCATGGCTTTTTTAAGGCTGGGATAGAGCGCTTTCAACAGCGTGGCAGGATTATAGAGAAGATGCTTCTGTGGGATGCTACCAGGTAATGTTGCTTCAATATCCCAGTCGGCAGCCATAAGTTTTTCAACAGCGAGCACCAGCTCGTCTGTTCTGTAACAGGATTTCGTGTTGGGATCAACTGCAAAATGGACCGCACCCATTGCGGTTGCAGAAGCTTGCTTTAAGAAGGTCAATGCACTATCAAAATCAGCTTTGCGATTAAGAATGAACTGAATCATGTCATTCCACTCACGGGTATCTCTCCTGATGCTATCGTCTTTTTTGAAATCCTTAAACAGAGATTTGATTACTGAATAGGGCGAACTCGTATCAACCTTCTGGCCCAAGATACACGCTTTGAGATACTGGATCGCAAGGCACCACTCCAATACCGGGAGAGAATCTTCTCCCTGCTTAGTAGCGGCAACTTTTTCGATGATTTCAGCTTTTCTGCGTTCCAACCAAGTAATCAATCTCTGCTGGTAATAAGCTGCGCCCTCGAAATCCCAACCTTTTGCGTAGTTCAGTTCATTTAAGGCCATCAGAACATCGCGGCTTTCGGAACTTCTGTCCATGTAAACAATGGCTCTATCCGTATTTGTGGGAGAACTCTGATCGTCAATGTAGTAGCAGCTCAGGTCGGAAAGACGCTCTGCTGCAATATAGGCTGGGATACCAATATCCTGCCAGTTGATTGCACCACATTGCCTGGAGTCTCCTCGAATAAGAGTACGAAGCCAGCCACGATAGTCGGGATCGTATTTCAATGTTTCACCCTTGGTAAACCATGCCGTGATATCATCCTTAAACTTACGATAATTCTTTGTGGCACCATCGACAGGGGGCTTGGCCTTGGGAGGTTCTGGAGTAGTAGGATGATGAACAGAATTGCTTCCACTGGTTGTCACTGGTTTGGATGTGATAGCTGGGGATACAGCTTTGCCAGTGGATTTATCCACGATTTCACCGATGCCAGTAAAGGTATTCAGCCCCACATCTGCAAGGAAAGCTTGATTAAGGCCACCAAAACGCAGCGTTCCGTCGATGTCTTTCACGCCGGATGCAGAACCATCACCCCAAATGGCAAACACCGCTTTCAGTCGGTTCTTATCATCTAAACTCATGCTTTCCAAACGGTCAATAGAAGAACTATGGGGATCATTGGACATCTGAGCATTGCTGGGGTTAAGCGGGAAATACCAACCATCCCCATACTGCTTGCCATCAAAGTATTCTTTTAACTGGGCGCGAATAACATTCTTTAAGAACATTCTCGGGCTTTTTGTCGCAAGAGATTCATACAGAGTCAATAGTGCATGGCGGTTAAAGGGATATAGCGTTACTTTCTTTTCTCCGATGGTTGTGGTATCCCATTCACAAGGAGGCGTGAAATCACTGATTGGCAGTTCACTCAAATCTGCACCGGAGTCAGTCCAATGATGGAGTTGTGTGGGGTCACAGTAAATTGCGTTCAAATACCGGCCAGCCATCTGAATGATAAACTCGTCAGTCCCATAGGAGCGTTCTGTGACCTCAATTTGGTGTGTTACACGGTCTTTGAAATTGCCTCGAAACGCATAATAATAGTCGTTGGTGATGCCGATTACCGAAGTAACACGACACAGATCTGCGTAATCGCCGCCATGCTCATAAGAAAGCGCCGTAATGAGTTCCTGGTCAATTCCGGTGAAGCCGGTGAAGTCTTCGATAAAGATCGTTAGGTTTTTGCCTTGCTTTTTCAAATCTCGTCTCAGCTGAGCAAAAATCGTTTCCGCATTTTCACTGGAAATGTCTGCACAACGCTGAATGACCTCTCTCGTAAACCTGTTAATATAGTTGATGAGTTTGGTAATCTCAAAGTCATCGCCTTTCAAGGAGGCCGCAAAGAGGGACGCTTGAGGATCGCCCTGTTTCATTACAGCTCGGATGATTTTAGATACATTAAAATCTTCTTCTGTAAAAATTGTGGTATCTTGAAGAATCTGATTGCTCGGAGCCGTGATGACATTATAGCATCTGGATATTGCGCCACCTTCACGCAATAGATGTTCACTTACACGACTGTCAGCAAGGTAGCTGGCAATGTCACGGCACTTAACCGCTTTGTAGGTTTCACCGGACACATCGTTTCGTACAGCTGCAATATAGGCATACAAAATCTCTGTCTTGAAAGAATCTTCATCTTTGGAATCGGAAGAGATCACAAACTTACGGAGTTTCTCCGCAACATCAGGGTCTTTAATGGCCCCCTGTTCCAACAACTGAGAAAAAGCACCACGGACAGAGTTATTCAAACGACGCAGGAAAACCAACTGCTCCGTTGCAGGATTGTATATAGTAGAGGGGCTTCTTTCAAACTTGCCTTTTAGATAGCGGATGAGATGAGATTTACCAGTGCCGTGATTGCCTCGAACAATGACCATACGATGCTCATTGTCAGGGTTATAGATTAGTTGCTCGAAAACCTCATCTTCGCTCATCAACTTTGCAGGGGCAGGCATTTTTCCTTCTTCATAATAGCCACCACGGAAAAGCTCAAGAGACGAGAACGGCATGTGAGTAGACATGAAATAGGCATCTTCAGTGGCCATATCATCTGTTTTAATCGCATACCGTTCCATTACAGAACGATACTGTTCCCATTTCATGAGGCCATCGCCTCCTTCACCGAAATATGTGTGAAACCATTGATAGGATCACCATCTACATAGTAGAGCATGACTGGAGTGGAGTCAGACCATGTTTCAAGTTTAATGAGACCAATTTCATGCAGTGTGCGAAGACCAGCAGAAAGAGCCAGAGGAAGATTACTGCCAATCTCAACTTCGGGGATTTTTGTGCTCAACCAAAGTATGAAGTCCTGGGTAAGAACAGTCTCGTTATATTTGAACTTTTCTGTGTATGTAGTTGCCAATACATCTTCTAACCGCAGCTTCATATTGGGGATTATCATTGTTCCGCTCAAATAGCCAAGTCCTAAAAAAGCCGCCCAAAAGCGCCATCCCAGGACAGCGTTTTCATTCAGTGCAGCCAGCTCTTTCACTTCGGAAGCACAGGTCTTAGCCATACCTTCCCAAGACTTCAGCGCAAAGATTCGCTCATTTTGAGCAATCAGCCATTTGGTGAACATGTGAAATGTGGTGTCTTTCGCAGAGAAGACCCGAGCACTCACATACCGCCGAAAAGCTTTAGATGAAGCGATTATATTGGGATCAACAGCTAAGACCAAATTGTCAGCATCAGCTTTGATGAGGGCAAGTTCTTCGAGGGCCACATTGATTGACTTGTTGATTTGGTCGAGTTCTTTTTCATCATTGATACCCAATGTCATGCACTGACGCACTTCATCACGGCTCATGCTTTTATGGGAAACCAGGCGGCAAACAGAGAGAACTCGCTCCGGTGTCGGCTCCATTCGCATGCCGTCTGGATTGACTTTGAACATACGAATACCTCCTTTAGAATTTTTGAATCGGAATAGGATAACCGTCGCTATACTCTCTTATCGTTTTACCACCATTGGCAACGATGGTGTTCTCGTTGCAGTAGAGTATCTTACGATAGCCAAAGGCATCCAGTTTTCCAAGGTTCTTGTACAGAGTAAAGTTTGTGGCGGTGTCGCCGTCAAAAATACAGACAACACCTTTAGCGAAGAGATAGGGGCAATGGACAACCGCATAATAGAACTCTTCGTAATTTAAGAGAATGCCATTGTAAACAATCTCATCGGCCAGACGGCTTGGAACAACAAATGCACCGATATTGTTTTGGTAAGCCTTTTCTGCAATCACAGCAACTTCTTCAGTGCTGCAAGGTCCGGTTGATGGCCTGCTGATAATCATTTCATTAAAGGACCCCATATTTCGCCCCAAGCGTGGAGCCGGAGGTGCAGTTGGAAGCTTAATCTCAGGATCGGTTCGCAACTTGTAAGTATCATCACTTGTGATGCGGCCTTCAGGATCTGCTGGACAGCCATTGCATACTTCCCGTGAAAGCGGGAAAAGGTGTCTGAAAACACGTCCCCAACACAATGCTTTAGGAGAGGATACAAGCTCACTCATGATTCTATATCCAACCATTTGTGCTTCATATTCTCTGGCGCGGGGTTCTGTCAGTGCAGCTGTGAGGCTGTCATCATCGCTGAGGATATCCGGTTGTAGTAGCTTAATCGTGACCGTATAGTATTTTTTTGGTGGATTCGATTTTTTGTCGAATACATAGTTTGCATCAAGAAGGTCAATAAATCCGGTGCGATGCAGGAACAGCAGTAAGTTTACATTCCATGCAACATTTCTGTTTCCTGCATACTCGGCCTCCTCGACTGTCATCGTGGAAGGTGTGGCAGAAGTGTTCAAAACACATTCATCAGAATCAATCATTGCTGCAGGGTTAGAAAGCATCCCCTTCCAGCGAATAACCGCGCGGTCAACGGTGAGAACTCTTTTGCTGACAAGGCCCAGCGCCCGACGCACATCACCGTCGCTATCGTATCTGCTCTGATAAGGAATAAACAGGCTAAGCGATGGAAGCCTATCACGACCACCACGACCTACCTCCTGGTAAAATCTGCTCAGATTTTCAGGACAACAAGCATGGACGATCGTTCTGACATCGGGTTTGTCAACACCAATACCAAAGGCAGAGGTAGCAATCACAACATCAAAGTCGTGATTTTTCCAGCCGGTTAATATAGTGTTTCGGTCTGTTTCCGTGGTTTCTCCGGTAAAAACGGGGATATTTTTGTATCCAAATTCACGAAGCTTTTTTTGCAGTTCCTTAGCTTCTCTTGGTTCAAGCACATAGACAACCATCGGCTTTGGAAGCAATTTGATGGCCTCGATAGTCTTATCAACTTGTTCTTTTCGAGACTTTGCAGAGTGGAAATAGAATCGTGGCTCTTGCCGAAGTGCATCACAACGAACCTGAGCATTTTTACCGTCTGAACCAAACAGTGCAAACAAGGTGTCAACTACATCATCAGACAGCGTGGCCGAAAGCAGAAATGTACGGATGAACCCTTCCGATTCATATTTCCACTTCTTCAGAAGGATAGAGAAAATCTGAAAGTCGGGTCTAAAAAACACGCCCCAATCTGGAACAACATGGGCTTCATCAACCACAACATTGGTCAAATAGTGACTTTTTGCTGCATTGTCCAATATGCGGTGAAGCTCTGAGTTCTTCAAAATTGCCTCTGGAGAAGTAAACAGCATACGTGCCTTTTTATCTTTCAGAGCTTTGATGATTTCAACTCTTTCAATTTCAGATTGTTCGCCTCGATAACAATAAATCTCGGTTGCGTTTGTCAAGTTTTGCTGGGCTGCATAATACTGATCTAAAGCCAAGGCCACAGTGGGTACAATTACAACAGTTAACCCGTCAGAAGAACTTGCCAACAGCTGCGTAACCAAGCTCTTGCCACCGCCAGTAGGTAGCGAAATAAGAAGTGTATGGCCATTGGGTAAATTCAAAGCGGTATGAACGGCTACCTTTTGTTCAAAGCTTTTATAGGCGTTAAAGCCAGTATGTGTTGCCAGTATCGCATCACCGGAAGATTCAGTTTCAAGCTCAATACCATCGTCATGGCGAAGGGCGTACACATCCTTGATGTATTGATGAGGTTCAAGCCATTCTGGAATATGGTGTAAACAAGACACTTGCAGGTCATTTTCACACACGAGATCGAACTCTGTACCGTACTCTTTTACAACCGTGTAAAGTTTTTCAGTAAGCTTCACACGACCAAGAACTAAGATAAGGTCACGAATATTTAGGCATATATCCTTTGCTGATGCTTCTTCTCGTTTGAACTGAACGACGCGTCGGATAAATCCAATTACATAGCGTGATCTTGCTGCCTCCTGTATTTTCAAAAAATCAGATGTATCGACAAGATTTTTCTCTAATTCCGCAATGGCACTTTGGGACTTCATGGCTCCCACTATGTATTGCTGTAATACTTCTTTACTATCCATTACTTCTCACCCTCAAGAAACAGACTGCATCTAACTCCGGTTTTGCATTTTTGAGCGCCCGAAGTGTCACATCAAACAGATGTGCTCTTTCATCAACGCCGGACATATCTCGTTCAAAGTAGATACATTCTGCTCTATAACCATTCAAAACGCGCTGCATTTCTTTCTCAGCAGCTTCAAAATCAGAGCGCTTTTCAAGTCTGGCACAGGCCCGTTTGTAGGCTGTTGCAGAAGCTTTATCAATCAGAGGTTCCCATGTGCTGGGAGGGGTTCGACTGATAAAGTGCTCCAAAGGCGAAATTGACATTTTGCTGCCGCCACGCCGCCCAAGGTGGTTGACGCTATTGGGGCGCAGAGCAAGCAGAGTATTGATTATCTCCTTTTCGGGAACTTCTTTGCTTCGGGCTGTTAAGGGAACAGTAACAATAATCTGTTTGAGTGGGAGGTACATTCTATATTGCGCCAATGTTTGTAGGGTCATCCCATTTTCAAGCAACTCATCAAGTTTTGGTGCGATATTGTAGATGAATACAAGGCCATCATAGTTGTATGCTGCAACCGTTTCGATACCAGTGCATCTGCCTCTGTTACAGCCCACTGCATTTGAGATGATAGAATCGTAAACAGGGTCTCCCGGTGCAAAGAAAAGAATATCCTCTCGGGTTGCAGCAGTCCGGCGGTCAAAGGAACCTAGGAGCCTGCCTTCTCTTCTCATAATGGAGGAATTGGTATATTTATCCCACTCGGGAGGAATGAAAAGAGACTGCCTTGCCGCATTTACGCTGAAAGTGCTTTCTCTGAACTCAATCAAGCCAGAACTGGTAGGCTTTTCCGGGGAAAGACCAGCCTGTTTGCCCCAGCCCATCATGGCTGTGGCAAACAGATTGTCATCTTCCGATGCGTAGATACCGAGAACATTATCAATTCCCTGGGACAAGGGACGATACAAAGTGGCTCCAAGGTCAAAATCCTGCTCGTCCTCAACGCTTTCCCGCATTTCTTCTGCTTGATCCAGAATATCATCAAACGCATTGGTAAGGCCGGTATAGTAATCATCCAGCAGAGCATCAACAATCAATTCATTTAGTTCCCCGGTGATGATTTCAAGACCACTCAGAGACTGCTCAAACAGCTTCATGCCGTCTTTCCAAATGTGGAAGAGCTGCTCCTCAACAGAAGTATCTGCATAAAGTACAACAGACAAAACATCCATGTTGGGGGCACGCCCCAACCGGTCTAAGCGGCCAATACGCTGTTCAAGTGCATTGGCATTCCACGGCAAATCAAGATGAATAATCTGGGAGGCGTTCTGGAGGTTTCGGCCTTCACCACCGGTTTCGTCACAGATGATTACCCGACACGCAGGATTATTTTGAAAGGCATATACACTGTCTTCAAGTTCATCCCGATCCATGTGTTTGCCAAACGCTACCGCATGAATCCCCATATCGGCATATCGCGTGTTGAACAATTTCAGAAATTGAACAAGTGTAGCGTTATGCGCTGTAAATACGACCAGTTTGCAGGTTTCATCGTCCAAGATATCTGTCTCCTGGTCAATGTAGTTCATGGCAGTCATTAAGCGGCCTTTGATGAGATCAGGATCTTCATCAAGAGCGATATTCACTAAACTATGCTCATTCTCCGCTTGGCGCCTCCACGCAGCTGCGCTGTCCAACAATATTCCATCATCAATTTGGAGCTTATGGAGGGCATCTTCAAAGGCCCACGGGCTGCTGAACAACGCAGAAAGAAGAGGAATTGCAGTTTGGGTCACATATTCTTCATCATCTTCGCCGTTATCAGCAAGATAGGTGAGAGTGTTCTGAATTGCCCCTATCTCATTATAGTTTTCGTTAAGAGACAGCGGTGAGTACGGGATAGCACACAAGGTCCGTCGAGCCATTTTTTCAGAAATTAACTGCCGACGATTACGGATTACTCTTCGCTCAATTCTGTAATTCTCACAAATATACGCTAAAGCTTGCTTGACATTGGAAAGTCCCTGATCTTCTGTACTGATGTCAATATCCTTAACCATCTTCTCCAAAGCTGCATCTTCAAGTGTTTCCACAATGCTATTCAAATCATCTAAGACAATTTCTGTATACTCGTCATAGCGTTCCAGATATCCCAAAAGAAGATTAGCAGACTTTTGGATACGTTTTTGGCGCTTTACCATCCAGGAAAAGCGTTCAGCAGACATGGTCTCATATTGCTCTGGATTGAGTAGCGCAAGCAGACGGCGATACTCTTCATTTCTGTCCTGTATAGGGGTTGCAGACAAAAGCAGAATATGTGTTACTTTCCTGCTGAGATTCTGCACTTGGCTGTACCAAGTATCGTTGGCAAGAAGTCTATGTGTTTCGTCTACAATAGCAAGATCCCAGGGCATAGAAAGAGTCAGCAAAGATTTACCGATATCCTCCATAGGGAGTAGACAAATTGGGGCACGAGGAGAGGCAATAACAGCATCAAAACCATATTTGTAGTGTAGCTCATTTTTCCACTGGCTGGCCAATGCACCAGGCACAATAATGAGTACCCGGAGATCTTTCTTTTCGCTGGCTAATATACTGAGAATAGAACACGCTTCGACGGTCTTACCCAAGCCAACTTCATCAGCCAGCATATAGCGGACAGGCGTGGTTTCAAAGCAGCGAGCCACAGTGCTTATCTGGTGTGGGAGCAGAAAAGCACGGCAACCGGCAAGCACACGGAAACCATAGGTAGCGTTATTCACAAGGCGAAGATTCTTGCTTACCTTGAGATGATTGATGAACCATGTAGGGTGCTGGAACTCATAGTCCCGGAGTTGCTTGTCAGGGGCAAAGTTCATCTGCGAGTAATCAAACTTAAGTTCTGTTTCGCACTCTTTGATATGCTTTCCGTTTGGAAGTTTAATCCAATACCAAAAGGGTTCGTCCTCGGAATTGGGTTCAGAGACACGAGACACGATTGTGCCTCGCCCCCAACGTCCTTCAACAACACCACCTGGACAGGCTTCGCAGCGTGTCACCGCTTGAGCAAAAAACACATTGTACTGAAATAAATCCCCATAGTATTGCCTGCTTCCCAACAGATCGTGCATTTCGACCTTGACTGCATCGGCAATCTCGTTATACTCGACAAGCTGAGCAAGGACATAAAACCTGGGATGATCTCTGTCACCTTCTTCAACAACGATAGGACAGCGATAGTAACATCCTACCAACATACGCAGCTCTCCTTTCCCAGCTTAAGCAAGAAACTAATGCTGCATTGTAGCTTCTTGCGGTATTATAGGACTTTCAAATGTGTGTTTGATGTGCCTTTGTTCTTTCAAAAACTAAGCTTAGTCTGAAACTTAAAATCAGCGAGAGTTTTGATGCTGTTTCTTCAAGGTTCATCTCTGGAACTGGACATGCTAATTTCGCTACGCAGGAAAGATTCCATGCAGTTTCCTCTGTGAACACAATAGGTACACCAGTCAGAAGAAATGGCAGCTTTGTCTTTTCCACAAGTTTGGTTGAGATACTCTTTGGCTTCATCACAGAGGGAATCAGCCAACGCCTGGTTGTCTGGCTTGGGTAGCTTAGGGAGAGAATAGATTTTTTTCCATCCTTCTCGCTTAGTGAGTGCTTCAAACTGGCCGTAAGGATTTTTCTTTTCCACCTCGGAAATATCAATAGAAAACAAAGCGGCTCCAAATAGCTTTCGCATCTGCATATGTGAAGGCGCATAGAACCTCACAGTTGTCCCATAACCATTTGTGATAACTTCATGGACAAGATAGTTTTTGGCTCTTAGTTTAAGGTCAATAATCTCTGTTCGTTTCCAAAACTTAAAGTACGGTTCCAGCTTTTGCGTTTCCTGATCCATAATTTGGGACAAATATTTCATTGCGTCAGCGCGACTTCGCTTTCCAATTCTCTTCCATACCGCTTCAATCAGCAAATTCTCGAAATACTTTTGATACAGGAAGTTTCCTTGTACCACAGGACCATCTTCCATTACATAATCCAGGAAAAAACGATAAGGACACAAAAACATGTCCATCATCTGGTAACGGTCATATTTAACACCCTTGGTAATTTCTTTTCCAACAGATATAGAAAATGGTATAGATTTATGAACACTCTCTACTAACTTGGCCTTGGGAGCCAATCCCAGAATAGCCAACAGAGTATAAGGCTCGGTTGTTTCGTCACCGTATTGCTTAACATAGCTGAGGCGAACATCACACCGGTTGTAGCACAGCCCGTAGAATAGAGCATACCTCAGAAAATTGCTGCGTTCACCCAAGGAGGTGTAGTACACTTGGAACTGTAGGTCAATGGGTGAATAAGCCGCATGAATAAATTCATCCGTAAGGGGCCACGGGAGCTGATCGTTGACGGTCATATTCATGTCACGATCTGATACGCAAGCAAAATGATAGACCTTGCGCTGTTCCTTCTCAAATTGCCGTTTACTTTGCAGGATATCGCCATCAATCTGCTCGAAATTTTTTACAATCCAGTCTACGTCCTGGTCTTCGTCATTTTTCTGCTTCAGATAGTAATATAGACCCTGTTGCAAGTCTTTGAATGTACCAGAGAAAGTGGAGTTTTCCGGCTTGATTTTATCCAACCGCAGCTGTAAAGCCGTAATCAAAGCTCGTTCCTGCTCATTAGCCAGAGCCAATTCACGTTGCTTAAGGAACTCTTCAAGGTTGTGGAAATGCTTACCGAAATTGATGAGGTCCTCACGAGAATTGTCCAGGGCAAACAGATAGGTTGCAATCTCGTTAATCTCCTCAATCGCCCGGATGAGCGCAAGTATGTCTTTCTTGGTGACTTTATACTTGCTATAAACAGACAGATTTTTAAGTTCGGAGAGCGCATCCGTACCTGGTGTTGCAGCCAGCTTATCATAGTTTTTGGCATAGCCCTCAACGATTTCGCTTTGGAATTCCTCATATGTTGTCACATTCTCGAAGAGAATTGCGACGTTATAGAAAGTCCGAAGCAGCACTTCACCGGGAGCTACACTTAGGATATTGGAAGACAAGCACTCTTTGATGGCATTAACATCGAAGATGATATGTCGGCTCTCATAATCCCATAGACGGTAGATTGCAGAAAAAAACTGTCCGATGGGATAAGAAAGAAAGTGCCGATCTTTGGCATATTCGGGATAGTAAATTTTGAGCAAGGTATGTACATCCCTATTGGCCGTGTATACTTGCTCGTCTAAATGCCTGAGAACAGCAGCATTACTCCATACATTATTGCCTCTCTCCATGACGCTACGAGAGTCAGAATAGCTCTGGATAGCGGCATCAAAGTGGTTGGAGACAAAATGTGCATATTCGGTAATGTTTGCAAACTCCATAAGCTGAATACTCTCGTACAGCTTATACCATTTTCTAAGCAACGGGCTGCCTACTGCATTTCTATCTTCGCAAATTTCACCTAAGGCGCAGGCCAGAGCGTTGCTTGGATTTTGCATTGTGGGCGACTCATATTCACGAACAACGGTGTCATGGTGAATTGGAACTTCAAAGCACCCGTAGATTTCATTCCAAGAGGAATAAATCTTAGAGTATTTTTTGTGATAGTTGAACAGGAAGATGATGGTCATTCCCATCTTTTCCATTGCAAGCAAAAGGCGGAGCTGCACCGGTGTGAACTGATGCACGCCATGAATCACAATGCTATTAAAAGGCTGCTCTTTGGTGACTCCCACAGCCCTTTCGCAACGCTTTACCTCCTGCGGGGTACCAGTACATTCTTCAACTTCCTTCTTCGCAAGAGCGACAACAATTTCTTTGAGCTTTTCACGAGAAGGGGTCTTGGGGAACTGGAAAAGCGAACTTTTCTGCGCTTGTTTCAGCATATAGACAAACAGCTGCTGCTCTTTGTTGCCTTTGCTTCCATCAATCGCAGAGGCATTGATATCCAATTCTATGAATAAGCGGACAGCTTCCAGGAAATGGTTTTGATTTTTATCCAATGCCATGTAAAAAGGTTTGCTGATTTTTTCCTTTTCTAACAGCTGCTTGAACTTTGCAGAAAAAACACTGTACTGCTGAATCCGCAGGCTGATATTATCTGTCCATTGCATATAGACATCTTCATGCTCGACCAGATCATCCAACGGACAAATCAAGCCCTCAATTTTATCGCCTAAAACATCCTTAAAACCGTTTACCAGAGTCCTTGCACTGCAGAAGTGAGGCAAGGCAGAAATCTCATTCCAGAAATCCGCTTTATCTAACTTATAAGGATCTTCATATGTGTAGATCTTAAACGGCATTTCTTATACCTCCGTTTCTATGAGATTCTGCAAGGACAGATTCTGTTTGCCTTGGATTTCAATCCATGAAAACGAGCGGATTGCTCTTGTCATAGCAACATAGAGAATTCGAGTTTCCTCACGGGCTTTTTCAGACTTTTCTATAATTTCGTCGTAGAAATCGTTTTGAATGGTCTCGCCTGAATTGCCTACACTCATACTATATCCTATCCGATAACGGCCTTCGGACTTGGCGGTACTAATGTGGAGCTGCGTCCTCTTAATAAAGTTAATCGACGCAGAGCAGAAAGGCATGATTACATGACCATACTCAAGGCCCTTTGATTTATGTACCGTGATACACTGAATGGCAGTATCGTCCTCATTGCTTGTCGGTGTCCGGCTGTCAACAGAGACTTGGGAGATAATACTATTGTAAAGATGTTCCTGTAGCGTGTTAATTGTAAGCCTATCCACATTGTAAGCATTGATAAGCTGCTCAAACAGCAAGTCCACATTCAGCTGATAGTAGTGCTGTTTCCAAGGATCATCACTAAAGTGTTTCCAAGGTTCCAAAGTGCTGTATATTTTGCGAACGGCTTGCAGAATAGGTTGTGTCCTTAAACTCGCTACAATAGTTTCCCAAGTGTTGAATTTCTTATCAACGGTGTTGGCAAGCAATAGGTTCATATATCTAATCAGATAATTGACCTGTTCCTTTTCATCCACCTTAGCTCTCCACTTTCCAGTTCGGATCTTCATCCGAAGTTCATAGAGATTGGATTTAGGAATATCCAAATTGAAAAAATTGGAGGTCACAAGATTATACAGATAATCAGCTTCATCAAAGTGAACCAAGGCGTTAACCAAAGTGAGCATATCCATGGCAGGCTGGGACATATACAAGTCACCACCTGTGTTGGTATGTACGCTGATTCCCAAGCGGGCACAATCAGTACGAATCATATCAGCCTGCCAGTTTTCTCGCACCAAAATGGCAATGCTTTTTTCCTTTGCAGAGAGTTTTATACCGTGACTCTCTTCATACTGGATACGTCGCTGGATTCTTTTAATTTCCTCAACGAGAACAGGGATACGCATTTCCTCATTTGCAGCCGGAAGCCGCCGATAAAAACGATTTTTGGAGGACAAGTAATCTCCGTTGTAGTCCCTTGTGCCGATGAGCTTATCTTTGGCTGCATCGTAGGTAAGCAGCTCTTCGTCCATTTCTCCCCAAGCAGTGAAGGAACGGTCAAAGATATCCAGCAAGTGCTTGTCGGTGCGGTAGTTCCGCTGCAAAGAAAACTCCAACCACTTCTCGGGGGCATTGTCAATGACCAACTGGTCAAAGGCTTTTTCTTTTGCGCCACGGAAACGGTAAATGCACTGCTTAATATCACCCACAAGAAACAGATTATAGTCAAGCAGCTGAGCTATTCGTAACAGGGATTCAATTTGAGAGTCATCGGTATCCTGAAACTCATCAACAAACATAAACTGTTGAGCATTCTTATCCGTTTTCAATTCTCTGATTCTACTTTCACTATCCGGCTTACTAATGAAACGGTTAAGAATGGACATCATGGAACTGAGATGGATTTTGTTGTTTTCCAAAAGTTCCTCGAAATATTCTCGTTCAACAGATGGAATTACGCTGGCCAGCAGCTCGTGCAGTTCCCCGTGGGATTCGTCATTCAAAAGAGTTCCAAAGTCTTGGGGTTCAATATCCTGGATATCGACACTCTTATTGTGCAGCTTCCCAATGAAGTCAAGAATACTCTCTCGGATAGCATAAACAGGCATGCCAAGTTTGTCTGTATAATTCTTTCCGTATTCAATTCCTTTTTGATGGATATACGCATCAAGTAAATCAGAAATCTTCTTACGGCGGTAAAATTCGCTGGAGGTTGTACCTAAGTCAATCCCATAGCCAAAAGAAGTTCCCATTTGAGCAATTAGATTCTTTGCATAGGAATGAATGGTACTGATCTGCATGTGGTCGATTCTGGAGATCATCTCCAAGTAGTCCGGGTTAGAGGTCAGGAGATAACAATTTCTAAAGTATGTTTTGAGCTTTTCTTCCATTTGATCCGCAGCTTCATTTGTGAATGTAATCATCACAATGCGGTCAGCCATTTTTTGCAGAGGGGCATTTTGCGTGTAGCAAATAAAACCAATACGGGAAATCATGGTGTAGGTTTTGCCAGTACCAGCACCAGCGCGAATCACAATATTTTTTTCCGGCGAAGCGTGCTCAACTTCATACTGCTCAAAATTAAACTGGCTCTGCTCACTTAGCTTCTTGAGAATAAGCTTTTGGGCAGGGCTATATTGACCATTTGAAATCACAAAGGAATTTGTATTATTGTCGAAAGGCTCGCTCAATACGCTCATAGAGCAATGGAAGCCCATGAGCATATCATCAACAGAAGTCACCGAGGGAGTATGGCTTTTTTCCTCATCAAATGCAATTTCAATGTTTTCACGATTCCGTACTAACCCCCTTTGTGTAAGTGCTATATCAAGAGCATTAAGCACGGACATCATCTGCGATTTCTTAGAGAAAACACAATATAGTTTGCAGCCATGCAGATACTGAGCGGTCATATCGTTGATGATATCGCCATGCAAGCCATCGGATTCATCGAAATAATAGAATCGAGAATAATCGTGTTGATGGTAGACTGAGGACAGTTCTTTTTCTACTTCAGATTCACCATCTTCATCTATGTTGATATCAGTTTCGTATAAATTACGAACTTCCAACATAGTTCTTCGATCAAAAGGGTCTCTATTCCAGTTACTTACTTCCCGGAGAGCCTGGTCTAATTTATTGAAAAATGCTGTGTTGTCGACCAAGTTCTCCTTGAGAATGGTGAACTTCTCTTCCATGACTACATCCAGACGATGGGATCTAAAAAATGCCCTGGAGACTTGAGGTAAACAAACCATTTGGTATACAAGAGGAAATTTGCCGATGGTTTTCCGAAGGTGCCGTTCAATAGAAAAACGGTATCCGCGAGCTTGCTTTTGCGGGGAAGCCGCTACCTCTCCATCTGCGGTGCGAATGATAACAGCTTCATTGTTTTCAACGCGTAGAATATTTTCCTCACGCCATCCTTTAAGTTCGACTACCAGGATACCTTTTCCGGGCATAAGAATACAAACATCAAATTCTCGTCCAAAGATTTGACGGTTCCAATAGATGATGTTTGTGTCATCAAGATATTCCTGTGCTTTGTCGATAAATATTTTCTCGCCAAAGTTTTCAGTATTGCCCGAGCCAATCAGTTTTCCCATCGAACGTCACCTCGTTGATCACGGGGGGTACACCAAGCCACCCTATTCTAATATTAAAATGTTTTGTGTCCGATAAAAAGGACTTAATTATTTGTGTCAAGAGAAGAAGCATCTGGAGATATATCCTCGTCCTTGATAAAGCCCATCATGTCTCTAGCATTGCAGTTCAAAACATCTGCAATTTTAAGCATAACGGCTAATGTTACTTCCTGGTTTTTACGGAGCTTGGTGAAGGTTGCTGAAGATAATCCAGCCTGTTTTCTTAATGTTGCTTTGCTAATTTCTCGTTCGGACAGCATAACCCAAAGCTTCTTGTAACTAACTTTCATAGTGCCACTCCTTGTTTTGTTTCCAGGAAAATAGTGTTAATTTTATTATAACATATCGAATTTAAGTTTTCAATACACTTTGATGAAAACGCGATAAGAAGAATGAAAATACGCTGTTTTTGTTGAGAATCTAAATCAAATTGACTCTTTAGCGAAAGTTCTATTGGATTCCTGTTCAAAGCTATGCTCTATCTCCATACTCATGAGTCTGTCCACATTGGCCTTTGCCGCCAGTAGCTCCCGCATTTCCTCACGGGAGTGCCGGTACTCGGCGTAGGTCTTTTTCTTTTCCTCCAGCAGCCGAGCATATTCAGCTTGCAGTTCTTTAACTTTGGGCAGCTTCTTGACTCCCATATCATCAAAGGCATTTTTTGCCGCCTGATGAAGCAGAATTTCTTCCTCATGTTCCTCGCGGAATTTCTTTGAATAGCCAGCTTTTCGGTAGGCTACATAGGTGTCACGAGTCTTGGCATAGTTGATGATGTGGGTTCGCAAGACGGCGATCTCCGCCATGCGTTTCTCCGCTGCTTTGATTTTTGCAGATAATTCATTGTGGTAGGCAGTAACTGCCGCAGCTTTTTCTTCCAGCACCGCGTACTCCAATAGGTTATGTTCGGTGAGATAATTCACGGTCTGCGCCATCTGTTTCAAATTAAAAATCTTGGCCCATCGAGCATAGCCAGCACCTTTTCCAGTTTGGAGCTTTGCTTGGATGTCAACCAGCAGATTGACCTTTGGCGGATCTGCTTGCTTGATTGACTTCTGACGGGGCGTATGCTCCTTTTGACCGGTGAGAACAGCCAACAGGTCTACCAGGGTGTAGCCTTTGCCCAGGCTGTCAAGGCGGGATACTTTGCTCCAGCCGGGGAGCTTCAAACGGTAAGATTTCCCGCGCTTGGATACTTCACAGCCGGATTCTCGGAGTAGCTTCAGTAGCTCATCCAGGTCAGGGGTATTGAAATCGAAAATCGGCACGAAGTCCTCATGCTGGAAATATTGTTCCGTATCCAGCCCACAGCGAGACATCAGGGCATGAGCTGCACTTGCTTTTTGCCTTTTTGCGCTCCAGAAATCCGGTGGATACCAGCTTTTCCAAAATCTCGGCGCGGGTGGCCGGGGTCCCCAGGCCTTTGCGCTCGGCGTCCTCCGGCATATCGCCCTTTCCGGCAGTCTCCATCGCAGAAAGCAGCGTATCTTCGGTGAAGTGCTTGGGCGGGGTGGTCTTGCCCTCCTTGACGGCAGCACCAGAAAGGGGCAGCGTCTGACCCTCAGACAGCTTCGGCAGGGCCTTGTCCTCGGTTTCCGGCTCCGCATTTTTTAATCCGGCGCGGTAGGCAGCGTCCAGCGCCCGCCATAGCTTCTGATTTTGCAGGCATCGCCGCTGTTGCCTTCCACGGTGTAGACCCGACTGCCGTCCGTGCCAATGACAAGGTCCACATGGTCGGCGCTGCCATCCAGGTCCCAATCGAAGAAAATAGCGTCGCCAGGTGCAAGGTTTTCATAGCCCCGTGCGCCCCATTGCCCGTGAGACTGGAACCAGGGAACGCCCTGGGACTGACAACCTGCAAAAGGGAACATCAATCGCCAAATTGCCGCAGATAACAAATTGCTGAAGGAACTCAAGGCTCGCATCACCCGGATTTACAACTGGACGAAGGAGCAGGCCCAGGCCGAACAGCCCCAGGACAGCGGCAGCCTTGTAGCCCGGTTATACGAAGCCCAGGCGGAGGTCAACAGGAACAAAGCCCGCTACCGCTCCGGCAAGATTAAGGCTCTCCAAGAGAACGCTAAACTGCTGGCATTCTTGCAGGGAAACGGCATTACTTCCATGGAGCAGCTTTATGAAAAAGTCTCCGACATGAATGATGCCTATTACGATTTGCGCGGCAAAATTGTCAAGGCCGAGCGCCGTCTTGCTGTCTTGGATGAACGGCTGGAAATGTGGGCGCAGTATGAGAAGTACAAGCCCATTCGCCAAAAGCTGGATAAGGTGAAACCGGGTAAGCGGGAGAAGTACCAGCAGGAGCATAGGGCCGAGTTAGCCGACTTTGACACCGCTGCTGATTTTCTCAAACGGCTAAAGGAATCCGGCGAGGCGATCACGCCCAAGGCATGGCGGGCCGAGGTTGCGAAGCTGACCGCGCAGAAGGATTTCGATTATCAGAAAATGAGGGATATGCGGGATGAAATCAAAGCCGTTGAAAATCTCCGCAAGGCCGCTGATCGGCTGGCCCATGAGGGACAGCACCAGCAGAAGGAGACTGAACGATAACACTATAATTTTGAAGAAAGGATTTTGCAGTTATGGATATGAACCCGTGGGAGCGCCGCCAAAAGATTTTGGAGGTCTTATGCCTCCGGCGACATGATACTCACAGAAATCTGGCACATGAGTTTAACGTCAGCACCGGGACAATTCGCCGGGACATTGTGGTACTGACCTGCTCCTATCCGGTCGAAACCGTCAAAGGCCACCATGGCGGCGTCAGAGTTGCCGAATGGCTCCACCTTGACCGCCGTTCTCTGAACTCTGCGGAGGTCAGTTTTCTCCGCAGGCTGGGGGAATCCTTGGACGGCCCCGACCTGGAAATGCTCAACCGGATTATCGCTATCTTTTCACATTGAGGGCAACCACCATGCGAATGAAAATCAGCGAAATCAAAATCAATCCTGGGCGGCGCGACACCCAGCAGAGGAATGTGGAGGAACTGGCCCGGAGCATCGCCGCCGTGGGCCTGATGAACCCGATCACCGTCACCCAGGACAACACGCTTATCGCTGGCCTGCATCGCCTGGAGGCGGTGAAGCTGCTGGGCTGGACGGAGATCGAGTGCGTTGTCAGTGAGGCGGACGGCCTGCAAGCGGAGTTGGCCGAGATTGACGAGAACTTTGTCCGGGCTGGCCTGTCCCACCGTGAGCTGGGCGATCTGCTTCTGCGCCGAAAAGAACTCTATGAGGCCATCCACCCGGAGACACGCCAGGGCCAGCGCAACGGGCAGACAGCTAAAAACGAAAATTTTTCGCTTTTAGAAACGAAGTCATTTTCTCAGGACACCGCCGACAAGCTGGGTGTCAGTAAACGTACCGTTGAGCAGCTTGTCCAGACCGCCCGCGACTTGACCCCGGAGGCCAAGAAAACCATCCGGGATGCTGGCGATAAGATCACCAAGGGGGCCGCGCTGAAAATTTCCAGACTGCCCCCTGACCAGCAGGAGGAAGCCGCTGCCGTTTTGACCATAGCGCCGCCTACACCGAAGCGGCAGGGGATGATGGACAGTGAATCGGCGTTGAGCGAGTTTAAGACCCTCTGTGCCCGCTATGTTTCCGGCATTGAATCCCTCCACCATCGGGCGGAAATTTTCGCCGGAATGACAATTTCCCAATTTGATGAGCTTGGAGACAGTGCATATTCGGTCACGACCGCAATCAAAGGATTTTTCGAGAAAGTGCATGAAATCCGACACGAAATGGAGAAGGAACATGAAAACTGACTACATCACCAGAGGCTCCACCCTGCCGCCCTAAACTGCTAATTTCTCTCCAATTCGACAAATCCGTGTGCAACAATCAAATATCCCGGTCTGTCCAATCCACGATAGCAGTATTTCTTGAATCTGGTCGCCAGCAGCTTGGGTCACAGCTCCGCCAAACAAGTCATCCAGGCTGGTCATTTGGATTTTTGCCGCGCTCCCCTTCATGACGCGACCTCTAAGGTCAGGGCCTCATATGCCGCTGACACCTTGCCGGAGGGGTCATGCACAAAAATGCTTTTGCCCTCGGCGCTTGTTTCAGCCGCGCGGATGGAGCGGGGAATAATGGTGTCGAAGATTCTTAGCTGGTCGCCGTATGTACCCCGCAGCAGTTCCACGATTTCCTGCGAATAGGTTGTCCGCATGTCTGCCATGGTGATTAAAATGCCGCTGATTGTGAGAGTGGGGTTGATCTGCCGCTTCACTCTGCCGATGGCCCTCATGAGCTGTTCCATGCCTTTCAGAGATAGATAGTGGGCCTGCATAGGTATTAGGACTTCATCTGCCGCAGACAAGGCATTGATGGTGAGCATACCCAAGGAGGGGCAGCAGTCCAGGAGAATCACGTCGTATTGGTCGCGGACGGTGTTTAGATACTCTTGGAGTATCGTTTCCCGGCTCATGATGTTTACCAGCGTGACCTCCATAGCGGCTAGGTCGATGTTGGCGGGGAGCAGGTCTAACCCTTCTTTCTGGTGGAGGATTCCCTCTCCGGAGGCCAGTGGCTTGTCCCCAATAACTTTGCCCAGCACGGTGGCAAGGGTTTCGTCTAGCTGGTCCGGGTGCTGATAGCCCAGGCTGGCGGTAAGGGAGCCCTGTGCGTCCACGTCCACCAGTAGGACGCGTTTACCCTTGCGGGCTAGGCCCACGCCTAAGTTTACAGTGGTGACAGTCTTACCAACTCCGCCTTTTTGATTGCAGATTGCGATTACTTTACTCATTTTCATATTCCTTTCAGCTATAAATCGGTATATAGTATAGCCATTTAGTTTATTTCATTTTTTGTCCTTTATGTGACCCGCTTCTTTTGGCGGCTGTCTTTTTTTGCCTCCTTTTGCCCTTTTTTTCATGGAAAAAGAATTAGGACAAACCTGATTCCCCTTGAATTTACTGGGTTTTCTGGTTTGTCCTTATTATTACATATGGGCACACATTTGCTACGACAGCACTCCAAAACGGCATAGATGTAAAAACCGTCTCCTCTATGCTCGGCCACTATGACGCAGGCTTTACGCTGAGAACCTACACCCACGCCACCCGACAAAAGCAGGAACAGGCTGCTGAGAAGATTGGGAATTTTATGAACCAGGTCAGATAAAAGTGGGTCAAGAACCGCAAAACGGCTGGGACTTCCTCTCCGGAAGTTTCCAGCCGTTTTCGCTCATTTCCGCATGTGGGTCAGGGTGTGGGTCAAGCCCAATTTTGAAAGCCCATTGGACAAAACAAAAACCCCGCAGACCGCAGTCTTACGGGGTTTTGTGGAGCTGCTATCCAGATTCGAACTGGAGACCTCATCCTTACCAACACACTGAGATGTGTCCAAGCGGTGCTATCCGGCACTGTTTGGGCGTTTTTTGTACCAATATGGGTGGTCTATAACGGTATTCCACCCACTGTTTCCACACAGTTTTTCCGCGTGTGGGTCAGGGTGTGGGTCAAGAGCCAAAACTCAAAGCAAAGGCACGGGCATAAAGACATAGAACCGCCCTCAAAATTTGCGCCGCAAAACAAAGAAAGTCCGTTTTGGATGTGGCATTAGCTTCTGGCATCATTTTCGTAATTTCTGCTACCATGGATGGTGTCATCCAGTAAGCATATTTTTGCATTTTTTCGCTCAAAAACTCTCCTTTCTGACCGACCCCTGATTTCGGGGGCCGGTAATCCCTGATTTTTCCCTAACGACCGGCTCTGCCGGACGATGTAAGTTGCGCGGTAGACCCCGCGCTTTAACCTGCTTGTCTTTTTGACCGTTTTCTGCGTCCTGTCTTGCCGGATAAACTTGCAACCCTTTGCATACTGGGGGACGGTTTCCACCCCACGGATACCGCCCTCACAAATCGCTACAAATGCCCTCACACGGCGTTCTGGGCCTGCTCTCGTCTTGTTCCTTGAGAGCGGCCTCGGTTCGCTTAACACGGCTTTCACAGGGATCACAAACGCCTACCTTGATGTCTGGCACTCGTTGTGGTACTTGACTGCTCCCTGGATGGGGAGAATCGTAAAAATCAAATTGCCGTTGCGAACCTGCCCATTCTCAGATTCATACTTTGTCGGCTCCGTCAGGATAAGCGTTTTGTACTCCAACTCCCGCACATATTTCCGCACCGTGTTCTCGCTCATGCCCACCGCCTTGCCAATAGTTTTGTAGCTTGGCCAGCACTGGTGCGACTTCCTGTCCTCGCAATACATGAGATAAGCGTAGACAGCCAGCTCGCCAGCCGACAAACCTAAACTGAAAATTGCGTTTGGCAGAGGAAAGAAATTCTTTGCTCCGCTGCATGATGCTCTCAAGAAATTACTCATATCTCATTACATCCTGTCTGACTCTCGACCCACGAGAGAAATTTCTCCTTGGGAACCACCAGGCGCGAACCGATTCTCAGCACAGGAAAGTCCTCCTGATGCAGCAACTCATAGGCCCCTGCAACTGAAATTCCCAAGACTTCTGCCACTGTTTTCGCATTGAGAAACAGTGGCAGTTCGTCATAACTTTTGAACTTTGATTGAACCACTCCGCACCTCCTAAAAAATATCTTGACTTTTCTGTCCGCTTGCTGTAGACTAATTCTTAAAGACAGTTTGATTTACCGGCCGTCATATGGTAACACATGGCAGCTCATTTGTCAAGGACAATTTCAAAAATATTTTTATCTTTTCAAAAGGAGTGCAACCAAGATGGCTGACTATCTGTTCTACACCTACTTTGAAGAGGGCCGCGAGTATTTTGTCTACAAAGATTTGACGTTCGAACGCTCACACAAAAAAGAAAAAGACTTCCCATTTCTGGAAAGCCTCTTGCGATTCACCTATTTGGACATCTGGCCGATGGAGAACCTGTTTAAGAAAATGGACAAGGCCCTGCTGAATTTTTACCGGGAACGGGATGCAGACTCAAGGGGAATAGTGATGAGCACTCTGGAGGAACTTGCTAAGAAACACATCTATTTCGAGTTTCTACGTTTTGACTGGCAGGCGCGGTTCCGCAATGCAGAGCAACATCCTGATGATGTTCAAGAGATTCTCCCCCACAAGCAGCTGCGGCACATCCCCAGCGACCTCGATACGCTCCAAAAACAAATCATGCGCCTGTTCCAAGATGTACTTGACATCGATGACGGCAAGAAGAGACCTGTTCATGAAAAGTTGCAAGCGTATCTGGACAAAGAGAAAAGAGAACCGCTCTATGCCTATCAGTTTAGGCCAATCTCTACCATCTATGAGCGAACCGGCAACGGTACTTTTGCCGAAGTGTTACACCCAACTTCTATCTCCGACCTGGTAGAGTTCTCCCTCCGGGAGTGTGTCAAGCGAGAACAGCGTATGCGTATCTGCTCGTACTGTGGCAAATATTTTGCCATCCCCCGGCGCAATACGGCAGAGTTCTGCAATTTGACCGTTGACGAGAACGGGCACACTTGCAGAGAGGTTGGCGCGGTAAAGCGCTGGGCGGAGAAGAAAAACTCGGACGAACTATTCAAGGAGTACCGCCGGGAGTATAAAAAGCGATTCAACTGGATTAAGGCGGGGAAGATCAGCCCCGGTGCGTTCTATGCTTGGAGCGCTGCGGCAAAGGGTAAGCGTGACGAATGCGCTGCCGGTAAAATGTCTTTTGATGAGTTTAAAGAGTGGCTGAGTGAATTCTAATTTCTGACCGACGTATTCTTTGTTTAGTGGCGCAAATTATTATGGGTTTTACCTGGATTTTACACAGAGCCCCTTTTGAGTTTTACAATGATCCCCTATCATTAAAGCATAAAACTGAAAGGGGAAATTCACATGAAGAAAATCACCACACTTGCACTGGCGGCCCTGACCGCCGCCACCATTCTCACCGGCTGCACCCAGAAAACCGCCGGTACTGTCTCCACAGACGGCTCCACCTCCATGGAGAAGGTCATCGGCGCGCTGGGAGAATCCTTCCAGGAGCAGAATGAAAGCGCCGCCTTCACCTACAACCCCACCGGCTCCGGCTCGGGCATCCAGGCCGTTATGGAGGGGCGTTGTGACATCGGCCTTTCCAGCCGGGAGCTGAAGGAGGAGGAAGCCTCCCAGGGCCTGACCGCCACGGTGCTGGCCTATGACGGTATTGCCGTTATCGTCAACCCGGAGAATCCTGTGGCAGACCTGGACACGGAGACTATTGCTAAGCTCTACACCGGGGAGATCGAGAACTGGAAGGACGCGGGCGGCAATGACGCGCCCGTGGTGCTCATCGGCCGTGAGGCGGGCAGCGGCACCCGGGACGGCTTTGAATCCATCACCGGCACCGAGGAGAAATGCCAGTACCGCCAGGAACTGACCTCTACCGGCGACGTGATCACCGCCGTGGCTCAGAACCCGGACGCCATCGGATACGCTTCCCTGGCCTCGGTGAAGGACAGCGTCCGGGCCATTACGGTAAACGGCGTGGCTCCCACAGAAGATACCGTGAAGGACGGCAGCTACGTTATCCAGCGCCCCTTTATTTTGGTGACGAAAACCGGGGAAGATCTTTCCGAAACGGCCCAGGCCTTCTTCGACTTCGCCACCTCCGCCGACGCGGCCCCGCTGATTTCCGGCGCGGGCGCGGTCCCGGCCAACTGAGGGCCGCCCTATGGAAAACATACAGACCTCCCGCGCACAGCTTAGGCGGAGGCCCCGGGTCTGCCGGCAGTTTACAGAGCGGTTTTTCCACGGATTGTTCCTCATGCTTGGCCTTGTCACAGTAGGCTGTGTGCTACTCATCACCATCTTTCTGGTACTGTCCGGCATACCGGCCATCCGAGATATCGGCCTGTTCGACTTCCTGCTGGGAGACACCTGGGAGTCCACCGCCCAGGACCCTAAGTTCGGCATTTTACCCTTCATCCTCACCAGCGTATACGGCACGGCGGGGGCCACCCTGTTCGGGGTGCCGGTGGGATTCTTCACGGCGGTGTACCTTGCGAAGCTGGCCCCGCTCAGAGTGAAGTCCGTAGTAGGGAGCGCGGTCAGCCTGCTGGCGGGCATCCCCTCGGTGGTGTACGGCCTGGTGGGTATGCTGATTCTGGTGCCGGGAATCCGCACACTGTTCCATGTCCCGGACGGGGCAAGTCTGCTGGCGGCGATTATCGTGCTGGCGGTCATGATACTGCCTTCTATTATAAAGGTATCAGTGACAGCGCTTGAGGCTGTTCCCCACGAATATGAGGAGGCCTCCCTGGCCCTGGGTGCCACTCCTGTAGAAACATACTTTAAGGTAACGGCTCCCGCCGCCAAAAGCGGCATCGCGGCGGCGGTAGTGCTGGGGGTTGGCCGGGCCATCGGCGAGGCTATGGCCGTGATGATGGTCTCCGGCAACGTGCCCAATATGCCCTCCATCTTCGGGAGCGTGCGCTTTCTCACCACTGCAGTTGCCAGCGAGATGTCCTACTCCAGCCCAGGGAGCCTGCAAAGAGAGGCGCTGTTCTCCATCGCCCTGGTGCTGTACCTGTTCATCCTGCTGATAAACGCCGCGCTGAACTTTTTCCTCAAGCGGAGCAAGGAGGGCTGACATGAGACGAAAAGCATACTCCTTCGCCATGCGCGGCCTTATGGCCCTCTCCGTTGCCATAACTTGCGGCTTCGCACTGTTCATCATCCTCTATGTACTCTGCAAGGGCCTGCCCAACATCACCTGGCAGCTGCTCTCCACCAGCCCCAGCATACTGAACGACCGTATCGGTATCCTGCCGGACATCCTCAATACCCTCTACCTTATCTTAGCAGCCCTCGCCGTTGTGCTGCCCCTGGGGGTGGGAGCGGCTGTGTACCTGACCGAATACGCGTCCAGCAAAAGGCTGGTGTCCGTCATCGAGTACGCCGCCGAGACCCTCTCGGGCATACCTTCCATCATCTACGGCTTCGTGGGCATGATGCTTTTTGCCGGGACCTTCGGCACCTCCCTGCTGGCAGGGGCGCTGACTTTGGTCATCATGAACCTGCCCACTGTCATGCGCACGGCCCAGGAGAGCCTGAAGACCGTCCCACAAAGCTACCGCGAGGGGGCGTTCGGCCTGGGCGCGGGCAAGTGGCGGGTGGTGCGCACGGTGGTGCTGCCCGGGTGCGTGGACGGCGTGATTACCGGCTGCATACTGTCCGTGGGGCGTATTCTGGGCGAGTCGGCGGCGCTGCTCTTCACTGCCGGGTTTGCCCATGTACTCAACGGCTTCTTCACCGGGCTGGGCAGCTCCGGGGCCTCCCTGACGGTTGCCATGTACGTCTACGCCAAAGACCGGGGCGAGTTTGAAGCGGCCTTTGCCATCGCGGCAATTCTGCTGGTGCTGACCCTGCTGGTCAACCTCTGTGCCGCTCTGGCAGGCTGGTATTTCAAGAAAAGGAGGGCATGAGCCAATGGAAGAAATTATCACCGCAAAAGACCTCTGTTTATGGTATAGCAGCACCCAGGCGCTGAAAAATGTGAGCATTCCCATCTATGAGAACAGCATCACCGCCTTTATCGGCCCGTCCGGCTGTGGAAAGTCCACATTTCTCAAGACCTTGAACCGCATGAACGACCTGGTCCCCGGGGTGAAGATAACCGGCGAGCTGAGGTATGGGGGTAAAAATATCTATGGGCCCGACGTGGACGTAAACGGGCTCCGCCGGGAGATAGGCATGGTGTTCCAGAAACCGAACCCCTTCCCTATGAGCATTTACGACAACATCGCCTACGGCCCCCGCACCCACGGGGTCAAAAGCCGGGCCAAGCTGGACGATATCGTGGAGCGTTCCCTCCGGGGCGCGGCCATCTGGGACGAAGTGAAGGATAGGCTGAAAAAGAACGCCCTGGGCCTCTCCGGGGGCCAGCAGCAGAGGCTGTGCATCGCCCGGGCCCTGGCCGTGGAGCCAAAGGTGCTGCTCATGGACGAGCCCACCAGTGCCCTGGATCCCATCTCCACCGGGAAGATAGAGGAGCTTACAATGCAGCTCAGGGAGAAGTACACAATCGTCATGGTGACCCACAATATGCAGCAGGCGGTGCGGGTCTCAGACTACACGGCGTTCTTCCTGCTGGGGGAGCTGGTGGAGTTCGGCGGCACGGAGAAGCTTTTCTCCCGGCCGGAGCAGAAAAAGACGGAAGAATACATTACGGGGAGGTTTGGATGATGAGGAACCGGTTCGATGAACAGCTTGCCCGGATGAACAGGGAGCTGATACAGATGGGCGCGCTGTGTGAGGAGGCCATCTCCCTGGCTTCCAGGGCCTTGGACGAGGGAAGCCGGGAGCACGCGGAAAAGGTGGCCGCCATCGCCGCCGAGACGGACCAGATGGAGCGGGACATCGAGAGCCTGTGCTTAAAGCTCCTCTTACAACAGCAGCCGGTGGCGAGAGATTTGAGGCAGATATCCGCCGCGCTGAAGATTATCACGGATATGGAGCGCATCGGCGACCAAGCCGAGGACATTGCCGAGATCGTCCTCATCCTGATAGACGAGGGCCACGCCCCGGAGCGCATGGAGCATATCCACGAGATGACCCGCTCGGCGGTGAAAATGGTGACCGGCAGCGTAGACGCCTATGTGTCAAGGGACACGGCCCTTGCGGCGTCTGTCATTGCCGGCGACGACCTGCTGGACGATTACTTCAAACGGGTCAGGCGCTCGCTGATCAAGCGGATAGCCCGGGAGCCCTCGGAGGGGGAATACGCCCTGGACCTGATGATGATAGACAAGTACCTGGAGCGCATCGGCGACCATGCAGTGAACATTGCCCAGTGGGTGATATTCTCCGTGACAGGGGAGAAAGACCTGGCCCCGGCTTGCGAAGAGAAAAGGGATGTGGTACAATAGACCGGCGAAGGAGGGGAGCATTATGATATACTGTGTGGAAGACGACGACGGCATAAGGGGGCTGATGAGCTATGCCCTTACAGCCGCCGGGTTTGAGGTCAGGGGCTTTCCCGACAGCGGCGGCCTGTTTGAGGCCATTCGGAGCGAGCCGCCCCAGCTGATCCTCCTGGACATCATGCTGCCCGGGGAGGACGGGCTGTCCATCCTGAAAAGGCTCCGCGCCCATACCGCCACCGCCGGGATTCCGGTTATCATGGCCACGGCAAAGGGTACGGAATACGACAAGGTCACGGGCCTTGATATGGGCGCGGACGACTATATTGCAAAGCCTTTCGGCATGACGGAGATGGTGTCGAGAGTGAAGGCCGTACTCCGGCGCTGCGCCCCCAAAGAGGAGAACATCGTCGAGGCGGGCGGCCTTCGGATGAATACCGGGGAGCGCACCGTAACGGCGGACGGCGGGCGGGTGGACCTGACCTATAAGGAGTTCGAGCTGCTGAGGCTGTTCCTGTCCCGACCCGGGATGGTGTTCACCCGGGAGCAGCTCCTTGCTGAGGTCTGGGATGTGGAGTACGCCGGGGAGACCCGGACGGTTGACATGCACATCAAGACCCTGCGGCAGAAGCTGGGAAAGTCCGGCTCCATGATAAAGACCGTGCGAAGCGTCGGCTACCGTCTGGAGGCGTCAGAATGACTAAGCGGATTTTTCACTCCATTTTGGCGGTGTCGGCGGCGGTGCTGCTGGCAAACATCATCATTGTGATGGGTTGCCTATACCAGTACTACCGGGACATTGAGGAAAGCCAGCTGGCGGACGAGCTGTACCTTGCGGCCCAGGGGGTTGAGAAAGGCGGAAGGGACTATCTTGAGGGCATAGACAGCAAAAGCTACCGCCTGACATGGGTCTCCCCGGATGGGACGGTGCTCTTCGACACGGCTGAGGACTATAGAAAGCTGGGCAATCACGGAAACCGGGAGGAAATACAGGAGGCGCTTCTGGGCGGCGAGGGCGAGAGCTCCCGCTTTTCCGGCACCATGACCGAGGAGACCTTCTACCGGGCCCGCAAGCTGAGCGACGGCACGGTGCTGAGGATTTCCGTCAGCCGGGCTACCATGTTCACCCTGGTGATGGCCATGCTCCAACCCATGACGATTGTGGGCATACTGGCTGTGGTGTTTTCGGCCCTGCTGGCCCATAGGCTTGCAAAGCGCATTGTCCGGCCGCTGAACCGGCTGGACCTGGACAGGCCACTTGAGAACGAGACCTATGAGGAGCTGGCCCCGCTGCTCAAAAAGATACACCGCCAGCGGCTGCAGATATCGGAGCAAATGCAGAGCCTGAAAAAGCGGGCCGATGAGTTCGTGCAGATAACCTCCCACATGAACGAGGGGCTGGTCCTGCTGGACAGGGACGGCAAAATCGTCAGCATGAACCCGGCGGCAAAGACTATTTTCCATACGGACAGCTCCTGCCTGGGGCAGGATTTCCTGCTTGTTGACCACAGCCATGCCATCAGCGCGGCGCTGGAAGAGGCTGCCGGGCAGGGGCACAGCGAGCTCAGAATGGAGCGGGACGGCAGGGAGTACCAGCTTGACCTGAGCCGCATACAAACTGACGGAGCGCCTGCCGGAACGGTCCTGCTGGCTTTCGATGTGACCGAGCAGGCGGAGGCTGAGCGGATGCGCCGGGAGTTCGCCGCAAATGTGTCCCACGAGCTGAAAACGCCCCTGCAGGTCATCACCGGCAGCGCGGAGATGCTGGAGGACGGCACGGTAAAGCCCCAGGACGCGCCGGAGTTTATCCATCTCATCCGCACCGAGTCGGCCCGAATGATGTCCCTGGTGGAGGATATCATCCACCTGTCCCGGCTGGACGAGGGAGCCCCCGCCGGTATGGAGCCGGTCGACCTGTACGAGACTGCCCGGGCGGCGGTCGCGGCGTTAGAGGGCAGGGCAAAGGAGAAGAATGTTGCTCTGTCTGTCAGCGGGGAGCCGGCCATCGTTATGGGGGTGCCGGGGTATCTCTATGAGATGGTCTATAATCTATGCGACAACGCTATCAAGTACAATGTGGACGGTGGCAGTGTGGAGATGAGCGTCACAAAAAATGGAGACAGCACAGTGCTGACCGTGAAGGATACAGGCATCGGCATACCGAAAGAGTATCAGGCGCGGGTGTTCGAGCGGTTCTTCCGGGTAGATAAGAGCCGGTCAAAGGCCTCGGGCGGCACAGGGCTGGGGCTGTCTATTGTGAAGCATATAGCGGGGATCCATGGGGCGGCGGTCAGGCTGTCCAGCGGGGTCGGGGAGGGGACTCTGGTTTCGATTGTGTTTTGAGCGCGAAAAACAGCTTTGACCTACTGTGTGCGGAGCACAGTAAACATCCTACCAACCCTTATATGTTCCCCTCTCCGAAAACAGGAGAGATGTACCATCCAGACTCCATAGTAAACCTCCATAAGAAGATATTAAAAAGTGCAGGATTGGGTCATCTGAAATTTCACGATGACAGTGTTAAAATAGAACTAAATCAGAAAGCCCCTAACATCAAGAGGGCCCCGATTTAGTTCTGTTTTAATTTTCAAAGAATAATGTGGGAGGTTATAAAATGAACGCAAAATCAAAAGTAATCGCAATCTGCAACCAAAAAGGCGGGGTCGGCAAGACCGTCACCACCGTAAACTTAGGTATCGGCCTGGCCCGCCAGGGCAAGCGCGTCCTGCTGGTGGACGTAGACGCACAAGGCTCTTTGACCGCCAGCCTGGGCTACCAGCACCCGGACCAGTTAGAGGAAACCATTTCCACTGTGCTGGGCAAGGTCATAGAGGACAAGCCCCTTCTCCCCGGCGAGGGAATTATCCACCATAAGGAAGGAGTTGACCTGCTCCCCGCCAACATCGACCTTGCGGCTATTGAGGTCACGCTGGTGAACATCATGAGCCGGGAAACTATCCTCCGTGAATACCTAAACACTGTCCGCGACCAGTACGACATCATTCTCCTGGACTGCTGCCCCTCGCTGGGTATGCTTACCATCAACGCCCTATCAGCCGCCGACACGCTTATTATCCCAATGATGGCCCATTACCTCTCGCTGAAAGGTATGGAGCAGCTCATGAGGACCATCGGCAAAGTAAAGAGGCAAATCAACCCAAACTTGACCATCAGCGGTATTCTCGTCACAATGGCCGATATGCGGACCACCTACTCGCAGGAAATCGTGGAACTGCTGAGAAATTCCTATGGCAGTCAACTCAAAATTTTCGACGCCATCATTCCCCGCTCCATCCGTGCGGCAGAGACCAGCGCCGAGGGCAAGAGCATATTTCTTCATGACCCCTCTGGAAAAGTCTCTGCGGCATATGAGGCCCTGACCTTAGAGGTAGCGTCATGAAAAGCAGCGCGGCGAAAATACAAATAACCGGCCTGGACGATTTATTTGGCGGAATCCCGGCCCAGGTTGCTGCTGACCAAATTCAAGAGCTTTCTTTGAGGGAACTGCATCCCTTCAAGGAGCACCCCTTCCATGTGGCGGACGATGAGAAAATGCGGGAAATGGCCGAGAGCGTGGCCCAATACGGTGTTCTGGTGCCTGGTATCGTCCGGCCAAGGCCCGAGGGCGGCTATGAAATCATAGCGGGCCACCGGCGCTCAAGAGCCAGCGAGCTGGCCGGGAAAGAGACCATGCCGGTTATCGTCAGGGATATGGACGATGACGAGGCCACGATTATCATGGTGGACAGTAATTTGCAGCGGGAGAAGATCCTGCCCAGCGAAAAGGCGTTTGCCTATCGAATGAAGCTTGAAGCCATGAAACGCAAAGCAGGTAGACCAAGCAAAGAAAATTCTACCCCAGTGGGGCAGAATTTATTGGGGCAGACTTCAGTGGCAATCTTAGCTGATAATTCCCCTGACAGCAAGTCACAGATTCAGCGCTATATCCGCCTAACCCACCTGCTGCCGCCGCTGCTCCAGATGGTAGACGAAAACAAATTAGTGCTCCGCCCCGCCGTGGAGCTGTCATACCTGACCCAGGAGGAACAGGGCTTGTTGCTGGAAGTGATGAGCAGCCGGGAAATCGTTCCCACTCTGGAGCAAGCCCAACAGTTAAAGCTGGGTGTCAGTCCCCGGCACCGGCATTGACTTCCCTGTTATGCAGAGCACGGATGTGCCGGACTTCTACCTGAAGCACGATTTTGAGGGCAATTACACCGACTATGGCCTGCCGTTTCTGGATGAGAGGTGCAGTCTGGAAACTTCCGACAACCTCATAATCTACGGCCATCACATGAACGACGGCAGTATGTTCTCAGCGCTGCTAAACTATACGGACAAGGACTACTGCACCGCCCACCCTGAGATCCTCCTGGAAACGGAGCAGGGCGCGGAAAGCTATCTTGTGGCGGCGGTAGTCCGGGAGAAGGGCAGCTACGGGCCGGGGGAGTGGAGCCTGTTTGACCAAATCAATATGAGCGTGGCTTCTTTCCGCGCTCTGGTTGAAAATCTCAACGAAAGGGGGCTGTACAATACCGGGTGGGAGCTTGTCTTTGGGGACAGGCTCCTGACCCTTGTGACCTGCGAATATTCGCAGGATAACGGCAGGCTGGCCGTTGTAGCAATGAAGACATGAGAAAATTATTACTGATAAAGGAGGACTGACAATGGCACTGGAGCCTTTGGGCAGGCGCCCGGAGGTGCTGCGCACATACCAGGTTATGGAGCGGAACAACCTCTACAGGGAAAAGGTCCAGCTCGGACAGGTGATAGAACACATAGACAAACTGACAAAAGCAATAGAGGACATGGACAAAAAGGTGGAGGGGCTTTCCAAGCAGGCGGGCGTTTTGGACGGCCCGCTTGTGTATGCGGCTTTTGCCCCTTATACACGCGAAAAAAGCACCCTCAGCTATGTCAGGGAACAGCTTCTCGAAACCGTGGGCAAGACCGCAAATGCCAGCCATGAGGAGCTGCTTTCCACACTTAACGCCCCGCCAATTACCTTTTGGGTGAAAATAGTCCAGGCAGCTCTGCATGACGCGGAGCAGGAAATGAAAATCTCCGCAGATGTACTTAAGGGCGGGAGGGACGAATTCCAGGACAAATTGAAGGATACTCTTAAGGACATGGGGAGCGCCTTTGAACGGCTGGGAAAAGACGCGGATAAGCTGCTGGAGGATATACCTCACTTGGCAAGAGTCCGTGACAGGGGCTGGTCCTCCATGCGCGTCATAATTGAGGAAAGGAGGCAGCAGAGCCCTCCCCACAGGGGAAGGCCGGAGCCGGAGCTGGAGCTATAAAATACCGCAGGGAGGGCCGCGGGGGACCGCGGCCCTTTCCCATGTCCCCGCCAGAGGGCGGGGGTGTGGGAAAGGGTTTGAATTGAGAAAACAACGGAGGTGACCCTGTTGACAAATTTCTACAAAATGGTATAATAAAAACGCCCCTCTCGGTGAGGGGCCAGCTTGGGCGGGACTTGCCCCGGCCAATGCTGTGAGGACGCTGCTGCATAATTCAAAGCGGTTAGCCGCCCCGAAAGGGGGTGGTTCATTTCCCTAAGTTTTTTACGAGGGGAGGTGGCGCGCTATGGGAGCGAAAATTTTGCGTTTCGCAGTCTTCGTGGCGATTGCCCTTTTGGTGATCGTATACTTAGCCCCAAAAGCGTGTTAGCCGCTCGGCTCCAACCCGAACGGCTAACGGTAATTCGTTGATCGTGTAAGGGCTGACCGCCGTGCGACAGCGCCCTCTTTATGTTTTTATTATAACATAATCTCCGGCTTTGTCAAGTGGCAGGGCCGGGGTTTTTATTTACATTTATCATCAAAGGGAAAGGAAGGATTTTTTGAGCAGCGATATACTGACAAGGGACAGACAGAACCAGGAGGCCGACAGCTCGGAGCAGTACGCCATCAACGCGATGGGCGACAGGGCGCTGCAATCTGCCGGTTATATAGTGAAAAGAAGCAGGCGGGCCCTGGAGAAGGCTATGGACAAGAGTCACACACCGCCCCAGCCCGGCGTTTCCGAGGCCGGTATCTCCAAGCGGGCATATCAGCCTGTTACTGCCCCGCAAAACATTGAGCCGAAAAAGGTACATACTCCCGAGTACAGCCCCCCGCCGCAAAGCGGGGAGTATGAGGAGAGCCGTTCCAAACGGCGTGAAGATAACAGCAGGGAGCCTCTGCCCCCTTCCGAAGCTGAACGTGACAGCGCTCCCGTTCCTTCCCGGGAGCAGGACAGCAGTACCGTCATAAGAAAGGCTGGCCGCAAAAAAGGAGCCGTACCTTCCACCACGGCAAAGAAGGACGCTCCCTCCGCTCCTAAAGGTTCCACCCATATGCGGGCAGAGGACAGCAGCCTGCGGCTGAACGAGGAACATCCCCTCAACACCTGGCAGAACAGCTCCTCCGCCAACAGCCTGCAAAACCAGGGCGCGGCTCTCCGTACCGCCGAAGCCTCCGGCGCGGCAGTGCAGACCCTCCAGGCCGCAGGCCAGTCGGCGGGAAACGCCGGGGCCGCTGCCGCCGCCAACGCCGCCGCGCCCGGGGTCGGGGCCGCGATTCAGGTCACAGAGAAAGCCGCCGCGAAAATCAGGGAAGCCATAGAAAATATTGCCGCCAGCGCGCCCAAAAGCAAATCCTCCTGGGGAGCGCTGGCGGCGCTTTTTCTTTTGCCCTTTCTGGTGATCGGAGTCATCGCCGGAGGCTTTCGGGGCAGCGGATCTGTTAAGAATGTGAACCTCTCGGCGGAGGTGATCGCCCTCATGCCACAGATAAGGGCGGCCTGTCAGGCCAATGGAATCCCGGAATACGCCCCTCTGGTGGCTGCGGTCGTCATGCAGGAATCCGGGGGCCGGGCGGACGATGTTGGCGGCGATGTTATGCAGTGCGCCGAGGGAATGGGCCTGCCGGTGGGTACGCCGGTCAGCGTGGAGGAGTCCATAAACTTCGGAACCGGCATTATCGCCCGGAATCTTCACGAAGCCGGAGCCGCTGGGCCCACGGATATCCCAAGAATCAGTCTTGCCTTGCAGGGGTACAACTTCGGCAATGGGTACATATCCTGGGCGCTTGCCAGGGGCGGTTATTCTAAGGAGAACGCCCGGGAGTTCTCAGAAATGCAGGCGGCCGCCCACGGCTGGAGCGGCTACGGCGATATCAACTATGTGGACAATGTGCTGAGATACTATAAGGTCAGTGTGGGCGGCATGGGTGACGCGAGTGCCATTGCCGACGGGCGGTTTGCCTATCCGCTGCCCGGCCACACCTGGGACACCTACCCCGGCCACAACGGCATTGATATTTCCTTTGCAAACTGCTATGGCGAGCCGGTCTATGCTGTAGCCGCTGGGACTGTGCGGTACGTGCAGGACGGCTGGACGCCGGCGTATGGCGTGGACAATATGTGGTCCTTTGGCAACAGTGTGTTTATTGAGCACGGGGACGGCTGGATTTCCGCCTATGGGCACCTTTCGGCGCTGGCGGTGACGAGCGGTGAAACCGTTACCCAGGGCCAGCTTATAGGCTATATAGGCAGCACCGGCAACTCCACCGGGCCTCATTTGCATTTGGCCCTCTATCATGACGGGGAGGCTGGAGTCGGCGGACAGAACTATGCGGAGCTGGCCTGGCCGCAGTACAGGGAATAATCGGGCCTTGCGGCGCTTTTTTCAAGCGGCTCTCCCATGCTTCGCGGGCCAAAAATTTATCGGAAAGGAGTCCGACATATGGAAACTTACGGATATGTCCGTGTGTCCTGCACGGACCAGAATGAAGAAAGACAAAGAATTTCCCTGAACGCAAAAGGCATAGCGCCCCAAAATCTTTATATCGACAAGCAGTCCGGCAAGGATTTTGCGCGGCCTCAGTACCAGCGGATGTTAAAACGGTTACAGCCCGGCGACCTGCTGTACATACTCAGCATTGACCGGCTGGGACGCAACTACAAAGAGATCCAGGACCAGTGGCGGACTCTCACCAAAATCAAGAGCGTGGACATCTGCGTGATAGATATGCCGCTTTTGGACACCCGCACAGCCAAAGACCTTATGGGTACCTTCATAGCCGACCTGGTGCTGCAGATACTCTCCTTTGTCGCGGAGAACGAAAGGGACAGTATCAGGAAACGCCAGGATCAGGGCATTGTGGCGGCGAAAGCCCGGGGGGTGCGCTTCGGCAGGCCGAAGAAGCCTGTGCCGGAGGATTTTGCCCAAATCGTCGGGCAGTGGGAACGTCGGGAACTGGATATGAGGGAAGTTCTGAGACTGTGCGATATGTGCCGGGCCACCTTCTATAAGCGTTTGCGGGAATTCCGCACGGTAAATAACACAAAAAATGAATCGGGCCAGTGCTAAAAAGGTATACCTTTTTAGCACTGCTCAATTTCCGTCATTATAACATATATGTTGCGAGAATACAATACCTTTTTATTAACTGATTCTACATTTCACACAAAAAATTTTGCGAAAACCGCTCGGAGAGCGCAGTCTGAAAAAGTATACCTTTTTCGACAAATTTAATGATGATATGAAACTATTATCACAATATAAAGCGGCTTATAAGGAGTTTATAGAAAATGGCGGACAGGAAAAAACGCATGACCCGGCGCGAGAAGGACATGAGGGCGCAGGCAAAAAAGGAACTACAGGCAGAAGGTGTGCTTCCCCCGGACAAGCCCCGGCTGAACCGCAGGAAATTCGCCAGAGAGGTGTGGGCAGAGTATGAGGCTATGGACCCTTTCCGGCGCGAAATCTTCCTCCTTAAGGCCATAGGCTGTATGGTGGGGCCGGATATGCCGAAGGTCACGCCGGAGGAGGTGGGGGTGCTTAAGATGCTCAAGTTAGCCGTGGAAATGGACAAGTTTTCCCAGCGGCTTAAGGCAGAGGGCCGTGATACCTACACCCTGGGGGAGATTTCCGAAAAGGTTATAATACCTGTTTTGAAATTATAGGGTCCACGGCCCCGCGGATAGTTGGCGGCATTGGCCGGGGATTTATGTGGAGATCGAGGAATTGGAGGGATGGCGCTATGAGCCGGATACTGAATAACGCCCGCCGGGCAGGGCTGCTGCAGCAGGAGATGTACCATAAGCGGCAGGCGGAGAAGAAGCCTAAGAGCCGGGCGAGGTCGCGGGTACATAGGAGGGGGAAACACAGATGAATCTAAGTCACCTCTCCCTTTTCACTGGCATAGGGGGCTTGGACCTTGCCGCTGAGTGGGCGGGCTTTGAGACTATAGGCCAATGCGAGTGGGCCGACTATCCCACAAGGGTGCTGGAAAAGCACTGGCCGGATGTGCCTCGTTGGCGAGACATAAGGACATTGACAAAGGAGAGTTTTTATGAGCGGACAGGGCAAAGGAGTGTCACGGTGGTGTCAGGAGGCTTTCCGTGCCAACCTCACAGTTCTGCGGGAAAACGTCTGGCATCTCATGATGTGCGCGATTTGTGGAGTGAACTCTTGCGAGTGTATCGCGATACAAACGCAAGATGGCTTGTGGGAGAAAATGTGCGGGGGTTGCTCTCAAGTGAAAATGGACGGTTTTTCGGGAGAATGCTTCGGGACCTGGACAGACTGGGGTGTCATGTATGGTGGTACTGTTTTCCTGCCAGCGCTATCGGAACGCCGTTTCGCGGCGACCGTACCGTTATTGTGGCCTCGGCCCATGGCATCGGATTCTCTGGCATGGACAAAGTGTTCTGCCAAGGATTCACAGGTGAGTATATGGAAGACAATTTCTGGAGGACACGCTATTTTCAACTGTTACCGTTTCATGTGGAATGGGCTAAATGCAAACCAAACAGCGGAATACACCGAAATGATGATGGGCTTTCCAGTGGGCTGGACAGACTTAAATGTTTAGGCAACGCAGTGGTGCCACAGCAGTTTTCAATGTCAAAGGCGTTCTTATCGTCCGCGTCGGCGGTGTACTGGAAATTGGGGTGCTTGGTGATGTCATATTTATCTGACAAAAACGGGCGGACGCCCCGCAGCTGGAGGATACATTTTCCACCGTCCATAACCGCAAGCTCATCCTGGCTCATCAATTCTTTCCCCAATTTCTGATAGTTGAGAGAGTGGGAGGTTTCCCGCCCCCGGCTCTCCCCGGTGTTGTAAGTGTCAATGGTTTCTTTTCCCAGGGCGGCGGCTAACTCCTTTAAGGTGGTGGGTTCCTTGCCGCCCAGAAAGATGGAAGTGTCCATATTTCCGATGATGGTGTCGGCGTTGTCCTTGTAGATGGCCTTCAGCTGGGACTGCGCCTGCAATACCAGACAGGCGGAAATCTCCCGGCTTCGGATGGTGGCTACCAGCTTTTCCAGCTTTGGAATCTGCCCGATGTTGGCGCACTCGTCAATCAGGCAGCGCACATGGACCGGGAGCCTGCCGCCGTACACATCATCCGCTTTTTCACAGAGCAGATTAAACAGCTGGGTGTAGCACATGGAAATCAGGAAGTTAAAGCTGTCATCGGTATCGCTCATAATAAGGAACAGGGCGGTTTTTTTGTCCCCCAGGGTGTCCAGTTCCAGCTCATCATAGGCTGTGACCTCCCGCAGCTCGGCAATATCGAATACCGCCAGCCGCGCGCCGCAGGAAATCAGTATAGATTTTGCGGTTTTGCCCGCCGCCAGCTTATATTTTTTGTACTGCCGCACCGCAAAATGGTTGGGCTTCTCGGATTCCAGCGCGTCAAACATCAGGTCAACAGGGTTTTTGTATTCCTCATCGTCCTCCCGGACCTCCATCGCGTTAATAAACTCAATCAGGGTGGAGAAGTTCTGCTCCTCCACCGGGGCCTCGTAGTGGATATATCCAATCAGGGCGCAGTACAGCAGCGTTTCCGCTTTGACCCAGAAATCGTCACTGGCTTTCCCCTCGCCCTTGGTGTTGGCGATTAAGGTTGTCACCAGCTTCAAAATGTCCTTTTCGCTGTGGATATGAGGATATGGGAATACTGCCCCTTTACGGTATCCAGGTACTGCCGCAGAATCGTTTCCCGGCTCATGGCATTTACCAGCGACACCTCCATACCGGACAGCTGAATATCCGCCGGCATCAGGTCCACACCCTCCGGGTGGCGCAGAATCCCCTCGCCGGGGCGGATCGGCTGATCGGTCAGGATACGGCCCATCGCGTCAGAGAGGGTAAAGGGCAGCTTATCCGGCTGGGGATTGCCCAGGCTGATGGTCAGGCTCCCTTGCGGGTCCCCGTCAATGAGAAGCACTTTCTTTCCGGCCTGCGCCAGTCCTATCCCTAAGTTGGCACAGGTTGTGGTCTTGCCCACACCGCCTTTCTGGTTTGCGATGGCGATGATTTGCGTGTTCAAGATAATCACCTCGTTTCTTGGTATGAAAAAAGGGAGAATGTGACCGGAATCAACATTCTCCCTTAGAAACGATATGTGATTGTGCAATAATCTGTCTTTTGTGAGGTTAGCTTTTGAGAGCCATCTCGCCGCAAACCCGCATGAATACTGGATTTTTGCCTGTTTGCTTTCCCTTTCCCCAATAACCTGTGTTCAACGAGGCATACTGCCGGGACACGTCCATAAAGATTCGGAGCCAGCTTGAGATCAAACGCCAGCGCGGGGATTTCATCGGCTCCTTTGCCGTTTTCGGCTACAAAAAGGACCCTGTTGACCACCACAAGCTGGTGATTGACGATTTTGCCGCAGACGTGGTGCGGGATATTTTCAACTGGAAACTGGACGGTATCAGCGCCATCGACATTGCCGCCCGGCTGAACGTCGGCGGAATCCCCACTCCCATGGACTACAAGCTGTCCCAGGGTATGCGCTATACCACCGCTTTCCGTGTCAAGGAACATTCAAGATGGAGCGCCGGAATGGTGCTGAGAATTCTCAAGAACCCTGTCTATACCGGCGTTTTGGAGCAGGGCCGGGTGACGACTCCCAGCTACCGGGTCAAGCGCCTGGTGCATAAGCCCCGGGACCAGTGGGCGGTGGTGGAGAACTGCCACGAGCCGATTATCAGCAAGTGCGACTTTGAAACGACCCGGCGGGTCCTTGCTATGGACACCCGCACCGCCGAGGTAGGCCAGCCGGTGGAGTTGTTCTCCGGCATGGTCTACTGCGGGGAGTGCGGCGGGCCGATGGTACGCAAGACCGTGCCCTCCGGCAGGAAAAAGTACATTTACTTTGTCTGCGGGGCGCATAAGGACAGAAAAGAGTGCCACCCCCACTCTCTGCGGGTGGAGGCGCTGGAGGAAATTGTCTTAGCAGCATTGCAGGTACATATCCGGGAGGTTATAGACCTCTCCGAGCTTATGGAGCTGACCGACGCTGCCAAGCTCCAGCAGGCGAAGGTGCAGAAAATCCGGGCCCGGCTTGCCAATCAGCAAGAGGAAATCGACCGCTGCCAGAAACTTCTCCGTTCGCTATATGAGAATCTTGCGGACGGTATCATTGACAAGAACGAGTACCAGGAGCTGAAAAGCGCCTACCAGGACCGGCTGTCCCAGGCCGAGGAACAGGCTGAGTTTCTGCGGGAGGAAATGGGCCGGGAGTTGGATAATTCCTCGAACAAGCATTGGATAGAACAGTTTATAAAGCACCGAAATATCGTGTCCCTTGACCGCAGAATCGTTGTCACCTTGATAGAGCGGGTACTGATTTTCCGCGACCGCCGGGTGGAGATAGTCTTCCGCTGGCACAATGAGTTCGAGTGGCAGGCAGAGCTAGTGGCCCGGGCCCGAAAGCTGCTTTCTGAAAAGGAGGCGGTTTGAGTGGCGAGGACGAAACGCAAGGTAAACCCACTGGCTTCTGGGCCCGATGAGCAAATAGTCACTCAAAAAGTGTACAAAACCGGGGCCTATATTCGGCTCTCGGTGGAGGACAGTGGTAAGCCGGGTGCTGACACCATTGAGGCACAAAAGGAGCTAGTGCTGGGCTATATTGACTCTCAAACGGATATGCAGCTTTGCGGCCTATACTGCGACAACGGACGCACCGGGACCAACTTCCAGCGCCCGGAGTTCGACCTGCTGATGGAGGATATCCGTGCCGGGAAAATCGACTGCATTGTGGTGAAGGACCTGTCCAGGTTTGGACGAAACTACAAGGAAACCGGCAACTACTTGGAGCGGATTTTTCCTTATCTGGACGTGCGGTTTGTTGCGGTCAACGACAGCTTTGACACGGCCTCCAAGGGGCAAAATGAGGGGTACATTGTACCGCTGACGAACATTCTCAACGAAACCTACAGCCGGGATATTTCCCGAAAGGTGTCAACTGCCATCAAGGCCATGGAACTGCAAGGCCATTTTCACGGGCCAGCCGCGCCCTACGGCTACGCGAAATCCCCGGAGAATCACAATAAGCTGGTAATCAACCCGGAAACAGCCCCTATTGTCCAGAGCATTTTCAAAATGCGTTTGGAAGGCATGGGCTATCGCCGGATCGCCTGCGCCCTCAATGATAACGGCGTGTTGTCCCCGGGAGCATATCTTTACAAAATGGGTTTCTCGCAAAGGGAAATTTATCGGGACACCCTATGGACCACCTGGAACATCAAAACCCTTCTGAACAATGAGGTCTACCTGGGCCACTTAGTCCAGGGAAAGCGCACCCAAGCGTCTTACAAACAAGCGCGAAAAGACCGTTACGCCCCGCCGGAGGAATGGCGCGTCGTGCGAGATACCCATGAGCCGCTGGTCAGCGAGGAAATGTTCGCAGAGGCCCAGGGCATGGCTGAGCAGAGCAAGGCAGATTATCAGGCAATGACCGGCAAGGGTGACGAGCTAAAAACCCCCAATCTGTTCAAAAAGATTATCCATTGCGGCGACTGCGGAAAGGCCATGTGCCGCCGCCATGTGTACAATCGGACCGCAAACGGCAGGGTATATTATTACAGCTACAAATGCACGACCCATATAAAAATGCCCTCGGCCTGCACCCCGAAAAACCTGAAAGAATCGGCACTGCTTGAGGTTGTGCGCGTCCAAATTGAGCAGCATTTAACGGCGGTTGCCCGCTTGGAAGAAATGGTTTTGCGGGAGTGCGCAGCCGTGTCTGCAAAAAAGCATATTGATATCGACCGCCGGATACAACAGGCACAGCAGGCTCAATCCCGCAGCAAGAAGCTCTTGGAGGGCCTCTATCAAAATCTTGCGGAAGGGGTTATATCGCGGGAGGAATATGCCTCCATGAAAGCCCACTACCGGGAGCAGTGCGCCGGATTTGACAGGCAGATGGCTGAGTTGGAGACTGAACGCCGGTCGCTGGAGCGCTACGGCCCGCAGAACCCCATGTTTAAGGTATGCAGGGACTATCAGGGCGCGGAATTATCCGAAGAACTGATCCACGCTTTAATTGCCGGTATTGACGTGTACGATGACAGCAGGCTGGAGCTCAAACTGGTCTATCAGGATGAATTCGCGGAGGTGTCCCGCTTCTGGAAAGGGGGCGGGGAGCAGTGACGGTTGCCATATATCTGCGCCTCTCCGGCGAGGATAACGATGGGGTGTCAGAATTCGAAAGTATCTCCAATCAGAGGAACCTCCTGCTCCATCATATCCACAATATGCCGGACTTTTTCGGTGCAAACGTGGCAGAGTTCTGCGATGATGGCTGGAGCGGTAAAAACTTCGACCGGCCCGCCGTTAAGGAGCTGCTAGAGCAGGCGAAAAGAGGAGAGATACAGTGCATCATGGTAAAAGACCTCTCGCGCTTTGGAAGGGACTACATTACCGTCGGAAACTACATCACCCGTGTGTTTCCGTTTCTAAATGTGCGGTTTATTGCCGTGAACGACCATTTCGACAGCAGCCGCCGGGAGGATATTTACAGTCTGGGCACATCGTTCCGGGCGCTGATTTATGATATGTACAGCCGGGACGCATCAAAAAAAGTCAAGACCGCAAAACAGCGGCTGGCAAAGCGCGGGGTAAATATCAACCCGGTTGCCCCCTTTGGCTATATGAAGGACCCCAAAGACCGGCACAGGCTGATTCCCGACCCCAAAACCGCTGATGTCGTGAGAAAAATCTTCTCCCTTGTGGCAGATGGCAACAGCATCGAAACCACGGCGAGAATCCTCAATTGCGAGGGAATTGCTCCGCCTTCGCGGAGCAAAAAGGATACTTCCAGTGAACACGCAAACTGGTGTAACGAGCATTGGAATACTGGCACAATCTATACGATTCTCCGCGACCGCCAATATATCGGCTGTTTTGTTTACGGAAAGCGGGTGCGGCCTCAAATCGGAGCGCACCAGCAGCTGACTGCTGATTTTGAGGACAGAATCGTGGTGGAGGATTGCCATGAGCCGCTGGTATCAAAGGGACTGTTTGAAGCGGTCCAAGAACGGCTTGGCAAGCAAAAGCACGAAAAGCACGTTATGCGCAACGACCCTCTCAGCAAAAAGGTGATTTGCGGCGTGTGCGGATATGCTATTGTTCCGCGCGGTCAAAAGGAACGGTACTACCTCTGCCAAAGGCCGAGGACAGTACCGGGGCTGGGCTGCTATGGGGAGAAGATTCTGGAAAGCGATATCCTGGCGGCTGTTTCCGAGGCAATTCTCCAACAGGCCCGCCTTGCGGCTGACTTGGCAAAGATTGCCGTTCAACAAACGGAAATGCGGGAGAAACAGGCCAAGGAGCTACGGCAAAAGTTGCAGGAGTGCCGGGCTGAACAGGAAATTCTGTCGGCTGAGATTACAAAGCTCTATGAGGGTTATGTGGACGGTCGGCTGACGAAACCAGTTTATTCAAGTCAAAAGGCTGTTCTGATGGAAAGGCTTGAACAGGCGCGTGACGCAGAGAAAGATTTGAGCGGGCAGTCTGCGGTATGTGATTCCGGCGATTCTGAGTTTATCGATAAATACCGGGAGCTGGCTGACACGGAGGTGCTGACCAAGGAACGGATTGGAGATTTGTTGGAGCGTGTGACGGTCTTTCCGGGAGGGAGGTTAGAGATTAAGCTGCGGTTTTTGGATGGAAATAGCGCTGCAATGTAAAAAAAAGTTCAAGTTTTGGAAACTTTTTCTTAGTCTGGGCTTGACATTGGATGAGTTGCGTCACACATTCGCCACAACGGCACTCCAAAATGGTGTAGATGTAAAGACTGTCAGCAGTATGCTTGGACACTACGATGCCGGGTTCACCCTTAGAACCTACACCCACGCCACCCGCCAAAAACAAGAACAGGCCGCAGAGAAGATGGGGAGCTTCATGCAGCAGGTCAGGTGAATGTGGGTCAAAAAAGGGCAGAACGGCTGGAACTTCCTACCCAGAAGTCTCCAGCCGTTTCCGCTTATTTCGGCGTGTGGGTCACGGTGTGGGTCAGACACGATTTTAGAGGCTTTTTCAGACAAAGCAAAACCCCCGCAGACCGCAGTCTTACGGGGGTTTTGTGGAGCTGCTATCCAGATTCGAACTGGAGACCTCATCCTTACCAAGGATGTGCTCTACCACCTGAGCCATAGCAGCATGAGAGTTCGCCAGGCGAACTCTTGGCGACCCGGAACGGGCTCGAACCGTCGACCTCTAGCGTGACAGGCTAGCGTTCTAACCAACTGAACTACCGGGCCATCAGTTAAGTAGTTTATGAACTCATGCTCAGTCAAGCGACATTTATAATTATAAGGCATTTTGCGCCTTTTGTCAAGAGGTAATTTCGATTTTTTCCGGGTTTTTCTGTAATTAAACGATAGCGTTCTCGCCCTCTTTTTTCAGATACCGGCGTATGGAGATCACGCCGCCCATTACGCCGAACAGCATCCCCACCAGCACATAGGCTATGTACAAGGTCAGTCCATAGGGGCGGAGGTCGATAATATTAAGGAATTTCACTATCCCGTACACCACCTCTACAGCCTTGTCGTAACCGAAATATAGCGCCGTGGCCGATATGACCCCCGAGAACACGCCGATCAGCACGCCCTCCACTATGAACGGCACGCGCACGAAACCGTTGGTAGCGCCCACGGATTTCATGATGTTTATCTCCATGCGCCGGGAAAATATCGTCACCTTTAGGGTATTCGATATGATAAACAGCGAAACCAGACCCAGCACCACCAGTATGGCAAGGCTCACATAGCGCACCAGCCGGTCCAGGTCGTTGAGCTTCTCCACCACCGAGCTGATATTGTTGGTCTTGTCCACGCCCTCTATGGCCGTGATGGTGGCCAGGGTCTCCTCGTAACGGCTAAGGTCCGACAGGGATATGGTGTAGGCATCCGGCAGGGGGTTGTCCTCGCCCAGGGCGGCGAAAAGGTCGCTGTCGTGTTCGGTGTCCATGCCGCCGATAACGTTTTTCAATCCGTCCTCCTTGGGCACGAAGGTACACTCACTCACGTTGTCCAGGGCGCGCAGCTGCTCGCCTATCTGCACGGCGGTCAGGGAGGGAAGGCCGTTCTCCAGGAATACAGTTACGGTGTTGTTGCTCTCTATCCCATGCATGGTGGAGCTCAAGTTCAGGGATATCAGCCCCGCGATGCCTGTCATCAAAAGGCAGGAAATAAGCACACAGATAGACGCGATGCTCATAGTGCGGTTTTTCCACAAGCCCTTTATGCCCTCTTTAAACAGATATCCTATACTATGAAAGCTCATTCCCATTACCTCCTATCCCGGCCGCGCACCACCTGCGGGGGCAGGTCTTCAGCCTGTTCAATGTCCAGAGCGGGATCATCTTCATAGTCCTCCTCCTCAAGCATTTCAAGCAGCGTGGGCTCATTATTGAAGCGCTCCCTGGCCTGGTCCGCATAGTCGTCCGCATAGCTCATGACCTCCAGCTCTCCGGCTGGGGGCAGGGGAGGGCCCGGCGCCTCCTGGGGCGGGGCCTCATAGCGCTCCTCCACATTATCGTACTCCTCATAGTCCGAGTCCGCCTGCATTTGGGCCTCCTGGCGGGCGGCGTACTCCTGAGGGGGAGCATAGCTGTCGGCCATATCGTTGGTGTCCGCCACTATCTGGCCGCTGTGTATCTGAATGATACGCTTGTGGAAATGCTTGACCAGGGAGTGCTCGTGGGTCACCATTAGCACCGTGGTGCCCCGGCGGTTGATTTCATTGAGAAGGTCAACTATCTCAAAGGACAGCGCCGGGTCAATGTTGCCCGTGGGCTCGTCGGCGATTATCATCTCCGGGTTGTTCACAAGGGCCCTCGCAAGGCCCACCCTCTGGCGCTCGCCGCCGGAAAGCTCGGTGGGGTAGTGCTTAGACTTGTGCTGAAGGCCCACAAGGCTGAGCATATAGGGGACTCTCTTGCGTATGGACTTTCCGGAGGCACCCACCACACGCATGGCAAAGGCCACGTTGTCGTACACCGTCATATGGTCGATAAGCCGGAAATCCTGAAACACCATGCCCATCTTGCGGCGCACATAGGGTATTTTCCCCTTGCGCAGGTGGGAGATGTCCTGCCCGTCCACCAGTATCTGTCCGGAGCTGGGGCGCTCCTCGCAGGTTATGAGTTTTAAAAACGTGCTCTTGCCCGCGCCGGAGGAGCCCACAATAAAGACGAACTCCCCCTTGGGGACCTTCAAGTTGATATCGTGGAGAGCTTCTGTGCCGTTATTGTATACCTTGGAAACATTGTTAAATTCGATCAATAGAAAAACACCTCACAAATTCACAGGACCATTATCCCTGCCGCTCAATACTTGCTGGCGGCATTATTGTCCAGGTATTTCTTTACCATCAGCGCCACCTTAAAGACGATGGCGTCCTCGAACTCCCGAAGGTCAAGGCCCGTGAGCTTGCGTATCTTCTCAAGCCTGTAGACCAGGGTGTTGCGGTGGACAAAGAGCTTGCGGGAGGTCTCCGAGACATTCAGGTTGTTCTCAAAGAAGCGCTGTATGGTAAAGAGGGTCTCATGGTCCAGGGTCTCGATGGAGCCCACCTTGAATATCTCCTTTAGGAACATCTCGCATAGGGTAGTGGGCAGCTGATAGATAAGCCGGGCGATGCCCAGGTTGTTATAGCTGACTATATCCCGGGCGGTGTCAAAGACCTTGCCCACCTCAAGGGCCGTCTGGGCCTCCTTGAAGGACCGGGCCAGCTCCTTGATATTGTTGACTACCGTGCCGATACCCACGCAGCACTGGGTATAGAACTCCCCGGTCAGGGTGTCGACTATGGACCGGGCCAGCTTATCTATATCCTTTTCGGTTATCTCCGGGCGTATCTCCTTCACAAGGGCGATGTCCGTTTCGTTGATGTTGATGATGAAATCCTTGGACTTGTCGGGGAAAAGGTTTTGGAGGATCTCAAAGGAGGATATCTCGTTCTTATCGCTGACCTTTATCAAAAGGCAGACCCTGGCTACCTCGGGCTCGAAGTGGAGCTCGTGGCTCTTGATATAGATGTCCCCTGGCAGAATATTGTCCAATATGACGTTTTTAATGAAATTACTGCGGTCATATTTCTCATCGTAATATGCCTTGATATTATCCATGGCGATGCCCAAAATGCGCACATACCTGCGGGCGTCCGGGTCAGCGCCGGAAACAAAGGCGGCATATGAGGGGTTCTGACGCGGACCAAAGGGCTTAAAGGTGCACTCCTCGGCCACAAAGACGTCCTCGGAGGCCATGGCATCAAGGGTGGCCCTCTCAAAAATATCGCCCACCCTGCTCAAGTCGCTGCAGGCAATGATGATCGAGGACTCATCTATAACGCCGATAGTGCGGTCGATGGCCTCGCTCATTTGGTGTATGATCCCTTGGAACAATCTGTTAGACATAAGTTTCTCCTCTCACAGCTGCAATTTTTAGCGGGAGCTGGTGTAACCGGCTTGGATTTCATAGCCAACTCAAAAGCCGCGTCCAGATACTCTTCTTCTATTTTACATAAACCGAAGGAAAATTTCAACCTTTTTTTCGCATTTTTAAAAAATGAGCGCGGCATATAAGCTATAAAAGTCTGTTTTCCACCAAAATCAGGGAGAGTCCAGCCAAAACCTCTGGTAAACCAGAGGTTTTCAATAGGCAAAAATCTGACGGGCAGACCAGTGCCCGTCAGACCTTACCTTTGCGATCCCTTATAAACCGTGCTTTCCGTCAGTCCAGTATACCGCCCATATCTATTTTTTCCTGGGCGTAGTACCGGGCCTGGGCATCCCAGAGCCGCCGGTACGCGCCCTGCTCCTCACTGAGCAGCCCGTCGTGGCTGCCCAGCTGGACCAGCCTGCCCTTTTGGAACACAGCTATCCTGTCGCAGAACCGGCAGGAGGACAGCCGGTGGGAGATGCACACGGCGGTCTTGTTGCCCGCGATCTCCCCGAAGCGCCTATAGACCTCGGACTCGGCCAGGGGGTCCAGGGCGGCTGTGGGCTCGTCCAGGACCAGGAAGGGCGCGTCCTTATAGAGGGCCCGGGCGATAGCGGCCTTCTGGGTCTCGCCGCCGGAGAACTCCACGCCGGCGTCGTCAAAGTCCTTTGTGATGTAGGTGTCAAGTCCCTGGGGCAGGGTCCCCAGGCGCTCGCCCAGCCCGGCCTCTTTAAGGTCGTGGAGCACCCGGTCCTTGTCGTACTGGACGCTTGCGGCCACGCTCTGGCCCAGCTGGAAGGAGAACAGGTGGTAGTCCTGGAAGACCACCGAGAACAGGGCCATATACTCGTCATAATTGTACTTTTTGATGTCGATGCCGTTTAGGGTTATCTCGCCCTCGGTGGGGTCGTAGAGCCGGCATAATAGCTTTATCATGGTGGTCTTGCCGCTGCCGTTGCGGCCCACCACGGCCAATCTTTCGCCGATGCGCAGCTCTAAATTAAGGTGCCGAAGGGCCCAGCTGTCCGTGCCGGGGTACTTGAAGGACACGTCATGAAACTCGATAAGGAACTCGTTGTCCAGCCGCTTCTCCGTGGGGAGGGTTCCCTGGTACTTGGTGTTCTCCCGGTCCAGGAACTCGAAGGAGCCCCGAAGGAACTCGTTGTTGCTCAAAAGCCCGGTGAACCTGTTCACAAGCTTTTGCAGGCTTCCGGCGAACCTGCTCACCGCGCCCACGTACTGCACCACGCCGCCCAAGCCTATGGCCCCGCACCAGGCCTTGGCCGTCACAGTGAGATATACAGACGCGCTGAGAAGATAGGGGAAAGCTGCCTCGACCGCGCCTATCCAGCCAAGGGTGGGGGAACGCTTCTTTTCCATGACCCCCCAGGTGGAGTTATACTCGTCCATCTCCTGCTTCATGACTCTGGCCTCGTTGTAGAGTCTCATGTCCTTGCCCTGCTTATGGTCGTTGGGCAGGGTCCAGTGGTAGTACATAAACAGGCGGTTCACAAGGGTCATATCGTCCGCCAGGGAGTCCCAGACCTGTGTGCTCTTGTCCGAAGCCAGCTTGAACACAACGAAGGAGAGGAGGAGTAACGCTATTACTATAACTGTCCCCCAGCCCGAGGCGAACACCCCGGCAAGCCCCGGCAGCTCCGGCACAGGGACCAGGAACACCCCCAGGGCCAGCGCCATGGAGCTGAGCACGCCCACAAGCCCCTCCACCATGTCGCTGACGGCCCAGTAAAGGGTGACAAGCCCCCGCCCGCCCCAGTTTTGCAGCTGCTTTATCTTGTCCAGCTTCTCCTGGACCCGCACGTCCTCTACGTCCTGATAGTCCATTTTGAGGAGCTTTCGGGAGTAGAGCATATACATATCGTTCCACATGGTGGTATAAAGGCCCTCCTTGCGCCGGGTGCAGAAGTGCCTTATAAGCAGCAGCACAAGATTTATGCCTGCCGCAAGCCCTGCCAAGAGGGCCAGACGGTTCACGTCCCTGGACCCCGCCAGCTCGTCTATAAGCTGCCCGGAGAAGTACAGGTTGATTATGGGTATCAGCGCCGAGAGCGCCGCCTCGCCCGCGTAGCATATCAGCATCTGCCTGCTGCCCGCCCCTGCAAGATATCTGTAGCCCCGGAGGATCAGGGCCATCTCCTCTTTAAACCGGCTCCATCTCTGCTTCATTTATAAGCTCTCCTTCCTCGTCTGTGCTGCCGCTGCGGTAGTAGGAGCTCTGCACCTCATAGAGCTCGTAATACTTTCCGCGCTTTTCAAGAAGCTCCTCGTGGGTGCCCTCCTCCGCTATCACGCCGTGCTCAAGGAACAGTACCCGGTCGCAGAAGCGGGTGCTGGAGAGCCGGTGGGAGATGTAGAGAGAGGTCTTCCCGGCGGTCAGGTCGCTGTACTTTTCATAGAGCTCCGACTCGGCGATAGGGTCCAAGGCGGCGGTGGGCTCGTCAAGTATGACTATGGGGCCGTCCTTATAGAGCGCCCGGGCCAGCATCAGCTTCTGGGCCTCGCCGCCCGAGAGGTCCACGCCGTCGTGCCAGATGTACTTCATGAGCTTGGTGTCCATGCCCTTGGGAAGCTCTGATACGCGCTCTGAGAGGCCGGCGAGCTCCAGGCATTTCTCCACCTTTTTACGGTCCATATTGTCTGTCATGGCCACGTTCTTCGCCAGGGGATAGGGGCGCACCGCCGACTCCTGGAATACCGCCGAGAACAGGGCGTAGTATTCCTCCCGGTTGAACTCGGTGACGGGTATGCCGTTTAGGAGTACCCGGCCCTCTGTGGGGTCGTAGAGCCCGCAGAGGAGCTTTACCATGGTGGACTTGCCCGCGCCGTTAAGGCCCACCAGAGCGGCCTTTTCACCCGAGCGCAGGGTCAGGCACATATCGTGTATGGTGTCCTTATCTGCCCCGGGGTAGCGGTAGCTGACGTGGTCCAGAGTGAGGGTCCAGCCCCCGTCCCTGGGAATGGGCCGTCCGCCCTCATGCCGGAACTGGTCGGGCCAGTCCAGAAGCTCCCGAAAGGAGGCTATCTTCAGATGAGCCTCGTGCAGGTCCGAGAACTCCTTTAAGCAGCCCAGAAGCTCCTGTGAGAAGTTGCCCACTGCCCCGAAGTACAGGACAAAGGCCGCCGGGTCTATGCTGCCGGTGACAGCGCCGTATATCAGCCAGATATAGGCCGCGCCCTCTCTTAAAAAGGTGATAAGGCAGCTTGCCGCGTCGGCGGCGAACTCCACCCAGCCCTGTTTTATGCCCCAGGCCCGCCGGGCGTTTGAGCAGCTGTCATACAGCTCGCAGAGCCACCCGGACATGCCGAAGAGCCGCACGTCCTTTGCAAACTTATAGTTGCCGGACTCTTCTTCGATATAGTTCATCTTTCGGTCGATGGGGGCCCACTTGTCACGGCTTTTGAAGACCCAGGTGTTGGCTTTGAGCCTTGCTATGAAGCCCAGAGCCGTCAGCGCCGCCACCAGCAGCATTACCCAGGGGCTCAGGGTCCAGAGGAGGGCCCCGTATACCCCGAGACCTATAAGGTTTGAAAGCAGCCGCTGTACCATGCGGAAGGTCTCCTCTAAGGCCGAGTCGTTGGAGTTCATGGCCTGCAGGCGCCTTGTCATGGCGTTTTGGAAATCCTGCTGCTCCCCGTGGGGATAGTCGGTGGTGGCTATCTTCAGGTCCGCGTCGCCGCCCAGATGTCTGCGGGGCGTGATGAGATAGCGGAAGTCAACGTAATTCCGAAGACCCTCGCTTATGGCCGCGCAGAGAAGTATGCCCAAGGACATCAGCCCTATCTCCAGCACCAGGCGCTCGAAGCTTACGCCCTCTTGCAGAAGGGCTATGACCCGGCTGGGCAGCACCATGGCTATGGCGGGGATAAGCGCCCGTGAGACCACTATCACCACCATAAGGGGATAGTACCAGGGGATCAGTTCCCAGGCCTTCCCCAGCAGGAAACTGATGTCGCTCCACATAGAATAATTTGGTTTTTTTGCGTCTTTGTTCTTCATAAAAGACCTCGCTCCTTTCGGGTGAAAGAGTAACATATTTCCCCGGGAAAAAGTAAAACCGTGCACGAACGGTAGCCCACCGCGCACGAATGGTAATTTTACTTCTCTCAAAAGGGGTAGCGTTCCAAAAAAACTTCGCAAAAAAGAAATATTTTTGTTGACAAATCAAAAAATCAGTGCTATTATATAAATGAAAAATAGAAATATATTGAGGTGATATATTGCAATATGGAGGTGAGGCCGATTTTGAATTGTTTTTAGTTCTAAATAAAGGGGTGATAATAGAATTTATATGCGACATAAATTCATAAAAGAAACAATACGCCTTTTTATAAAACGGAGGATTGCATATGAAAAAATCATTTAAGTTAAAATTCATGATTATGAGAAAGGTATCTTCTTTTTTATTAGTTATTGCTTTTATCGGAACAATATGTAATGTCCATACGTTTGCGGGCGCAAATCAAAATGAGATTGTCAATAAAGCTTCAGTGAGCGATTTTACAAATGGTTACAAACTCTCTGGAAAATCCCTATTTACGTTTATTCCACATGCTGACTTTGGCGATACTTCAATTAGCCATTTTAATAACGCTTTATATCAGTGGAATGCTTGTCTTCCGACCGGAGTTTCTGGTATGAATCGTTCGCCTACAAGTCGTCATACAGATACTACTTATCCGAGACAAGATAATATAAATAGGATTTATAGAGTGGCTAATTTTTCTAAAACTTATGTGGCGCAAACGACTAGTTGGTTGAATAAAAGTAGTAAAATTAGGATAGAAGCAGATATTAACTTAAATATGAGATATAAATGGAGTAATGGGGCCTCGTCAGACACTTACGATGTGTGGACTGTGTTCCTTCACGAAGCGGGGCATGTTATGGGCCTTCGTGATTTAGAAGATATAGATTATGTTAATCGAGTGATGTATTACGCATCTACCCTAGGAGAAAAGAAGCGTTCGGTGACATCTGAAGAACGGACGTTGATACAACAAATTTATGGTTGATAAGATTGATGAGTTATACCATATGATTAAATTTGAGAGGAGGATATCTATGAATCGAAAACGTCAAATTTTTAGATCGGTATCAATCCTTTTAGTTACAGTGCTTTTGGGGATTGGTGCTGCATGTGCGGTACATGGTTTAGAAAATATTGAAAATCCAGCGAAGCCAGATAGTTCACAGGATAACATCGTAGAAGATATTTCAGCAGAGGATATCCCAACTATGTACGTATCCGGGTTGTTAGCTAAAAAGACATTGGAAGACTTGGTTACGGAATCAAATCTAATTATTCGCGGTGTCGTGGATCATGCGGAGACACCTATTCAAGTGGAAAGTGCAGATGGAAGCGTTATGAACTTTACGGACTACATTGTGAAAGTGGACGAGACTTTCCAGGGCGGCTCCTTTGACACTGTTACCCTTCGCATGACAGGGGGGCTTGCGAATAATTTAGATGTTGTCTGTGAAGACGAGCCCGAGATGGGGATTGGCAAGGAATATATTTTCTTCCTGTACCATCCCGATTGTGGAGGCAGCTATAATACCGAAGGCGACTACTATTATCTTACCGGCGGACCTCAAGGATTATATTCTATAGAGGGCGCTTCTGAACGTATTGCGGCGCCTGTTTTGGAGGGCTCAGAAAATGCGGCCCCTGTCCGTAAGCTTTTGGCAGATGTCGAGAGGTATCAGTCTGATATCCCGGAGGGGCACACATATAGTATGCGTGAGGAAATTCTCGAGAATATAAAGTACAATTTAGAAACCGGGTTCATTACGCAGGAGGAATATGACAAAATGGTTTTAGAAATGGAGGAATATGCTGTTGTTGTTTCGGACTGACTTATTAGGCTAAAACTTTTTATTGAGATATAGACGAAATCACAAACAAGTGCCCCGAAAAGGGGCGCTTGTTCCCTTCTCAAAGGGGCAGCAGGATCTCCGTAGAGAACACCCCCTCCTCCTGCTGGCGGTTCACGTACCCCCCGCAGAGCTTCACCGCCCGGTCTATCTGAAAGAGCCCGAAGCCGTGGCGGGCGAAGCGGTCCCGGCCCGGCTTTGCGGAGACATATCTGCCGCCTTCAACCCTGCTCCTGCCCGGGGAGGAGTTGGTGACGCTTACGTAAAGCTGGCCCTTCATGGGGGCGATGTAGACCCGCATAAAGCGCTCCTTTTGGTCAGGAAGGCGCAGGCAGGCCTCCAGGGCGTTGTCCAGAAGGTTTCCTAAGATGGTGCACAGGCTCACGTCGGGTATATTGGAGGCGGGCACCTGGGCCGTGGCGCTGACGGCTATGTCATGGGAGCGGCAGAGGGAGAGCTTGGAGTTCAGTATGGCGTCGGCCATGACGTTGCCGGTGCGCAGCACGTCGTCCACCTGTTCGAAGGAGCTGGAGAGCTCGGTAAGGTAATCCTCCAGCTGCCCTGTCTGGCCCAGCTGCAAATAGGCCTGCATAGTCTGGGCGTGGTTGCGAAGATCGTGGCGCATACCGCGTATCTGTCTATACAGGTTCTCCACCTCCTGGACCTGGCGGGTCAATAGGTCGGACTGGAAACGCTCGGTGCGCCGGAGGGCTTCGTTCAGGGTGAGCCGGCGGCAGAGTATTATAGACCCGGCGAATATGAGAAGTATGAAGGTTATGATTATTGATAAGACCCAGCTTTCCAAGCTTTTATCCCTCCTGGCGGTAGAAATTGACGAAGGCGGCGTTGACCTCTAAAAAGCGGTTACGGCTTACGGGAACGGCCTTGCCGCCGTCCAGGATAAGACTGTCCCGACCCAGCCGGTAGATGTGACGGAGTCCCGCCAGATAGCAGCGGTGGCACTGGACAAAGTCCCCCTGTGGGAGCTTTCCGCAGAGCTCCTTAAAGCCGGCTCTGGCCTCCAGGGTATCCCCGCCCGCCAGGGTCACAAGGGTGCGATGGCCGCTGGACTCTATGAGGGCTATCTCCGACAGGAGCACCCGGGCGGCCTGGCCGTCGGCGCACTCTAGTAGTATGAAGGGCTCACGGCCTTCGCGCTGTATGGCCTTGTCAAGGCAGAGATATATCTTGTCCCGGCTGGCGGGCTTTACAAGGTAATGCACCGCGTCCAGTTCGAAGCCCTCTGCCATATGCCCCGCAAGGCCTGTGACGAACACCACCGGCAGCCGGGAGCCGGCGGCCCGAAGCTGGCGGCAGAGGTCCAGGCCGTCGGTGCCGGACATCTGTATGTCTAAAAGCAGCGCGTCCCAGGCCTTGTCCTGCTCCCAGCAGAACCAGAAGGCGTCGCCGCTGGGGAAAAGGCGTATTTCGGAGGGCTCCCGCCGGTCCCGGGCCCAGTCGTTTACAAGGCCCCGGAGAAGCTCCGCCTGGGCGGGCTCGTCGTCGCAAATGGCTATCCTGCGCATGGGGCACCTCCTAAGTTATCAGTCATTATATAATAGCATAGGCAAAATTATTTTTCAAGAACTGCCGCAGAC